>NZ_AUHH01000040.1 GCF_000423085.1 Granulicoccus phenolivorans DSM 17626 = NBRC 107789 = JCM 15570 | reverse complement strand
CGCACATCCGCATCACCCGACAAATACGTCCACAACCGCCACACCCCACGCACATCAACATGCGCATAATTACTCCCCACCCCGATCCCCAACTCCCGCCCACCAACCGCCAACGCCACCTCAGCAATCTGCGTCCCCGTCAACCCCGCCACCACAATGTCAGCCGCCTGCCCCGAACAATGCCGACTCAACGTCGGCCGCTTCCCCCGCCCCCGATACAACGCCACATTCCGACCCCACGACCGAAACCCCGAATTGATCCGCACCGGACGCCCCACCCGATCCCGAATCCCCTGCAACAACCCCACCAACACCGGCGAAATCCGCGCCCGATCCGAAACCCGACCCCCACTCGAGGCCAACTCCCCCACCGAGAAACTCGCCGACAACCGCAACCCACGCACCCCCGGACCGGTATCCAACAACGGCAACCCCACCCCATTCGGATCCCAGAACTCCTCACCCCGACCCGTCAACCCCGACACCGACCGCAACACCACCCCCGACGGAAAACCCACCAAGCCCCCCGACCCCAACTCCCCGAACGACTCCGGATCCCCAAACGACTCGGATGCCTCGAACGCCTCATCCGCGAACGACTCCGGATCCACGTACGACTCCGACTCCACGTACGACTCCGGATCCGCGAACGACTCCGACTCCGCGAACGACTCGGGTTCCGCGAAAGCCTCCTCGGCGTACGACTCCCGCTCCCCAACTTCGTCCCCCATGGGTTCGAAGGCCTCCCCGGGCTCGACGAAGACCTGGGGCTGGAATCCGGGCAATTCCCATTCGGCTCCCGGCGCGGCCTCCAGGGGGACTGTCGATCCGCGCAGGACCGACACCTCCGCACTGAACGGGGATTCGAACCCTTCCTCGGTGAAGGTTGCTCCCGGCCCCTGCACCGGGAACTCCTGCTCGGACTGGCTGTCGAGCCACTGTGCAGACATCGTCGTCACCTCTCGCGTTCGAAGCCCGGAGCTCCGGAGTCAGCGCCCAGTCAGCGCGGCGGACTGACCGTTGCGGCGCGTGCCCTCCCCCGGACGCGGCGCGGTCTGGATTGCCAACTTGCGCACCTTCAGGTCCTTGCCGCTGGCGGCCGACCACTCGGTGATGACCCGCCGGCTCTCCTGGTCCAGTGGCCGGGCCCCGGCCGGCAGGGGTGCAGCACCCGGCGGCGGAGCCGGGGCGTACAGGAGCCACGCCAGGCCCTGCTCGGACACCAGGTTCGCCTCGAGCGCCTTCAGCAGCAGGGAGAGTTCGTTGGCCATCGAGAAGAAGGCGAAGGACTTGCTGTGGGCCGGCAGATCCACCTTCTGCCCGATCAGCCGCAGCCGCTCGGCCGCACTCGGTGCGTTCGCCCGCAGATCGACCACGACCGGGGTATCGGCACTGAGCGTCAGCTCCACCCAGCCCAGGGCGGCCACGGCGCTGAGCTCCTCGCGCGCCAGCAGATTGGCCAGCCGCCGGCTGCGCAGGAGTTGCCCCAGCTGTTCGGCGAGACGGTAGATCCGGTCGTCATCGGCCTGGTTCTGCCCCGAGGAGTTCCGGATGTTGGAGATGGCCTGCCACAGCTCGTAGAGCAGTTCCTCGAACATCGCCACGAAGGTCGTATTGGCGGCAGCCGCCTTGGCGTACGGGAAGGGAGAGTTGGCCTCGGTACCGAACGCGAGATCCATCCCGAACATGCGCCAGTACGCGTTGCGCCGGACCGCTTCGGGATCGGGGCGCACCAGGCTGGTCGACGTCCAGGCCGCGAAGAGGTTGCCGGCTCCGAACAGCAGAGCCTCGGTGGCGTCGAGCCACCGTTGCGTCGCCAGCGACGGAATGCCCAGTGCCTCGCCCGAGCGGAACTCCCGAACGACTCTGGCGAGGATCTGCACCGCCCGGGTGTTCTCCAGCGCGAACGCGTAGCCGAGGTGGTCCCAGGGCGGCTGGGGCGAGGCCGGCAGCCCCGCCAGGTCCCCCGTCGCCATCAGGGTCGTACGAGCCTTGCCGGCCGGCCCGGAGATTGCGGCATCCCGCCACACCTGCTCCATGTAGAGAACCAGGTCCATGGGATCCGCGGTGAGGACGGAGCTGGCCGCCTGGGCCGGCGGTACCCCATTGGCCAGCACCAACCGCTGGACAAGTTGCTGGAACATTGCGTCACTTCCTGTTCTTTACCGACTTCAGGGCCGCGGGATCGGGCATGGCTACCCACGCCCCGGACGACGCAGGCCGCCCAGCCCCACCCCGTCACTAGGAAACGGCCCCTGGACGAGGTTCCACTCCGGGGCCTGCAACGAGGACTCCAGATCGGCCAGGAACCGGGCCCGGGCGACGTCCAGGGCCACCCCGACCGATGGCAGCAGGTCCTTCAATCGCTCCAGGTACCGAATCGCCTCGAGCTTGTCCTGCAACGTCGCATCCAGCAGGGTGAGTGCCCTCGCCACCGCGTCCCGGTCCCGATACGTCGACTGGATCGACGTCCGCAGTTTCGCCGCGTCGGCTGAATGCAACTGCTTGAGCACAGCCTCGTCGGCTATCAGGGCATGCGCCAGCACGTCCAGCGCGGCCGCAAGGTCGTCGACCCTGGTCTCCAGGGCGGCCAGCTGCTCTCCCACATCGTTCGCCATTGCTGTCTCCTGTTCCTCGCTGCCTCACGCGGCCGCAACCGTCGTCATCCAGGTGCGGGCTCGATCGATCCATTCGGTGGAGCGGGCCGGGTCCTCGGCTTCTCGCAGGCCACCGAGCGCGATCATCCGGATACCCTCGGCGCCCCGCCAGTACGCCGACCGCCACAGCGCCGGACCGGCGGTGCGTTCCAGCTCGCCGAGCGCCTCGGGCGCCACCCGGCGCGGGTCGAGGACCGCGGCCATGGGCCGGCCCGCCAGCAGCGGCACCGGGGCACTCAGGCACGCATGGGCCAGTTGCGGCAGCCGCTCCACCGAGCGGGCCAACAGCCCCGCCGTCGTCGGCTCGGCCCGGTCGACCGGATGCGCGGCCATCATGGCTCGTTCCAGGTCGTCCCAGGGCCCGGCGCCGAAGACAGCCCGGCAGAACGCACATCCCAGCCGGGTACGCAGCCACCCGACCGGGTGCGGGTCACCCGGGGGCCAGCGCATGATGGTGCGATCATCGCCGACCACGTCGTACAGCGCTGCCACCGAGGCATAGCCGGTGAGCAGGAAGGCGTACACATCGGCAGCGATCTCCGACGCCCACGGCAGCCACATCCGCTGTAGGTGCACGTCATCGGCGAGGGCCCGGACGAGGCGCGTACGCAGGCTCGGCACCCATCCGGTCAGGTGGGCCACCTGATGTCCGGTCTCGTGGAACAGGGAGGTGGGCCGGTAGAGGTTGTGCCGGACCACTTTCACCGCGGCCACCGGATTGACCGTGCCCGGGTTCCACAACCGGATCCCGGCTCGCAGGATGGAGGCGCCCATCCCCTTGTCCACGTAGGTGAGCACGGGCGGGACCGGTATGCCCGCAGCCGTGAGGACCGGTGCCATGCTGGCCACCGCGAGTTGATCGAGCCGGCGCAGCACGATCCGCAGGGTCTCACTGGTCCGCGAGTTCACTGCGTCCCCGAAGAACTCCAGCGTGGTCTCCACCTGAGTGAACCGGCGCCGGAACAACTGCACCGCCCGAGCGGCCGTCGCCAGCGCGGCCGGATCCCGCTCGGCCCGGCCGGCGAGTTCCCGAGCAGTCCGCCCCAACCGCAGCAGGTCCTGCACCGCCTCGTGCAATTGGCGACGCAGTCCCAGCCCGGTCTGGCTCTCCACCGACCGCCAGGCCTCCGCGGTCGCGAACTCCTCCGCGTCCAGGAAGGTGGTGGCCGCAGCCAGCCAGTGGGCGGTCTGCCGCTGCAGGTCCGCCGCCCGGAGTCGTTGGGTGGGATCGGCGGCGACCACCAGGCTGCCGGTCACTTCCACCGCCTCCCCGGGACCACGGTGATCGTGCCGGACGGTGTTCCCCGGAAGGCGTCTCCCGAGAGCACCCGGCGCAGTGCCTCAGGGGTCAGCCGCCCGGCGAGGGCGTCCTTCACCAACTCGAGGCCGGGCACCGCGCGCAGGGTCAGCCGGAGCGTGAGGCCGTCGGCGGGATCGGCCGCGGCCCGGGTGAACTCGGTGATCCGGGCCCGGACCCACTCGGCGAACATGGTCATGGCCCAGGCGCGCAGCCGGCGCTGCAGAACCGAGAGAACGCGGGGCGCCAACCGGCCGAGCAGGGCAGCCGCGAACTCCTCGCCCTCCTCGAGTTCGCCGCGTACGCTCACCGAGCGATCACCCGGGGCGAAGGTGATCCCCCGGATGGCCCGGCCCACCGTCTGCAGGAACACCGGGGCCCCGCGGCCCTGTTGGACGGCCGCCGCGATCTGCTGGGCATCGGGCTCGGAGAGGTAGACCGCGGTGGTGACGGTGGCGGTGCGCAGATCGATCCTGATCCGCGCCTGGCTGGGGCGGCCGGACTGCCCGCCGCGCGCAGCCTGCCCGACCTGGAGCGGTTCGAGGAAGTAGAACCGCTGCCCCACGGCGATCCGCTGACGCGAGCGCAGGTAGATCGGTGGCACCGCGGTTCCCAGGCGGGGCTCACGCACCAGCAGCCCCGCTGCCTGCGGAGTCAGCGGGTGCAATCTCGCCCACACCGCCGGTCCGGCGCCCAGGCGCGCCAGCGCCCGGTCGTTCCGGGCGATCCGGGGCAGCGTGGTACCCGCCACGGCCTCGTAGATGTGCATCCGCACCCGGGCGGGAAGACGGACCCCGTGGGCGCGCAGCGCCGCGGCCAGGGTGGTGCCGCCGAAGGAGCGGACCGCCTCAGCGGTCTGTTCGGTCACCTCGATGGTGGGTACCCGGGTGTACTTGCGGTAGGGCCGCTGGCTGCGGACACCCCGCGGCACGAATGACCCGCCGAGGGAGGGCGCCTGCTGCAGGGCCGTGCGGACGTACCGCGCCGGGAAGTTCGTGGCCACCGAGCGCTCGAAGGCCTCCGCCACAGCCAACTGCATCAGGTCCTCGTTGTCGAAGACATAGTCCTCGGCTTCGGCCAGCCGACGTACCGTGTCCTCGACGGTCGCCGCGAGCACGGCCGGGGCGGCCTCAGCCGGTTGCTCCGCCTCCGTCTCGGCTTCCAGGGTCAGCATCCGCAGGCCGACATCCACGATGGCCGAGGAGAGTGGGCCGGACAGTTGTGGCCCCACCCACTTGCCGATGAGCTTGGCCAGGTAGCCGGCCAGGAACCTGACCACCCGGTCCCGGCCGACCAGGCGGATCCCCACCCGCAGCGCCGGTAGCAGGGCCGGGATGAAGTTTTCGATGGCCGGGGTGAGGTCTTCGCCCTCACGGGCCGATCCGAGGCGGTCCACCAACTCTGCCCGCGCCTCGGCGAGGGTCTGGAGTTCGAGACCCTCCAGCGGTCGCTCGTCCTCCTGGGTTTCGGCGAACTGCTCGAACTCGGCACCCTCCGGTGGCGGGGTCGCAAGGGACTCGGCCAGGGCCGCATCGAAGGATTCGGCCAACGCTTCGGCGTCGGTGAGTACTGCCGGGGACACCGTCCGGCCCTCGTCGCTGACCTGTGCCTCTTCCTCTGCCTCCAGCCCGATCCGCTGTGCCAGCATCCGGGCCGGGCCCCGCAACGGAGCCGGCAGGCGGCCGATTGCGAACGAGATCACCCGCTTCAGGAGGGGTCGGACCAGGGCCTTGAGCTTTCGGAGAGCGAAGTTGAACGCTCCCTTGGCCAGCGAGCCGACCTTGCCGGCGACGTTCTTGGCGACGCGAAGTGCCTGCCGCAGCTTGTTCCGGATCGCCCCGAAGAAGTTCTCGGAGGCCGGCGAGAGGTCGACCGGGTGGGACTCGGCGGCCTCCAGTAGCCTCTCGAGTTGCTCGGGTCCCATTGTCTCGACGTCGGCGCCGCTCAGCGCCTCGCCGACCGCACTGAGGTACTGCTCGGCCTCCAGGGCCACCGGGGCCAGGTGGAGTTCGGCAAACCGTTCCCGCTCGGTGCCCCACGACGCGGGCGCTTCTGCCTCGAAGCGCTGCTCGACCGCCTGCTCGGTCTCGGCGACCAGGTCGGCCACCGCCTCGTCGAAGGCCTCGTCCCGCAGTTCGTCGTACGCCTCGGCGAACCGGGCTTCGGCGGGGTTCTGCTCGGTGAAGCCCGCCGCGCTCTCCGCGAACGGTGACTCGTTCTCCCAAGCGGTGAAGCCTTCCGACTCACCGACCGTGGCCGGCGAACCACTGCCGGACCCTTCGGCGGCGTACGTCTCGGCAAAGGGGGTGTCCGCCTCCCAGGCCTCGGGGGACGCCGTGGCGTAGGTCTCCGGAACAGTGGTCATCACGAGCCTCCTTGCACGGCGGGCCGATCGGCACAGCGATCGCCTCCCAGTACACCAAGGCGGCCGTTTACCGACGTAGCAGCGAGCCGGACCGTAATGTCCCGGGCCGGTACGCCTCCCGTCGGGCTACCGTCCGGTCGGCCGCCTCCGGAGTGCTGAGATCGTCGGCCGTGCGTCCGTCCGGGCGGACCCGGTTGTCCCCCGATTGCACGCGTTGACAGCCTCGTCAGGCCGGGGAAAACTTGAAATCAAGAGAGCATCGCAAGCACGTGGTCGCCGAGCGCCGCGTCCTCCCACCTTCGCTGATCCGGCGGCGCACTTGGATTCTTTGGAGAAACCGAGATGACTTCCTTCGTCAGAGCACGGCGGCGTATTGCGGTCCTCGGCTGCCTCACCGTTCATGCGGAGGCTCCGATTCCACAGCCCGGACGTCGTCTGTTGGCGTTCCTGGCGGTGCATGAGACTCCGGTCACGCGGGGTCAGGCCGCCGGGCGACTGTGGCCCGACCTCCCGGAAGCGCAGGCCCGGACCAATCTGCGCCGGGCCCTGTGGCACGTGCCCGAGCGGTGGATCATCGCCATGGACGGCGAACTGATCCTGGACGCGACCGTGGACCTGACCGCTGCCCGGGCCGCCGCTGCTCGGGGACTGCGCGGCAGCGAGCTGGGCCTCCGGGAAATCCTGGCGCTGTCCAACGACCTCCTGCCGAGCTGGGACGAGGAGTGGCTCCGCGGGTTCCAGGAGAGTTTCCGGATCCTGCGGGTGCAGGGGTTGGAGGCGGCCTGTCGCACGATGGCCGCCGAGCGGCAGTATCGCTATGCCGTCCTGGCCGGTTCCGCGGCGGTGGAGGCCGACCCCTTGTGTGAGTCGGCGGTCAGCGCCCTGATCGACGCCCATCTGGGGCAGGGCAATCGCCACGCGGCAATGCTCTGTTACCGGAACCTGGCCCGAGCACTCGAGCACGAACTGGGAGTCGGGCCGGATCCCCAACTGGCCGCTCGGATCGCCGAGCGGGTACCCCATGACGTGACCGCACCCTGATCCCGCCGAGGTGGGCGGTTCCGCTCCTGCCGGCCGTCGTGCCCACGGGCCGGCGACCGCAAGCGTAAGAAACGGTGCAGCAGATTTTCGCCGGGGCCAGTCAGCGGCAGTTTCACCCGGGTCCAGCGGAGTCTGCTGCACCATTTCCGACGGTCCCGGCGTACGCCTCGATCAGCCGGGCCACCTCCGTGGGGTCGCCGGTGATCTCCATGGCGTCGGGCGCGGCGTCCTCGTAGAGCACCCGGGCCCAGGCCGAGGAGTCCCCGCGTACGCCCGCCCGCGCCCGGTCGGGTTCGGTGCTGCGCTCGATGACGAGCCGATCGGCCCACCGCAGCCGGTAGGCGTACCACACGGCGGCCGGCCCCGAACGCGCGTCGGCGAACTCCAGCTCCAGCTCCAGTGGCGGATCCATCGTCCTCGCCGGGGCCATCGTCAGCATCGACTGCACCATGGCATCCGGCGTCAGCCCACCCCCGGCGTCCGCGCGGAGCGGCGAGCGCACCGCCCATCGCCCCAGGGCCTGGAAGATCGGCTGCAGTTCGCGCGCCCACGGCGTGCACTCGTACGCCGTGGCGCGCGCCGGTGCGGGCAGGGTCACCCGCCGCACCAGGCCGGATCCCTCGAGTTGCCGCAACCGGGCCGTGAGCACCGCCGGAGTTATCCCCCACAGCGCCGCCGCCAACTCGCTGAACCGTTTGGGTCCCAGCATCAGCTCGCGCAGGACCGGATAGCTCCACCGGTCCCCGAGCAGTTCCACCGCATGGGCGGTGGCGCAGGCATCCCCGTGCGAGGCGTAGGTGCGCTTGATCGGCATAGCGCCAGCCTAGACTATTGAAAACATATCTATTACTCTTTTAAACATAGCTCAACTCAACGAGGAGTCCCCATGAGCACTGCGTCCGACACCATCGAGACCACCGGCGTCGCGACCTCCGCCGACGGCACCCCGATCGCCTGGACCCGGTTGGGTGCCGGCCCGGATCTGGTGATGATTCATTGCGTGGGCGTGTCGCGAGCGACCACGATGCAACCCACCCTGCCCGGCGCGCTCGCGGAGCATTTCACCGTGTGGACCTACGACCGGCGCGGCAAGGGCGAGAGCGGAGACACCGAGCCCTATGACGTGCAGCGCGAGGTGGAGGACCTGATCGCAGTCCTCGAGATGGCCGCTGGCCCGGTGACGGTGTACGGGTTCTCCTCCGGCGCGACCCTGGCGCTGATCGCCGCCGCTGCCGGGGCGCCGATCGCCCGGCTCACCGTGTTGGAGCCGCCGTTGTTCGACGATCCCGATCCGGATCGGGCCCTCCTCGCCGAGGGGCGGCGTCGCCTGGCCGCGGGGCCCGCGGAACTGCACCGCTGGTTCAACGTCGAGGTGGTCGGGGTCCCCGAGGAGGTCATGGCCCAGTTGCCGCCGGTAAGCGAGGAGATCCTGCGCGACGCGCCCTCGCTGCTGCACGAGTTGGAGTTCTTGCCGGGCACCCCGGCCCGTCGGTTCGCGTCGGTGCGGCAGCCGGCGCTGTTCATCGCCTCCGAGACGACCGATCCCGCCATCATTCGCTGGGGTCGCGAGCTCGCGGAGGCGTTGCCGCACGGGGAGTCGGTGGTGGTCCCCGGCGAATGGCATGGGGTCGACGATGCCACCCTGACCCGGCTGATCACCGGGGCGGCCGGGGTCGCCCGGACCGATCCGGCCTGATTCGCGACCGGGGTCAGCCGGCGAGTTGCGGGGTGGCCGGGGCGGGCTCCACGGCCTTGGCCTTGCGCCCGGGTGCGGTGAGGGCCTGGCGTACGCCCATCGTGACGTCCTGGAATCCGTCCCGGACACCGACGAACACCACGGTGCCGGCCAGGGCCAGCAGGACGCCGGCGACGGCGAAGCAGCCGCCCAGCACATAGCCCAGCAGGAAGGCGCGGACGGCCACCAGCCCGAGCGCCCCCGCCAACAGGTACGGCAGCAGCACGAACACGGCGGGAGCGGCGACCCGATCGGCGATCTTGGGGGTGCGGGCGAACGGGATCTTGCGCCCGGTGATCCCCTGTTGGACCGATTTCAGGACCCCGGCCAGATTGACCGGCAGCAGCACCATGTTCAGTGCCTGGACGCGGATCACATCCAGCGCGCGGTGCCCCACCCGGCGCAGGTCCGACGCCTGGGCGATCAGGAAGGGCGCTGCGGTCAGGAACAGGTACGGGCTCAGCAACTCCCCGACCATCGGCACCAGCATCAGCAGCGGCGCCGCCACCCCGGTCCAGGCGATCGACCCCAGGTAATCCATCCGCAGGGCGATCTCCCCGACCCGGATGCGCTCCCGGCGCGCCCAGCGTCCTCGCAGCACGTCGACGATCTTGGGCATGATGATCAGCCCGCCGTTGGCCCAGCGCCGCCGCTGGACGACGAGGGATCCGAAGTCGGGCGGAGTGGCGCTGTAGCTGAGGCGCTCGGGGTAGTTGATCAGGCTCCACCCGCGGGCAGCCAGGTCCATGCTGGATTCGGTGTCCTCGATGACCGTGCGGTCCTGGATGTAGGTATGCACCTCGAAGCCCCGCTCCAGGCTGACCTGCTCGATGTCGGTGAGTGCCGCGCGGCGGATGATGGCGTTCGCCCCGACCCAGAAGGTGGCGCCGAAGTAGGTCTTGCCCAGGTGGTGCAGGTGCTGCAGGTCAGTCGTCGCGCCGGCGACCCGCTCCAGTCGGCTGGGTGCGCCCGGGAAGGAGCAGTAGGGGGTCTGGATCACCGCGACCCGCTCGTTGCCGGGCCGAGTGAGTTCGTGCACCAGGCGCAGACAGTAGTCCCGCACCAGCAGGGAATCCGCATCCAGGGTCAGCACGTAGTCGGCGTCCGGAATCACCAGGTCGGCCCGGGCCGGGTCCTCGGCGGGAACCAGCACGTCACCGGCGTCCCCACTCTCGATCGACCACGCCCGACCCATCAAGGACAGGTAGGAGTTGAGGTTCATCGCCTTGTTCGCCTCCTGGGAGAGGGACACGTAGCGCTTGCGTTCGAAGAGGTCCAGATCGGCGGAGAAGATCCGGACCAGCCGTTGGTGCGCGGCGAGCAGCGTCGCCCGGTCGGGGAGGTCGTCATCGGCGGCGCGTCCCCGCAGCAGGTCGGCATCGTGGATGAGGTCGTCGGCCAGCCCGACGAAGACCTGATCGACCAGGAACGCGTCGGCGTGGTCCTCGACCGGCTGTTGCCGGGCAAGTTCGCCGAGCCACAGGCCCGCTCGTTCGTACGCCCCGGCCAGCGCGAAGAGCTGATTCCGGGTGACCACGGAGTCGCCTGCGGCGAGGAAATCTTCGAGCACCTGGGTACTGAATCGATGGGGCTCCGCCAGCGTGGCCGCGATCCGGCCGGGCAACTCCCGGGTGAGATCCAGCTTGGCCCGCACCTCCGGGTCCGTGGGAAAGGGCTTGTCGTCGATGAGCAGGACCACGCGCAGGGAGGGGAACTCCTGGAGCACCGCCGACCACAGGGTGGCGCTCACCACCCGGGGCTCCTCGGCGTAGGAGGGCACCAGGACGGTCATCGACGACGAATCTTCGGCGAAGGCGGCCAACAATTCACCCCGGCTGAGCCGGCGGTGCCGACGCAGCCGGACCAGGGCGCCGGCCCGGCCGACCAGGTACATCGCCGAGGAAAACGACAATGCGGTGGCAGCCACCAGCATGACCACCAGCCAGAGCACGGTATCCACCGCGATGGTCGACACAGCGTGGCGGCGTACGGTGTCGAGCACGAACCACAACCAGAGGGCTACCGTGAGCACGGGGGCAGCCACCCCCACCACCAGGCTGAGGCGCGACGGGGCGGCATGGGCGAAGGTGGGGTAATCGGAGCGATGCGGCGCCGGTCGACTCTCCGGCAGCGGCGTGACGGCACGCTTGGGCACATACGACATGAGGCATGCCACCTTCTGGACCCGACGGCCCGTTCGAAAAACTGGACGAACGGCTCCGTTGCCGGGAGGTGGTACCTCCGCCCAAAAGCTAGCAGCGAACCGCACAAAAAACTGACTCACGGAAGATGAAAAACAGGTAAACTCCGCGAGATGCTGCCTTGTTGGATTACACTTTCCACCCCCTCCAAGGTCTGAACTCCGGCAACCGCCTCCCTCACATAGACCACTTCGCGCGAAAGTTTGCATAGTTCCAATTCCGCAAAACCTCATTTGCTCAGCAAATCTCTTCCGCAGAAATCAGTAGCCGAAATGTTTGTCGAAGTGTGTACTTGATCTGGTGGGAGTATTCAACTCCAACCCCATCAGGCATCCAGAAAGGGATGTGCCATGAACACGAGACTTCTGAAGTTGGGTGCGGCCATTGGGGGACTTGCCCTGGCCGTAACAATGACTGGAGCAGGCGCAGCTTCTGCCGCAACAAAGGGCCAAGGAGCATCCGTCCAGCACGATCCGTACGGCGGCGGCATGTACTGCATATTTGCAGACCAGAACGGCTTCTTGTGGAAGATGATCGACTGCGACGCCCATATCGTCACGACCCCCAAGGGCAGGATAAATGAGACCGTGACGGGCACCCTGGCCCCCTGGGTGACAGCTCCCACGACGACGGTACGGTTCCGTTCCGGACAACTGTGCGACCGCATCTCCGGCGCCCGCACCATGCTCTCCGGGTCCCTCAGCCCGTCCGGCCACTTCACCGCCAAGTGCACCAACTGACCGACTGCGACCCCAGTCCGGCCGACCGGCCGGCCGGACCGAACGAGAGACCACAGCGGTCGGGTCGGGGCGTCAACGACACCCCGACCCGACCCGGGGACGATCAGGACTTCAGATCGATCTCAACTGCGGGGCCGAACAGGCCGCTGTTGAACTTCAAGGTGAAGTCCTTGGCCTGCTCGGGGGTGGCGAACAGCACCTGGCCGTCAGTCGACAGCTTCGGGTTGATCTGCTTCAGAAACAGATTCTTCTCCGAGTCCAGGTACATGATGTTGTCGGAGTCGGTCGAGTACTCCGTACCGTCGGCCTCGACCAGCTTCAGATCACTGCTGGTGATCGTGGCCTGCTTCTGACCGTTGTTCTTGATCGTGACGTCGACCACGACCCAGTTGCCGGACTTGTTGCCGAGCGCGCTCTTCAACTGGGTGGTGGTGGAGACCTTGTTGACGGTGATCTCCAGATCACCGGCGGCCACCGGGGTGCCCACGCCCGGGAGGCCGGCCGGCGCCTGTTCGGCCGGCGCCTCCTGGCCCGAGGTGGCCGTTGCCTGCGGGGCCTGGGATTCGGCCGGCTGCGAGGCGGTGGTCGAGTTGCCACCCTTGGGGCTGGCGATCGCGATCACGACGATGACCGCGATCGCCCAGAACCACCAGCGCTTCCACAGCGGCTTCTTCACCTTGGCGGGCGGCTGGGTGGGGGCGCCCGCCGGGTAGCCGGGACCCTGCATCGGCTGGCCGGGGCCCTGCGTCGGGACAGACATGATGTTCTCCTTCTCCGTTCGGTCGCACCCTGCAACCGCGTACCAAGAACGCTATGGACGCCCTCTGACAAAAAGTTCACCGAATCGACGACACGCCCCCTGACGGTGACTCACCTCACAGGTTGTCGTGATAGCGCAGTCATCCGTGTCCCGACGTATGGGGAAGTATCGAATGACCACTTTGCGCGATGGAGGGAATACCTGTGGAACTCAGCCGCAAACAGGAAGTTGTAGTACCGAAGGGGGACAGATATATTTTCCAGAAAGGGCTAGCCGAATATCTGACCCACGGTGTTCACTTGTAACAGGTGAGGCAGACGTCACACTGCATCAGACATCCGAAGGAGATGTGCGATGAACAAGAAAGCGATGAAGTTGGGTGCGGCAATCGGTGGGCTCGCCCTGGCGGTCACGATGGCCGGAGCAGGTGCAGCATTTGCGGCTCCCGGCAACGGGCAAGGGGCCACGGTTCAGCATGATGCCTACGGAGCGATCATGTGCAATTTCCTTGATGAATCGGGAACCTTTTGGCCCATCACCGACTGTCACGTCAACATCGTCATGACGCCCAGCGGCAAGGTGAACGAGACCATCTCGGGGACCTTGGCACCCTCCATCACCCCACCCACGCGGGCCATGCGGGGCAGCACCGCCACCACCGGGGAGCTGTGCGACCCGAACTCCGGCGCAGTGAACCTCGACTCCGCGACCCTCACCCCCTCCGGCAACTTCAGCGCCAAGTGCTCGGACTAGCCACCGGCACGCGCGCCTTCGTCGTTGACTTCGCCACCGTCTCAGTCGACACCGACTGTGCCGGCCCTCCGAAGATTTCCAAGGGCGAAGGCGACGCCTGATCTGCACCGAGTGCCCGTCACCGAGTGACGGGCACTCGTTCAATTTTCACAACTTTTCATCTCTCGGACATTTGGTTCACGAATAGCGATTGATCCACTACCGAATCCGGCGCCCGAGCCTGCGCCGGGAAATGCGCTGCCTTTGCGACGCAAATTGTCTGCCGCCGAGGATCTGAGGCCGCGCGGGGAGCCGCCGGGCACTGCGGCACTCCACCGGCACTGCCGGAACCTGGCCGAGGTGAGTTCGAGTACCCCCAGTGGGACTCGAACCCACGACCCGCGGATTAAAAGTCCGCTGCTCTAACCAACTGAGCTATAGGGGCATCGAACAGGTTACCCGACGCGATGCCCCACTCATGGCACGCTTGGGTTCATGGAGCCGTGGCAGATCGGACTGGTCGTCGTCTCGATGCTGATCGTGGGCGCGATCGTGTTCGGCGTGGTGTGGGACCGCAACAAGAACGCCGCCCGCGAGCGCGAGCTGACCGCCCCACCCAAGCGCGACATTCCGGGTTTCCACCCCGAACAGGTCGTCCCGGCGTACCTCTCCGAACTCGAGGCGGCCCGGCCGCGCGAGGATGCCCCCGCCACCGAACTCGCCGACCCCGAACGGGACCGGCTGCGCTCCCGCATCGCGGAGTCCCCGCCGGTGGCCGCCGGCTGGCTGGCGCCGGAGTTCATCACCGATCCGCCCACCCGCTGGGCGGTGCTGCCGAACGCCCGGGTGATGGTGTGCGATGAGCCCGTGACCACGATCCGCGAGCTGATGCCCGTACTGGAGCGAACCGCCATGTCCGACCACACCCTGGTGATCATCGCCCCGGGATTTCTCGAGGAGGTGGCCAAGACCCTGGCCGTCAATCACCTGCAACACACCCTGCCCGTGCTGGCCATCGGCTCCGACTCCCCCGACGTACGCCGCCGCGTCCACGAACTGACCGGGGCCGAGGTCATCGACCGACGCGACCTGCAGGCCGGCTGGATCCCCGAGGAGCGACTCGGCCACGCCACCACCTGGGTCTCCGACGCCCAGCAGAGCTGGGTGCTGCGATGACCGATGCGTCCGCGACCCCGCCCGAAGAGGAAGCCACACCGCACCGGTTTCCCAAATCGGTGTACGGCGTCGGATCCGAGCCCGACCCCCGCTTCTCGCTGGCGAACGAACGCACCTTTCTGGCCTGGATCCGCACCGGACTGGGCTTCCTCACCGCCGGCGTCGGCGTGGCCGCACTGCACAACTACCTGCCGAACCTGGCCGTCGAGGCCCAACTGATCGCGGTCGTGCTGGTGCTCACCGGCGTCGTGGTCGGCCTGGTGGCCTACCGGCGCTGGGCGACCCAGGAGCGGGCGATGCGCTTGAACCGCCCGCTGAGCGGTTCGCTGATGATGCCGGTGTACTCCCTGGTCCTGGTCGTGGTCGCCCTGATCGCGGTGACCATTCTGATCCGCAGCTAGGCCCGACCGATGAGCCACGACCGCGTATGGGACCGGGGTCTGCAGCCGGAGCGGACCTTCCTGGCCTGGCAGCGAACCAACCTGTCCCTGCTGGCCGCCACGCTGGTGATCGCCCGGCTGGTCAGCCTGCATGACCTCCTGTTCGGCGCCGTCATCGCCGGCGTCGGACTGCTGATCGTCAGCGCCATCACGGTCCGCACCCAGCGCCGCTACCGCCGGGTCCATCGGGTGTTGCACGCCGGCGACGCGCTCCCGGGCGGACGGGCGAATCTGGCCATGACCGGGATGTTGCTGCTGGCCGGCATCGGCGCCCTGGCGTACACGCTGCTGTGAAACTCTCACCGGCGGTTTGCGGCAACCCTCACGTGCAACTTGAGGCAAGTCGGTGATCAATCCGTGATCTGCCCGCGGCGGTACTCAGCTTCTCAGCCATACCCCAATTCATGCAGGCGGTGATCGGAGATCCCGAAGTGATGCGCGATCTCGTGGACGACGGTGACGTGCACCTCCTCGACCACCTGCCAGAGCGTGTCGCAGATCGACAGGATCGGTTTCCGGAAGATCCGAATGCGGTCCGGGAGCACCATCGAGTAGTTCGTATCCCGCTCTGTCAAGGGAATTCCCTCGTAGAGACCGAGCAGGTGGGGGTCTCCGCCCGGCGCGGTGTCCTCTACTTCGATGACCACGTTGACCATCAGTTCGAACAGCTCGTCCGGAATCTCGTCCAGGGCGTCGTCGACGAGCTCCTCGAAATGGGCGCGGCTGATCTCGATGGCCATGGCTGGAATCTACCGCCGACCCCGAAATCACAGACCTGTAGTTCTTTGGTCACACACGGCGTGTCGCGTTGCGCATGTGGCAAACAGGGTTTGCCGAGTCACCTGAGACTCTCTTAATGTCCTGAGCAGCCTGAGGTGGAAGTGAGTCGGGTCGGGTGACCGACCGGGGAAGCGATTCACTTCCACCCGGTCCGCACCGAGGGAGGAACCCGTGAACGCACTGCGTCGCATCAGGACCACCGCCGCGTTCGGCAGTTCGATCGCCGTCGTGGCGGTCACCGCCGCGATCGGTGGCGTGGTCGTCGCCGACAACGCCTTCGCCGACCCGTTCAGCGTCACCGCCAACGGTGGACTGAACGTACGCTCCGGCCCCGGCTCGACCTACCGCGTGCTCGGCACGGTCGGCACCGGCGCCAAGGTCGACTCGACCGGCGCCGCGCAGAACGGCTGGATCCCGATCACCTACCAGGGCCAGCAGGGTTGGGTCTCCCAGCAGTACCTGAAGGCCGACGGCTCGGGCGCACTGCAGGTCACTGCCGGGCGTACCTTCGCCACCACCGCAGTGAACGTACGCAGCGGCGCCAGCCTGAACGATTCGGTGATCGCGGTGATCCAGGCCGGCACCGAGGTGCAGCCCACCGGTGTCTCCAGCAACGGCTACACCCAGATCAACTACAACGGCCAGCGCCGCTGGGTCTCCAGCCAGTACGTGAGCCAGCCCGGCCCGGCGGAGGATCCGCTGCCCAGCGGCCTGACCTACACCGGCACCGCGACAGCCACCGCCGACCTGATGATCCGCAGCGGCTCCGGCGCTGACGCGCAGGACGTCCGCAGCGTCCCGGCCGGCTACGAGCTCCAGCTGACCGGCGTCACCGAGAACGGCCGCAGCCAGGTCGTCTTCGACCACGAGCTGCGCTGGGTGACCAGTCAGTATCTGTCCACCACGACCTCGGTCAATCCGCCGGAGCAGACCGCCCCGAAGACCACCACCAAGTACGCCACGGTGGCCCTCGACATCCGGTCCACCTCCGCGGACAACTACACCCGGATCACCGAGGTCCCCGCCGGCAGCGCCCTCGAGGTGACCGGCCGGGAGGAGAACGGTCGCGCCGAGATCATCTACTCCGGCGCCAGCCGCTGGGTGACCGCGAAATACCTGAGCGACACCCAACCGAGCGCCGGCACCGGCAGCACCAGCGGCGGGGGCAGCAATAGCGGCGGGGGCAGCACCGGCGGCAGCGCCGGCGGGGACTCCGCGCCGGGCGGCTCGGGCTGGGTGAACACCCCGACCTCGTCCGGCCTGTCCGGACTCACCGCGACCTCCAAGGTGTTGCTGGGTGACCTGCAGCGCCAGTTCCCGAAGGTCAACACCTGGTACGGCGTACGCCCGGACTCGCTCCCGGACCACCCGTCGGGCCGGGCGATCGACGCCATGGTCTACAAGGACTCGGCCACCGGTCAGGCGTTGGCCGAGTGGGTGAAGGCGAATGCGGCGAAGTACAACGTGGAATACGTGATCTGGAACCAGCACATCTGGTCGGTGGCCCGCTCCAGCGAGGGCTGGCGGTTCATGGCCGACCGGGGCTCGGACACTGCCAATCACAAGGACCACGTGCACATCACGGTCAAGAACTGACCGCACATCACCCGCAGGCCCCTTCGGTTACCCGGCCATTTGACCGTTTCGATGCGATCAAACTCAGAGCACCTCAGTCAGAGCGCATTTGAACCCTGTTCAATCGGGATTGAGAACATCGATACGGACAACTCGGCAGCGTGACCGCTCGCGGACCAGGACCACTTCGTCCGCACGTCCCGCCACCACCGCATCAGCATGCCGGCACCGGTGGTCTCCAACAGGGAGGCATGGCAGTCCAACGCGCACGGAAAGCTGCAAGCGATTCGCGCCGCCGGGGCCGGGTTAGGGTCGGAGGCATGGACGCTCCGCTCATCCCGCCCGGCGCCGAGGTCCGCGGTGTGCCGACTCCGCGGGGGACGCTGGCCGCCCTCCACGCGGGTACCCCGGGAACCTCGACCACCCCCGTTCTACTGATCCACGGCGGCGGCTCGGACTCCTCCACCATCTCCTGGTATCACCTCTTCGCCCCGCTGGGTCCGGACCGTGAGGTGTGGGCGATCGACCTGCCGGGGTTCGGCGGCAGCATCGACGTGCCCCCGGTCGGTGGCCCCGAGGCGATGGCCGACCTGTTGGCCGCGGCCGCCCACCACCTCGGCATCGGCCCGGCCGTCGTGGTCGGGGTCTCGATGGGTGGCGACGTGGCCCTGCAACTCGCCCTCGACCACCCGGGGCTCGTCCGCGGGCTGGTCCTGATCAGTCCGGGCGGCCTGACGTCCCGGTTGGGCGGGCGGCTGGCCCACAGCGCAGTCTGGACGCTCACCCTGCTGCCGGATCGGGTCCTGGTCCCGCTGGCTCGATTCGCCAACCGATTTGCCGGCACCGCGATGAAATCCCTGGTGTCCGATCCGGCCACGCTGCCCGCCGCGGTCGTCGACGAGTTCGTCCGCCTCGCGCGTGATCCCCGGGGCAGCATGGGGTACGGGCGATACAACCAGGCCACGGTCGGCCGGCGGGGCATGCGCAACGACAAGACCCCCCTGCTGCACCGCATCGGCGTACCGACCCTGCTGTTCCACGGCCAGGCGGACCGGGCGGTGAACCCCGAACACTCCCGCCGCGCTGCCCAACGGCTGCCCGATGCCCGCCTGGTCGAGGTCCCCGACTGCGGACACTGGGGCCAACTCGACCGCCCCGACCTGTTCCTCGACCTGCTGCAGGATTTCCTCGGCGAGATCGACGGTACGCCGGCCCCCGCTCCCCGGGAACGATCCGGACCCGCACCATCAGCACCGGACACCGCGCCGCACACCCATGTCACTCCCGGGCCGGGCGAGTCGGCACCGTTTCACCTGACCACGCGGTGGTGGCTGGCGCAGCCGGCAGCCCGGGTCTGGGAGGTGTTCACCGACGTGGAGCAGTGGCCGCAGTGGTGGCCGGGAGTCGAGGAGGCCGTCATTCTGACCCGGGGCGACGAGCTCGGCGTCGGCACCGCGATAGCCCTGCGCGTCCACCGTCCGGTCCTGCCCGATCTGCGCCTGCAGCTGACGCTGACCCGGGCCCAGCCACCGCACCGGGCGCACGCGGAGGTCACCGGCGACCTGCGCGGCCACGGCGACTGGTCCGCCGTCGACGAGGCAGCCGGCTGCCGGATCGAGCTCGTCTGGTGCGTGGTCACCCGCAGCCGCCTCACCCGACTCCTGCGCCGCCCCTCCGGCTGGGCGCACCGCCGGGTGATGGACCGGGGACTCGCCGGGCTGCGGGCCCGGCTGGCCGCCGGGCCCGGCTGAGCGCGCCCACGAGTTGGGCAGCACGGGCCGGGTACGGTTATACTCGCCCTTGGCTCTGATTGCAGGGCTGGGTCCCCATCGTCTAGCGGCCTAGGACACCGCCCTTTCAAGGCGGCAGCGCGGGTTCGAATCCCGTTGGGGATGCAATAGCCCGGAGTGCGGTACGACGCGCTCCGGGCGTTCTCGTCTCACCGGCAGGCCACCCCGGGCACGCCCGGCGGGTACACACCGGGTACACAGGAGATTTCCGAGGGCCGCCCGCCGGGAACCCGGGCGATCGTTTCGTTCCGATTCGGGGTGTGAGATCGCACACCTGCGCGGTGCTCGGGTGGCGCTTCACCGCCGGGTCGGCGAGTCTGATGACACGCACAGGATCGCCCAGATTTCTTAGGGCCGAGACCCTCAATAGCACCGAGACAACCCGCGCCAAAGGGCTTTGTACCGTTCCGTTGTAATCGTTACCGGTTTGCAATTACTTCAGCCATGTCTCAGGATTATCCGCGGAACAGGTATACACACGCGAGGCGGGGGTTCCCGATGGGCTTGAAGAAGATGATCGGCGCGGTCGCGGCAGTCGCCGCCATCAGCGCCAGCATGTTGACGGCGGTGAGCCCGGCACAGGCAGCCCCGACGCCGACCCCTACCCCGACTCCGACCCCGACGGCCACCCCGAGCGGGTCTGCCGCCGCGAGCGCGTCCCCGACCCCGAGCGCCACTCCGACTCCGTCGGCCACGCCCAGCGCCACCCCGACGCCGACGCCCACCCCGAGCGCGACCCCGACGCCGACCCCCACCCCGAGTGCCACCCCGACCCCGATCCCCACCCCCACGGCCCAGGCGCAGGCTGCGCTGGAGCCGAAGGGCGCGATCGGCGCGCTGTACACCCAGCTGGGCGCCGCGCGGGTCGGCACCCCGGTCACCGCCGAGCGCTGCGGCCTCGCCGACGGCGGCTGCGTCCAGGACTTCACCAACGGCACCATCATGTGGACCAACGCCACCGGCGCCCAGTTCGTCACCGGCGCGATCAAGGGCCGCTACGCCGCCGAGGGCTGGGAGACCGGCCGCCTCGGCTACCCGGTCAGCGCCGAGCGCTGCGGGCTGACCGGCGGCGGCTGCGTCCAGGACTTCGCCGGCGGCACCGTCTTCTGGTCGCCCGGGCGGGACGCGTACACCGTCGCCGGCGCCATCAAGGGCGCGTACGCCAGCCGTGGCTGGGAGAACGGCGCCCTGGGCTACCCCGTGCAGAGCGAGCGCTGCGGGCTGGCCGGCGGCGGCTGTGTCCAGGACTTCACCGGCGGCACCGTGCTGTGGTCCCCCGGTAACGGCGCCTTCCCGGTCTGGGGCGCGATCGGCGCGACCTACGCCGCCCGCGGCTGGGAGAACGGCTCGCTGGGCTACCCGGTACAGGGCGAGCGCTGTGGCCTGGTCAACGGCGGCTGCGTCCAGGACTACACCGGCGGCACCATCTTCTTCGCCCCCGGCGTCGGCACCTACGCCGTGCAGGGCGCCATCCGCAGCGTGCTCGGCCAGGAAGGCTGGGAGGGCGGCCGACTCGGCTACCCGACCAAGCCCGAGCGGTGCAGCCTCAAGGAGGGCGGCTGCGTCCAGGACTTCGCCGGCGGCAGCGTCTTCTGGGCCCCCGGCATCGGCGCCTACCCGGTGTGGGGTGCGCTCGGCGTGATGTACGCCAACCAGGGCTGGGAGAACGGCGCCCTCGGCTTCCCGACCGGCAAGGAATGGGCCAAGGGCAACGGCTACGCACAGAACTTCGAGGGCGGCACCCTGGAGTGGAACACCCAGGACTGGCGCCGCAAGGCCGCGGTCGACTTCGCCTACGCCCAGCTCGGTGACGCCTACCAGATGGGCGGCAACGGCCCCGACGTGTGGGACTGCTCCGGCCTGACCAGCGCCGCGATGCGCGCCGCCGGGATCAGCGTCCCGCGTACCTCCCAGCAGCAGTACTACGCCGGCCGGAAGATCCCGCTCAGCGAACTGCAGCCCGGCGACCTGGTCGTCTACTACTCGGGCCTGTCGCACGTGGGCATCTACGTCGGCGGCGGCCAGGTGATCGACGCCTCCAACTACTCCAAGCCGGTCGCGGTGCGCCCGCTCAGCTGGGGCAACGACTCACCGCAGGGCATCACCTTCTTCTGAGCCGCGACACCTTCTGCAGCACCGACACCGGACGGACCCCGGGGGAACACTCCCCCGGGGTCCGTTGCGTTCTGCCACCCCACCCCGGTGCCCGCGCTGACAACGTGCGCACCCTCACAGCCGCCGACCGTGGACACCCGCGCACCCTCATGGAATATTAATCATCAGTCGTCCGTGCAAAATACCGTCTTCACAAGGAGTGAGGGTCATGGCGATCGATGTAGAACCTTCCGAATCAGCCCCGCCGAGCCGGGGTTCGGCGGCGCGGCGCAATCGGAGGTGGTGGATCGCGCTGATCGGTGTGGTGGTGTTCTCCTTCACCGTGCTGCTCTACATGGGCGATCAGATCCGCCAGCACAAACCGCCCTATCCGAGCAGCGTGGTCAGCACTGACGGGACCGAGATCATCTCCGAGGGCCAGATCCTGCACGGCCAACAGGTCTGGCAGTCCATCGGGGGCCAGCAGATCGGCTCGGTCTGGGGCCACGGGGCCTACGTGGCGCCGGACTGGACCGCGGACTGGCTGCATCGGGAGGCCGTCTTCATCCTCGATCGGTACGCCCAGCAGGAGGGCGCCGCCAGCTACACCGACCTCGTGCCGGAGCGGCAGGCCGCACTCAAGGAGCGGTTGAAGCAACTGCTGCGGACCAACACCTACGATCCGGCAACGGGTACGGTCACCCTGGATCCGCTGCGGGTGGAGGCCTGGCGGGCAAACTCCGCGCACTATGCCCAGATCTTCGCCGCCGGCCATGAGCCGTACGCCATCCCGGCCGGGACGCTGACCGATCCCGCCGCGATGCAGGCGATGAACGACTTCTTCTGGTGGAGCAGCTGGGCGGCCTCGACGAATGCGCCCGGGGAGCAGTGGACCTACACCCAGAACTGGCCACACGAACCGTTGATCGACAATGTGCCGACCACCCCGAACATCCTGTGGAGCATCATCAGCTTCATCCTGCTGCTGGGCGGCATCGCGGGCATGGTCTGGTATCACAACTACCACGCCGGCGAGGACGAGCGGCCCGAGAAGATCCCCGAGCGCGATCCGCTGCTCGGCTACCGCTCGACCCCGTCCCAGAAGGCCACGATCAAGTACTTCTACCTGGTCGGCTTCCTGTTCGTGCTGCAGATCGCGGTCGGGATCATCACCGCCCACTACGGCGTGGAAGGGGGCGCGCTGTACGGCATCCCGATCGACAAGATCCTGCCGTACTCGGTCACCCGCACCTGGCACACCGAACTCGGGGTGCTCTGGATCGCCACCGCCTGGCTCGCCACCGGCCTGTACGTGGCCCCGGCGGTCGGTGGGAAGGAACCGAAGTTCCAGCGGTTCGGGGTGAACTTCCTGTTCGTGGCCCTGGTGGTCGTGGTGCTCGGGGCGATGGCGGGCCAGTGGTTCTCGCTGACCGGTCGGATGACTCCCGGAGCGACCCTCACCTGGTGGTTCGGTACCACCGGCATGGAGTACCTCGACCTGGCCCGGTTCTGGCAGATCGGGCTGTTCGTCGGCCTGATGCTGTGGTTCGTGCTGATGGCCCGCGGCATGTGGCCGGCCTTGGCACGCTCCCGCCGCGGGGAGGGCAATGTCCCCACCGAGACGGCACCGCTGGCCGGCGGCGGGCAGCGGACGCTGATCGTGATGCTGCTGATGAGCTCGTTGGCGATCGCCGGCTTCTTCGGGGCGGCGTTCGGGATGGGCCACAACACGCATCTGTCGATCACCGAGTACTGGCGCTGGTGGGTGGTGCACCTGTGGGTGGAGGGCTTCTTCGAGGTCTTCGCGACCGTGGTGATCGCGTTCCTGTTTGCCCGGCTGAAGCTGATCCGGGCCTCCTCGGCGGCCACGGCCACGATCTCCTCGACCACGGTCTTCCTGCTCGGCGGCATCATCGGCACCGGCCACCACCTGTACTTCACCGGATCCAACGATGTGGTGATGGCCTGGAGCGCGGCGTTCAGTGCCCTGGAGGTCGTCCCGTTGGCCCTGGTCGGCTTCGAGGCCTTCCGGAATCTGCGGTTGCTGAAGGTGAGCACCTGGGCCGCGGGCTACAAGTGGGCGGTCTACTTCTTCGTCTCGGTGTCGTTCTGGAATATGCTGGGCGCCGGCATCTTCGGGTTCCTGATCAACCCGCCGATCTCGCTGTTCTTCGTGCAGGGGCTGAACCTGACCCCGCTGCACGGCCACACCGCCCTGTTCGGGGTGTACGGGATGCTCGGCATCGGCCTGATCCTGTTCTGCGTACGCAGCCTGATGCCGGGCCGGGAATGGCGGGAACTGCCGATCAAGATCGGGTTCTGGGGACTCAACATCGGCCTGCTGATGATGGCGCTGATCAGCCTGCTGCCGCTGGGGCTGGCCCAGGCGTGGGCCTCGATCAACGACGGCCTGTGGTGGGCGCGCAGCGCGGAGTTCCTCTCCACCCCGGCCTTGGACGTGCTGAAGTGGCTGCGTACGCCCGGCGACATCGTGTTCACCATCGGCGGGCTGTCGATCGGGGTGTTCATGGTCGGGCTGCTCACCGGGCACTCGCTGCGCAAGCACGGCGCCCGGCAGAAGCTCGGCTCGGTGTTCACCGAGGATCCCGCCGAGGTGGCCGAAGCCGAGGAGGCCTTGGCGTCCGAACCGGTCGATCGGCGCGACTGAGTCGCCCCCGGACCAGGGGCCGGCTGCGGCCGGGAGTCAGCCGACCAGCGGCTCCCGCGCAGCCAGCCCCAGCCCGATCGTCATCCCCAGCCCGGTGGTGACCGAACACACCTCGACCACCTCGTCGAGGCGCCGCCGCAGGTAGGGTCGCTCGGCCTTGGCGTACACCCCCTGCCAGCGCTCCAGCACCGGCGGCGCCACCCCGAGCACGTCACTGACATCGGCGCGGATCACCTCGTCGATCCGGGCCTCGGTGAACGGGTCGGCCGCTTCGGCGTACCGATGGGAATCCCCTACCAGCAACGTCCCGTCGGGCCGCTGGGTGAACATCACGTTGCAGTCGTAGGTGAGCAGGTCGGGCTGGTCGGCCGCCAGTTCCGCGCGTACGCCGGCCGCCGCCGTGGTCCGGGAGAAGGCGTCGTAGCGCAGCAGGGAGGACCCGGTGAGCACCGCCGGCCGCAGCCGGAATCCGGGGTCGGCCCAGCGTTGCATCTGCAGCAGGCAGCGGCGGATCCCGTGCTCGGCGGCGACGTCGGGATAGAGCTGGTCGAGGTCGAAGTTGGCGCAGATCACCACGCGACCGGCCGCGACCGGACCGCGGGAAGTCTGGATCCGGGTCCCGTCGTGGCCGAGATAGCTGGTGCCCCAGCGGATCTCGGCGCGGTCCTGGGCGGCGAACCACTGCCCGAGCATGGGGACGGCGGTGCGGGGATCGACCCGGATGTCGGCGGTCAGGGCCAGCCCGGCCAGGGCTCGACCCGATCCCCCGAGGGCGCGGTTGGTCTCCGCGGCATCGAGCAGCCGGACCCGGTCGCTGTTGCCGGCGACCTCCTCCAGGACGGCCAGCTGGGCGCGGGTGCGGGCGACCGCCAGCCCGCCGGACTCCTCGGCCCAGAAGCCGGCGCGGCCGGCCAGGGACAACCACCGCTCCCGGGCCACCGCCGCCAGGTCGGCCAGCTCATCCACCTGTCCGGTCACACAGACGTGGCCGAAGTTGCGTACCGAGGCGCCCACCGCGGCCCGGGTCCGGTCGATCACCAGTACCGAGGCGCCCGACTCCCACGCCGCGACAGCATGGCCCAGGCCGACGATTCCGGCTCCGACAACGACGACATCCCAGGTCTCGGTCACGGCCGCGAGTCTAGTCAGCCGCCTCGGTCGGGGGCGCCGGTGGCTCCCGGGTCGGCGCCCCTACGCTGAACCCCATGATCGGTTTGGTCACACTGGACATGGCAGGAACCACTATCGAAGAGGGCGGTCAGGTGTACGCCGCCCTGCAGCACGTCGTGGAGGAGGCCGGCGCCCCGGTCGCCCCGGCCGATCTGCGCACCCATCTGGGCACCGACAAGGCCACCGCGATCACCGCGCTGCTGCGCGCCGGTGGGGTGGAGCCGACCCCGGAGCTGGTGTCGGAGCGGTTCCACCGGTTCCGGGACCTGCTCGCCCGGGCGTACGCCGACCACCCGCCGCGGCCGATGCCCGGCGCGGAGGACGTGATCGCCGAACTGCGCGCCCGCTCGATCAAGGTTGCCCTGACCACCGGTTTCGACCGGGTGATCGTCGACCTGCTGCTGGGCGGACTCGGCTGGTCGACCGAGCCCGACGCGCGGCTGGTCCTGGATGCGGTGATCACCACCGACGACGTCGCCGCCGGCCGGCCCGCGCCCTACCTGATCTTCCACGCGATGGAGGCCACCGATGTCCGCGCGGTCGCCGGCACCGTCTCGGTCGGCGACACCGTGGCCGATCTGACCGCCGCGCGCTGCTCCGGGGGCATCGCCGTCGGGGTGTTGTCCGGGGCCGCCGGGCGCAGCGAATTGGCGCAGGCCGCGCCGGACCACCTGATCGATTCGGTCGCGGATCTGTTGACGCTGCCGATGTTCTCCTGACCGCGTTCTCCTGACCGGAATCCGTCTTCTCCTGAGCGGTTTCCACGTACTCCTGACCGGTTTTCCGCACGAGCGAACCGCGCTCTGCCGACCCGCCGGCACCCGCGACCCGGGCCCGGCTGGTCGGCGTCCCAATCCTTCCCCTGTGAGTCGACAGCAGTTAACTCGCCAGTAATCCGAGTGCACCACGGCAGGGATTATCTGATCTCTGGGACCCAACTGGCCCCCCGGACGCCCAGTTTCAGTTCTCCCAAGGAGTCCCCGTGTTCTCTCGCTCTTCGCTCGCTGCCGTCGCCGCGGTCGGGGCCACCGCCCTGCTGCTGTCCGCCTGCGGCTCCTCCGCCCAGTCCGCCCCGACCAGCAGCGCCAAGGACACCATCGTGTTCGCGGCGGTGCCCTCCGAGCAGTCCTCCAGCCTGCGCTCGCAGTACGAGAACGTCATCAAGGTGCTCGAGAAAGACACCGGCAAGAAGGTGGAGTTCCAGGACGCCACCAACTACGCCGCGGTCATCGAGGGGCAGCGCGCCGGCAAGATCGACATCGCCGGTTACGGTCCGTTCTCCTACAAGATCGCCAAGGACGGCGGGGTCCCGATCGAGCCGGTGTCCTCCGCGGTCAAGAACCCCGGAGACACCCCCGGCTACCACTCCACCGCATGGGTCCCGGCCGATTCCACGATCACCGATCTGAGCGGTTTCCGCGGCAAGAAGGTCTGCTTCGTCGACGCCGCCTCCACCTCGGGCTTCCTGTTCCCGTCCGCGGGCCTGCTCGAGGTCGGCATCGATCCCAACAAGGACGTCACCCAGGTCCTGGCCGGCAAGCACGACGCGTCGATGCTGTCGACCGCCAGCGGCCAGTGCGACGCCGGGTTCGCCCAGGACTCGATGGTTCCCGACCTGATCAAGAAGGGTCAGCTCAAGGAGGGCCAGCTGAAGCAGGTCTGGGAGTCCCCGCTGATCCCGGGCTCCCCGATCGCGATGAACACCACCACCCTGGATGCCGACACCCAGGCCAAGGTGCGTACCGCCCTGCAGGAGCACGCCAACGTGAAGTGGATGGTCAGCAACGGCATCTGCACCGATGAGGCCTCCTGCAAGATGCCCGAGGACAAGCCGTACTCGGTGAAGGTCGACGACAAGTTCTACGACCCGATCCGCCAGGTCTGCGACGCCACCCACGCCAAGGCCTGCAACGCCGCCTGATCCCAGGAATCGACAGCGCCCGGTCCGGGCCTCGCGCACCGGACCGGGTTCGTCGTTCCCACCCACCATCCCCGCAGCGTCCCCACGTACGCAGCACCTCCGCTCACCAACCCCGCACGCATCGGAAGGCTCACCATGAGCAGCTCCCTCACTCCCCCCTCGGCCACCAAGAAGGCGTCGCAGCCGACCCCGCAGCCGCTGCCGGTCCCGCCGGCCGCCGCGGAGCCGGCCCCGACCGTGGTCCGCTTCGACCACGTCACCAAGCAGTTCAACCCGCAGGTACGCGGCCTCGACGACGTCAGCGTCGAGATCGCCCGCGGCGAGATCACCGTGTTGCTCGGCCTGTCCGGGAGTGGCAAATCGACCTTCCTGCGGCACGTGAACGGGCTGCAGCAGCCCACCTCCGGCCACATCAACGTGCTCGGCCAGGCGATGGAGCACGCCAGCAAGCCCACCCTGCGCAGCATGCGCCGCCGGATCGGCTTCATCTTCCAGGACTTCAACCTGGTCGGTCCGATGTCGGTGCTGGAGAACGTGTGCACCGGCCGGCTGGGCGCCCTGAAGGGTCCCCGGCTGGGCCTGATGTTCTATCCCAAGCAGGTTCGCCAGGAGGCCCTGGAACAGCTGGAGCGGGTCGGCCTGGTCGACCGGGCGTACCAGCGCGCCGACACCCTCTCCGGCGGCCAGCAGCAGCGGGTGGCGATCGCCCGCGCGCTGATCCAGCACCCCGACATCCTGCTCGCCGACGAGCCCGTGGCCTCCCTCGACCCGGTCTCCAGCCGCGGCGTGATCGAACTGCTGCAGCAGATCTCCCGGGAGAAGTCACTGACGGTGATCTGCTCGCTGCACCAGGTCGAGATCGCGCTCAACTTCGGGGACCGGATCATCGGGCTGCGCAGCGGCAAGGTCGTGATGGACGAGCGGACCGCCGAGGTCGGGCGCGATGAGGTGCTGAGCATCTACTCCAAGGTTTCCGACGTGCCCGACTACCCCGACTTCTCCGAGTCCGCCGGGGCGGTCGAGGTCGACCTCGCCGGCCTGAAGCCGGAGGACCGGGGATGACCGCCACCCTCGTCACGCCGCCGCGGACGAGCCCGATCCCGCCGGAGAAGGGCTTCCTGCAACGCCTGCAACCGGGCCGGGTGGTGGCCGCGGTGGTCATGCTCGCCCTGGTCGTAGGAGGCATCTGGGCCAGCATCGAGCTGAAGATCAACATCGCCTCCCTGATCGATTCCCGGGACAACGCGATCAACTTCATCGGGCGGATGTTCCCGCTGGACTTCCCCTCACCCGGCGAGACCGCGGCCCTGCTGTGGGAAACCCTGTCGATCGTGCTGCTGGCCACCGCCCTGTCGGTGGTGCTCTCGTTCTTCCTCGCCCTGCTGGCGGCCCACAACACCTCCCCGGGCACGGCCAGCATGATGATCTCGCGGTTCCTGATCGTGCTGGCCCGGGCCATTCCGGACCTGGTCCTGGCCGTGCTGTTCTTCCGCATGTTCGGCCTGGGCGGACTCCCCGGCATCCTCGCCATGGGGCTGCATTCGATCGGCATGGTCGGCAAGTTGTACGCCGACTCGCTGGAGGAGATTCACGGTGGGACGTACACCGCGATGCAGACCAACGGAGCCACCTGGTGGCAGCGGGTGGTCACCGGCTACCTCCCCCTGTGGACCCCGCAGCTGATCTCGGTCGGGCTGTACCGCTTCGACATCAACCTGCGCGGCTCGGTGCTGCTGGGCTATGTCGGGGTCGGCGGGATCGGCCTGGCGATGGCCGATGCCCTCGGCTCGCTGCAGTACCACCGGGGCATGGCGCTGGCCTTCGTCATCCTGGTCGTCTGCATTCTGGTCGAGGTGCTCTCCGGCGCCCTGCGTACCGCCATTCACGGCAACCCCGGCGCCAACCGGAACCGACTGGCCCGGCTGTTCCCCGAACAGAGCCTGTGGGTCACCGAGGGGAACGTACGCCGGGTCCGCGACACCCCGCCGTGGACGGTCGGCCGGGCCGGGCGATTCCTGGCGATGGCCGCGGTGCTGGTCCTGCTGATCGCTGCGGTCTTCGGGGCCAAGGTCGATCTGGGCGCCGCCGGGGCCGGGCTGCTGAAGCTGCCGGAGACCCTGGGTCACTTCTTCCCGATGGAGACCGACCCGGAGATCCTCACCGCGATCGTCGACGGCATGGTGGTCACCATCCAGATCGCCCTGGCCTCCACCCTGATCGGGGCGATCGTGGCCATTCCGGTGGGCGTGCTGGCCGCGCGCAACGTGTTCCCGAACCGGTGGCTGAACACCACCTTCCGGGTCCTGATCGTGGTCATCCGCGGCATTCCGGAGCTGATCCTGGCGATCGTGTTCGTCGTCGTGTCCGGTCTGGGCGGGGTCGCCGGTACGCTCGCCCTGGCCGTCGGCACCGTCGGGATGCTCGGCAAGCTGGTCGCCGACTCGTTGGAGGAGACCGACGTCCGGGTCCAGGACGCGATCCGCGCCAATGGGGCCACCCGGCTCCAGGTCTTCTTCAGCGCCACCCTCCATCAGGTGACCCCGGCCCTGGTCGCGCACGTGATGTACATCTTCGACAACCACATCCGCTCGGCGACCCTGCTCGGGGTCGTCGGCGCCGGCGGCATCGGCTTCCTCCTGCTGAACGCCTCGCGGGTGCTGGAGTACCCGACGGTGACCACCATCGTGCTGGCGATCCTGGTCGTGGTGCTAGTGGTCGAAGCCCTGTCGATCCTGGTTCGCCGAGCGCTGCGATGAGCCCTGAGGCAGCGCCCGGACCCCGGGTCGACGCCATCGTCGCTCTCCTGGTCGAGGAACTCCGTGCGCTGCCGCACGGCACCCGGGCCCCGGGGGAAGCCGAACTGATCGCGCGGTTCGACATCCCGCGGGGCCGGGCCCGCCAGGTGATCAGCCAGTTGGAGAGCAATCACCTGGTCACCCGGCGCCAGGGTGCCGGCACCTACGTGAATCACTCGATGGAGTATCGGGTCGACTCCACCGCCTCACTGCACCAGGTGGTCGCCCGGGTGGGCGGGACGGTGCGGACCACCCTGCTCGTCTCCGATTCGGTGCCGGTGACCGCCGAGATCGCCGCCCGCCTCGGCGTACCGGAGGGAACCCGGGTGCCGCACCTGCGCCGGCTGGGCTACATCGACGGCCGCCCCGGGGTGTTCCTGGAGGAATACCTGGTCCCGCAGGTGCACGAGTTGGTCGGGGTCGCGCTGGGACTGATCGAATCGGTCGAGGATGTGCTGCGCGGATACGGCCACGCCCCGGCGCGCACCTGGTGCCGTGGCACGGCCGATATTCCGCCGCCGCAGGCCCGCGACGTGCTGTCCCTCCCCGCCGGGCAACAGACCTGGCGGGTGGAATCCGTGCTCACCGACCGTTCCTCGGGGGCACCGCTGGCTGCCTCGGTCAACTGGTCCCGGATGGACGTCGTGCACATGGTCTTCGAGTTCAACATCAATCCCGAGGCCACGTAACCGTCCGGTGCGGTTGGTGACCAATTCAGGCACCGTTTACCTGTCTGTTCACCTCCGGGACAGCCCTCCGGGGCTTTCTCTCCATCCTGCAGAGGCAACGTTGGACTCAACCCGAGGAGGATCCATGCCCCCCACCACCGGTTCGGCCCGCAGCAGCAGCCTGCTCGCGGCCGCCCCCACCGACGACCTGGTTGCCCTGGCCGACCGGGCGTTGGCCACCGCGCCCCTGGCGCCGCTCGAGGTCGTCCGACCCCCGGAGGTGGGCAGCGTCCTGATGCAGGTACGCGAACCCATCGCCCGGACCCGGTTCCACCTGGCCGACCTGCTGGTCTCCTCGGCGGAGGTACGCCTGGCCGGGCAGCCCGGCTGGGCGATGCGGGCCGGCGCCGATCTGCGCGGGGCACTGGCCCAGGCGGTCTGCGAGGCCGAACTGGCCCGGCGCGGCCCGCTGGCCGAGGAGATCGCCGCCCTGCTCGATCGGGTCGAGACCGCCCAGCAGCAGGCCCGGGCCGCGGAATGGCAACGCCTGCAGCCCACCGCCGTCACCTTCGAGGAGGTCATGTGAACACCCTGACCGAGGCCCACCCGCGCCCCGTCGAACCCGGGGCCGCGATCCCCGGCCTGCTGGACGCCGAGCAGCGCCAACGCATGTTCCGGGCCCTGATGACCGCGCTGGCCGAGCCCGGCCGGATCACCCGGCTGAGCGCCGGGCCGGTCCCGAACCCCACGGTCGAGGCCGAGAGCCCCGCGATCGAGGCCGAGAGCCCCGCGGTCGAGGCCGAGAGCCCCGCGGTCGCGGCGGAGAGTTTCGCCCCGGTCGCCGCGCCGCTGCTGGTGCTGGCCGACCTGCTCACCCCGGTCGCCGCCACCGACGAGGGCGCCGCGGCCGACCTGCGCCGGATCGCCGCGCGCACCCGTGCCCCGCTCACCCGGTTGGATCGGGCCCGGTTCGTGCTGGCGTACGCTCCGATCGCCGGCACCGACCTCGCCGCGCTGGATGCGGGCACCGCGCTGCGCCCGCACACCGCGAGCATGCTGTGCCAGCAGGTCGAACAGCTGAGCACCGACCCCGCCACCCCCACCGCCGCGACCTGGACACTGCGCGGCCCCGGGATCGACGGCACCACCACCGTCGGGGTGACCGGCCCGGACGTCGGGTTCGTCGCCGCGCGCGCGGCCGTCACCGCCGACTTCCCCCGCGGGGTCGACATGTTCCTGATCAGCACCGCCGGCGACGTCCTGGGACTGCCGCGCACCACCCGGATCGAGGTCACCCGATGAGCTACGCCGGCACCTCCAAGGGCGGCACCTCGGCAATCCTGGCCGCCGAGGACCTGATCCGCGTCGAACGCGCCGAGGCCGGCCTCGACTCCGTCGACACCGGTCAGGTGCGGGCCCTGTTCGGGGCCAGCATCGACCGGTTGATGGGCGAAGCCGGTCTCTACGACGAGGACACCGCCGCGGCCGCGCTGCTCCAGGCCGGCGGCGACCTGCCCGAAGCTACCCACCTGCTGCGCGCCCATCGCTCCACCCTGCCCCGGCTGGCGGTCAGCGAGCCGATCGATCCGGATCAGGTCCAGTTGCTGCGCCGGGTGGTCCCGGCGACCCGGGAACCCGAGGGCCCGCAACTGCTCGGCAACACCCGCGACTACTCCGCCCGGCTGCTGCGTCGCCCCGGCGCCCCCGATCCCCTGCCGGTCTCCGATCAGCTGCGCCACGCGCAGCAGGAACAGCCCGTCGCGCTGCCCCACCCCGATGAGCCGGTCCGCCGCTTCTCCGCCTGGATGCGGGCGCAGGACCGGATGGTCGACCGGGTGGATCCGACCGATCCCGAACCGTTCGACCCGGCGTACCAACCGGTCGTGCTGCCGGTCAGTCGCTCCGCGCTGCTGTCGGCGATGGCGGTCGCCGAGACCGGCGGCCTGATCAACATGTGGTACCGCTCGATCCTGGGACCGGACGGGTACGCCGATGAGGACGTGACCCTCGGCGACGTCCGCCATGTCCGCGCCGAGGTCCGGGTAACCCATCCGCACACCGGGGAACCGGTCGCCATCGCCCGGATCCGGTTCACCGACTGCGAGGCGATCTCCCATCTGGACGAGCGCGGCGAGGACCCGGCCCGCTTCGATGTCGGCTACGGCATCGCGCTGGGGCACAACGAGCGCAAGACGATCGCGATGGCCACCCTGGACCTGGCGGCGCAACGCTACGGCAACGGCGAGGAAGGGCTGAAGCTGCAGCAACTGCTGATGATGACCACCGACCCGCTGGCCTCCAACGGGTTCCTGGAGCATCTGAAGCTGCCGCACTATGTGACCTTCCGCTCCCAGCTGGACCGGGCCGAGGCCGCCCGCCAGGAGCAGCGCGAACACGGTGGGGGCACCGGGCTGCTGATCGGGACGACCGGGCCTGCCGATATTGAATCCGCCGACACCCCGGCCGGCACCGACCGGGAAGGACTACCCGTATGAGCATCGACGACGTGCTGCACAGCGCCGTACCACCCCAGGACCGGCCCGTGGTTCTGGACGAACAGGGGCAGCGGGAGGTACGCCGGGCGATCCTGGCCGCCATCGCGGTGCCCGGCCATCAGGTGCCGTTCGGGTCCCGGGAGATGCCGGTGGCGCGTGGCTGGGGCTCCGGCGGCCTGCAGGTCACCGTCGCCATCGGGGGTAGCCAGGACCGGATCAAGGTCATCGATCAGGGCGACGATCAGGGCGTCAACGCGGTCAATCTGCGCCGGTTGATCGCCGGCACCCTCGGCGCCGAAACCACCGAGGACACCCGCGACTGCACCATCACCCAGTCCCGGCACCGGATTCCGGAGCAGGCGATGACCGACGAGCAGGTGCTGGTGCTGCAGGTGCCGGTCTCCGAACCGCTGCGCCCGGTGGAGAAGTCGATCGCGGCCTGCGAGCGGATGCACGCCGAGGCCGACTACTCCCGGATCTGGGTGGCGATGTATGAGGATCTGGTCACCGGCGGCGTCGTCAACGCGTCCTCCGGCTACCCGGTCCTGGTCAATGACCGGTACCTGATGGCGCCCAGCCCGATCCCGCGCTGGGACGTGCCGCGCCTGGATCAGGGCGACCGGCTGACCATCCTGTGCCACGGCCGGGACAAGAAGGTGTACGCCGTCCCGCCGCATACCTCGGTCCGGCCGATCACCTTCGACGATGTGCCCTTCGAGGTCGAGTACGCCCGGGACCAGCGCTGCATCCGGTGTGGTTCCACCGATGTGTATCTGGTCGAGACCCGGGAGGGGACCTACCTCTGCTCGGACGTGGAATGGTGTGCCCGGGTGCGTACCGGCGATGTCGATGTGGCCGAGCACGAGCGGCAGATCCCCCGGGCGTACTACCCCGATCCGGCAAAGCGGGTCCGTGGGGTCGGGATCCGGTTGCAGGGTCGCTCCGCCCTGGGACACAGCGAACACACCGGCCGGACCGCCCCGGGCGAGGAATGGGCGCTGCAGGTGACTGACCTGGTCAAGGTCTTCCCCGGCCGACTCGGGTCCTCCCCGGTCCGGGCGGTCACCGGGGTCAGCTTCGACGTCGCCCCCGGGGAGGCCCTCGGGGTGATCGGCGAATCCGGCTCCGGGAAGTCGACGATGATGAACTGCCTGATCGGCAACGAACGGGCCACCGCCGGCACCGTACGCCTGGCCGCGGTCGACGACGGCCGGACCAACGTACTCGACCTCGATGACGCGGCCCGCCGCCGGCTGCGGCTGGACGTGATGAGCGTGGTGCACCAGGACCCGGCCGCCGGCCTGGACCTGCGGATCAGCGCCGGCGGCAATATCGCCGACCGGCTGACCGCCGCGGGGTGGCGCTCGTTCTGGGACATTCGCCAGCGGGCCGCCGCCCTGCTCGACCGGGTCGAGGTGCCGCTGCACCGCATGGACGACGTGGTCGGACAGTTCTCCGGCGGCATGCGGCAGCGGGTGCAGATCGCGCGGGCGCTGGCCACCGACCCGGAGGTGCTGCTGCTCGACGAGCCGACCACCGGCCTGGATGCCTCGGTCGCGGCCGGCGTACTCGATCTGCTGCGCGAGCTCATCGCCGAACGGGAGATCGCGGTGGTCGTGGTGAGCCACGACTTCCAGGTGATCCAGGCGCTCACCGATCGGGCCCTGGTGATGCATCGCGGCGCGGTGATCGAGCAGGGGCTGACCGACCAGTTGTTCGCCGATCCCCACCACGCCTACACCCAGCGGCTGGTGGCCGCTGCCCACGTCTGAGCCGGAGGTACCCATGACCGAGATCCTTCGGGTCGAGCACCTGAACAAGACCTTCCACCTGCATGCGATCGACCGCACCGTGGTCTCGTTGCGCGATGTGTCCTTCACCGTGCGGCGCGGCGACCACCTGGCCCTGGCCGGGTCCTCCGGGGCGGGCAAGTCCAGCCTGCTGCGCTGCCTGTACCGGACCTACCTGCCCGACTCGGGCACGGTCCGGCTGACCCTGGCGGACGGGCCCCGCGAGCTCACCACGCTGTCGGACCGGCACATGGCCCGGCTGCGCGGCCGCGAGTTCGGCTATGTGTCCCAGTTCCTGCAGGCTCCGCCGCGGGTCGGGCCGCTGGAACTGGTGACCCAGGCCGCCCGGCGCCGCGGTCTGCGGCACGATCCCGCGGTGGCGGTCGCCAAGGACTCGCTGACCCGGCTCGGCATCGACGAGGCGCTGTGGGACATGGATTGCGCCGTGCTGTCCGGAGGCGAGCGGCAGCGGGTCAACCTGGCCGCCGGGACCGTGTCGCCGCCGCAACTGCTGCTGCTGGACGAGCCGGTCTCCGCTCTCGATCCGGCCAACCGGGAGAAGGCGCTCGCGCTGATCGAGACCCTCCGGGCCCAGGACGTGACCGTCGTCGCGGTCTATCACGACATGCAGATCATCCGCCGACTCGCCAACCGCGTCCTCGTCCTCGCCGACGGACGCACCATCGCCGAAGGAAACCCGACCGATGTGCTGGGTCAGCACATCGACGCTCTGGAAGAGGTGTCCCTGTGACCTCCATCGAACTCGATCAACTGGCCGGCACTTGGCAGTTCGGCCCCGCTCCGCGCGACTACGTCCTCAGCCATGTTCGGGCGGTGACCGCCGACCGGGTCAGCGACGACTCCTGGGTGGTGGTCCGCGAGGGCCGGATCGCCGACATCCGGGACACGCCGGTCGGTGACCCGCGTACGGTCGACGGGAACGGGCTGCTGCTGATCCCCGGCATCGTGGACATCCACTGCGACTCCCTGGAGAACGAACTGATGCCCCGGCCCAACGCGCCGGTTCCGGGAGAATTCGCCCTCACCTCGCTGGAGGGACGCCTGGTCGGGGCCGGAATCACCACGATCTATCACGGGGTCCGATTCGGCCACCAGGGCTTCCGCGGCGGCCCGCGCGACATCGACACCGCCCAGCAGATGTGCGATCTGATCGACGCGACCGTCTCCTACCGGGTCGACCACCGCGTCCTGCATCGGATGGACGTGCTCTCGGCCCCGGGTGCGGAGGCCCTGACGCAGCGGTTGGCCACCCTCCCCGCCGGCGAGGTGCCGCCGCTGGTCTCCCACGAGGATCACACCCCCGGCCAGGGGCAGTACGCCGATCCCCAGCACATGATCAACTACAACATCCACAAGGACGGGATGACGCCGGAGGCAGCGCGGGAGAACGTCGCCCGGTTGATCCGGGAGGGCGCGGAGAAGGACGAGCTGAAGCAGGCGAATCTGGACTGGTTGGGCCGGCTGGCCGGGACCGGGGAGATCCGCCTGGCCGGGCACGATCCGGACACCCCCGAGGTGGTCGACGGCCTGGTGGCCCGGCACTGCGTGGCGGCGGAGTTCCCGACCACCCTGGAAGCGGCCCGGGCCGCCCGCCGCAACGGCCTGCAGATCGTGGCGGGGGCACCCAACCTGCTGCGCGGCCACTCCCATGCGGGCAACCTGTCGGCCCGAGAACTGGCCGCCGAGGGACTGCTGGACGCGCTGGCCTCGGACTACCTGCCGACCGCGCTGCTGGGTTCGGCCGGGCTGGCCGCCCGGACCGGGTTGGTCGACCTGCCGACCGCGGTCGGCTGGCTCACCCGGGGCCCGGCGGAAGCGGCGGGATTGACCGACCGGGGCGACCTGCGGGAAGGGCTGCGCGCCGACTTCGCCCTGGTCGACGACTCGGTCGGGTCGTGGCCGCGGCCGGTCACCACCCTGTTTGCCGCCGGCTGAGCTACCGGCTGAGTTACTGGTCCTGCGGGCGCGCGAACGGGCTGCGGGGCTGGGCCGGCTTTTCCGACTTGGCCGGCTTGGCCGGTTGTGCCGGGTCGGCTCCCGGGGCCGGGGCGTCGGTCGGCGTACTGGTGCCGCTCGGAGTGCCGGGGCCGCTCGGAGTCCCGGGGCCGGTGGCCGGCGCCGCATGCCGGGGGGCCGCATCGCCGCTCGGCCGGAACAGCCAGGAGTCCGGGGGCGCCTGCGGGGTGAATCCGCTCGGACCGGTCTTCGCCGACCCGTCGGCGTTCTCCGTCGGCAGGGCGTTCTCCGTCGGCAGGGCGTTCTCCGTCGGCAGGGCGTGGGTCGGCCCGCTCGACGTGGCCCCGGTCGGCTCGGCATCCGCACCGGGCAGCGGCGGAAGGGCACGTCGCCCGGCGGTGTCGGTCAGCGGATCCGGCTCCTCCGGGGCCACCCCCAGGGCGCGTCGCCCCGCGGTGTCGGTCATCGGGTCCCGGTCGGACTCGGGAGCCAACCCCAGTGCCCGCCGCCCGGCGGTATCGGTCATCGGGTCCCGGTCGGGCTCCGGAGTCAACCCCAGCGCCCGCCGACCCGCGGTATCGGTCATCGGCTCCCGGTCGGACTCGGCTGCCGGCGCGGGGCCCGCCGCATGGGTGGGGACCGGCGCTGCCGCGTGGGCGGGAGCGGAATCGGCCTCGGGGCCGTTGTGCTCCGTACCCGATCCGGTCTCCGCACCGGCCTTGGTCCCCGCCTGCTCGGTGGCCGCGGGGCTCACGCCGGGCTCGGGGCTCGGGGTGGTTTCGGGGCTCGGGGTGCTTCCCGGCGCCGCTTCGGTCTCCCGACCCGACTTGGTCTCGGCACCCGACTTGGTCTCGGCACCCGACTTGGTCTCGGCACCCGCGGCCGGACCCTGCTCCACCCGCGGAAGATGGGTGGTGCGCTCGGCATCGGTGACCCGGGGCAGGTGCTGGGTCGCCTCGGCAGCCTCGGTCGGTTTCAGGATCGAGGTCTCGGCCTCCGGCGGGGTGGTCTCGCTTCGAGCCCCGATCCCCGTCCGCGACGGCGCGGACCACATCGATCCCGGCGCCCCGGCCGGCTGCGCGGGACCGGTGGTCCCGGGTGCTTCCGCCGCCCCGGTGGCCCCGGGTGCTTCCGCCGCACCGGCGGGCCGCTGGGTCAGGGCCGGATGCGACTCGGTCTGCAGCAGACCGCGCTTGCCGGGGGATTTCACCCCGCGCTGTTCCGCCACGGTCCGGATCCCCTGGTCGCTCAGCCGCAGGCCCCAGGCGTACGCCTGACGGTCGGCGGCGAGATTGTTGGCGTACTCGGCGTTGCGCTCCAGCAGCAGCAGTCCCGCCGCGCCCAGCACCAGCACCACCGCGGCGACGATCGGCACCACCGGATTGCCGTAGAAAGGAGTGTTCGGCAGCAGGGACCACACCAGCACCACCGCGGCGATCCCGGCGAGGATGCCGCAGATCAACCCACCGATGGTGAAGTCCCGCTTGCGTTCGGTGACCAGGGCCAGCGCACGGGCCGCGGTGAAGGCGGCCACGTCGGGCTGCGCCGACCAGTCCCGGCCGATGAGCACCTTGCGCCCCTCCGTGGCCGGGCCGCCCTTGTCCTTGATCACCAGCTCAGCGTTGAGCTTGCGTTCGGACTTCAGTCGGTCGAATGTTTGAGCAAAGACCTGATCCATTGCACCCGCCTTCCACGTTGCTTCCTCAGTGTACGGAGACACGCCGCTACACCGTTATGGCGCGCGGAGCAAATCGCGCAGTCACCCCACAGAATATGTGGGCCTGAAACACGCCCCGGAATCTTCTCAGTCGGAATCTGCAGGTCTAGTGTGACGACTGGGACGCTCCAGCGGCGCCCCCAGCCGGGCCCATCCTGGTCCCGACCCCACCGCGCCCGGGACCTTCGGGCCACGAACAAGGAGTTGCCATGGCTGATTGGGCAGCCGATGTCAAGAAGTACGTTCCCGACGCCAACGAACAGGCGATCGACGGGATCATCAAGCACTGCGGAATCGCGCTGCGCAACCAGGACTCGTCCCTGGTTTCGTTCAAGGACAAGGCCGAGACCGACCGGGTCAAGAACGGCTTCCTGAAGAAGAAGCTGGAGGTGACCGACCCCGAGGTGGCCGACGCTGCTCTGGCCGCCGTGGCCGAGAAGCTCAAGTCCGCGCACCGCAAGAACCGGGTGACGGTCTACTACCTGCTCGCCGATCACTTCGGCAAGCTCGATCTGTTCGTCAAGAAGGCCAAGTAAGACCCACCACTGTGGTGGTCACCCTCACAGCGGGGTGACCACCACGTTCTCACAGCGGGGTGACCACGACGTTCGGCAGCACACCCTGCGAGGTGTTCCCGATCGCCGAGAAGGACGCGGTGGACAGGTCGATGCAGCGACCGGAGACGTAGGGTCCGCGGTCATTGATCCGCACCACGACGCTCCTGCCGTTGTCCAGGTTGGTCACCCGGGCATAGCTGTTCAGCGGCAGGGTCTTGTGGGCCGCGGTCAGATCATTGGGGTTGAACCACTCACCACTGGCGGTCATCTGCGGGTCCCCGTAGTAGGACGCCGAGCAGCGCTCGCCCTGCGGGACCGTCGGCGTACCGTCGCTCACTTGGCCCGTGACGGTGTCGTAGACGCGCTTACCACCCTGGAAGTACTGGGTGATGGTGCCCGATCCGGCCTGCTCGAAGCTGGTCGGGTAGCCGAGGCCCCCGTTCTCCCAGCCCTGGGCCGCGTACGACGCGCCGATCGCGCCCCACACCGGGTAGGTCCCCACGCCCGGGGCCCAGAAGACGCTGCCGCCGGCGAAGTCCTGGACACAGCCACCATTGCGCAGCCCGCACCGCTCGGCCTTGGTCGGGTAGCCCAGTGAACCGCTCTCCCAGCCCATGTTCGAGTAGAGGGCCCGGATCGCGCCCTGCACCGACTGCAGCCCCACGCCCGGGGCCCAGAAGACATTGCCCCCGGCGAAGTCCTGGACACAGCCGCCATCACGCAGGCCGCAGCGTTCGTCGGCCACCGGGAAACCCAGCGAGCCGTTCTCCCACGCCTGGGCCGCGTACTGTGCCCGGATCGCGCCCCACACCTGGTGCACCCCGGAGCCGGGGGCCCAGAAGACGGTGCCACCGGCGAAGTCCTGGACGCAGCCACCGTCGCGCAGCCCGCAGCGCATGCTGTTCTGCGGGTACCCGAGGGCTCCGTTCTCCCAGGCCAGCGAGCCGTACTTCCAGGCGATCGCCCCGCCCACGGCGTACGCCGGCTGGCCCGGCGCCCACAGCACGGTGCCACCGGAGAAGTCCTGGACGCAGCCGCCGTTGCGCAGCCCGCAGCGCTCGGCGCTGACGGGGTAGCCCAGACCACCGGACTCCCAGCCCTGCCCGGCGTAGTTCTCCTTGATCGCGCCACCGACGAACTGGGCGCCGGTCGACGCGGACCACAGGATGGTGCCTCCGGTGAAGTCCTGGACGCAGCCGCCGTTGGTCAGCCCGCAGCGCTCCGGGGAGACCGGCGTACCGACGCGGCCCTGGGCGCCGCCGAGGGCGTAATAGGTCTCGGCGATGGCGCCGCGCGGGGTCAGCGCATCAGCCTGCGCGGAAGCCGTCGGGGTTGCGCTCGGCGTCGCACTCGGGGTGGCCGTGGCGCTGGCCGACGGGGTGGCGCTCGCCGAGGGAGCGGCGCTCGCCGAGGGGGTTGCAGTGGCGGACGTCGTCGCACCGGCCGAGGCGGTCGGAGTCGGCGCGGCGGGAGTCGGGCTGGCACTGGCCGCCGCCGGGGTCGCTGTCGGCGTGGGGGTCGCCGTCGGCGTGGGCGTCGGGGTCGGCGTAGGGGCGGCGTACGCGGGGGCGGTGGTGAACACACCGGCGCCGACGACGGCCGCGGCGATCGCCGCAGAAAGCTTTCGTGCCAGACTCATGAGGTTTCCCGTCAGTAAGCTGAGTAGACCGCAACTATCCTGAGACAAGTCTGAATCAATTGCAAACTGGTAACGATCCTTCGGAACGGGCTGCGGACCCTGATCGGGCCGGTTGGTGCCGGTTTTACCGGGGGATGCTCTCGTGATCCGCCGCCGGCAGCCGACAAAAATCAGGGGAGTGCCATGATGGGGATCATGACGATCATCAAGATCAACGCGATCACCGTTCCGGCCGACAGCGGCGACGAATTGGCTCGCCGATTCGCAAAGCGTGCGGGTGCGGTGGATGGCCAAGAAGGTTTCGAGGGGTTCGAGTTGCTCCGGCCCGAGGACCCCGAGCGGCCCTGGCTGGTGGTGACCCGGTGGCGCGATGAGGAGTCCTTCCAGAATTGGCTGAACTCCCAGGACTTCGCCAAGGCCCATGCCGGTGTGGCCAAGAGTGATGGGGCCGCCGGGCACGGGACCGCGGAGGATCGTGGGGCAGGGCAGGCCGGGCACGGGGCCGGGCAGGCCGGGCACGGGCATGGGGCCGGCCCCGTCGGCGTGAGCGCCGAGCTGTGGAACTATCAGGTCGCCGACCTGAGCTGAGCGTCCGAGGACATGGCGAGCGCCGGGCCGACACCCGGCGCTGTCCGCCGTAGCGGCCGCGGCAGTGGGTACGCCGGGCGACTTCCCGCGATGGCAAGCTCGGCCGGGCCCCGTCCCGCGACAGCAAACTCGGCCGGGCCCCGTCCCGCGACACCAAACTCGGCCGGGCCCCGTCCCGCGACAGCAAACTCACCCGGACCCCGTCCCGCGACAGCAAACTCACCCGGACCCCGTCCCGCGACAGCAAACTCACCCGGACCCCG
>NZ_AUHH01000039.1 GCF_000423085.1 Granulicoccus phenolivorans DSM 17626 = NBRC 107789 = JCM 15570 | reverse complement strand
CCCGGCGACCGTGTCCAGTGCGCCACCGGCAGCACGCCGCTCAACGTAACGCTTCACCGTGTGGTGCGAACAACCGGCCAGCTCCCCGGCATCACGTAACGACCCGGTCAGGTCGTAGGCATCCAAGATTTCCATGATTTCCTCGGCAGACTTCAAGTTGTCCCTCCTCAGGGCGACGGGCGCTTCAGCACCGCCGATCGCACCTGAGGAGGGGCCTCAACCGTGGGAACCGGTGAGGCATACGACTTCGTGTCGGGCAGATCTCGTGACCGTCAGCGGGCAATCCTCATGTCCGCTACCAGGCAGCTTCGTGACCGTCTCCGGGCAGTCTCTCGTGGCCGCCGACACCGTCGGCCTGACCGCTTCCCGCGATGGCTATCTCGGTCGGGTACCTTCCCGCGATGGTTCCGGCCATGCCGCGATGCGCCAACCTTCTCGCGGGTGTTGCAGTAGGTGCGGGAAGATGTTCCGCCTGCGTGATGATCAAGTCCGTCGCGGGAAGGTCCGGGCCGGAGGTTCCGTCGCGGGAGGGGCACCGGCCGCAGGTTCCGTCGCGGGAATGGGCCCGGCCGGAGGTTTCGTCGCGAGAATGGGTCCGGCCGAAAGGTCCAGCGCGGGGAGGCAGGTGAGGGAGGATCGCCCCTTAGCTGCAACACGTGCCTGGGGCAGCTCTCGGCCGGATGCCATCCAGCGATCGCTCCGTCGGCCTGACCGCTTCCCGCGATGGCTATCTCGGTCGGGTGCCTTCCCGCGATGCTTCCGGCCATACCGCGATGCGCCAACCTTCTCGCGGGTGTTGCAGCAGGGGCGGGAAGATTTTCAGCCTGCGTGATGATCAAGTCCGTCGCGGGAGGGGCACCGGCCGGAGGATCCGTCGCGGGAGGGGCGCCGGCCGGAGGATCCGTCGCGGGAGGGGCACCGGCCGGAGGGTCCGTCGCGGGAGGGGCACCGGCCCGAGCTTCCGTCGCAGGAACGGGCCCGGCCGAGGGATCCAGCGCGGGAACCGTCCCGGACCGCCGGATTTCGCCACACGCCACACGCCCCACGCCACGAGACCAGCGCCCCGGACCCGGACCCGCATCGAATCTCGCCGGGTCGCCATGTCCAGAATCCAAAACCCCGCCCCGACCCAAAGTATTTGGAATAGCATGATTAACTATTCTTTATGGATACGAAGCTGCTCGAGGTGTTCCTGGCCGTCGTCCACGCGGGCAGCATCTCCGGTGCCGCCCGCCGACTGGACTTCTCCCAGCCCGCGGTCTCCCAGCAGATCAAGGCGCTGGAAAAGGTCATGGAGACCGAACTGTTCAGCCGCGAGGGCGGCCGGATCCACCTCACCCCGGCCGGGGAGGCGCTGCAGGGCTACGCCGAGCAGACGCTCAGCTCCTGGCGATTCGTCCGCGAGCAGGTACGCCGCGTCGCCGACGGGGAAGTGCTGACCCAGATCACCCTCGGCTCCTTCCCCTCGGCCAACGGAGTCCTGCTGGCCGAGGCCGCCGCGGACCTGCTCAGTACCGACCCCAGCCTGCGGATCAAGCTGATCGACACCGAGCCACCGGCCAACTTCGACCTGCTCCGCTCGGGCCAGTGCGATGCGCTGCTCACCTTCGGCTACCCCGACGACGAGGTGGCCCGCGGCTTCGTCGAACTGCCCCTGCTGCACGAAAAGTACGTGCTGCTGGTCCAGGAAGGTGCCGAACTGAGCACCAGGTCCAACGCGCCGCTGGAAGCCGCCGCTGACGAATCCTGGGTCGGGGGCTGTCCGAAGTGTTCCCATGAACTCGCCCTGGCCTGCCGGGACCGGGGCTTCGTGCCGAAGGTGTTGTGCTCCACCGACGATGCCGCGATGACCCACAGCCTGGTCTCCCACGGAGTCGGCGTCGCGATGCGGCCCGCGCTGACCACCATCGGCCAGCGCCGCGCCGGAGTATCGGTGATCGAGATCGATCACGGCCTGAGCCGGATCGTCTCCCTGGTGATTCCCGCCGACCGGGTCAGCGATCCCGCGATCCAGGCCCTCTACCAGGCCTTGCGCCGATCCACCCAACACCTGGTCGAACTCGACCAGCGCGGCCTGATCACGCCGCTGCCCGAACCCGCCGACCTGGTCGCCACCGCGGTCTGAGCCCCGCGCGCATCAACCCTCGAGCGCATCGCGCAGATCAACTCTCGAGCGCATCGCGCGCATCAACTCTCGAGCGCATCGCGCGCATCAACTCTCGAGCGAGTCGCGCATGCTAACTCTCGAGCGCGTCGCGCATGGGCACCAGCTTGGCCACCGTCTCCGACAGCTCGGCCTCGGGTTCGGACTCGGCCACGATGCCGCACCCGGCGAACAACTGGGCCCGATTGCCCTCCAGTCGGCCGCAGCGCAACGCGATCGCCCACTCCCCGTCCCCGGCCGCATCCACCCAGCCGACCGGCCCGGAGTAGCGGCCCCGGTCCAAGTGCTCCAACTCCGCGATCATCGCCCGCGCGGCCTCGGTCGGTGTACCGCACACCGCCGCCGACGGATGCAGCGCCCCGGCCATCGCCAGCGCACTGGCATCCCCACGGGCCACCGCGGTCACGTCGCTGGCCAGGTGCAGCACATTCGGCAGGGTCAGCACGTAGGGCACATCCGGCACGTTCATTCCGGTGCAGTACGGCGCCAGCGCCCGGGCCACCGAGGCAACCGCGTACTCGTGCTCGGCCAGGTCCTTGCTCGAGGTCGACAGCGCCGCGGCCAACTGCAGGTCCGCCGCCTCCGAGGAAGTACGCCGGATCGTGCCGGCCAGCACCCGGGAGGTCGCCAGACCCTCCTCGCGCCGGATCAACATCTCCGGGGACGCACCGATCATGTCGTCGACCTGGAACGTCCAGCACTGCTGGTACGCCGCGGCGAGTCGGGTCAACGCCCAGCGCGGATCGATCGGACCCTCCGCCTCGGCCCACAGATCCTTGGCCAGCACCACCTTGGCCAACTCACCACCCTGGATCCGGGCCACCGCCTGGGCCACCACACCTTCCCAGGCCGGGCCGGACAAGGCACCGTCGGAATAGCGGATCTCCCCGGGCGGCCGCGGCGCCTCGACCGTACGCGGGGGCAGGTCGGTCCCGGTGTCGGTGGAACCGATCCGGGTGATCCACGACACCCCCTGGCGTCGGCCGATGATGATCTCGGGCACCACCAGCACCGAACTCCGCTCGGTGTTGCCGGGATCGAAGGTGAACGAACCGAAGGCCAACGGCCCGATCCCGGGCAGCGCGGCCAGATCGACCCCGGAATCGGGATCGGGCACCACATGATGATCGAGGCGATCACTCAGCGCCCGCCACCACCGGTCGGCCTCGGCCATGTCGATGAACTCGCGCCGGATCAGCCGGCCGATCCCGACCATTCCGTCGCCGCGGCGCAGCCACAGCGTGCCGCCGACGCCGGAATCGCTCCCGCCGGAATCGCTCCCGCCGGAATCGCTCCCGCCGGAATCGCTCCCGGCGGAATCGCGCCCGGCGGCGGGGAGCCAGGCCAGCAGATCCCCGGGATCGGCGATCGCGACCGTGCGGGCCGGGATCGGGCCGGCCGGCAGGTCAGCTGTGGATCGCAGGTCCGCTCGGGTCACGCCCCACAACATAGTTGAGGCCGGTGCCCCTGCCCGGTGCCGTCCAAGGGCGGGTCAGTAAGGCGAGCCTCACCCAATAACGAAACCGTGGTCTTGCGTTATCTGATCGAGATTCCCCTAGTCAGAGCGCATTTCAAGAACTTTCGGGGGGTTGTCACGCGCACCCGGCCGACGGTCTAGACTGACCGCGCATGCCCGTGGAGTCGGCAGCCAAGGAGAGGGTTCCGGATGAGTGCCATCTATACGCCCCTGATCGTGATGATCGCGGTCGCGGCGGCGTTCTGTGCGGTCGGTCTGCTGGTCACCATGCAGATCGGTCCCCAGCGATACAACCGCGCGAAGTACGACTCCTACGAGTGTGGGATCGAGCCCACCCCGCAGCCGATCGGCGGCGGGCGGTTCCCGGTCAAGTACTACCTGACCGCCATGATGTTCATCGTCTTCGATATCGAGATCGTCTTCCTCTATCCCTGGGCGGTGAAGTTCGACATGCTCGGCCTGTTCGGCTTCTGGGCGATGTTGGTCTTTGTGGCGACCGTGTTCGTGGCCTATCTCTACGACGTCCGCCGTGGCGGCCTCGACTGGGACTGACCGGCGTGCCCGGTACTGAACGGAAGGAAGCCTGACATGGGTCTGGAAGATAACCTCCCCGAGGGGATCGCCCTCACCAGCATCGAAGCGGTTGCGGGGTGGATGCGCAAGACCTCGTTCTGGCCGATCTCGTTCGGCCTGGCCTGTTGCGCCATCGAGATGATGAGCTACGGCGGTCCCCGGGCCGACGCCTCGCGTTGGGGCCAGGAGGTGTTCCGCGCCTCCCCGCGCCAGTCCGACCTGCTGATCGTGGCCGGTCGGGTGAGCCAGAAGATGGCCCCGATCGTGCGCCAGGTCTACGACCAGATGCCCAACCCGAAGTGGGTGCTGGCAATGGGGGTGTGTGCCTCCTCCGGCGGCATGTTCAACAACTACGCCATCGTGCAGGGCGTGGACCACATCGTCCCGGTCGACATCTACGTGCCCGGCTGTCCGCCGCGTCCGGAGATGTTGATAGACGCGATCTACAAGCTCAAGGAGCAGAAAGTCATGCACACCCCGATCGGCCCGAACGCGATCAACGCTACGGCCGAGGCCGAACGGGCGGCGCTCGAGGCGCCCGCGACCAGCGAGATGCGGGGTCTGCTGCGATGACCTCCGACCAGACCCCGGCCACCCCCGACAGCGGCGGGCAGGACCTGGCGCAGGCCCGGGCGCCGCGTCCGGAGGAGCGCCGGTTCGCCGACAAGCACGGCTCCTGGGGCCGTCAGGGCGGCCCGGCCGACACCTCCGGTTACGACGGTCTGGTCCGCCCCAGCGTCGAGCCGGCGACCGCGGTACGCCCCTACGGGGGCTGGTTCGACGCGGTGGTCGATGTGTTGAACGAGCTGGTCCCCGGCGCGGTCACCCGCGTCCTCACCCAGGGTGGCGAGCTCACCCTGGAGATCGCCACCGGTCTGCTCACCGAGACTGCCCGCGCCCTGCGGGACGACCCGCGGCTGCGCTTCGAGGGCTGCATGTCGGTCTCCGGGGTGCACTACCCCGACCATGTCGGCCATGAGCTGCACGTGGTCTACAGCCTGCAGTCCTACACCCACCGCCATCGGATCCGGCTGGAGGTGATGGTCCCCGACGACAACCCGCACGTGCCCTCGGTGGTGCCCACCTACCCCGCTGCGGACTGGCACGAGCGCGAGACCTGGGACATGTTCGGCGTCATCTTCGACGGGCATCCGGCGCTGACCCGGATCCTGATGCCCGACGACTGGTACGGCCACCCGCAGCGCAAGGACTACCCGCTGGGCGGCATCCCCGTCGAATACAAGGGCGCCACCATTGCGCCGCCCGACGAGCGCAGGAGCTACTGATGAGCGATCAGACCCCCACCGCGGACCCGACCCGGACCGACCCGTACGAGGTCCCCGAGGACGCCGACCGCGGCGACACCTCCGACGACCGCCCCGACTACCTGGGCGGTGTCGGTGATGCGGCCGAGGGCACTGTCTACACCGCCTCCGGTGGCGATTGGGACGAGATCGTCGCGTCCCAGGCCGAGCGTGGCGACGAGCGGCTGGTGGTCAACATGGGCCCCCAGCACCCCTCCACCCACGGCGTGCTCCGGCTGGTGCTGGAGACCGAGGGGGAGACCGTCACCAGCCTGCGCCCGGCGATCGGTTACCTGCACACCGGCATCGAGAAGTCGATGGAATTCCGGTCCTGGACCCAGGGCGTCACCTTCTGTACCCGGATGGACTACCTGATGCCGTTCTGGAACGAGGCGGCGTACTGCCTCTCGGTCGAGCGGCTGCTGGGGATCGAGGACGACATCCCCGAACGCGCCAAGGTGATCCGGGTGATGCTGCTCGAGCTGAACCGGATCTCCTCCCATCTGGGTGGCATCGGCCCCTCCGGGATGGAGATCGGAGCGCTGACGGTGATGACCGCCGCGCTGCGGGAACGCGAAATGCTGCTCGACATCTACGAGGCGATCACCGGGCTGCGGATGAATCACGGCTTCATCCGGCCCGGCGGGGTCGCCAACGATGTCGGCAAGGCCGAGATCGCCGAGGTCAGGAACTCGCTGAAGTGGATGACCACCCACACCCGCGAGATTCTGACCCTGGTCGAGCACAACCCGATCTTCAAGGGCCGTTACTCCGGGGTGGCCCACCTCGACCTGGCGCAGTGCATGGCGATGGGGGTCACCGGGCCGATGCTGCGCAGCACCGGGTACGCCTGGGACCTGCGCAAGGAGATGCCGGTCCTGGACTACGAGACCTACGACTTCGACGTGATCACCCGCGACACCTGTGACGCCCACGGGCGGTTCATGATCCGCTTCGACGAGATCTGGGAATCGATGAAGATCGTCGAACAGTGCCTGGAGCGGCTGGAGAAGCTCGAGGGCGCCCCGTTCATGGTCGATGATCCGAAGATCGCCTGGCCGGCGCAGCTGGCCATCGGCAATGACGGCATCGGCAACTCCAACGAGCACATCAAGCACATCATGGGCGAATCGATGGAGGCCCTGATCCATCACTTCAAGATCGTCACCGAGGGCTTCAAGGTGCCGGTCGGGCAGGCGTACGTGCCGCTGGAATCGCCCAAGGGTGAACTCGGCGCGCACGTGGTCTCCGACGGTGGCACCCGGCCCTGGCGGGCCCACTTCCGGGACCCGAGCTTCAACCATCTGCAGGCGATGCCGATGATGACCGAGGGCGGCATGCTCTCCGACGTCGTCGTCGCCATCTCGACCCTCGACCCGGTGCTGGGAGGCGTGGACCGATGAGTGCTTTCCAGTCCCATTTCGAGGTCTCCGGTGGGGTCGACATGACCGACACCTCGACCAACATCACCGCCGAGACCGTGGAGGAGATCCGCGAGATCGCCGCCCGCTACCCGCAGGCGCGCTCGGCCCTGTTGCCGGCGCTGCACCTGGTCCAGTCGGTCGACGGCCGGATCTCCCCGGCCGGGATCGAGGTCTGTGCCGACATCCTCGAGCTGAGCACCGCCGAGGTGTCCGGGGTGGCCACCTTCTACACGATGTACAAGCGCAAGCCGGTCGGCAAACACCTGGTCGGGGTCTGCACCACCGCCCTGTGCGCCATCATGGGCGGCGACCACGTGCTCGCGGCGCTGCAGGAACACCTGGGGATCGGCAACGACGAGACCACCGCCGACGGCCAGATCACCCTGGAGCACATCGAGTGCAACGCCGCCTGCGACTACGCCCCGGTGATGATGGTCAACTGGGAATTCTTCGACTACATGACCCCGCACAGCGCCATTGAGCTGGTCGACGCGCTGGTCGCCGACAACCCGGTGGCCTCCCCGCGCGGTGCCGAGATCACGTCCTGGCGCGCGGCCGAACGGGTGCTGGCCGGCTTCCCCGACGGGCGCGCCGATGAGGGGCCGACCGCCGGGGACGCTTCCCTGCTCGGGCTGCGGATCGCCCGCGAACACGGCTGGTCGGCACCCGTTCCGAACGTCGCCGCCGACAACCAGACCGAGGAGGCTGCGCAGTGACCGATCTGCTGACCCCCGTCCTGAGTGCGAACTGGGACATCGACCGGGCCTGGACCCTGGCGGTCTATGAGAAGAACGGCGGCTACCGCGCGCTGCGCAAGGCACTGGAGATGGCGCCCGACGACATCGTCGGGGCCGTCAAGGACGCCGGTCTGCGTGGCCGCGGCGGGGCCGGCTTCCCGACCGGGGTGAAATGGTCCTTCCTGCCCAAGGACAACCCGAACCCGCGCTACATCGTGGTCAATGCCGATGAGTCCGAACCGGGCACCTGCAAGGACATGCCGCTGCTGATGGCCAGCCCGCACACCCTGGTGGAGGGGCTGATCATCTCCTCCTTCGCGGTGAACGCGCACACCTCCTTCATCTACGTCCGCGGGGAAGTGCTGCACATCACCCGCCGGTTGCAGCAGGCCGTCAGTGAGGCGTACGCCAAGGGCTACCTCGGCCGCAACATCCTGGGCTCGGGCTTCGACCTCGACATCATCGTGCACGCCGGCGCCGGGGCGTACATCTGCGGTGAGGAGACCGCGCTGCTCGACTCGCTCGAGGGACGGCGCGGGCAACCGCGACTGCGGCCCCCGTTCCCCGCGGTGGCCGGGGTGTACGCCAGCCCGACGGTGGTCAACAACGTCGAATCGATCGCCTCGGTGCCCAGCATCATCGACAACGGCGAGGCCTGGTTCGCCTCGATGGGCACCGAGAAGTCCAAGGGCATGACGATCTACTCGCTGTCCGGCCACGTCGCCAACCCGGGCCAGTTCGAGGCGCCGATGGGGATCACCCTGCGGCAGCTGCTCGAGGTCTCCGGGGGCATGCGCGCCGGGCACCAGCTGAAGTTCTTCACTCCGGGTGGCTCCTCGACCCCGCTGCTGACCGCCGAACACCTCGACATGCCGCTGGACTATGAGGGCCCGATGGCCCAGGGGTCGATCCTGGGCACCAAGGCGCTGCAGTGCTTCGACGAGACCACCTCGGTGGTCCGCAGCACCCTGCGCTTCGTGGAGTTCTACAAGCACGAGTCGTGCGGCAAGTGCACCCCTTGCCGGGAAGGCACCTGGTGGCTGGTGCAGCTGCTGGCCCGGCTGGAGGCCGGCCAGGGGGTCGAGGGCGACATCGAGAAGCTGCTCGACCTGTGCGACAACATCGGCGGCCGCTCCTTCTGCGCGCTGGCCGACGGTGCTGTGGCCTGTGTCACCTCGGCGATCAAGCACTTCCGGGACGAGTTCGAGCAGGGCTACCACACCCCGGCCTGGGAGCTGTTCCCGTACGAGAAGAACTGCCTGTTCGAGGCGGCACCGATGAAGGTGGGGGCGCACTGATGACCGAGGTTGCCAACAAGACCGACGAGGTCACCTGCACCATCGACGGGATCGAGATCTCGGTGCCCAAGGGCACCCTGGTGATCCGGGCCGCCGAACAGCTCGGGATCCAGATCCCGAAGTTCTGCGACCACCCGCTGCTGGACCCGGTCGGCGCCTGCCGCCAGTGCATGGTCGATGTGACCGATGACGGACGCGGCCGGCCGATGCCGAAACCGCAGGCCTCCTGCACGATCACCTGCATGCCCGGCATGCAGATCGAGACCGGGCACGTCTCCGCCAAGGCCGAGAAGGCCCAGGCCGGGATGCTGGAATTCCTGCTGATGAACCATCCGCTGGACTGCCCGATCTGCGACAAGGGCGGGGAGTGCCCGCTGCAGAACCAGTCCCTGTCCAACGGGGCCGCCGAATCGCGCTACGACGGGGTGAAGCGCACCTTCCCCAAGCCGATCAACGTGTCCAAACAGATCCTGCTGGACCGCGAACGCTGCGTGCTGTGCGCCCGGTGCACCCGCTTCTCCGAACAGATCTCCGGAGACCCGTTCATCGCCCTGGTGGAGCGCGGCGCGCTGCAGCAGGTCGGGTTCTACGAGGACCAGCCGTACAACTCCTACTTCTCCGGCAACACCATCCAGATCTGCCCGGTCGGGGCGCTGACCTCGGCGAAGTACCGCTTCCGGTCCCGGCCGTTCGACCTGAAGTCCCAGGTCACCACCTGTGAGCACTGCGCCTCCGGGTGTGAACTGCGGGTCGACCAGCGTCGCTCGGAGGTGCTGCGCCGCTATGCCGGCGACGCGCCCGAGGTCAACGAGGAGTGGAACTGCGACAAGGGCCGCTTCGGCTTCGAGTACGGCCGCGGTGAGGACCGGATCACCCGCCCGCTGATCCGCGAGGGCGATGTGCTGCGGCCGGCGTCCTGGCCCGAGGCGATCAACGCCGCGGTCCGCGGGCTGCAGCAGGCCGGGGCCGCGGGCGACCACCCCTACGGGGTGCTGACCGGGGGCCGGCTGACCGTCGAGGACGCCTACGCGTACGCCAAGTTCGCCCGGGTCGCGCTCGGCACCAACAACATCGATTTCCGCTCCCGCCCGCACACCCCCGAGGAGAGCGCGTTCCTGGCGCAGGCGGTGGCCGGCACCGGGCTCGGCACCAGCTACGCCGACCTGGAACACGCCGCCACCGTGCTGCTGGTCGACCTGGAACCCGAGGACGAATCCCCGATGGTGTTCCTGCGGCTGCGCAAGGCGTACCGCAAGAACCGCACCCGGGTCTTCACCCTCGCCCCGTACGCCAGCGCCGGCACCCGGAAGATGGGCGGCACCGTCCTGCCGACCGTGCCGGGCACCGAGGCGGACGTGCTGGACCACCTGGACCCGACCGAGGTCCCGCTGGACGCGAACTCGGTGGTTCTGGTCGGGGAGCGCGCAGCGACCTCACCGGGTGCTCTCACCGCGGTGCTCGATCTGGTCCACCGCACCGGCGCCAAGCTCGCCTGGGTCCCGCGGCGGGCCGGCGATCGGGGCGCGATCGAGGCCGGCTGCCTGCCGAACCTGCTGCCCGGCGGGCGCCCGGTGACCGATGCGGCCGCCCGCGTCGACGTCCGCGCCGCCTGGGGCACCGACGCGCTGCCGAGCACCCCCGGCCGGGACGGGGATCAGATCCTCGCCGCGGTCGCCGCCGGGGAACTCAAGGCCCTGGTCGTCGCCGGGGTGGAACCGGCCGATCTCCGCGCACCGGCGACCGCGCTGGCCGCCCTGGAGAACGTCGACTTCCTGATCAGCCTGGAAACCCGGATCAGCGAGGTCACCGCCCGCGCCGACGTGGTCTTCCCGGTCTCCCTCTTCGAGGAGCGCGAGGGGACCTTCCTGGACTGGGAGGGCCGGGAACGCCCGGTCCACCCCGCGGTGCCGACCACCCAGGTGATGAGCGATCTGCGGGTTCTCGCCGCGCTGGCCGATGCGCTGGGCACCGACCTGGGCATCCGGTCCGCGGCCGAGGCGCGGACCGAGCTCGCCGAGCTCGGGGTCTGGGCCGGCGCCCGCCCCGACGCCCCGAACGCGGCCCCGCTGCAGCAGGTGCGGCCCGGCCCCGGCGAGGCGATCCTGGCCAGCTGGCGGGAACTGATCGACGATTCCCGCGGCACCGACCACGCCGGGGAGTTGCTGGCGACGGCGCGCCCGACGGTGATCCGGATGAACCTGGACATGGCCAACGGGCTGCGCGACGGTTCGCCGATCAAGGTCGCCTGGGGCGAGGGACAGATCACCCTCTCCCTGGAGATCGCCAGTGACATGGTCGACGGGGTGGTGTGGGTGCCCCGGCACCCGCTGAGCCGTGGCACCGAGCACGCGTCGCTGGGTCGCCTGGGCGCGATCAACGGCGAACTGGTCCGGATCTGGACCGATGAGACCGATCCCGCCTTCCCGGCGGGTGGGAACGAGGGAGACCCGCGATGATCCCGATGCTGACCAGTGCCGAAGTCAGTGCGCTGTTGCGTGACGATCCGTGGTGGATGTACCTGCTCAAGGCCGTCGTACTGCTGGTCTACCTGCTGCTGTGGGCCCTGTTCAACGTGGTCTTCGAGCGCAAGCTGGTGGCCAAGATGCAGGACCGGATCGGCCCGAGCTTCAACGGTCCCAACGGCTGGGGTCAGTCCCTGGGCGACGGGATGAAGCTGATGCTGAAGGAGGACTTCCGTCCGAAGAACTCCGACAAGTGGGTGTTCAACCTGGCCCCGTACCTGATCGGCATCCCGGCCTTCTCGATCATGGCGGTCATCCCGTTCGGTGGAAAGGTCACCATCTTCGGGGAGGAGACCGTCCTCCAACTGACCGATACCCCGGTCAGTGTGCTGGTCATCCTGGCGCTGGCCTCGGTCGGCATCTACGGCGTGGTGCTGGCCGGCTGGTCCTCGGGCTCGTCGTACTCGCTGCTGGGCGGCCTGCGCTCCAGCGCCCAGATGATCTCCTACGAACTGGCGATGGGCCTGTCCTTCGTGGCGGTCTTCATGTACGCCGGCTCGATGGCGACCTCCGACATCGTCAACGCCCAGCAGCAGCCGATCCAGATCGCCGGCTTCACCATCCCGGTGGAGGGCTGGTTCTGGTTCCTGCTGCTGCCCTCCTTCGTGATCTACCTGATCGCGATGGTCGGGGAGACCAACCGCGCCCCGTTCGACCTGCCCGAGTGTGAGTCCGAACTGGTCGGTGGCTTCCACACCGAGTACTCCGGCTTCCGCTTCGCGATGTTCTTCCTCGCGGAGTACCTGAACATGGTCAACGTCTCCGCGGTGGTCGTGACCCTGTTCCTGGGTGGCTACCACTTCCCGTTCGAGCGGGCGATCGCCTCGCTGAACATCGGCTGGCTGAACGACTACGTGATCCAGAACGCCTGGCTGCAGCCGATCTGGCTCACCCTCAAACTCGTGCTGTGCATCTGCCTGTTCGTCTGGCTGCGCGGTTCGCTGCCCCGCTTCCGCTACGACCAGTTCATGGCGCTGGGCTGGAAGGTGCTGATCCCGGTCTCGCTGGTGTGGATCATGCTGGTCGCCCTGGTCCGGCTGATGCAGGGCAACAACGTGCTGATCCTGCTCGGGGCTGCCGCGGTGGTGCTGCTGCTGGTCCTGGTGATCGACGGCTTCCGCAAGGAACCCGATGCCGAGGAGGAAGCCGACAGTGCCGCGCTGTCGGCAACCCCGTTCGACCCGTACGCCGGCGGCTACCCCGTACCACCGATGCCCGGCCAACAGGTGCCGGAACTGGCCGGGGTCGTCCCGGGTGAGACCGAGACCCGGGGCACTGAGGAGAGGGCTGATTCCTGATGGGATTTCTGGATGACTGGGCCGGTTTCGGCGTCACCTTCCGGACGATCTTCCGCAAGAAGTTCACCGAGGCGTACCCGGCCGGGCCGCGTACGGTCAAGCCCCGCTTCCACGGCCGGCACCAGCTGAACCGCTGGCCCGACGGGCTGGAGAAGTGCGTCGGGTGCGAGCTGTGCGCCTGGGCCTGCCCCGCGGACGCGATCTACGTCGAGGGTGCCGACAACGTCGAGGGCAACAACGTCTCGCCCGGCGAGCGGTACGGCCGGGTCTATCAGATCAACTATCTGCGCTGCATCCTGTGCGGGTTGTGCGTGGAGGCCTGCCCGACCCGGGCCCTGACGATGACCCACGAGTTCCGGCTGTCGGACTACACCCGGGCCGACATGATCTACGAGAAGCAGGATCTGCTCGCCCCGTTGCTGCCCGGGATGGAGGAGCCGCCCCACCCGCGTCGCCTCGGCGATGACGAGAAGGACTACTTCCTGGCTCTGCCGCCGTCGCCGGACCCGGCCACGGTGGAGAACATCCCGGTCCCGGTGCCCGATCTCAAGGGCAAGTCGTGGAAGGCCTCCTGGCGTCCGGAGGACGAGAAGTCAGAACGCGGCAGTGACTCCAGCAGGAAGGGCAAGCACTGATGATGCTCCCCATGGTGACCGCGGGTGAGGTGGCCTTCTGGGTCCTCGCCCCGGTCATGATTCTCGGTGCCATCGGCATGGTGCTGTTGCGCAAGCCGGTCCATTCCGCACTGTGTCTGGCGGCAGTGATGATCTGCCTCGCGGTGCAGTACTTCTCGCTGAACGCCCCGTTCCTCGGGGTGGCGCAGATCATCGTCTACACCGGCGCGGTACTGATGCTGTTCCTGTTCGTGATGATGCTGATCGGTGTGGATGCCACCGACTCGGTGGTCGAAACGATCCGGGGCCAGCGGGTCGCGGCGACCCTGGCCGCGGTCGGGTTCGTGATCCTGGTCGTGCTGGCCGCCGGCCAGGTGATGATCGGGAACAAGCTGCCGCTGAGCAGCCCCGAACTGCCGGTCCAGCTCAGCACCTTCCAGGCCCAGGACACGATCGGGCAGATCGCGTACTTCGTGTTCGTCCGCTACGTCTTCGTGTTCGAGCTCACCTCCGCGCTGCTGATCGTCGCCGCCGTCGGCGCGATGGTGCTGGCGCACCGGGAGCGGTTCGTGGAGAAGATCAGCCAGCGCAGCCTGGCCGAACAGCGGATGCGCAGGTACGCCGAGACCGGCGAACACCCGGGTGCCCTGCCCGCGCCGGGGGTGTACGCCCGGCACAACGCGATCGACGCGCCGGCGCTGCTGCCCGACGGCTCGATCGCGGAGACCTCGATCTCGCCGACCCTGGCCGCCCGGGGCAGTGTGGCCGACGTCCACCAGATCGCGGCCGCCGCGGATCGGGTCCGCGCGGCCATCGACGGCGGCGACCCGATCATCACCAACCATCCCGGCGCCGCGGCCCTGGAATCGGGGCCCGCCGGCACCGCCGGCGAACTCGACCGGGGTACCGGGACACCGGACGCGACCGAGCCCGGCCCGGCCGACCAGCGGAAGGACGAGCAGTGAGTCCCGAGAACTACCTGATCCTGTCGGCGATCCTGTTCTCCATCGGGATCTTCGGCGTGATGGTCCGCCGCAATGCGCTGGTCGCGTTCATGTCCATCGAGCTGATGCTGAACGCGTCCAATCTGGCCCTGGTGACCTTCTCCAACATGCACGCGGGGAACTCCGGCTTCGTCCTGGACGGGCAGATCTTCGCGTTCTTCGTGATGGTGGTCGCCGCGGCCGAGGTCGTGGTCGGGCTGGCGATCATCGTGTCCATCTTCCGTACCCGTCGCTCGGCCTCGGTCGATGACGCGAGCCTGCTGAAGTTCTGAGGGAATGACGATGGACCTGTCGCACACGATCATGTTCTCCTACGCCTGGCTGCTCATTGCGATCCCGCTGGCCGGCGCCACCATCCTGCTGCTGCTCGGCAGCGCGGCGAAGAAGTGGGGCCACTGGCTCGGGACCGCCGTGGCCCTGGCCTCCTTCGTCTACGGCGCCTGCCTGTTCGCCGAGATGTTCCTCGCCCCGGCCGAGCAGCGCGCCACCGACGTACCGGTCTACACCCTGATCGACGTGGGCACCTGGCACGTCACCTTCGGGCTGCTGATCGATCAGCTCTCGGTGCTGTTCATCCTGCTGATCACCGGCGTCGGTTCGCTGATCCACATCTACTCGATCGGGTACATGGCCCACGACGAGCGCCGCAGCCGGTTCTTCGGGTACCTGAACCTGTTCATTGCCGCGATGCTGCTGCTGGTCACCGCCGACTCCTACCTGCTGATGTTCTTCGGCTGGGAGGGGGTGGGCCTGGCCTCCTACCTGCTGATCTCCTTCTGGCAGGAGCGGCCCGCCGCGGCCGCGGCCGGCAAGAAGGCCTTCGTGATGAACCGGATCGGTGACCTCGGGGTGATCCTGGCGATGTCGCTGCTGTTCACCACCGTCGGGTCGGTCCAGTACAGCGAGGTCTTCGCCGCGGCGAACCGGATCCCGGTGGCGACCGCGACCCTGATCGGCTTCTTCCTGCTGCTGGGCGCCTGCGGCAAGTCGGCCCAGGTTCCGCTGCAGGCCTGGCTGCTGGACGCGATGGAGGGCCCGACCCCGGTCTCGGCCCTGATCCACGCCGCGACCATGGTGACCGCTGGGGTCTATGTGATCACCCGCTCGGGGGCGATCTTCGACCATGCGCCGGCCGCGGCGACCGGGGTGGTGATCGTCGGCACGGTGACCATGCTCGCCGGTGCCTGGATCGGTACCTCCAAGGACGACATCAAGAAGGCCCTGGCCGGATCCACGATGTCCCAGATCGGCTACATGATGATGGCCGCCGGGATCGGGGGGCCGGCGTACGCGTACGCGATCTTCCATCTGCTGACCCACGGCTTCTTCAAGGCCAACATGTTCCTCGGCGCCGGCTCGGTGATGCACGGGATGGACGACGACGTGAACATGCGTCGGATGGGCGGGCTGGCCAAGTTCATGCGGATCACCACGGTGACCTTCGCGATGGGCTACCTGGCGATCATCGGCTTCCCGCTGTTCTCCGGCTTCTTCTCCAAGGACCACATCATCGTGGCCGCGTTCGGGTACAACCCGGTGATCGGCATCTGCGCGATGATCGGTGCCCTGATCACCGCGTACTACATGACCCGGATGATGCTGCTCACCTTCTACGGCAAGCGCCGCTGGGTCGAGCCGCAGGAGGCCAACCCGAACCGGCTCCCGGTCCGGCACCCGCACGAGTCGCCGCTGACGATGACCATTCCGCTGATCGTGCTGGCGCTGTTCTCGATCGGGGCCGGCCTGCTGATGAACCACTGGATCGGCCAGTGGCTGCATCCGGTCACCGACCCGGCGCACCCGCACGAGGTCACCTTCGGCGAGGGGCTGATCGAGGCTTTCACCAACCCGCTGGCCTGGATCACCCTGGTCCTGGTCGCCATCGGTATCGGCCTGGGCTGGCTGGTCTTCGGCCGCAACCGGGACATTCCGCTGGAGGCGCCGCGGCCGAACCTGGCCGAGCAGATCGGGCGCAACGACCTCTACGGCGATGCGATCAACAACGCCGCGGTGGTCCACCCGTTCCTGGCCGGGACCGAGGGGGTGGCCAAGGCCGACGAGGGGATCATCGACGGCGTCGCGGTCGGCAGTGCCGGCGTGATCGGTGGCCTGTCCACCCAGCTCAAACGTGCCCAGACCGGATATGTCCGTAGCTATGCAGTGACCATGACGGCCGGCGTCATCGTGGTCGGCCTGGTACTGATCCTCGGCCAGTTGGCCTGAGGGAGGAGTCGACGTGAGTTTTCCCCTGCTGACGGTCCTCGCCGTGCTGCCCCTGTTCGGGGCGGCGGTGCTGCTGATCGTGCCGAAGCCGATGGCCCGCCAGGTCGGGCTGGTCTTCGCGCTGGCGACGCTGGTGCTCGGTGTGGTGACCGCCCTGCTGGCCACCGTCGGTGGCCGCGACTTCTCCGAGACCCTGGTCTGGATCAAGACGTTCGGCGCGCACTGGGCGCTCGGCCCGGTCGACGGGCTGGCGCTGGTGATGGTGCTGGCCACGGTGATCCTGGTCCCGTTCCTGCTGATTGCCGAGTGGAACACCGTCGACCTGGACGACAAGTGGTCCGCCCGGATCTACTTCGCCCTGGTCCTGGTGACCGAGTCGCTGGCGCTGTTCGCGTTCCTGGCCAACGACCTGCTGCTGTTCTACGTCTTCTTCGAGGCGACGCTGATCCCGATGTACTTCCTGATCGGTGGCTTCGGCGGCAAGCGACGCGGGTACGCCGCGATCAAATTCCTGCTGTTCGGCCTGGGCGGCGGTCTGATTATGCTGGCCGCGGTGGTCGGTGCCGGGGCGATGTCGGCCAGGCAGGGAACCCTGAGCCTGCTCTACTCCGACCTGCGCCTGGTCGACTTCAACAACGGCTTCGGGATGGCGATCTTCGTCTGCTTCCTGATCGCGTTCGCGCTGAAGAACCCGATGGTGCCCTTCCACACCTGGCTGCCGGACGCGGCCGAGGAGGGTACGCCGGGCAGCTCGGCGCTGCTGGTCGGCGTGCTGGACAAACTCGGCACCTTCGGCATGATCCGGGTCTGCCTGGAACTGTTCCCCGACGCCAGCCGACAGGCCGGCCAGATCATGGTGCTGCTCGGCCTGATCTCGATGATCTGGGGGGCGATGGCCGCGATCGCGCAGAAGAACCTGATGCGGATGATCGCGTTCACCTCGGTGAGCCACTTCGGCTTCATCGTGATCGGGATCTTCTCCTTCACCACCGTCTCGCTGAGCGGTGCCATGTTCTACATGTTCGGGCACGCCTTCTCCACCGCGATCCTCTTCCTCGCCGCCGGCTTCCTGGTCCGGCGCCGGGGGACCGCGGAGATCGCGGCGTACGGCGGGGTGCAGAAGGTGGCCCCGATGTTGGCCGCGGTGTTCCTGATCGGCGGCCTGTCCTCCCTGGCGCTGCCCGGGTTCTCCAGCTTCGTCGCCGAGTTCATGGTGATCGCCGGCTCCTTCGCCCGCCATCCGATCCTGGCCGGGATCTCCAGCATCGGCGTGGTGCTGTCGGCGATGTACATCCTGGGGACCTATCAGAAGGTATTCACCGGGCCGGTCACCGACCAGGTGGTCAACACCTTCGGCGCCGATACTCGCCGGGACCTCTCCTGGCGGGAACGGATCGCGGTCGGACCGCTGATCGCGCTGCTGCTGTTCTTCGGGTTCTTCCCGCAGCCGCTGCTGGCGCCGATCGCCGACACCGCCGCGACCACGATGCACCAAGTCGGATTGGCTGATCCGACCCCGACGCTGAAGGGGAACAACTGATGAACGGTCTTCCGGCTCCCGCACTCGGCTATGTCGAGCTGCTGCCGCTGATCATCCTGTTCGCGATGGCCTGCGTCCAGGTGCTGGTCGAGGCCTTCGCGCCCCGCCGGGTCCGGTTCAATCTGCAGCTCGCGCTGGGGATCCTCACCATCCTGGCCGCCCTGGCCGCCGCGATCGCGAACCTGGTGCGGCTGGCACCGGCGCTGTCGGCGTACAACCAGGGCACCGCCACCCAGCAGGGCAGCTCGCTGAACCCCGGCATCAAGGTCGCCGTCGGCTCGATCGCGGTCGACGGTCCGGGCCTGATGTTCACCATCCTGCTGCTGGTGCTCGGCCTGTTCGCCGTCCTGGTGATCGGGGAACGCAAACTCGGCAACGGGGTCTCCGCGTTCACCGCGCAGGCTGCGGCCACCCCGGGCAGCCCGGCCGAACGGGAGGCGATCGCGGCCCGCAACGAGCACACCGAGATCTTCCCGCTGTTCACCTTCGCCCTGCTCGGCATGGTGGTCTTCGCGACCAGCAACGACCTGCTGACGCTGTTCGTCGGCCTGGAGATCATGTCCCTGCCGCTGTACCTGATGGCCGGCATGGCCCGGCGGCGACGGCTGCAGTCGCAGGAGGCTTCGCTGAAGTACTTCCTGCTGGGCGCGATGTCCTCGGCGATCTTCCTGTACGGCATTGCGCTGCTGTACGGCTACTCCGGCAGCCTGACCCTGGGCGGGATCGCGGACGCGATCGACGCCAACCACGGCTACCAGGGCGGCCTGCACGACGGGCTGCTGCTGGCCGGCATGGGGCTGATCGCGGTCGGACTGCTGTTCAAGGTGAGCGCGGTGCCGTTCCACTCCTGGACCCCCGACGTATACCAGGGGTCCCCGACCGCGGTCACCGGCTTCATGGCCGCCTGCACCAAGGTCGCCGGCTTCGCCGGGATGCTGCGGGTGTTCTACGTCGCTCTGGGTGCGCAGTCGTGGAACTGGCAGCCGCTGCTGGCCGTGATCGCGGTGCTCACGATGGCGGTCGGTGCGATCCTCGCGGTCACCCAGACCGACGTGAAGCGGATGCTGGCCTACTCCGCGATCGCCCACGCCGGCTTCGTGCTGACCGCGGTGACCGGTGCCGCACAGCCGGAGAACGGCATGGTCCGGGCGGGGCAGTTGAGCTCGGTCTCGGCGATCGTGTTCTACCTGCTGGCGTACGGTATCGGGACGCTGGGCGCCTTCGCAGTGGTGACCATGGTCCGCGACGACAACGGCGAGGTGACCGACCTGGCCGGCTGGCGCGGCCTGGCCCGCAAGAGCCCGATCGTGGCCTCGGTGTTCGCGATCTTCCTGCTGAGCTTCGCCGGGATCCCGCTGACCGGTGGCTTCATCGGCAAGTGGTCGGTCTTCGTGGCCGCCTGGCAGGGTGGGTACGCCTGGCTCGTCGTCGTGGCGGTGCTGATGTCGCTGATCGCGGCGTTCTTCTACCTGCGGGTGATCGTGGTGATGTTCTTCACCGAACCCGATTCCGACACTCGCGTGGTGATGCCGAGTTGGCTGACCCTCACCACGGTCGCGGTAGGATGCCTTGCCACCGTGATTCTGGGTATTCTGCCCGGACCGGTATTGAACCTGGTTGCCCTGGCGCCGAGCTTTATCCGCTGAGCGCGCTCGCGGCCACCGCCGAGAGGAGAAGCGTGCTGCCCCATTCCGAGGCCGTTCGCGCCGACGCTGTTGGCGATCCCGCCTTCACCGAGCAGGTTCGGTCGCTGCTGGGGGTGATCGAGGAGCGGCTGCTGGCCACTGCCACCGCCGATACCCCGATGGTCACCGAGGCCGCGCAGCACATCATCTCCGCCGGGGGCAAGCGGTTCCGGCCGCTGCTGGTGATCCTGTCCGCGCAGTTCGGGGAGGAACCCGATCGCGACGATCTGGTCCGCGCGGCGCTGGTGATGGAACTCACCCATGTGGCGAGCCTGTACCACGATGACGTCATGGACGATGCCGACACCCGGCGCGGGGCGCCGGCGGCGAACCGGCGCTGGCAGAACTCGGTGGCGATCATGGTCGGCGATTTCCTGTTCGCCCGGGCCTCCAGCACCGTCGCCGAACTCGGCACCGAGTTCGTCAGTCTGCAGGCCAAGACGTTCGCGCGGCTGGTCCAGGGCCAGATCGCCGAAACCGTCGGCCCGAGCGAGGACGCCGACCCGCTGGGGCATTACCTGCAGGTGCTGGAGGACAAGACCGGCTCGCTGATCGAGGCCTCGGCGATGTTCGGAGCCATGGTGTCGCGGGCCCCGGCCGAGACCGTGGAGGCGTTGCGGCGCTTCGGCGCCGAGATCGGGATGGTCTTCCAGCTCTCCGACGACCTGATCGACATCACCTCCGACGCCACCGGCAAGACCCCCGGCACCGACCTGCGCGAAGGGGTGTGGACCCTGCCGACCCTGTTGGTCCGCGCCTCGGTGGACCCCGCCGACGACGAGCTCAAGGCCCTGATCGCCGCGGCCCCGCACGAGGAGGCCGCCCACGCCGAGGCGCTGCGCCGGTTGCGGCTGCACCCGGCGATCGCCCGCGCCCGGGCCGAGGTGGAGCGCCGGGCCGCGATCGCCCGGGAAATCCTCAGCCCGCTGCCGCAAGGGCCGGCGAAGTCGGCGCTGCTGGAACTGTGCGATCAGGTGGTCACCCGCTCGCAGTAGTGGGGCAACTGGAACACTGGGGCCATGGACGATGCTGACCTTGCCGCGCTGAGTGCCCTGGACCTGGCTGCCACGATTCGGCGCCGGGAGTTGTCGATCCCGGAGGTGACCGAGGCCGCCCTGCGGCGCGCCGCGGCCGACGAACTCGGTGCCTTCGTCCATCTGGCCCCCGACTGGGCCACCACCCGGGCCCGAGCGCTGCAGGAACTGCTGGATCGCCCGGACTTCACCCCCGGCCCGCTGTTCGGCGTACCGCTGCCGATCAAGGACCTGAACCAAGTGGTCGGGATGCCGACCCGGTTCGGCAGCCCGGCTCTGCCGGAGTATCTGCCGCAGGCCGACGACGGGATCGTCCGCCTGCTCGCGGAGGCCGGGACGGTGGCGCTCGGGAAGACCACCACCCCGGAGTTCGGGCTGCCCTGCTACACCGAACCGGAGAATCAGCGACCGGCCCGGACGCCCTACGACCCGACCCGGACCGCGGGCGGCTCCTCCGGCGGTGCCGCGGTGGCGGTGGCGACGCAGATCGTCCCGATCGCCCAGGCCTCCGACGGCGGCGGCTCGATCCGCATCCCGGCCGCGTGCTGTGGCCTGGTCGGCCTCAAACCCAGCCGGGGCCGGGTCAGCCCCGGACCCCTGGGCGTGGACGGGGTGGCGCTGAGCACCGCCGGCGTACTCACCCGGACCGTACGCGACACCGCGGCCGCCCTGGACGTGCTGGCGCACCGCTGGCCGGGGGACACCTTCACCGCGCCGCGGGAGGCGAGCTTCCTGGCCGCCTGTGACGTGCCGGTCGCACCGCTGCGGGTCGGGGTGCTGACCGATCCGGTGATCGCTGCCGACGCGCCGGTCCACCCGGAGGCGAAGGTGGCCGTCGCGAAGACCGCGCAGGCCCTGGCCGACCTCGGCCACCGGCTGGAACCGGCCCCTGTCCCGTTCCCGGCCGAACAGTGGGACGCCTTCGAGGCGATCTGGGCCGTCGGGGCGCTGGGTGCCCCGGTCCCGCCGGAGAACGAGCACCTGCTGCGCCCGCTGACCCGCTGGCTGCGGGACAAGGGGCGCACCATCAGCGGCGACACGTACGCCCGGGCGGTCAACTCCGCGCAACAGACCACCCGCGGCGCGGCCGAGGCCTGGGCCGACTTCGACGTGGTGATCATGCCGACCCTGGCGCAGCCACCGGCCCGGATCGGCGAACTGCGCAACGACGCGGACCCGGCCCGCGACTTCGCGGACCAGACCCGCTTCACCCCGTGGACCTCGGTGTTCAACATCACCGGCTGGCCCGCGATCAGCCTGCCGGTGCACACCGCCGCGATCGACGGGGTCGTCCTGCCCTTCGGCGCCATGCTGACCGGGAAACTGTTCGACGAGGCCCGCCTGCTCGCCCTGTCGGCGCAGTTGGAGGCGGCCGGAGTCTTCGCCCGATGAAGGTTCCTCGGCCGGTCAGTGCGGTGCTGAGCCTGTTCGCCGCTCCGCGGATCAGTATGCGGGAGGACTACCGGATGGTCCGCCTCGCCCAACGCGCCCTGTCCCGACCCCGGTTGCCGTCGCCGCGGCTGCACGACACCACCGTGCGGGGTGCCGACGGGCACGACATCCGGGTCCGGATCTTCCTGCCCAAGGTGCGCATCCACCGGGAGGTGCTGGTGTTCTTCCACGGTGGTGGCTGGGTGATCGGGGACGTGGACAGCTACACCACCACCTGCACCACGATGGCCGAACTCACCGGCCGGGTGGTCTGCTCGGTCGACTACCGGCTGGCCCCCGAACACCCGTTCCCGGCCGGGCTCAACGACTGCCTGCGGGTCACCGAACGCCTGCTCGCCGAGCCGTCGCTGCTGGGCGCCCGGGGACCGGAAGAGGTGATCCTGATCGGCGACTCCGCCGGCGGAAACCTGGCCGCGGCGGTCAGCCTGGTGCTGCGGGCCGAGGGGAGCGCGCTGCCCGGGGCCCAGATCCTGTTCTATCCGGTCACCCAGTGGGACCACGACCCGCAGACCAGCCCGTACGATTCGGTCCGCGAATACGGGACCGGGCTGCGGCTGACCAACGCCGAGGTCGATGACTACGTCGCGATGTATCAGCCCGATCCCGACCGGCGTACGGATCCGCTGGTCTCCCCGTTGGCGGCGCCCGATCTGTCCGGCCTCCCGCGTACGCTCATCGTGACCGCGGAACTCGACCTGCTGCGCGATGAGGGGGAAGCCTTCGGGGCGGCCCTGCAGGCGGCCGGCACCCCCGCCCGGGTCGAGCGGGTCGCCGGCGCCCTGCACGGCTTCATCAGCCTGCCCCGGATCGCCCGCCCGGTGCAGGAGGGCTATGACCACGTGGTGCTGTTCCTGGCCGATGAGGACACATGAAGTGGGTCCGGCTCGACAACTCCGCCAACATCTTCCTGGCCGCGCGCAACCAGATCGACACCAAGGTCTTTCGGCTGAGCGCCGAACTGGACGAGGAGATCGATCCGGCCGTGCTGCAACAGGCCCTGGACGTGGTCTTCGAGCAGTACCCGTTGTTCCGGGCCGTGCTGCGCCGCGGGGTGTTCTGGTACTACCTGCAGGAGTCGGCGCGGACCCCCACCGTGGTCGCCGATGATGCGCCGACGGTCACCCACCTGTATCGCTTCGACAGCCGGGAACTGCTGTTCCGGGTGCTCTACCGGGGACGCCGGATCTCCCTGGAGATCTTCCATGCGCTGACCGACGGGACCGGATCGCTGTGGTTCTTCCAGGACCTGCTCACCGAGTACGTCGGGCGGCGCCATCCGGAGTACTTCGATGCGGCCGGCGCCGCCCAGCCGGACCCGGGGGTGAAGCAGGAGTTCGCCGTCGACGCGTACACCCACTGGTTCCGGGCCGGGACCGGGCGTACCTCGTTCGCGGCGGACGCGGCCAGCGCGGCGGAGTCGGCCGCGGAACTGGCCGGGGTGGACCCCGATGCCGCCCCCGGACCCCGCCGGCGTACGCCCCGGCTGCGCGGGGTGATGCGGGTCCGCGGCGTGCACAGCCCCGACCTGCGCACCCGGGTCGTCGAGGTCACCCTCCCGGTGCAGCCGGTGCTCGCGCTGGCCCGCGCCGAAGGGGTCTCCCTGACCATCTACCTGACCGCGGTCTTCCTCGGCGCGCTGCTCGCGGCCCGCCGGCCCCGCCGCGGGGAGCGAGCGATGACGGTGTCGGTCCCGATCAACCTTCGGCAATTCTTTCCGACCGATTCCGGCCGGAACTTCTTCGCCACCACCCTGCTCACCCACCATCTCCCCGAGGCCGGTACCGACCGGCCCGTCGTGCTCGGCGACATCTGTCGGGAGCTGGACGAGCAGTTCCGGCCGACGCTGTCCCGGCAGTGGCTGGAGCGCCGGATCCGGCGCCTGGTCGGCTTCGAGCGCAACCCGATCCTCCGGGTGATCCCGCGGCCGCTGAAGGACCGGGTGCTGAGCCTGGCGAATCGGCTGACCAACCGGGGGACCACCGCGGCGATGTCGAACCTGGGTCGGGTCAGCCTGCCCGAACCGGTGGCCGCCCATGTCGGTCGGATCTTCTTCCATGTCTCGGCGATCCGGCCCCAGTTCTGCATGATCAGCCACCGCGACCAGTTGACGGTCTCCTTCACCAGCCCGTTCGTCGAGACCGACTATCACGCCGCGTTCGTCCGGCACTTCACCGGTCGGGGAATCCCGGTCACGGTGAACGTGACCCGGGTCACCGAGGGCGAAATTGCGGCGGCGCCGCGATGAGCGGGCACTGTCCGTCCTGCGGCGCCGACGTGGAGGGAACCTGGCAGGCCTGCCCACTGTGCCGGGTCGGCCTGGTGGCCGCCTCGACCGGGACCCCGGACGCCGCCGAGGTGACCCCGGCCACCCAGGCCGCCCCGGAGGCCTTTCCGGCCGCGCCGCTGCGGTTCCACCGCCGCAAACTGCGCCGGCTGCTGATCGTGGCCTCGGTCGCGGTCGTGGTCGCCTCGTTCCCGGTGCAGCTGGCGCTGCCGGACCTGGTCGGACCGGTACGGACCGTCTGGCTGTCGGTGGCGACCCTGTGGCTGGTGGTCCTGGCCACCGCGACCCGGCGCCGCAACGTCGGCAGCCTGGTGGTCTGGCTGGTGGTCCTGCTGTCACTGGCCGCGGCCGCCTGGGACCTGGTCACCGGCGGACCGGCCTGGGCGACCACCTGGGCCATCCCGGCCATCTGCACCTCGGCCAATCTCGCGCTGGGGATCGTGATCTGGGTGGTCCGGCTGGATCCGGCCGAACACCTCGCCAAGCTGGCCCTGGTGCTGCTGTTCGGCCTGGTTCCCGGCCTGTTCGTGATCTTCGGGTGGGTGAGTGTGGCGCTGCCGTCCCTGGTCTGCGTCGGGTTCAGTCTTGCGCTGCTCGCGCTGACCATCGTGCTGCGGCGCCGGGAACTGGGCCAGGCGCTGCACCGCCGACTCCAGGTCTAGGCGTACCGGCCTTTTCGCGCGCACGAACTTCGGCATTGCGCTGGACCAAGTGCGGGTGCGGGTGAAATCCTGCTCGGTAGCGAAGGGGAGTAGTTCCCGCCCGCACTGCGGGTACGCGGCTGCGTCGACATGCTGGCGATCTCGATGATCCGCCCGGCGCACCACCTCGGGAGTCCTGGGGCGAGCGAGACCTTCGGCCACGACCGTGGCCGAAGTGCAACCGCTTCCGCGCGCTTCGGTCCATCCGACCGAAAGGGGCTCCCATGCCCGGCCCACTCATCCGCAAGCTCGCGCTGTGCCTGGCGATCGCCACGCCCGCGATCGTGTTCCGCATCGGCGGCTTCGCCCCGAATCCGGTCCTCGACATGATCATCTTCGGCGCCGCCGTCGTGGCGTCCTCCTTCATGCTGGCGTGGGCCGCCGAGGCAGCCCAGAAGGACATCTCCGGTGGTCTGGCCATCGCGATCCTGGCGCTGATCGCGGTGCTGCCGGAGTACGCGGTGGACCTCTACTACGCCTACCGCGCCGGGCACGACCCGGCGTACACCCACTATGCGGCAGCGAACATGACCGGCTCGAACCGGCTGCTGCTCGGCTTCGGCTGGCCGCTGGTGGTGCTGATCGCGGTGTGGGTCGCCAACCGCGCCCTGCCCCGGCGCAGCCCGGAGCGCACCGACTACCTGGCGCTGCCCCGCACCTCCCGCTTCGACGTCGGCTATCTGGCGATCCTGGCGGTGCTGGCGTTCGCGATCCCGCTGCTGGGCCGGATCCCGATCTGGTTCGGCGTACTCCTGATCGCCGCCTTCGCGATCTACCTGTGGCGTTCGGGCCGGATCCACGCCGACGGCGAGGAGGAGTTCGTCGGGACCGCCAAGTTGATCGCCGACCTGCCCACCCGGACCCGTCGGGTCACCTTCGTCGGCATGTTCGTCGTCGCCGCGGCGATCATTCTCGCCTCGGCCGAACCTTTCGCCACCAGCCTGGTCAACACCGGCGTGACGCTCGGGTTCGATCCGTACTTCCTGGTGCAGTGGCTGGCCCCGCTCGCCTCCGAGGCGCCGGAGTTCATCGTCGCGGTCGTGTTCGCCCTGCGCGGGATGGGGGCGGCCGCGATCGGCACGCTGATCGCCTCGAAGATCAACCAGTGGAGCCTGCTCGTCGGGTCGCTGCCGATCGCCTACGCCGTCGGCGGCGGTGGGTCCGCGCTGCCGCTGGATGCCCGCCAGATCGAGGAGTTCGTGCTCACCGGCACCCAGACCCTGATGGGGGTGGCGATCATCATCGCGTTGCGCTTCCATCGCTGGTCGGCGATCGCGCTCGCGGCGATCTTCGCGGTGCAGTTCTTTGTCACCGACACCACCGGCCGCTACCTGCTGTCGGGAGTCCAGGTGGCGATTGCCGTGGTCGCGCTGATCATCCATCGCCACGACATTCTGCCCACCCTGGCCGCGCCGTTCCGGCGCGCGGCCTCGTTCCAGGCACCCGCGGGTACGCCGGCGCCGTCGGCGGTGGGCGCCACCGGCCCGACCGGGGGAACCGCACCGACCGCAGCCGTGGTTGAGAAGATGGCGGAGTGACCAGGTCCGCAGCACGCACCAGCCGGGTGGAGGAGGACTACCTCCGGCTGATCTGGAAGGCGCAGGAGTGGGAGCAGCGGGGCGCGACGCCGGCCGAGCTGAGCGCCGCGACCGGGACCGTCCCGTCCGCGGTGACCGGCGCGCTCGCCCGGCTGGCCAAGCGCGGGCTGATCGAGCACGAACCCTACGGCCCGGCCACGCTCACCGAAGCCGGTCGCCGGCTCGCGGTGCCGATGGTCCGCCGACACCGGCTGATCGAGACGCTCCTGGTCGAACGGTTCGGCTACACCTGGGACGAGGTCGACGAGGAGGCCGAGCTGCTGGAGCATGCGATCTCCGACCGGTTCCTGGACCGGATCGACGCGATGCTCGGCTTCCCCGCGCACGATCCGCACGGCGACCCGATCCCCGACCGCGCCGGCCGGGTGGACCGGCCGGCCACGATCCGGCTGCGGGATCTCCCCGACGGGCAGACAGCCGAGGTCGTCCGCGTGTCCGACCACGATCCGGCACTGCTGCGCTACTTCGCCGAACTCGGCATCGTCCCCGGCGCCCGGGTCCAGATCCTGGCGCGCCGGGAGTTCGCCGCCTCCGTGGCCGTCGTCGTCGGCGGGACGAGCCGGGAGCTCTCCCTGGTCGCCGCCGGGTCGGTGTGGACCACCGACCCCGGGGACGGCCCGGATCCGCGCCCCGCCGGTTGAGCCGCCGCCGGGTCAGACCGGCCAGTTCTCCTGCCGCATCGGCGCATCCCAGAACATCCACTCATACCGGCTCGCGGTCCGGTGCGCCGCCCGCATCTGCTCCCGGATCGTCGGGGTCGCCGCTGCCGCGGCCTGATCGACCAGGGCTCGGGCCCGGTCGGTCTGCTCGGCGAAGACCGGGTCACCGTAGGCGGCCAGCCAATCGGCGTACGGATGATCGGGGTGCTGCCCGGCCTGCTCCCACAGCCGCTGTCCGACATCGGTGTAGATCCAGAAGCAGGGCAGCACGGCCGCGGCCTGGACGGCGTACCCGGCGCGCAGCCCGGTGGCCAGCAGGAAGTCGGTGTACGCCTGACAGACCGGCGACTTCACCACCCGATCCGGATCCGCGACATGCGTGGCATGCAGCCGCTCGGCCTCCTCGTTGGCGCCGTGCGCGGCGAGGGCGAAGAACGAGGTCGCCGACCCGTCGGGGGCCTGCACGGCCAGTTGCGCCAGGGCCGTGGCGTAGTCCCGCAGATAGAGCCAGTCCTGGCCCAGATAGTGCCGGAAGATGTCGCGGTGCAGCGTCCCGTCGGCCAGCCGACGCAGGAAGGGCAGTTCGTCGATCGCCGTACGGATGGTCGCGGTGTCGGCCCACAGTTCGTCGGTGAACCTCATGCGTGGCTCCCGGACGGATCGGCCGGCCAGAGTTGATGGAAGTGATGGACCGGGCCATGGCCGTGCCCGACCTCGAGCCGGTCCGCGGCGGCCAGCGCCCCGGTCAGCCAGGCCTTGGCGTCGGCGATGGCGGTACGCCAGTCCGGGCGCTGGGGGCGCAGCGCGGCGATCGCCGAGGAGAGGCTGCACCCGGTGCCGTGGGTGTTCTGCGTCCGCACCACGGGCGCGGTGAACTCGGTCACCCCGGCGGCGTCGGCGTACACATCGACGGCCTGCCCGCTCAGCCCGACCCCACCGGGAGCGTGCCCGCCCTTGACCAGCGCCGTCGTACCCAGCGCCGCGAGGGCCCGGGCCTGCGCGGCCATCCCGGCGCGATCCGACGCCGGCTCGGTCCCCAGCAGGACGGCCGCCTCGGGCAGGTTCGGCGTGATCACCTCGGCCAGTGGCAGCAACTCCCGCACCGCGGCGACGGCATCGGCATCCAGCAGCCGGTCGCCGGAGGTGGCGACCATCACCGGATCGAGCACCACCGGTACGCCGGGCACCGACCGCAGCAGCTCGGCCACGCACCGGGCCAACTCGGCGGTGCCGAGCATGCCGATCTTGATCGCATCGATCCGGACATCGGCGATCAGGGTCTCGAACTGCTCCCGGACGAAGTCGGCCGGCACCGGCCGGACCCCGGTCACCCCGCGAGTGTTCTGCGCGGTCAGCGCGGTGATCACGGTCGTGCCGTAGGCGCCCAGCGCGGAGAACGACTTCAGATCGGCCTGGATCCCGGCGCCCCCGGACGGATCGGACCCGGCGATGGTGAGGGCTACCGGCGGACGCATCGGGCCTCCGCGGCACCCCGGTCGAAGGCGGCGACACAGTCGCGCACCAGCGCTTCGGGGTCGGCGGCGTCGGCGATCGCGCGGACCATCGCGACCCCGGCGACTCCGGTCCCGGCCAGGTCGGCCACATCGGCGGGGGTGACGTCCCCGATCGCGACGATCGGCAGCTCGGTGGCCGCGACCAGTGCGAGATAGCCGGTCAGGCCCAGCGGTGGCCGGGTCACCTGCTTGGTCGGCGTGGGTCGGAACGGACCGGCGCCGACATAGTCGATCGAGTCCCGCATCGTGTCGGCGGTGCGGACCAGGTCGAGGGTTCCGGTGGTCCAGCCGATCAGCGCGTCCGGCCCGAGCAGGGCCCGGGCGGCGGCCGGCGGCAGGTCGTCGGCGCCGAGGTGGACGCCGTGCACCGGGGCTCCGGCGAGCCGGGCCGCGTAGGCCACCTCGACGGAATCGTCGACCACCACCCGGGTGCTCGGGTGGGCGGCAGCGACCGCTGCGGCGACCTCGGTGACCAGGGCCAGCAGCGGCCGGGCGGTCAGCCCCTTGGCCCGGACCTGGATCACCCCGGCGCCTCCGGCGGCAGCCGCAGCGGCGGTCGAGACGGTGCGTCGGTCGGTTCCGGTGGTCACCTGGTAGACGCGGTAGTCGACCGCAGTTCTCACTGGCATCGTTCGGTTCCCTTCGTGAGGTCGGCGGGGGTGAGGGCGTCCAGGTCGTCGAGCAGGGCGATCCGGAACGACCCCGGATGCGGGGCCCGGTCCGCGGCACGTTCGCCGGCCAGGCCCAGCCAGAGGGTCGCGGTGACCGCGGCGGTCAGCGGATCGGTGACCGCGCAGCAGGCGGCGGTCAGCGCCCCGAGGGCACAGCCGGTCCCGGTGACCCGGGTGAGCAACCGATGCCCGGCCCGGACCCGGATCACTCGGGTCCCGGTGGTGATCACATCGACGGCCCCGGACAGTGCCACCACCGGCCCGGACCCGGTCGATCCGCCGGCCAGCCGGACCGCGTCCTCGACCACCGCGGCGGCCTCGGCGGTGCTGTCCGCGCCCCGCCCGCCAGTGCCGGCGCCGGCCAGCGCCTGGATCTCCGAGGCATTTCCGCGGACGACCGCCGGGGCGAGGCCGAGCAGCCGGTGGGCCAGCGGCGTACGGACCGGGGCGATGCCGATCGCGGCCGGATCCAGCACCCACGGCAGCCCGCGGCGCCGGGCCGCGATCACGGTCGGTTCCATCGCCGCGGCCCCGTCGGTGCTGAGGGTGCCCAGGTTGATCAGCAACGCGTCGGCGACGGCGACCATCGCCGGCGCCTCGGTCGGGGTGTTGGTCATCATCGGGCGAGCGCCCGCCGCCAGCAGCGCATCGGCGACGAAGTTCTCGGTCACCGACGCGGTCAGGCAGTGCACCACCGGCGCCCGGTCCCGGACCGCCGCGAGCACTGCCCCCGGCTCGGTCGCGACTCCCGGATCAACCACGCGCCACCTCCTGGCGGGCGGCGACGGTCTCCAGGTCGGCGTCGATGTCGGCCGGCGACAGCCGCGGGCCGAGCGCCCCGCAGCCGGCCACCAGCAGCCCGCCGAGCGCGATCAGCACCAGCACCGGCGCATCCGGCCCGAACTGCGCCTGCAGCGGCGGCAGATAGAACGGGTACAGCGCCGGCAGCACGATCGACAGGCTGTACGCGGTCCCGTACGCGGTGGCCCGGATCGAGGTCGGGAACCGCTCGTTGATGTACGCCCCGACCGGCCCGTACTGGGTCACCGTGAGCACCTGCAGCAGCGCCACCCCGACCAGCGCGGCGGCGAAGGTCCCGATCGTGACGATCCCGAGGAAGACCAGCGGACCCCCGATCGCGGCCACCAGGCCACCGACGATGAAGAACCGCCGCCGCCCGGTCAGCGTGGACAGGTGCCCGGTGCGGGCCATCACCAGAGCCTGGGCGACCGAGGCGACTCCCATCACCAGCGGCACCTGGCGGGCGTCCAGGCCCAGGCTCGGGAGGCGTTGGGTGACGCCGATCACGACCATGTTGGTGGCGATCCACAGCCCGCTCATCAGGCCGAAGACCTGCCAGAACTGTCCCGCCCAGCGGCCGAACATCACCGACCGCAGGCCCGGCTTCGGCCCGGTGACGCCGGCAGCGACCGCCTTGTTGCGGTGGTACAGCGGTGCGTCGGCGACCCGGCGGCTGTAGTAGATCAGCATCCCGACCGAGGCGCCGGCGCCGGCCAGGAACGACAGCCGCCAGCCCCAGCTCGCGTACGCCGCGGCCCCGAACACCGCCAACTGGCCGACGGTGACGAAGGCGATCGTCGCCTGCGCCCACGGGGCCATCGACATGATGCGGCCGGAGACCAGGCCGCGGCGGCGCGGGGTGGACCATTCCATCGCCAGCGGGATGGCCGAGGTGTACTCCCCGGCCAGAAAGATTCCGCCGAGGAACCGGAAGGCGATGATCAGCCCGATGGTGGCCGCGCCGAGCCATTCGTGGGTCGGGGTGAGCGCGATCGCCAGGGTGCAGGTGGCGGTCCCGGCGATCGCCACCTTCGTGGTCGCGGTCCGCCCGATGCGGTCCGAGACTCGGCCGAAGATCATCGCGCCGAGGGGGCGGCCGATCAACGTGGCCATCACGATGATCGCCGCGGTGGTCGCGGTGGCATGCGGCCCGGCGATGGCGGCCAGGGCCGGAGCCAGGGCGGTCACCGGCAGGAAGATGTTGAGTTGGTCGACGTAGTTGCCCCAGACACCGCCCCGGACGGCGGCCTGGCCGTCGGCGGGCAGATCGGGGACGAGCCCCGGTCGGCGGGTTCGGGTGGGTGCGCTGGATTGCGGCATGGCTTCCTTCCTTCGCCGGCATGACCCGGATCAGGTTCATACGGTCCAGACAGCAGTCTGTTCTCAGCCCCTGCTGGGGCTCCCGTGGATGGTGCCGCCCACCCTAGCCGATCCGGTCCCGGGCTTCGGGCACTACCGACGGTCGGCTTGGCGAAGAATTGTCCGTATCGATGCACTCATTTCTGGGAGGCCTCAGTCAGCGGGCATTTGAACTCTGTTCAAATCGGGTTGAGTGCATCGAGACGGTCAAGTGGCGTCCGAGCGCCCCGGACCTCAGGCAGTCAGCGGCCTCTCTTTCCCATGGGGAGCCGATCTTCGGCTATCGCGCTCGGTACCCTGCAGGTAGTCGGGGGAAGGAGCGGCCGTGATCCGCATGGTGATCGCTGACGACCAGGACCTGATCCGGGTCGGGCTGCGGACGATCCTGAGTGCCGAACCCGACTTCGAGGTCGTCGGGGAGGCCGCCGACGGGGCCGCCGCCGCCCGCGTTGCCGCCGCGGAGTCCGCCGACATCGTGCTGATGGATGTCGAGATGCCCGGCCACGACGGCATCGCCGGGGTAACCGCCGTACTCGAGGCCCGACCGCAGACCAAGGTGATCATGCTGACCACCTTCGACCTGGATGAGTACATCGCCGGTGCGCTGCGGGCCGGGGCCTCGGGGTTCCTGCTCAAGACGACGCCGCGGACCGACCTGGTCGCCGCAATCCGCCGGGTCCGGGCCGGGGAACTCATGTTCGGCGCCACCGTCACCCGACGCCTGGTGGAGCAGTTCGTGGCCACCCCGTCGCGGGACCGGGCCGAGCAGACGCTGTAGGCCCTGACCGCCCGGGAACGCGAGGTCTTCCTGGAATTGGCCAAGGGGCTCAGCAACGCCGAGATCGCCGCCCGGCTCTTCCTCGGCGAGGCGACGGTGAAGACCCATGTCACCCGGATCCTCGCCAAATTGGGCGTGCACGACCGCATTCACGCGGTCGTGCTCGCCTACGAGACCGGAGTGGTCACACCGTCACCCGAGGCGCGGTGACATCGGTCGGTGCCGTCCGTCGCGGAGCGGCGGCGTAGCGCCAACCCAGCAGCGCCAGCCCGAACAGGGTCGCCACCTCGGCGTAGGCAGGGTGGGCGAAGCGGGACCCGGTGACGCCCAGCACCACGATCACCACCACCGCCAGCGGCATCCCGATCCCCAGAATCCAGGCCGACGGGGAGCGATCCCGCTGGGCCAGCAGGACGATTCCGAGGACCATGGCCAGGATCATCGACAGCAGGAACGGCACAGTCATGTCGATCGGCACCGTGCCGATGGCGCCGCTGGCGACGAAGGCGATCCCCAGCACGGCGTGGACAGCGACAAGGAGCCAGCGCAGCACCTGCCGGACCGGGCGTCCGGTGAACACCTGCCCGGCACCGAACACGAGGACGGCGACGATCGCCAGGTAACTGAAGCCATGGATGAAACCGGACAGAAAGTGCACGGGGGTCCCGTTGAGGAGGCCGGTTCCGTCGTCGGACACGAGGTTGCGACCGGTCAGCCCGAAGGCGAGCGCGTCGCCGACGGCCAGTGCGGTGAGCGGGAGGGCGAGGATGACGGCGAGGACGTTGAGGCGGGACATCGGAGTTCCTTCCAGGTTGGTACCTCTACGCTCCCGCAGCCGGTGGGTCGCCGGCGTCGTCCGTGGCGCACCCTCCTGATGGCCGACCGGGGGGAGGGCCGGTCCGCCCTGCGGGGGATGTGGACCGCGGATCGCGGCGGATAGTGTCGCGGTATGCGTGGCGCGTTGCAGTACCGCACTCCGTGGCTGATCGCCACGGTGTGCGCGGCTGCTACCGTCGCGCTGCTGACCTGGGAGGCCGCGCTGGATCCGGTCCTGCGGCCGCAGAAGCTGGGCAGCGCCCTCTGGTTGACGCCGCCGCTGGCCTTCGCCGGGGTCCTGTTGTTGTGGATCCGACCCTGGCTGGGTGCTCTTCTGGTGGTGCTGGGGAGCTCGCTGATCGTGGGTGCCCGGGGCAGCGAAAGCGCCGCCTGGCTGCCCCCGATCCTGGTCGCGTTCTACGTGCTCGGTCGTCGGGCGCCGGCCTGGCAGGGCTGGCTCCTGATCGCGGTGGCGCTGACCCTGAGCGGTCTGTCCGGCCATGACTCGATGGCCGTCGCGGTGGCGAGTGCGGCGTACGGGCTGGTGCTGTTCACCGTGGTCTGGGGCTTCGGTCGGGCCGTACGCCGGCGAGCCGGGCGGGCTGCTCGGGCCCGGGCCGAGGCGGGGGAACTGGCCGCCCAGGACCCGGAGGTGCGGGCCGACCGGGTGGTGGCCGCGGAACGCCGGCGGCTGGGGACCGACCTGCTGACGGTGGTCCGGGAGTCGGTGACCGCGATGCGTGAGGACGCGCTGCAGGCCCGCCGGACGCTGGACCCCGCCGACATCGGCCGGATCCAGGTCCGCGGGGCCGCCGCCGTCGCCGACATGCGCCGCCTGCTGGGCCTGCTGCGGCAGGAGGCAGCACCGGCCGGGGCGACACCTCCTGGGACGGCGGTGGCCAGGGCGGCGCGGCGGGTCCGCCGGTGGCCGGATGCGTTGGCCGGGCTAATGCTCGGCGTCGGCATGGTCATCGACATCGCGCTGACCCAGCCCGGTGCCCTCGAGCGTCCGATGTTGTTGTCGCCGGTGGTGCTGGTGGTCGTCGGGGTGGCCTTGCGGCGGCATCGCCCGGTGCTCGCCTGCCTGCTGCTGGCGGCAGTCGCCGCGTCCACCCTGCTGCCCGGCGCGCTCAACCTGTTCGTGGTGGGCTTTCTCATCGCGCTCGCCCTGGTCGGCTGGAGTGTCGGCAGCCGGGGTGGCTGGATGCGGTGGCTCGGCTTAGCGGTCACCCTGAGCGGCATCCTGGCCGGGACCGCCGCGACCGATCCGGGCAATGCGGCGATCATGGTGGCGGTGCCGGCGGCCGCGGCGGCGAGCGGGCGGGCGTGGTCCTTGCGGGCGGGCGAACAGGAGGCCGCGGAGCAGCAGGCCCGACAGCGGCAGGCCGAACTCGACGCTGCGGTCGCGGCCGCGGTTGCCGCCGAACGTGGCCGGGTCGCCCGGGAACTGCACGATGTGACCAGCCACGCACTGGGTGTGATGGTGCTCCAGGCCGGTGCCGCCGAGGCCACCGTGGCGAGCGATCCGGCCGTGGCGCGCGAGGCCCTGGACCGGGTGGTGACCAACGGGGAGGTGGCCCTGGTCGAACTGGAGCGGCTCGGCGCGGCCTTCGCGCCTCCGGGGGAGGATCCGCCCCCGGAGCCCCTCGCCACCCGGATCGCCGGGCTGGTCACCCGGATGCAGGACGCCGACCTGGCGATCACCGCGGAGGTCGAGGTGTCCCCGGCCGATCCCGAGGTGGCCCACATCGCCTATCGCGTGGTGCAGGAGGGGCTGACCAATGCGGCCCGGTACGCGCCCGGCTCGGTGGTCGACGTCCGGATCACTGCCGCGAAATCCGGGATCGGCGTGGCGGTGGAGAACACCGCGCCGACCGGGACGCCGGCCGGAGCCGGGTCGGGTTTCGGGCTGGCCGGGGCCGCGGAACGGGTCCGCGCCCACGGTGGGAGTCTGGTGGCCGAACCGAGCCCGACCGGCGGGTTCCGGCTGAGTGCGCTGATCCCGGACCGGGCCGGCTCAGCCGAGCCAGCGGTCGAGTTCGGCATCGATGGTCGCGGTGGCCTCGGCGACGGTCAGCGTACCGAGCAGGACGCGGAGCACGAGCCCGTCAGCGGACGCGGTCAGGGCATGGCCGGCCGCGACGGCGTCCACCGCTGACCCAGCAGCCTGTCGAACCAGGTCGGTCGCGGTGTCCTGCATGCCCTGCCAGCCCTCCCGGATCAGGGCCGCCAGGTCCGGGTCGGTGGTCGCGGCGCCGATGAACGCGTACCAGACGCTCGTGCCGCGCCGGGCCGACGCACTGGCGGGCAGGGCCATCACCAGCAGGTTCCGCAGATTTTCGCGCGGCCCGGCCTCGGCCGCAGCGGACTCGAACTGCTGCTGGGCCCGGGTCAGCACCAGCCGGCAGGCATGCCGGACGAGTTCGTCCTTGTCGGCGAAGTAGTGCTGGACCCGGCCCATCGACACCCCGGCGGCCGCGGCGACCGAGCGCAAGGAGACCGCGGCCAGGCCCTGCTCGGCCGCCACGGTGATCACCCCGTACGCGATCTCGGCGCGGCGCTGCTCAGGATCCACGACTCTCGGCACCGGACCAGCCTAACCGATGCGACCGCATTGCAATCTGTTACGATGCATCTGCATCGCAAAAGGAGAGGTCATGTCTGCCACTCGAACGATCGTCCGTCGCAGCCTGCTCGGTCTCGGGGTGATCGTGGCCGTGCCGGTGCTGTTCACCGGGCTGAATGTGGCGATCCTGCTCGCCACCGATGACCGCATTCCGGTGAGTCACTGGAAGTCCGCCGAGAGCCGGTCCCGCTTCGAGGCGACGTACGCCGAAACGATGCGGCTGCTGCCCGAGCCGAGCCTGACCCGGGACGTGATGACCGACTTCGGGACGGTGCGGGCGTACCGCTTCGACCGGCCGGACGCGGACGAGGCCTATCGCGCCCAGGACCCACTCGTGCTGCTGCCCGGTCACTCGGCGCCCGTGCCGATGTGGCTGGGCAATATCCCGCACTATCTGCCGGATCGGCCGGTGATCGCGATCGACCTGCTGGGCCAGCCCGGGCTGTCGGTACCGACCCGGCCGGTCACCACCGAGGCCGAGCAGGCCGCCTGGTTGGACCAGACGCTGGCCGGACTGGGCGTCGAACGCGCCCACCTGGTCGGGGTTTCCTTCGGCGGCTGGACCGCGGTCAACTATGCGCTTCACGACCCGGCTCGGGTTGCGACGCTGAGCCTGCTGGAGCCGGCGTTCGTGTTCGCCGACCCGAAACCCGGCTTCATGCTGGCCGCGATGCTGACGGCGTTTCCGCTGCTGCCGGCGGCGTACACCGACTGGTTCATGGCCTACACCGCCGGCGGCGCCCCGATCGATCCGGACCTGCCCGAGGCGAAACTGATCGGCGCCGGGATCGACGACTACCAGGTCGTCGAACCGACGCCGCGCCGCTTCACCGACGCCGAACTGCTCCGGATCGAGGCGCCCATGTTGGTCGTCTTCGGTGGTCGCAGCCCGCTGCACGACTCGGCCGCCGCGCTGGCGAACGCGCGCCGGCTGTTCCCGGAGGCGGAGGCCCGGATCAAGCCGGAGGGCTCGCACGCGGTCCACGGCGAGTACGCCGACGAACTCGACGCCCGGATCCTCGCCTTCGCCCGGCGGCACGGGTGAGTCAGTCGGGAAGCATGCGGGTCCGCCAGTAGCCGGGCCTTCGGCGGTGATGAGCGTAGGCGAGGACCACCAGGTTGTCGTCAGCCAGGTAATACAGAACTCGGTATGGAAACACCGGCACGGCATGCTCCGTACCACCGGAATGCTCCTCCAGCCGGAGACCGGACGGGCCGAATGAGGGTGATCCTGAATTCGCCGGAGAGCCTGGTCGACAGCGTCGTAGAGGTCGTCGCCAAGTCCGGGATTCTGGTCCTCGTACCAGAAGGCGGCAGCCCGGAGTTCGGCACGCGCCGCCGGGTGCTCGCGCCTACTCAGGCTCACTTGCGCCGATCGGCCAGTTCAGCACGCAGTCGGGCGTGGGACTCGTCGACGTCGAGCAGTTCCACGGCGCCGTTCTCGACGTCATCCATGCGTTGCCGGAGTTCACTCAGCCACATCGCATCGACACTGTCCTGGTCCACCTCAGTCGGCTCGGGATCAAGGCTTCGGAGCGCACGATGAATGACGCCGGCACGCTCTTGTGGATTCAGGGCCAGAAGTGCTCGTTCGACATCGCCGACGTTCATGGACATGAGAAGAGTCTAGTTCGCCCGGCGGCTCGGGTGAGTCGTCAGGCGACCGGGAAGCCGATCTCCAACTCGATCCCGCTGGGATCGTCGAACAGGAACTGGCGTACGCCCAACTGCTCCAGCACCCGCTCGGTGTAGGGGTGTCCGGCCCGGTCCAGGCGTTCGCGCAGTTGCTCCGCCTCGGCGGCGGTGTCGGAGTTCAGGCCGAGGTGTTCCAGGTTGCTGGCCAGCGCGGCCCGCCCGGGAATGGCCGCGCCGTCGCGCCCCAGCAGTCCGTTGAGGCCGTCCCCGACCTGGATCAGGTGCAGGAACATGTTCCCGGCCGACCGCACCTCCTCGATCGCGAAATCGAAGCCGGCCAGCGGGGAGACCTCGAAGCCGAGGATGTCGCGGTAGAACGCCGCGGAGGCCTGCACGTCGGCGCAGCGGACGGTGGCGTGGGAATAGTGAATGGGCATGGGGGTCCTTTCGGGTCGTCGAGGGAAGGTCGGGTGGCGGGGTTGTCAGCCCCAGATGACCACCCGGTCGGCGGCGGGCAGCCACAGGCGGTCGGTCTCGGTCACTGCGAAGGCCTGGTAGAAGCCGTCCAGATTCCGCACGATCTGATTGCAGCGGAACTCGTTGGGGGAGTGCGGATCGGTCGCCAACCGCTGCTTGACCGTCTCGGGGCGGAACTTGGCCTGCCAGACCAGGGCCCAGTTGAGGAACAGTCGCTGCTGGCCGGTCTGCCCGTCGATCTCGGGCACCTCACGGCCCTCGGTGGCGATCTGCCAGGCCAGGTACGCGATGGCCAGCCCGCCCAGGTCGCCGATGTTCTCCCCGATCGTCAGCTTGCCGTTGACGTGCTGTCCGTCGGCGCCCTCGGGGGAGAGCGCGTCGTACTGGCCGATCAGGCTGCTGGTCCGCTCCTCGAACGCGGCCCGGTCCGCGGCGGTCCACCAGTCCCGCAGCCGGCCCTCGCCGTCGCAGCGCGAGCCCTGGTCATCGAAACCGTGCCCGATCTCGTGGCCGATCACCGCGCCGATGCCGCCGTAGTTGACCGCGTCGTCGGCCTCGGCATCGAAGAAGGGCGGCTGCAGGATCGCGGCGGGGAAGACGATCTCGTTGCGCAGCGGGTGGTAGTAGGCATTGACCGTCTGCGGGGTCATGAACCACTCGTCCGGGTCGACCGGCTTGCCGACCTTGGCGATGCTGCGGTTCAGCTCGAACCGGTTCGCGGCGATCACATTGCCGACCAGATCGTCCCGGCTGATCTCCAGGCTGGAGTAGTCCCGCCAGTGCTCGGGGTAGGCGATCTTGGGACGGAACGCGGCGAGCTTCTTCAGCGCCTCCTGTTTGGTGTCGGCACCCATCCACGCCAGGTCGGTGATCGAGCGGCGGTACGCCTCCAGCAGGTTCGCCACCAACGCGTCGATGCGCGCCTTGGCCGCCGGCGGGAAGTGCCGCTCGACATAGATCTTGCCGACCGCTTCGCCCAGCGCGCCCTCGACCAGGCTCACCCCGCGCTTCCACCGGTCCCGGTTCGCCGGCATCCCGCTCAGCACGGTTCCGTAGAAGGAGAACCGCTCGGCGACGAACTCCTCGGACAGGTACGCCGAGAACGAGGACAGCAACGTATAGCGGGCCCACCACCGCCAGGCCTGCAGGTCGTATTCGGTGACCAGCTGGGAGACCTCGGTGAAGAAGCTCGGCTGGGCGTTGATCACCGTGCCCAGCGCCTCGGCGGGGATCTCGGCCCCGGCCAGGTACTCCGCCCAGGGAATCTGCGTACTGCCGGTGAACTCGGCGAAGGTCATCGGGTTGTACATCTGCTGCATGTCCCGGGTCCGGACCTTGTCCCAGTGCCGGGCGGCGATCCGCTCCTCCAGCTCGAACAGCAGCCGGGCTCCCTCGGCAGCATCATCGGCCCAGCCGGCCAGCGCGAACGTACGCTCCACATGGGCGACGTACTCGGTGCGGATCTCGCTGAACTCCGGGGCGCGGTAGTACTCCTCATCGGGCAGGCCCAGTCCGCTCTGGCCGATGAACATCACCATCTGCGACGGGTCGCCGGGGTCGGAGTCGGCGTCCAGTCCCCACAGGCTGCGCGCCCCGAGCCGGGTCAGCCGGCCGAGCAGCCGGGTCAGCGCCGCGGCGGAATCCACCTCGTCGATCGCGGCCAGTTCGGCCCGCAGCGGGTCCAGTCCCTTGGCCTCGATGGTGTCGATGTCCATGAAGCTGGCGTACAGGTCGGCGATCTTGGTCCGCTCGGCGGAGTCGGACCCGGAACCGTCGGTCTCGGCGGCCAGGCCGGTGATGATGTCCCGGACGGCCTCCTCGGCCTGATCGCGCAGTTCGACGAACGCACCGATCCCGGGCTTGTCGTCGGGGATCGTCGCCTCGGCCAGCCAACGTCCATTGACGTGGCGGAACAGGTCGTCCTGCGGGCGTACGTTCTGGTCGAAATCGATGCGGCTCAACGCATCCGGGCGTACCTCAGTCACCCGGTCAGCGTACTTGCTACTTGGTGAAGGCCACCTGCACGGTCTCCTGGGTCATCGGGGCGCGCACCTTGGCGGTGAGGTTCAGCGGGGTCCGGTCGATGGTGGCGATCCCCCGGCCGGTGTCGACCTTCAGCGAGATGGTCAGTTCCAGCGGCAGGCTGACTTCGGCACGGGACTCATCGGCGACCGAGAGTTCGGGCTGCAGGCTCTCCCAGTCGGGTTCTTTGGCCAGCTTCCATTCGATGGTCTCCGGCTGCGGGGTGTTGCCCGCCGGCAGTGCCGCGCTCTGCGGGCAGCCGGCCGGGGCCATCGCCTGCTGGGCCAGGCACTTGGTCAGGGCGGTCCGGGTGGCCCGCAGGAACGCGGCCCGCCCCTCGGCGGTCAACGCGGCGCGGGGGGTGACCTGGGCACTGGCAGCCGGATCGGTGACGGTGAAGGTGTCCTCGGTGTAGGCGAGATAGGGCAGCCCGGTGGACAGTTGGTAGCTGCCGGGGAAGATCTCGACGGTGCCGTCGTGGAGTTCGACCCCGTTCAACCGGACCGGCACCTTCGGCCGGATCACCTGAGCGCTCGCCAGCCCGTCGGTCACCTTCCAGGCGCCGTCGGGTCCCTGCTGCACCGAATAGGAGGTCGCCACCTGCTGCGGGCCCAGCCGGTAGCTGACCGGCACCTCGTTGTCGGCGGTGGGCGTCCCCACCTGCACGTCGGTCAGCGGCGCCAGCGCACCGGAGGCCTCCAGGACCGGACGGGTGAGGAAGGTCCGATCGGCCGGTGGCTCGGAGAGCAGGGCGAGCGCGGCATCGGCGTCGGCGTTGCCGAGCGCGGCCAGGTAGTCCTCGACCACGGCCCGGGCCCGGGCGGTGCCGGCCCCGGGGGGACCACCCTGGAGCAGCAGCAGGGCGGCGGTGCCCAGACCCGCGACCAGCACGGTGACCCCGAGGACCAGGACCACGGTCAGCAGTCGTTGGTCGGTACGCCGGCGGCGACCCGGGGCCGGCGGTGCGGCCCGGGGACCGGACCCCTGCCCGGGTGGTGCTCCGAGGGGCTGTCCCGGTTGCGGGCCCGGGCCGGGCTGTCCCGCTGCGTACGCCGGCGGCGCAAACGATCCCGGCGGCGCGAACGGAGGCGGGGCAGCCGGGACGAAGGGCTGCCGGGGGCGGGAGACAGTGGTGATCTCGGGGGTGTTGACCGGCTTCCACCGGTTCTGGCCCGGCGGGGCGATCATCGTCGCGTCGTCACCCGGATCCGCGGGCGGAACGGGGCCGGGGCCCCGGGCGCCCGGTGGACCCGGCTGGGCACCCTGCATCTGCACACCTCCCTCAATGTGCCCTCAGGATACCCAGCCTCAGCGGGTCAGCCGAGCGTCCAGGTGTCGTTGCCGTTGATCAGGGCCTGGAGGTCGGCATCGGTGACCGGGGTCTCGCCCTGGGCGGCACGGACCTGCGCGCGGGCGAGGTCGTCGTAGGCGGGCCGGTCCACGTCCCGGAAGATCCCGATCGGGGCCCGGCGCAGCACCCCGGCATCGGTCAGCCGGGACAACGCGAACGCGTACGCCGGGTCCGGGTTGTGCGCATCATGGACCAGCACCGCCTCGGCGCCGACCTCGGCGAC
>NZ_AUHH01000038.1 GCF_000423085.1 Granulicoccus phenolivorans DSM 17626 = NBRC 107789 = JCM 15570 | reverse complement strand
CCAGGGTCGCTTGCGGTGGTACGTCGGTGCGGATCGTCGGCTGCTGGACCAGCGGGCCCAGATCGGGCCACGCTCGGCCGCCGGCCAGCACCTCTTACGACAGGAGAGTTGTGGGTGTGCTGTCCTGCGACGGGAAAGTTGTGGGTGGGCCGTCCCGCGACAGAAAAGTTGGGCGTGGGCGCTCGTGCGACAGGAAAGTTGGGCATGGGCCGTTCTGCGACAGGAAAGTTGGGCATGGGCCGTTCTGCGACAGGAAAGTTGGGCATGGGCCGTTCTGCGACAGGAAGATCCATCTCGCATGGGCGCGGGTGATCCCGCGGTTGCTCCAACAGGCGCGGGATTCCGTCCCAGTCGCTGGGTCGTCTTTGGCGGTGCGGGAAGCGTGCCACCTGGCCGCGGGGTGCACCCGTCGGCGCCTCAGGTGTCCACGTCCGGGCTGACCTCGCCTCGTGGGTATAGGAGCCCCGGGGCTCACGGTCATCCAGCGCCGCATTCGAGGAATCGGCGATGCCAGCCACGTCCCGCGCCTGCTGCACCGGGTGCTGGTTCCGTATCTCCGTCGCGGAAGGGAGGTTGCTGTCGCGGGAGGGCTGGCTCCTCAGCATGCTGTCGCGGAATGGAGGAAGCTGTCGCGGGAGGGCCGGCTCCGGAGATTGCTGTCGCGGGACGGGCGGTGCGCTCCTGCGTCCGCCACCCACCAGCCCCCCGTCGACGCACCCGCGGTACGCCCGCCCCGCCGACGCATCCGCCGTACGCCCGCCCCGCCGTGATGCCAACCAGACACTCGGCGGGCGGCAAAGAAAGTCTCCCGAATCAGGGAATACCCGGGGATACCTCAGAGTTGAGTCTACATAGCTCAACTTTGCAGCTCACATCCTTGCGTCACCCGGACTCAAGGAGCATAGTTGAGTGCAGGCCGCTCAAGGAGTGCCGCACCGCGAGGCGCGACCCCCTCCCCGAGAGTTCGAGCGGCGAAGACCCGGCTGGGAGAACCCAGTCGACACTGTTCAACTGGAGGAACACTTATGGCCCGTGCAGTCGGTATCGATCTGGGCACCACCAACTCCGTGGTTGCCGTTCTCGAAGGTGGCGAGCCCACCGTCATTCCCAACGCCGAAGGTGCCCGTACGACTCCGTCGGTCGTCGCGTTCGCCAATGGTGGCGAGGTCCTGGTCGGCGAGGTCGCCAAGCGCCAGGCCGTTACCAACGTCGACCGCACCATCCGCTCGGTCAAGCGTCACATGGGCACCAACTGGACCACCCCCGAGATCGACGGCAAGAAGTACACCCCGCAGGAGATCTCCGCTCGCGTGCTGATGAAGCTGAAGCGCGACGCCGAGGCGTACCTGGGTGAGACGGTCACCAACGCCGTGATCACCGTGCCGGCGTACTTCTCCGATGCCGAGCGTCAGGCCACCAAGGAAGCCGGCGAGATCGCCGGTCTGACCGTCGACCGCATCGTCAACGAGCCCACCGCCGCCGCCCTGGCGTACGGTCTGGATCGCTCTTCCGACGACGAGGTCGTGCTGGTCTTCGACCTCGGTGGTGGCACCTTCGACGTGTCCCTGCTCGACATCGGTCACGACAACGGCAAGTCCTTCTTCGAGGTCAAGGCCACCAACGGTGACAACAAGCTCGGTGGTGACGACTGGGACAACCGCGTCGTCGACTGGCTGGTCACCCAGTTCAAGAACAAGAACGGCGTTGACCTGTCCCAGGACAAGATCGCCAAGCAGCGTCTGGCCGAGGCTGCCGAGAAGGCCAAGATCGAACTGTCCTCGGCCTCGGAGACCTCGATCAACCTGCCCTACATCACCCTGGGCGCGTCCGGCCCGCTGCACCTGGAGGAGAAGCTGTCGCGCGCCGAGTTCCAGCGGATGACCTCCGACCTGCTGGACCGCTGCAAGGCGCCGTTCCACTCGGTCATCAAGGACGCCGGTATCTCTGTCTCCGACATCTCCCATGTCGTGCTGGTCGGTGGTTCCACCCGCATGCCGGCCGTGGTCGACCTGGTCAAGGAGCTCACCGGCGGCAAGGAGCCGAACAAGGGCGTGAACCCCGATGAGGTCGTCGCCCTGGGTGCCGCGCTGCAGGCCGGTGTGCTGAAGGGTGAGGTGAAGGACGTCCTGCTGCTGGATGTCACCCCGCTGTCGCTGGGCATCGAGACCAAGGGGCGCGTGATGACCAAGATCATCGAGCGCAACACCACGATCCCGACCAAGTCGTCGGAGGTGTTCACCACCGCCGAGGATAACCAGCCCGAGGTGATGATCCAGGTGTACCAGGGCGAGCGCCCGATGGTCACCGACAACAAGCTGCTGGGTCAGTTCCAGCTGACCGGGATCATGCCCGCCCCGCGCGGCGTCCCGCAGATCGAGGTCACCTTCGACATCGACGCCAACGGCATCGTGCACGTCACCGCCAAGGACCTGGCCTCCAACAAGGAGCAGTCCATGACCGTGACCGGTGGCTCCGCGCTGAGCAAGGACGACATCGACCGGATGGTCAAGGATGCCGAGGCGCACGCCGAGGAGGACGCCAAGCGGCGCGAGGCGGTCGACACCAAGAACGAGGCCGAGGCCCTGGTCTTCCGCACCGAAAAGCTGCTGGCGGACAACGCCGAGAACATCGACGAGCCCGTCAAGACCCCCGTCGAGGAGTCGCTGAAGGCGCTGAAGGAGGCCATCGAGTCCGACGACACCGATCGGATCAAGGCGGCCACCGACGACCTGAACACCAAGGCTGCCGCGATGGGTCAGGCGATGTACGCCAAGGCCGCCGCAGCGCAGCAGGCCGGGGCCGAGTCGGCCCAGTCCGGCAACGCCTCCGGTGCCCAGGACAACGCCGATGACGTCGTCGACGCCGAGATCGTGGACGAGGACGACAAGAAGAACAAGTGATCCGTCGGCCCCGGGCCTGACCCCGCACGCATCGTGCGGTCCTGCCGACCGGGGCCGGGAATCCATCCCGGGTCGGGCCATCGGTACGCATCGATGGCCCGACCTGTCATGATCGGGGCATCAGCCCCGACAACCGAACCGGGGCGAACGCGCCCCACCGAAAACCGGGCGGGAGAGCAGAGCCCGCCGTCCGTACAAAACGCATGGAGGATCCGTGGCACCCGAGCAGAACCCCGACCAACCCGAACGCCAGCAGCCCGAGGACGCCCAGCCCGCGTCGGAGCAGCCGAAACCGGGGAACCCCGGGGCGGCTCCGGACGCCGAGGGCGAGGTGATCGTCCCCGACACGATCGAGGAACTGGAACTGCTGGAGGAGGCCGGTCCGGCCGATCGTGAGGCCGACCTGGCCAAGCAGCTGGCCGAGCGTACCGAGGACCTGCAGCGCCTGGGCGCGGAGTACGCCAACTACAAGCGCCGAGTCGACCGGGACCGCGCCGCGGCCCGACAGGCCGGCATCGAATCGGTCCTCAACGACATGCTGCCGGTGCTCGACAGCATCGCTGCCGCCCGTCAGCACGAGGGCGAACTCACCGGCGGCTTCAAGCTGCTGGCCGATGAACTGGAGAAGCTGGCGACCAAGCACGGCCTGGTCTCCTACGCGGCCAAGGGCGAGCCCTTCGACCCGCAGATCCATGACGCGCTGATGCAGGCGCCGATGCCCGGGGCGACCGAGCCGACCGTGCTCGACGTGATGCAGCAGGGCTTCAAACTGAACGACCGCGTCCTGCGCGCGGCCCGGGTTGCGGTGGGGATGCCGGCCGAGGAGCCGGCCACCGACAACCAGACCGACAACAACTGAACTGACCCCGAGGAGGGCGGCCGATGAGTACCAAGGACTGGATCGAGAAGGACTTCTACAAGGTTCTCGGGGTCGACAAGAACGCCAGCGCCGACGACATCAAGAAGGCCTTCCGCAAGATTGCCCGGGAGAACCACCCGGACCAGAACCCCGACAACGCTGCGGCGGAGAAGCGGTTCAAGGAGGCCTCGGAGGCCAACTCGGTCCTGTCCGACCCGAAGAAGCGCAAGGAGTACGACGAGGCGCGCAAGCTGTTCGGCGGCGGTGGCGGGGGCTTCCGGTTCCCGCGCGGCGGCTCCGGCAGCGGCGGGAGCAATCCGATGGACGACCTGTTCCGCAACGCCCAGGGCGGCGGCGGGAACTTCGGCGACCTCTTCGGTGATCTGTTCAACCGGGGCGGGCGGACCACCGGTGCCACCGGTCGTGGGCCGCGCCGCGGTACCGACATCGAGGGCGAGGTGTCGCTGACCTTTGAGGAGTCGGTCGAGGGCAAGACCGTGCCCATCCAGCTGACCTCCACCGATGCGTGTCCGTCCTGCCACGGCACCGGCGCCCGCGCCGGGACCATGCCGCGGGTCTGTCCAACCTGTGAGGGATCCGGGATGCAGACCTCGTCCTCCGGCGGGGTGTTCGCGGTCACCGAACCGTGTCGCGACTGCCGCGGCCGGGGCCTGATCGTCGATGACCCCTGCCCCGAGTGCAACGGCTCCGGGCGGGCCAAGTCGACCCGGACGATGCAGGTACGCATCCCGGCCGGCGTCAACGACGGCCAGAAGATCCGGGTCAAGGGCAAGGGCGGTCCCGGCGAGAACGGGGGCGCGGCCGGTGACCTGTACGTCCTGGTGCATGTCGCCTCCCACCCGCTGTTCGGCCGCAGTGGGGACAACCTCACCGTGACCGTACCGATCACCTTCCCGGAGGCGGCGCTGGGCGCGGAGATCACGGTGCCGACCCTGAAGGGCCCCGCGGTGCGGATCAAGATCCCGGCCGGGACCCCGAGTGGGCGTACGTTCCGGGCCCGCGGCAAGGGTGTACCGCGCAAGGACGGTACGCGTGCGGACCTGCTGGTTACCGTGGAAGTAGTCGTTCCGCAGAAGTTGGATCCGGCGGCCCAGGAGTCGCTGCGCGAGTACGCCGCCGCGGCCGGGGAGCCCGATCCGCGCAAGAACCTGACCCGCTGAGCCGGCGCACCGAGGGAGGAGACATGGCACGTATCAGGGCCGACGGTCATGGCCTGCAGAAGGTCGATCCCGACGCGCCGATTTTCGTGATCTCGGTGGCGGCCCAACTCTCCGGGATGCATCCGCAGACGCTGCGCAGCTACGACCGGATGGGGCTGGTCCGGCCCAGTCGGGCCAGCGGCCGGGGGCGGCGGTACTCCGCGCGCGATGTGTCCCGGCTGCGGCTGATCCAGAAACTGTCCAAGGAGGACGGGATCAATCTGGAGGGGATTCGGCGCATCCTGGAGATGCAGAGCGAACTGGAGGAACTCCGGGGCCAGGTGGCGGAACTGACCGAACAGATCCGGATTGCCCAGCGCGGCACCGGGCAACGGCTGTTTTCGGCCGATCGGTCGGGTGGAGTTGGTACGCTGCAACATCCGCGCCCGGCGGGCTGGCAGCGGCAACGCGCGCTCCCGGCCAAGTGATCGGGCGCTCGCGGACAGGAGGGTGAGGATGGCCGGTGCTTCTGGGCAGGGGACCGATGTGGTGGTGCCGGCGACCCGCGCAGCCGCGAAGGCGGAGCGACGCATCGAGATCCTGGCAGCGGCTGCCCGGTTGATGGCCGCTCGCGGCTTCCACAGCGTGCGCCTGGACGACATCGGCCAGGAAGTAGGCATTTCCGGCCCGGCCATGTACCGGTATTTCGACTCCAAGGAGGGGGTCCTGGCCGAACTGCTGGTCGGGATCTCCGAGCGGCTGCTGGCCGGCGGGCAGCAGGTCCGCGACGCCGACCTGGCCGCCGACGAGGTCGTGGCCGGCCTGATCGCGCGGCACGTGGACTTCGTGCTGACCGAACCCGACCTGATTCTGATCCAGTTCCAGGACCTGCGCAGCCTGCCGGAAGGGCCGCGGCACCAGGTGCGCACCCTGCAGCGCGAGTACGCCGAGATCTGGGGCGATGCGTTGCAGGCACAACAGGCCGGCCTGGACCGGACCGAGGCCCGGGCCCGCGTCCATGCGGTGTTCGGGCTGCTCAACTCCAGCCCCCGACTGCCGGTAATGGCAGCGGAGGACCTGCGTCCGATCCTGACCCGGATGGCCCTGGCGGCGCTGGCCGCCTGATTCCCCGGGCAATCCCGCGCCGCCGGATCCAGCTGGCTGCGGCGGAGTGTGCGGATCGTGCTGCTACTTCCGAGTAAATGGGCCGATTGGACTGATTCGTGCCATCGAGGGACAGAATCCGCACACAGGAGGGTTGGCAGGATCGGCCTACTGTCGTCCCAGCGATCAATCTCAGCACACATTCCACGAAACGTCGGATATGTTCCCGGAGTATCGGAAGAATCGACCCTCAGGGCATAGACATGACCCCGTGGTGCGCGTTACACTCGTCTCAGTTAATACGACTTAACTTAATTGCAACTAACTGAACGCTGGGGGCCGTCGATGGAGACCGCTGCGAACTCGCCGCGAGACGAACACCTGAACCTGGTCGCCGACCTGCGCGCCCGGCTCGATCGCGTCGCCCTCGGCGGCGGGGAGAAGGCCCGGGCGCGGCACCTGGAGCGCGGCAAACTCCTGGTCCGCGACCGGATCGACGTGCTGCTCGATCCGGGCAGCCCCTTCCTCGAGCTGGCTCCGCTGGCCGCCGAGGAGATGTACGGCGGCAAGGCGCCCGCCGCGGGCATGGTCGCCGGCATCGGCCGGGTCGAGGGCCGCGAGTGCATGATCGTCGCCAATGACGCCACCGTGTCCGGCGGCACCTACTACCCGATCACGGTGAAGAAGCACCTGCGGGCCCAGGAGATCGCCCTGGCCAACCGGCTGCCGTGTATCTACCTGGTCGACTCCGGCGGCGCGATGCTGCTGGAGCAGGACGAGGTCTTCCCCGACCGGGACCACTTCGGCCGGATCTTCTACAACCAGGCCACCATGTCCGCCGAGGGAGTGCCGCAGATCGCCGCGGTGCTCGGCTCGTGCACCGCCGGCGGGGCGTACGTGCCGGCGATGAGTGACGAGGCCATCATCGTCCGCAACCAGGGCACGATCTTCCTGGCCGGGCCGCCGCTGGTGAAGGCGGCCACCGGCGAGGAGGTCACCGCCGAGGAACTGGGCGGCGGCGACCTGCACGCCAAGATCTCCGGGGTGGTCGACCACCTGGCCACCGACGACTACGACGCGCTGATGCGGGTCCGGCAGATCATCGCGACCACGCCGCGCCCCGAGCCGGCCCCGTGGGAGATCCTCGAGACCGTCGACCCGATCCGCCCGCAGACCGAGCTCTACGACCGCGTCCCGGTTGATTCGCGAACCCAGTACGACGTCCGCGAAGTCATCGAGACCATCGTCGACGGCGGCGAATACACCGAGTTCAAGGCCGAGTACGGCACCACCCTGGTCACCGCCTTCGCCCACATCCACGGTCACCCGGTCGGCATCATCGGCAACAACGGGGTGCTGTTCAGCGAGTCCGCGCTCAAGGGTGCCCACTTCATCGAACTGTGCGACCGGCGCAAGATCCCGCTGGTCTTCCTGCAGAACATCAACGGCTTCATGGTCGGCCGCGAATACGAGGCCGGCGGCATCGCCAAGAACGGTGCCAAGATGGTCACCGCCGTGGCGTGCGCCCGGGTGCCGAAGTTCACCGTCGTCATCGGCGGCTCCTTCGGGGCCGGGAACTACTCCATGTGCGGCCGGGCGTACTCACCGCGGTTCCTGTGGATGTGGCCGAACGCGAAGATCTCGGTGATGGGTGGCGCCCAGGCCGCCGACACCCTGGCCAGCGTCCGGGCGAACCAGGTCCGCCGCTCCGGCGGGGAGTGGACCGACGCAGACCAGGCCGAGTTCACCGCCCCGATCCGCGAGCAGTTCGAGACCCAGTCCTCGGCGTACTACTCCACCGCGCGGCTGTGGGACGACGGCGTGATCGACCCCGCCGACACCCGCACCGTCCTCGGCCTCGCCCTCTCCGTCGCCGCCAACGCCCCCCTCGCGCCGGTCAACAACGGCGTCTTCAGGATGTGATCACCGTGACCTCGACTCCCACCACCGGTATCTCCTCGGTCCTCATCGCCAACCGCGGCGAGATTGCTTGCCGGGTCATCCGGACCCTGCACGAACTCGGCATCACCGCCATCGCGGTCTACTCCGATGCCGACGCCGGCGCCCGGCACGTTCGCGAGGCCGACCTGGCCGTACGCCTGGGCCCCGCCCCGGCAGCCCAGTCCTACCTCGACATCGCCAAGGTGATCGCCGCGGCCAAGGAGACCGGTGCCGACGCGATCCACCCCGGCTACGGCTTCCTGTCCGAGAACGCGGCCTTCGCCAAGGCCTGCGAGGAGGCCGGGATCATCTTCATCGGCCCGCCCGCCTCGGCGATCAACACGATGGGCGACAAGATCTCCGCCAAGGCCGCCGTGTCGGCCCGCGGAGTCCCCACGGTGCCCGGGATCAGCCGCCCCGGTCTGACCGACGCCGACCTGATCGGGGCCGCCGCCGAGGTGGGCTACCCGGTTCTGGTGAAGCCGTCGGCCGGCGGTGGCGGCAAGGGCATGCGCCGCGTCGAGCGGGCCGAGGACCTGCCGGAGGCGCTGGTCTCCGCGCGCCGCGAGGCGGCGTCCTCCTTCGGCGATGACACGCTCTTCCTGGAGCGCTTCGTGGACACCCCGCGGCACATCGAGGTGCAGATCCTTGCCGATCGACACGGCAACGTGATCCATCTCGGCGAACGCGAATGCTCGCTGCAGCGGCGCCACCAGAAGGTGATCGAGGAGGCGCCGAGCCCGCTGCTCGATGCGGCCACCCGCGACCGGATCGGCGCCGCGGCCTGCGATGCGGCCCGCTCGGTCGACTACGTCGGTGCCGGGACCGTGGAGTTCATCGTTTCGGCGAAGGCGCCGGAGGAGTTCTTCTTCATGGAGATGAACACCCGGCTGCAGGTCGAGCACCCGGTCACCGAAATGGTCACCGGCGTCGACCTGGTCGCCTGGCAGGTCCGGATCGCGGCCGGGGAGCCGCTCACCCTGGCCCAGTCCGACATCACGATGACCGGACACGCCATCGAGGCCCGGGTGTACGCCGAGGACCCCGGCAACGGATTCCTGCCGACCGGCGGCACCGTGCTGGCGCTGCGTGAGCCGAGTCGCCCCGGCGTACGGGTGGATTCGGGGTTGCGGGAGGGCACCGAGGTGGGCTCCCACTACGACCCGATGCTGGCCAAGGTGATCGCCCATGCCGCCGACCGGAGCCAGGCGCTGCGGGCGCTGGACGCGGCCCTGGCCGACACTGCGGTGATCGGGCTGCGGACCAATATCGACTTCTGTCGCTTCCTGCTGAACCGGCCTGAGGTGCTCGCCGGCGATCTCGACACCGGTCTGCTCGATCGCTCGGTCGACAGCTACACCCCGACCCCGGCCCCGGTCGGCGCCCTGGTCGCGGCCGCGATGAGTCGTACCGAGGCCCGCTGGGCCGCGGTCCCGAAGAACCATCGCAGCGCCTGGGACATCCCCAACGGCTGGCGGATCGGTGAGCGGGCCCCGGTCTACACCCGCGTCGATGCCGGCTCCGGCACCGCTGCGGTCACCGTCGGCCTGCAGGGTACGCCGCAGGACGCGACGATCACCCTCGGCGATGCGCTGATCGGCGCGGCCACGCCGACCGAGGCCCCGACCCGGCACCACGCCCGGGTCGCCCGGGACGGCGAGCAACTGCGGATCACCGTCGACGACCGGCAGCAGATCTGGCTGATCCGGCGGACCGGCGACACGTTCTGGGTGCACGGCGAGCGCGGTACCTGGGACCTGCGGCTGCGGCCGCTGATCGATCCGCGGATCCATGACGGCGCGGTCGCCGATGCCGAACTGCGCAGCCCGATGCCCGGCGCGGTGATCGCGGTCCATGTGGCCGACGGCGCCGAGGTCGCCGAGGGCGACCCGGTGATCACCGTCGAGGCGATGAAGATGGAGCACACCCTGCGCGCACCGCTGGCCGGGACCGTCCGGCTGCACGCGGCCGTCGGGGCGCAGACCACCGCCGAACAGGTGCTCGCCACGATCGATCCCACCCCGGCCGAGCCGGCCGAATCCACTGACGCAGGAAACAAGGAGTAACCCCGATGTGGGAATTGGAAGACCACTACCGCGATGTGAAGGCCCAGGTCGCCGACTTCGCCGACAAGCAGGTCGCGCCGGTCTCGGAGAAGCACGACGTCGAACACAGCTTCCCCTATGAGCTGGTCGCCCAGATGGGGGAGATGGGCCTGTTCGGGCTGCCGTTCCCCGAGGAGTTCGGCGGCGCGGGAATGGACTACTTCGCCCTCGCCCTGGCCCTCGAGGAGCTCGGCCGGGTGGACCAGTCGGTCGCCATCACCCTGGAGGCCGGCGTCAGCCTCGGCGCGATGCCGCTGTTCAAGTTCGGCACCCAGGAGCAGAAGGAAACCTGGCTGCCCGATCTGGTCGCCGCCAAGCGGCTGGCCGGCTTCGGTCTGACCGAGCCGGAGGCGGGCTCGGACGCCGGCGCCACCCGGACCACCGCCCGGCTGGTCGACGGGGAATGGGTGATCAACGGCGCGAAGCAGTTCATCACCAACTCCGGCACCGACATCACCTCTCTGGTCACCGTCAGTGCGGTCACCGGGGAGAAGGAGAACGGGAAGAAGGAGATCTCCACGATCATCGTCCCGTCCGGCACCCCCGGGTTCGTCGCTGAGCCGGCGTACAACAAGGTGGGGTGGAACGCCTCCGACACCCACCCGCTCTCGTTCACCGACGTCCGGGTGCCCGAGGCCAATCTGCTGGGCGTCCGCGGGCGCGGGTACGCGCACTTCCTGAGCACGCTGGACGAGGGGCGGGTGGCGATCGCCGCCCTGTCCACCGGTGCCGCCCAGGGCTGTGTCGACGAGTCGGTGCGGTACGCCAAGGAGCGGATCACCTTCGGCGTGCCGATCGGGCGCAACCAGGGGATCTCGTTCAAGATCGCCCGGATGGAGGCCCGCGCCGCGGCGGCTCGGGCGGCCTACTACGCTGCTGCCGGCAAGATGCTGGCGGGCAAGCCGTTCAAGAAGGAAGCCTCGATCGCGAAACTGGTCGCCTCCGAAGCGGCGATGGACAACGCGCGCGACGCCACCCAGGTGTTCGGCGGGTACGGCTTCATCAACGAGTTCCGGGTCGCCCGGCACTACCGCGACTCCAAGATCCTGGAGATCGGGGAGGGCACCACCGAGGTCCAGCTGATGCTGATCGCACGAGAGTTGGGACTGGGATGAGCGAAGGCTCGGCAAATCCGCCGCGCAAGGAAGTCGTGCAGCGCGGGCTGTGGTTCGAGGAGTTCGAGGTCGGGACGGCGTACCTGCACCGGCCCGGGCGCACGATGACCGAGGCGGACAACGTGCTGTTCACCACGCTGACCATGAACACCCAGGCACTGCATCTGGACGCGGCCTGGGCGGCGGAGAACTCCGGGTTCGACGGCCAGCGGCTGATGAACTCGATGCACACCCTGGCGACCCTGGTCGGGCTGTCGGTCGCGCAGCTCACCATGGGCACGATCGTGGCGAATCTGGGTTTCTCCGAGGTCAATTTCCCCAAGCCGATGTTCCACGGGGACACGCTGTACGCCGAGACCCTGATCACCGACAAGCGCGAATCGAAGTCGCGGCCCGGGGAGGGGATCGTCACGATGGAGCACATCGGGCGCAACCAGCACGGGGACATCGTGGCCAGAGCGACCCGCAAGACCCTGGTCAAGCTGGCACCCGAGGGGAACGCATGAGCGGGTGGGTGCCGGCCGGTCCGGCGTTCCTGTTCTGCCCGGCCGATCGGCCTGACCGGTACGCCAAGGCGGCCGATCGCTGTGACGTGGTGATCCTCGATCTGGAGGACGCCGTCGCGCCGGGCGCGAAGGCCGCGGCCCGCGAGGCAGTGTTGGCACAGCCGCTGGATCCGGCGCGGACGATCGTGCGGATCAATGCGCTGTCCACCGAGTACGCCGAGGCCGACCTGGCCGCGCTGGCGCAGACCGACTATCGCGTGGTGATGCTGGCCAAGGCGGAAACCGCGGCCGATGTGGCTCGGGTCGCCGACGCCGGGTTCGGCGTGCTGGCGCTGCTGGAGACCCCGCTGGGCATCCTGAATGCCGCCGAGGTCGCCGCCGCGCCGGGGACGGTCGGCCTGATGTGGGGCGCGGAGGACCTGGTCGCCGGCCTGGGCGGAGCGACCAGCCGGTTCACCGACGCGGAGGCGGGGCAGCCGGTCGGGAAGTACCGCGACGTGCCCCGGTACGCCCGCTCGGCCGCGGTGCTGGCGGCGGCGGCGTACGGGCGGTTCATGATCGACTCGGTGCACCTGGACATCGCCGATACTGCCGGGCTGCGGGCCGAGGCACTGGATGCGGTGAATCTGGGGCTGGCCGGGACCGCGTGCATCCACCCGTCGCAGGTGGCCGTGGTGCGGGAGGCGTACGCGCCGAGCGATGAGCAGGTCGCCTGGGCGAAGAAGGTGCTGGCCGCGGCCGAGGGGAACGCGGGCGTCTTCCAACTCGACGGTCAAATGGTCGATGCGCCGGTATTCCGGCAGGCGGAGGCGATCCTGCGCCGCGTGCGCTGAGCCGACCGCGGGTCTCCGCCGCGAAGCGTCGTTTTCGATGTAGTCAAACCGACGGCGGTCCAGTCAGACCGCATTTGAGGAGGCGTCGGGACGATCGAGTGCATCGAAAACGACGAATGCGCGGTTGTCCCCGCCCGGAGGCCTTCCCCGCTGACGGGGCCGCGCCCGGAGCTTGCAGGGCTGTGCCCGACCCACCCACGGGTACAGTCGTCCGGGTCTGATCGACCCGAGGAGGCATTATGTCCATTGGTGGTGGAGGGATCCTGGGGATCCTGCTCATCGTATTGCTCGTCATCATCGTGGGCGCGGTGATCGCCTTCGTGCTGCTTCGACGCAACAGGACCAACACGCCGCCGCCGTCGATCCCGACCGGCGGCCCGGGCTACGGCCAGCAGCCCCAACAGGCGGCTCAGCCCTGGAACCCCGGCCAGTCGGGCCAGGTTCCCGGCCCGCAGAACGGCCCGTCCGGCCCGCAGAATCCGGGCCCGCAGGCCCCCGGCCAGTGGACCCACTCGCCCCATCAGTGACCGCCGACGCCGGGGTACGCACCGGCTGAGGTGAACCCCGCCGGCCGAGGCGTCGGCGGGGCCGGTCCGGGGCGGTGCCACGCCCGACGCGGCCCAACCCGGCAGTGCCGCCGGTGCCGCATCCCCCGTCCGCATGTGCCCCGCACCCGGGACATTCGTCAGCCCAGCAGTACCAGAGCCCAAGTTGACCCCTTCTTCGCTCACGTCCTAGCATGCTAGTACGAAACACCGAGCAAAGGAGCTTGCATGTCTGCACCGACGCAGACGGACGCCATCGTGGCCCCGGACTCCACCGGCGCCCCGAAGACCAACCCGGCCCGCGTGGCCGTGGCGAGCCTGGTCGGCACCACCGTCGAGTACTACGACTTCTTCATCTTCGGGACCGCGGCCGCCCTGGTCTTCCCGCACCTGTTCTTCCCCGGCTCCGATCCCCTCACCGGCACCCTGCTCTCCTTCGCCACGCTCGGCGTCGGCTTCCTGGCCCGCCCCCTGGGTGGCATCGTCTTCGGCCACTTCGGCGACCGGATCGGTCGCAAGAAGATGCTGGTGATCACCCTGCTCGGCATGGGTCTGGCCACCGTCCTGATGGGCCTGCTGCCCAGCTACCACACCATCGGCATCGCCGCGCCGATCCTGCTGACGCTGCTGCGTCTGGTCCAGGGCTTCATGGTCGGCGGCGAATGGGGCGGCGCCACCCTGATGGCCGTCGAGCACGCCCCGGCCGGCCGCCGTGGCTTCTTCGGCTCCTTCCCGCAGATGGGCGCCCCCGCCGGCGTCGGTCTGGCCACCGCCGCCTTCCTGGTCGCCGCCACGCTGCCCGACGAGCAGTTCCTCGCCTGGGGCTGGCGGGTTCCGTTCCTGCTCAGCGCCGTGCTGGTCGTGGTCGGCCTGGCCATTCGCCTTGCGGTCTCGGAGTCCCCGGCCTTCCGCGCGATCGAGCAGGATGACAAGAAGGAAGCCCTGCCGATCGCGATCGCCTTCCGCGATCACTGGAAGTCGATCCTGCTGATCGCCGGGGTCTACCTGAGTCAGGGCGTCCTGGCCTATATCTGCATGTCCTACTTCGTGAACTACGGGTCCAAGCAGGTCGGCATCCCGCGGGTGGAGGCGCTGCTGGGCGTGCTGGTGGCCTCGATCGTCGCGCTCATCCTGTACCCGATCTTCGGTGCCCTGTCCGACTTCTTCGGCCGCAAGACCATGTACCTGATCGGTGCGGCAGCCATGCTGGTCAGCATCATCCCGGCCTTCCTGCTGATCAACACCGGCAACTCGGTGCTGTTCGCCGTGGGTGTCACGCTGATCTTCGGCATCGCGATGTCGCCGGCCTCCGGGGTCACCGGACCGCTGATGTCCATGGTGTTCCCCAAGGAGGTGCGCTACTCCGGCGCCTCGATCGGCTACACCATCTCCCAGCTGGCCGGCTCGGCCTTCGCTCCGATGATCGCCGCCGCCCTCTTCGGGGCCACCGGCAGTTGGTGGTCGGTCGCGATCTACCTGCTGGTCGTCGCCGCGATCTCGGTGATCGCCACCTACCTGCTGCCGCGTCCGATGGGTCGGGCCGAGGCCACCCTGCAGCGCGCCGAGGTGCACTGATATGAGTGTTCCCATGGATGCCGTGACCGATCCGCAGTTCGACACCGACGTGCTCGTCGTGGGGGCCGGCCCGTTCGGGGTCACCACCGCGCTCGCCCTGGCCCAGCAGGGCGTCCGGGTCCGGATGATCTCCCGCGCCCCCTGGGTGGCCAACACCCCGCGGGCCCACATCACCAGCCAGCGCACCATGGAGGTGTGGCGCGACCTCGGCGTCGAGGAGCGCGCCAAGGCCGTGGCCACCCCGTGGGACCAGATGGGCGAAGGCCTGCTCGCGGTCAGCCTGACCGGCCCGGAGATCGCCCGGATGCCGTCGTGGGGCAGCGGCTTCGCCCGGCACGGCGACTACGTCGCGCACAGTCCCTGCGACTACCTCGACATCCCCCAGGACCGAATCGAACCGGTCCTGGTGGATGCCGCCGGGCAGGCCGGGGTGACCATCACCTATCACACCGACCTGGTCAGCTTCGAGCAGGACGCGGACGGCGTCACCGCCACCCTGCAGAACCGGCTGTCCGGGGCCGAGGAGATCGTCCGGGCCCAATACCTGGTCGGTGCCGACGGCGCCCGGTCCAAGGTGGCCGAGACGATCGGTCTGCCCTTCGAGGGCCACGTCAGCCGGGCCGGGACGATCTACACCCAGTTCCGCGCCGACCTGAGCGAGTACGTGGCCCACCGGCCGAGCATTCTCAACTGGTTCTTCAACCCCGGCACCGCCGTCGGCGAGATCGGGCTGGGCCTGCTGCGCTGCACCAAACCGTGGAACGAGTGGATCTGCGGCTGGGGCTTCCTGGTCGAGGACGGCGTCCCCGAACTCAGCGACGCGGAGGTCACCGCGCGGATCCGGGAGCTGGTCGGGGTGCCCGACCTGGAGATCGACATCTTCAACCGGATGATCTGGTACGTGAACCAGCAGTACGCCACCACGCTGTCCAGCGGTCGGGTGTTCTGCGGCGGCGACGCCACCCACCGGCATCCGCCGAGCAGTGGCCTGGGCCTCAACACCTGTGTCCAGGACGCGCACAACCTGGCCTGGAAGTTGGCGTACGCGGTCAAGGGGTACGCCGGTCCGGGCCTGCTGGAGTCCTACTCCGCCGAACGGGCCCCGGTCGGCAAGCAGATCGTGCTGCGGGCCAACCAGTCCCGGCTGGACTACGCCGCGATCCGGGACTGCCTGGACACCTCCGGGGACGCCGATCCGGCCACCAACGCGATCGCCAACCTGCAGGCCCCGACCGAGGCCGGCATCGCGCTGCGCGCCAAGCTGGAGGACGCCCTGCAGCTCAAGGAGTACGAGTGGAATGCCGAGGGGGTGGAGAAGAACCATCGCTACGTCTCGACGGCGGTGCTGCCCGATCCGACCCAGGCCCCGGAGGCGTTCGAGGATCCCGAGTTGTTCCACCAGCCGGCCGTACGCCCGGGCGCCAAACTCCCGCACGCGTGGCTGGTCGGCGCCGACGGGCGGCGGGTCTCGACCCTCGACCTCGTCGGCAAGGGCCGGTTCACCCTGCTGTCCGGGCCGGCCGGAGTGGCCTGGCGTACGGCGGTCGACGGGCTCGCCGAACCCTGGCTGGACTGCGTCCTGATTGGTGCCGATGACCGGGCGCAGGACCTCTATCACGACTGGTACCGTAAGCGAGAGGTCCATGAGGCGGGTGCTCTGCTGGTACGTCCGGACGGTGTGATCGCCTGGCGATTGCCCCACGCGGTCTGGGATTCGGCAGAGGCAACGCGGCTGCTTCGGACCGCACTGGACGAAGTACTCGATGTGAACAATCCGGTTCCCGACGGAGCAGATCCGTCGGTTCCCGACGGAGGAGATCTGTGAGCATTTCTGGAGGAATATCGTGAGCGTTTCCCTGGTGTGCATGTCGCACACACCCCTGATGGCATTCAATGAGCCCGCCCCGGGCGTCCGGGATGAGGTGGACGCGATCTTCGACGAGGTCCGTGCCTTCGTCAAGGAGATTGATCCGACCCTGGTGATCTCCTTCGGACCGGATCACTTCAACGGCTTCTTCTACGACCTGATGCCGCCGTTCGCGGTCTGTCTGCAGGCCGTGGGGGTCGGCGACTTCGACACCGCCGTCGGGGATCTGAACGTCCCCGAGCAGCGCGCCTTCGACCTGGTCACCTACCTGGCCGGGCAGGAGCTGGACATCACGATGTCGCGCAAGGCCCAACTGGACCACGGCTCGGTGCAGATCCCGGAGATGGTCCTCGGTGGGCTGGACACCTACCCGATCATTCCGATCTTCGTGAACGGGGTCGCCCCGCCTTTCGTCCCGATGAAGCGGATCCGCCTGCTCGGCGAGGCGGTCGGTCGCTGGGTGAACGAGTTCGCCGCCGACGAGCGGGTCCTGGTGATCGGCACCGGCGGGCTGTCGCACGATCCGCCCGTGCCGCGCTGGGGCACCGCCACCGACCAGCAGAGGGCATTCCTGTTGGAGGGTCGCAATCCGACCCCGGAGGCCCGCGCGGCCCGGCAGGAGCGGACCATCACCACCGGGCAGAAGTTCGCCAAGGGGGAGGCCGACATCATGGACCTCAATCCCGAATGGGACCGGGAGTTCCTGGAGATCTGCGCCAGCGGTGATACCGCCAAGTTCGACGCGTACCAGCCCGATGAGATGACCGCCGCGGCCGGCAACTCCTCCCACGAGGTGCGCTGCTGGGTCGGTGCGGTCAGTGCCGCCCGGGAGGCCGGTCAGCTGCAGGTACGCACCCAGTGGTACAAGGAGATCCCGGAGTGGATCGCCGGCTTCGGCGTCCTCACCGCCACCACCGCCTGAACCAGTACTCGGCGCTTACGGCGCGATCCACGATCACATCTACGAAGGAGACAGTCCATGTCGCTGACCTACGAGAGCACCAGCCAGTTCGTCAAGACCAAGAACTGGAACATCCACACCAATCAGGCCGGCGAGGGCGAAGCGATCGTCCTGCTCCACGGCTCCGGCCCGGGGGCGACCGGATGGTCGAACTTCAACAAGAACATCCCCGTCCTGGCCGACGCCGGCTACCGGGTGATCGCCGCCGACATGCCCGGCTGGGGCGAGTCGGATCCGTGCCCCTGGGAGAAGCGTGAGCACTACCTCGCCGTCGCCGAACTCCTGGATGCCCTGGAGATCGAGAAGGCGACGCTGATCGGCAACTCGATGGGTGGTGGCACCACCGTCCGCTTCGGCTACGAGTTCCCCGAGCGGGTGAACAAGCTGATCACCATGGGCTCCTCGATGGGGGCGCCGACGCTGTTCGGTCCCGGTGGTCTGACCGAGGGTCTGAAGATCCTCCAGCAGGGGTACCGCGAGCCGACCTTCGACACGATGAAGCGGCTGGTCGACGTGATGACCTTCGATTCGTCCTTCGCCACCGACGAGCTGATCCAGGGCCGGGCGGACATGACCGCTGCCCATCCGGAGCACAACAAGAACTTCATCGAGTCGATCGGCAAGAAGGCCGTGGTGGAACTGGACCACAAGCAGGTCCAGACCATCCAGGCCCCGGCGTTGATGTTCCACGGTCGCGATGACCGGGTCGTGCACTTCGAGAACACCCTGCGCCTGGTGCAGCTGATCCCGAACGCCCGCATGGTCCTGATCAACAGGTGCGGCCACTGGCTGCAGATCGAGCACGCCGACACCTTCAACCGAATGGTGCTCAGCTTCCTCGCCGAGTGAGTCGGTCCGTGCCCGGCGTCGCACCCGGCGCCGGGCACGGGATTCGCCCGCTCCCGGCCGCCGGGTGACAGGCAGGCAGCATTCGTTTCACCCGGGCGGCCAGAATTGGCGTTCTACGCGCACCGATGTCGCCTCCCTGTCATCGGAGTCCTGAAGGAAGCAATCAGCATGGCCAGTCGTCGCCCCCTGGGCAGCCGCGCCGGCGTCGTCGGTGGGCGGCTGGCCAGCGCGCTCTACGACGACCTCAAGCAGCAGTTGATCGCCGGTCGGCTCGCCCCAGGACAGGCCCTGGTGGTCACCGAGATCTGTGCGGAGCACGGAATCAGCAAGCAACCGGTGATGGAGGCGCTGCGCGCGCTGGCCGCCGACCGGCTGGTCGAGATCCAGCCCCAGGTGGGTGTGCGGGTACGCGAGTTCACTCCCGCGGAGATCGAGGCCTTCTTCTGGCTGTTCTCCCGGTCGGAGGGTGCGCTGGCCCATCGGGCCGCACTGCAGCGCACCGACGCCGAGGTGGCGCAACTCGAGGTGTTGTGCACCCGGTTGGAGGCACTGGAGGCCGCTGCGCCGACCGAACAGCAGCAGGGCTACCTGGCCGCGAACCAGGACCTGCACGCCCTGATCCACCAGATGGCCCGCTCGGAACTGGTCGAGGAGATCAGCCAGGGCCTGTGGGATCTCAGCGACTTCCTGATCGCCACGCACGGCGACGGCGTACGCGGCCGGCTGCCCGAGCGCAATCACGGGCACCGACAGATCCTGGACGCCATCCGCGCCCGCGACGGCCATGCCGCCGAGGCGGCGATGATCGCCCACATTCTGGCCACGCCGCTGGCCGGGCGGGGTGAGGAACCGCTGTCGACGGCGTCCTGACCCAGTAGCCCCGCAGCCGGCAAGCCCGAGAGCCGGTGCCCCGGACGTTCCCGCGGCAGTGCGGGAGGCCCGGGGCGTACGGATCACTGGGCCTGGCGCGCCCACAGGTCGGGACCGAAGACCTCGTACTCGATCTGATCGGCCGGGACACCGCGGTCGATCAGGGTCTTGCGGGCCGCGGACATGAACGGCAGCGGACCGCACATGAACACCCGCGGGTTCTCCGGCAGATCGACCTTGGTCAGATCCATCCGGCCCGGGAGCGCGGGCCTGCGGGTGGGCGCGTCCTCGGCACCCTGCTCGTACCACAGCTGGCCCTCGTAGTCCTTCATCTGCAGGACCTGACCGAGCATCCGCTGGTAGAGCGCCTGCGACTCGTGGGCCCGGTCGGCATGGAACAGCCGAACCGGCCGCCGGGGCTGGCGCTGGGCCAGATCCTCCATGATCGCCGCGACCGGGGTGATCCCGATCCCGGCCGAGATCAGCACCAGCGGCTGCTCGGTGTTGTCCAGGATCACGTCCCCGGCCGGCTGGGACACATCCAGCACGGTCCCGACCTGGGCGTGGTCGCCCAGCCAGTTGGAGACCCGCCCGTCCGGGGCGCCGTCCTCGCCGCGGACCCGCTTGATCGTCACCCGGAAGGCGTCCCCGCCGGGAACCCCGGAGATCGTGTACTGGCGGGGCTGACGCTCGGTCGGCGAGAGGTCGACCGCGATCGAGACGTACTGACCGGTGGTGTGCGGAGGCAGCGGGCCCTCCACCGGCTGGAGTTCGAGGGAGAAGATCTCATCGGTCTCGTCGAACCGGTCGATCACCCGGTACTTGCGCCACGGCTGGTCCGGCGCGGAGCCGCCCAGGGTGTACAGCCGGGCCTCCTCGGCGATCAGCTGGGTCGCGAACAGCCAGTAGACCTCGTCCCAGGCGGCGGCGACCTCCGGGGTGACCGCATCGCCGAGCACGTCGCCGACGGCCCACATCAGGTGGTGTCCGACGATGGTGTACTGCGGGCCGGTGATCCCCAGCGAGACGTGCTTGTGCGCAATGCGCCGCATGATCGGGCCGAAATCGGGGGCGAACGGATCGATCAGGTGGACCGCATAGGCGACCACCGAGGCGGCCAATGCCTTCGCCTGATCCCCGGCGACCTGATTGGCCATATTGAACACCCGCTTGAGTTCGGGGCGCGCCTCGAACATGTGCGCGTAGAAGCGCTTGGTGATCTCGTCGCCATTCTCGGCGACGACTCCGGCGGTGGCCTTGACCACGGCTTCGGATTCGGGGGACAGCAGCATTGCTTCTCCTTCGGGACGGTCAGTCAGTAGACGGACAACCAATAAACACGGAACAACAGTACAAAAGCTAGCGGTCGGCACGCCGTTGTGCAGCCGGATCCGATCCGCAGTGACCGGTCTCACGATTGAAACAGTTGGCAACCCCCTCGGCGGCACCGGGGTGGGGTAAGGAGAATGAACACATGATCGAACTCCCCGAGGCAATCACGCTGGAAACCGGACGAGGCGGCCTGCCCGTGGTCAAGGTGGCTACCGCGGCCGTGACGGGGGAGGTCTACCTGCTCGGTGCCCACGTCACGGCCTGGACCCCCGCGGGCGAGGCGCCCGTGCTGTGGGTCAGCGAGCAGTCGAACTTCCTGCGCGGTACGCCGATCCGCGGCGGCGTCCCGGTATGCGCGCCGTGGTTCGGCCCCGGCCGGCACGGGGACAAGCAGCCGGCGCACGGGTGGTTCCGGATCAGCGATTGGGAGCTCACCGGCGCCGAGGTGGTCGACGACGAGGCCCGACTGACCTTCGCACTGACCGGGCCGGGCGGGATCAGCGCGGAATACCGGGTGCTGCTGGGGCGCAGCCTGCACCTGGATCTGAGCGTCACCGCCGGCGCGGACCCCCTCGACCTGGAAGAGGCCACCCACGCCTACTTCGCGGTCAGCGACATTCACGGCGTACGGGTGGACGGGCTGGCCGGGGCGCACTACGTCGACAAGGCGCCCGGCGGGGCCAGCGACAACGTCGAACTCGGTCCGGTGACCTTCACCGGAGAAACTGACCGGGTCTATGCGCACACCGGGCCGGCCACGGTGATCGACCCCGATGGCCGGCACATCACCCTGAGCAAGCACGGATCGAACAACACCGTGGTGTGGAATCCCTGGGTCGACAAGGCCGCGGCGATGGGTGACTTCGGCGACGACGAGTGGCCGGGCATGATGTGCCTGGAGGCGGCCAACGCGCTCGACGGGTATGTCGCCCTGCAGCCGGGGGAGACCCATACCATGCAGGTGACCTACGCCCTGAGCTGAGGCCGGCGCCCTGAGCTGAGGCCGGCCCCCGTCGGCGGCGGCGATCCGGCGTAGCCTGGAAGCGTCGACCGGCGGGGGAGTCATGTCGAAGTATCACCTGCTCTACCGGCTGCGGATCACGCCGTGGGAGCGGTACCGCACCGCCGCGGCCGGAAGCGTGGCCCGGTTGCTCAATCGGGAGGCGCACGAGCGCCCCGAGCTGGGCCGGGCGCTGGATCTGGGCTGCGGCCTGGGCCACTACACCCGAGAGCTCGCCCGCCAGGGCTGGACGGCCACCGGGATCGACGCCGTCGCCGGCGCGATCGAGCGGGCCCGGACCTTCGGTGACGGCGACGTCGGGGACGGCCATGTCCGCTTCGTCGAGGGCGACGTCCGGGACCTGGCCGAGGACCTGGGCACCTTCGACTTCTTCCTCGATGTGGGCTGTCTGGAGGGGCTGGACGACGCCGACCTCGCCCGCGCCGCGGCGAGCATCACCGCCCGGGCCAATCCCGGGGCGACCCTGCTGATGCTCGCCTTCGGCCCGCGCTTCCACTGGTTGATCGATGGCCTCTCCCGGGAGCAGATCGAGCGCGCGTTCGCCGGCTGGACCATGCTCCGGGTCGAACCCGCCCAGACCCGGGGGCTCGGCTGGCCGATGAACATGACCTCCCCGCACTGGTACCGGCTGCGCCTGGCGTGATCCAGCGACGGCGCCGGATCCGGTGATGCCGAATTCGGTCGGCGGGGCGCGACGAATCCGGCGGGGGTGGCACGTATATCCCGGTGACTCGAATCCAGGAGGAGCCATGACCATCGACGATCCCGAAATCGCTGTCCGCGCCGAGGGTGATCTGTACGCCCGCACCGTGGCCGAGCGGGCCCGACTCACCGATCTGCTGAGCGACCTTCCGGCGCAGGCCTGGGGCACGGCCAGCCTGTGCGCCGGCTGGAACATCCGCCACGTCGTCGCCCACATCAACATGTCCGACACCCGAACCATGGCGGAGTTCCAGGACGCGGTCGCCGCGGCCGGGGGAGACATCAACCTGGCCTGTGACCGGATGGCGCGCGCCGACGTGGCCCGGTCCAGCGACACCGAACTGCTCGCCATCCAGCGGGCGCGGATCGCCAGTCACTGGACGCCCGGCCCCGGAAACCAGCAGGGGGCGCTGGCCCACGAGGCGATCCACGGCCTCGACATCACCGTGCCGCTCGGCCTGCCGGCAGCCGCCCCCGACGTGCTCGCGGCCGCGCTCGGGGATGCCGACCCGGCCTCGCTGGCCTTCTTCGGGGTGGATCTCACCGGCGTCCGCCTGGTCGCCACCGACGGGCCGCTGCGGATCGGCCCCGGACCGCGGCACGTCGAGGTGACCAGCGCCGAACTCGTGCTGATCGTGACCGGCCGGCACCGGCTGCCCGCGCTGCCCGCAGCGACCCCGGCCGACGGCGGGGTGATGATGGGGTCATGACATCGGCGCTGGACGAGGCGGCGCTGGCCCGATTGCGCCCCGAGCTGATCGGCTACTGCTACCGGATGCTCGGCGACGGCGCCGCCGCGGAGGATGCGACCCAGGAGATCCTGCTGCGGCTGTGGCGGGCCCGCGATCGCTACGACCCCCGCCGTGCCGGCCTGCGCACCTGGGCGTACGCCATCGCGACCCGGTACTGCATCGATGTGCTGCGGGCCGCACCCCGCCGGGCGCTGGCCACCGACCTGGTCGATGTCTGCCGCCCCGGCGACCCTTTCGGTGCGCCGCTGCCGGCCGGCGGCTGGGTCACCCCGCTGCCCGACGACCCGGCCGAGATCGCCGAGCGCCGGGACGCGATCCGGCTGGCCTTCGCGGCGGCCCTGCAGCGGCTCACCCCGCGGCAGCGGGCCGTGCTGATCCTGCGGGACGTCTACGGCTACACCGCGGCGGAGACCGGCGAGTTGCTCGGGGCCGGCACCGCCGCGGTGCACTCGATCCTGCAACGGGCCCGGCGGGCGCTGGTGGACCGCTCCGATCCCGCCCGCGACCTGCCGGCGGCGGAGATCGACCCGGGGCTGCTCGCCGCCTTCGTCACCGCCTTCGAGAACCATGACGTGCCGGCCCTGACCGCCCTGCTGGATTCCGCGGTGGTCAGTTCGATGCCCCCGGTCGCCTTCTGGGTGGCCGGGCGTACCGACGTGATCGACCTGTTCGCCTCCGGCGACGGCTGCCGCGGACATCGCCTGATCCCCACCACCGCCAACGCGCGCCCGGCCTTCGGCCAGTACGCCCCCGACGGGGCCGGGTTGCGTCCGTTCGCGCTGTTGCTGCTGGCCAGCGACGGGCAGCGGATCACCCGGATGACCACCTGCCTCGATCTGGCCGACCGATTCCCGGCATTCGGGCTGCCCGCGCGGCTGCCCGGGTGAGCTGTGGCCGGGGTGGGTGCGCCGCGGCGAAACCGGCTTCCTAGGATGGCTGTGCAACCGATTGCCGACCGTACGCAGCGGGGGGCGGGTTCGCCATGTCGATTTGGCGTGTCGATTCCGGATCGGAGATCTGATTGATGGGAGCTATGGCCAACATCCATGCAAGCAATCAATGAGATCTTTCAAAATCGGCGATCTTGATATACAGTAGTTATCAAGTTCGAGACAGCATTCCACAGAGAAGAGGTTCCGCATGTCGCTCATGAACACCAAGATCAAGGACTTCAGCACCGAGGCCTACAAGGACGGCAAGTTCGTCACCGTCACCCAGGACGACGTCCTGGGCAAGTGGGCGGTGTTCTTCTTCTACCCCGCCGACTTCACCTTCGTCTGCCCGACCGAGCTGGGCGACATGGCCGACCACTACGAAGAGCTGCAGAAGCTCGGCGTCGAGGTCTACTCGGTCTCCACCGACTCCCACTTCGTGCACAAGGCCTGGACCGAGGCTTCCGAAGAGGTCGGCAAGATCAAGTACTTCATGCTGGGTGACTCCTCCGGTGTCATCACCAACAACTTCGACAACATGCGTCCGGGTGCGGGTCAGGCCGACCGCGCCACCTTCCTGGTGGATCCCGAGGGCGTCATCCAGTACATCGAGTCCACCGCTGAGGGCATCGGCCGTGAGGCCGGCCAGCTGATCCGCAAGATCAAGGCCGCTCAGTACGTCGCCACCCACCCGGGTGAGGTTTGCCCGGCCAAGTGGGAAGAGGGCGAAGCCACCCTCACCCCGGGCATCGACCTCGTGGGCAAGATCTGATCCGATCTGCAACCAGTGGTGGCAGGTCCGGTCCGGGCCTGCCACCGCCGCGGATCATCTCCGCACCCGGTTCGCCCCCGGAGCAGGTTGACCCAGGTCCTTTCGACACCGGTCCCGCCCGACGCGTGGCGACCATCCCGGCGCAGCGCCCCTTGCGGCCGCGCCCTTCCCGAATCTTCGGCTCACCGCCGACGGCCGAGCAACGGCCGAACCGCGTTTTTGCTGTACCCGCGAGGGTCCGCCTCGCGTACCAAAATTTGCGCCGACCCCGGCGCACCGACCCAGTGGAGGAATCGTGTCCGTGCTCGACGAGAATCTGCAAGTCCAGCTCAAGCAGCTGCTGACCAACCTGAAGGAGCCGATCGAGCTGCAGAGCTCCCTGGACGACTCCGCGAAGTCCACCGAGATGGCCACCCTGCTCGACGAGGTCGCCGCCCAGTCCGATCTGGTCACCGTGCGGCGTACTGATGACAACGAGCGCCGGCCGTCGTTCGCGATCGTCCGCCCGGGCAGCGACATCTCCGTCCGCTTCGCCGGTTCCCCGCTCGGGCACGAGTTCAGCTCCCTGGTGCTGGCCCTGCTGCATGTCGGCGGTCACCAGATCAAGGAGGAGCAGGAGGTCATGGACGCCGTCCGCAACCTCCCCGGCAAGTACGAGTTCACCACCTACATCTCGCTGACCTGCACCAACTGCCCGACGGTGGTCCAGGCGCTGAACTCGATGGCGGTGCTGAACCCGAACATCACCCACGTCGCGGTCGAGGGGGGCACCTTCAAGGAGGAGGTCACCGAGCAGGGGATCATGGCCGTGCCCACCATCTACCTGAACGGTGAGGAGTGGGGCTCGGGCCGGATGGGGATGGCCGAGATCGTCGCCAAGCTGGATGTGAACGCCGGCGCGCGGGCGACCGAGTCGCTGAACCACAAGGAGCCCTACGACATGCTGATCGTCGGCGGCGGGCCGGCCGGTGCCGCGGCCTCGATCTACGCCGCCCGCAAGGGTCTGCGCGTGGGGCTGGCCGGCGAGCGGATGGGCGGCCAGGTGCTCGACACCAACGCCATCGAGAACCTGATCACCGTGCCCTACACCGAGGGCCCGGAACTGGGTGCCGCGCTGGAGAAGAACGTGCACGAGTACAACGTCGACGTGATGTCGATGGTCGTGGCGAACAAGCTCATCCCCGGGGACAAGGGCGAACTGCACACCGTCGAGTTCGAGGGCGGCGGCGCGCTGAAGGCCAAGACCGTGATCATCGCGACCGGTGCCCGCTGGCGTCGGCTCGGGGTTCCCGGCGAGGAGGAGTACCGCACCAAGGGGGTCACCTTCTGCCCCCACTGTGACGGACCGATGTTCGCCCAGAAGCCGGTCGCGGTGATCGGTGGCGGCAACTCCGGGATCGAAGCGGCTCTCGACCTGTCCGGGGTGGTCAAGGACGTCACCGTGCTGGAGTTCCTGGACTCCTGCCGCGCCGATGACATCCTGATGAAGAAGGCCGAAGCCGCCGACAACATCAAGATCATCACCAATGCGGCCACCAAGGAGGTCACCGGTGACGGCAAGAAGGCGACCGGCCTGACCTACACCGACCGGGCCACCGACACCGAGCACAGCATCGACCTGGACGGTGTGTTCGTGCAGATCGGGCTGCTGCCCTCGACCGAGTGGCTGGCCGGCTCCGGGGTGGAGCTGTCCGACCGCAAGGAGGTCGTGATCGGCCACGACGGTTCGACCAACATCCCCGGCATCTACGCCGCCGGCGATGTGACCACCGAGCCGTTCAAGCAGATCGTGATCTCCCTGGGCGGCGGTGCGACCGCGGCCCTGTCGGCCTTCAACTACTTGATGCTCGCCTGATCGTGAATCTCCGCGATCTGGAGTACCTCGTCGCGCTCGATGAGCACCGCCACTTCGGGCGGGCAGCGGCGGCCTGCTATGCCTCGCAGCCGACGCTGTCCACCCAGCTCCGCAAGCTGGAGCACGAGTTGGGGGTGTCGCTGATCGAGCGCGGCGGGCGTACCGTCCTGTTCACCGCGGCCGGTGAGCAGGTCGTGGCGCGCGCCCGGAAGATTCTGGCCGAGGTCGAGGACATCCGCCGGGTGGCGCGCCAGTCGGCCGATCCGCGGGCGGGCACGCTGCGGCTGGGCGCCTTCCCGACGCTGGGGCCCTATCTGCTGCCGCACGTGATGCCACTGCTGCACCGGCAGTTGCCCGAGCTGGAGGTGCTGCTGGTGGAGGAGAAGACCGCCGACCTGTTGCACCAGGTGCACACCGGGGCCATCGATGTGGCCGTGCTGGCGCTGCCGATCGAGGACGATTCGCTGCACGTGGAACCGTTGTTCCATGAGGAGTTCCTGCTGGCCGCGCCGGTGGATTCCGACCTGGGCCGCGACGCCGGACCGGTCAGCGCCGCCGAGCTCGCCGGGCACGACCTGCTGCTGCTGACCGAGGGACACTGCCTGCGGGATCAGGCACTGTCGTTCTGCCGTACGCAGGGCGTCGCCGAACGTGACGGGTTCCAGGCCACCAGCCTGGAGACGCTGCGGCACATGGTGGCCTCCGGGGTCGGCGCGACGCTGATGCCGCGGCTGTCGGTGTCGCCGCCGGTCACGGTCAATCCGGGGCTGGCGCTGCGCGAGTTCGAACCGCCGGCACCCTTCCGGGACATCGCCATGGTCTGGCGCAAGGCGAGCGTCCAGGGCGAGCTGTTCACCGAGGTCGCCGACGTCTTCCGGCAGGTGCCGACCGAGCTGGTCAGCGCGTTGGCCCCCGAACCCGCCTGACCGTCCGGTTCGGCGTACCCGGAAAGGGGCAATTTCACCCACTGCGGGGGAGCGTCGAGGTATGTCAGGATCGGGGCTGTGCCCGACGCGGGAAGCCCCGCCCGATCAACGAGGATCATTGTGACCACTGCGAACCCGGAAATCGGCCAGTCCCTGCGGACCGGCGACATCATCACCAACTATCACGATGTCAGCAGCCCCGAGACCGCCGACGGGACGCCGCTGCTGCTGCTGCACGGGTCCGGGCCCGGTGTGAGTGCCTGGGCGAACTGGCGCCTGGTGATCGAGCGGCTGGCCCCGAAGGTACGCATCCTGGCGCCCGACCTGGCCGGTTTCGGCTTCTCGGAGGTGCCCGACGGGATCGAGTACACCCGGCAGCGCTGGCTGGACCAGATCGTCACCTTCCTCGACGAGCTCGGGGTGGACCGGGTGCACGTGGTCGGCAACTCCTTCGGCGGCTCGATGGCGCTGGCGCTGGCGATCGCGCACCCCGACCGGGTGTCGAAGCTGATTATGATGGGGGCGGTCGGCGTACCGTTCGAACTCACCGACGGCCTGGACCGGGTCTGGGGCTACACCCCGTCGCAGGAGAACATGGCGAGCCTGATGCGCGACACCTTCTCCTACAACGGGGACCTGGTCACCGACGACATGATCCGCGCCCGCTACGAAGCCAGCACCCGGCCGGGCATGCAGGAGGCCTTCTCCGCGATGTTTCCCGCCCCCCGGCAGCGCTGGGTCGATGCGATGGCCCACCCCGAGGCCGACATCCGGGCGATCACGCACCCGACGCTGCTGGTGCACGGCCGCGATGACAAGGTGATTCCCCTCAGCACCTCGCAGACCATGCTCGACTGGATCGACGACTCGCAGTTGCACGTGTACGGCCGCTGCGGGCACTGGACCCAGATCGAGAAGGTCGATCCCTTCTGCCGGCTCGTGGCTGATTTCATCGAGGTCTGAGCCGGCCCCCCAGAACGCGGTCGTCGCGGCGTCAGCCGCCCCGGGACGGGAATTCAGCGGACCGAACCGAGGTGGGCAGCGTCGCGGCGATCGTGCCCGAGACCTACGCGGTGGGCAGGACCGTCGCGGTAGCCGGGACCCGCGCGGCGATTTCGTACGCGGCGGGCATCCGGGCGGCGGCCCGGTTCGGGTCGACGAACGCCGCGGTCGCCCAGACATCGGCCCAGGTCAGGTCCGGCCCGACCACGGTGACCGAGGCCAGGGTGGACCGGGCCGGCGTACCGGTCCGCGGGTCGATGATGTGACTGCCCCGCTGCGCGGTCCCCGACGTCGCCAATGCGCCGTCGGAGATCTCCAGCACCGCCGACACCTGCCCCGGATCGGTCGGGTCGGCGATCCCCACCCGCCAGGCGCGCGGAATCGCCGGGTCGGCGTCCGGGCCGTGTCCGGCGACCAGGTCACCGCCGACATTCAGGCAGAACACGATCCCGGGGACCTGCCGCAACCCGGCGGCGGCCCGTTCGGTGGCCCAGCCCTTGACCAGGCCGGTCGGGTCGTACCCGCGGGTGCCGTCCGGGCCGGTCAGCTCGCTGGTGAACAGGCCTCCGGTGGCCGTCCCCGCCTCGGTGCAGAGGGCGCGCACCGGGGCGTACCAGGGGTCGGCCGCCGATTCGGCCAGGGCGCCCCGCCGGATCCGGAGCAGATCCGAATCCGCCCGGTAGGGCGAGAAGACCCGGTCGGCCCGGCGCAGGATGTCGAAGGCCTGCTCCGCCGCCGCGGCCAGGGCCGAGTCCGACGCGGCGCCGGGCGTACCGGACTCGGGCGTACGGATGTGCAGGGAAGCGGTCGTCCCCATCGTGTCGGCCACGAAGGCCCGGGTCTGCCACCTCACAGGTGGGCCTGATCGAGCGCGGACTGCAGGCTCTGCTTGTAGCCCTGGGAGGTGTAGGTCGCCCCGGAAACCATGTCGATGTTGGCACTCTGGGCCTTCACCGCCGCGGAGTTGAGGACGGGGATCGCGCGGGAGTTGATCATCCGGTCCTTGCCGCTCTCGGTGGGGTAGGTGATCGCTTCGGCCGCGGTGACCTTCCCGCCGGAGACGGTGATCCGCACCTGGACCGGGCCGAACTGGGTCGAGACGCTGCTGCCGGTATAGGTCTGCGAACCTGCGGTGGTGCCCGAACCCGAGGACGTGCCGGAGCCGCTCGAGGACGTGCTGGAACTGCTCGAGGGCGAGCTCGAACTGCTCGACGTCGACCCGGATCGGCGGGACGAACTGCTCGTCGCGGACGGGCTGGGAGCCGACGACGTCGACGAGGAGCCGGTGCTCGGGGCGGCCGAGCTGGTGGCGGCCGCCGGGCCCGCCGAGGTATCGGCACTCACCGCCTGCAGGGAGGTGCGGTAACTGAACAGCAGGACGAGCACCGTCGCCGTGCCCATCAGCCAGCCGAGGATGCGTTTCATGATGGTCTTCCTTCTCGTCGGTCGAAATCTGTGGTGGCGCTCAGAGGGCGAAGCGCTCGATGTGGATCTGGTTGCTGGGCACGTGGAGGCGATGCAGGGCAGCGGCAACCGCATCCATCCAGCCCGGACCGCCGCAGACATAGACGTCGCGGTCCACGATGTCGGGGCACAGCAGCAGCAACGCCTCGGTGTCGGCGAGGTGGGCGTACTCCTCGGGCAACCAACTGGCCCGCTCCCGGACCCGGTGCCCCGGCAACTGGTAGTACTGCGCGCCGCGGGCGTCCGCGATCCGGCCGATCTCGTCGGCCAGGATCAGGTCGTGTTCGTCGGAGTGGCGCTGGACGATCGTCGCCTCCAGCCGACCGGTCCGGGGATCGGTCGGGAGCGATTCCAGCAGGGCCCGCAGCGGTGTGATCCCGATTCCGGCGCCGAGCAGCAGGGCGCCCGGCCGGGTGGCAGCTCCGGCGTGCATCTTGCCGTACGGGCCCTCGACGCTGACCCGGGTGCCCGGCCGCAGCGTGGCCAGGCGGCGGGAACCGTCGCCCACGATCGCCGCGGTGAAGCGGAGGTCGGTCGAGCCGTCCCGGTGGGTCCGCGGAGCCGCCGACAGCGAGTACGGGTTCGCCCGGGTGAAGCCGGGGCCGGCGAAGCGCCAGTTGAAGTACTGACCACCCTGGGCCTGCAGCGCCGCGGCATGCCGGCCGGTCGCGGTGACCTGGACGACGCCGGGTTGCAGTTGCTCCACCTTGGTCACCCGGAGTCCGGCTCGCAGGGTGCCGATCAGCGGCTTCAGCACGCGGAACACCAGCACCGCGCCGATCGAGCCGAGGTACAGCGACCACCAGAACACGGTGGCTGCCGGCGAGGCGAGGAAGTCCCGGCCGGTCCACAACTGGTGCGGCAGCGCCAGCCCGACGCCGAGGAAGGCGTACAGGTGCAGCAGGTGCCAGCTCTCATAGCGCATCCGGCGCCGGGCCACCCGCAGGCTGGTCACCACCACCATGATCAGCGCCAGGGTGCCGGCGATCGCCAGCAGCATCGCGGGATAGTTGAGGGTGAAATCGACCAGGGTGCCCCAGATTCCGGCCTGGGTGTCGGCCGCGTAGCCGAGGGTGATCAGCACGATGTGCGCCAGCATCAACCAGAACGACCAGAACCCGGTGATGCGGTGGCCGCGGGTCACCGCATCCTGCCCGAAGGCCCGCTCCACGAAGGGGATCCGCGCCATCCCGAGTACCTGCACCAGCAGGAGGTAACTTGCCGCGAGTCCGGTCAGTCGGCCGAGCTCGTTGAGAATGCCGGCGGTTCCGGTCATCATGCCGGTAATGCCGCCGTTGCTCACCCACAGGGCGACCACGAACAGGCCGAGCGCCCACAGCAGGAACACCGTCAGTGACGACCACCAGCCCGGGACGCGCCGTACTGGGAGCGCCTCCCGACGGGCGAATTGGGCACGGGGCTTTTCCTGCAGCATTGTCATGTTTCCATCATCTGGATTCATCTGTGTCTTCGCTGTGACTGTGCCGTGGCCACGCTCAGAACCTGATTCGGTGGGGTCGGAGCCGGTTCCTGGGGCGCGGCTCGCGGGTTCCATGGCGGGTACGCGGGTGCTCCTGGCTTTTCGCGGGGTTCCATGGCGGGTTCGCGGGTGCTCCTGGCTGCTCGTGGGTCCACATCCGGTTCTGCGGGTGCTCCTGGCTGCTCGTGGGTCCACATCCGGTTCGCGGCCCCTGCAGCGCCCGCGTACCCGAATTCAGCCCGCGCCGCCGAGCTCAACCCCGCGCCGCCGAGCTCAACCCCGCGCACGCGAGTCGGGAGATCGCAGGTTCCATGCGGTTCGCGGGTGCTCATGGCTGCTCGTGGGTCCACATCGGGTTCGCGGCCCCTGCAGCGCCCGCGTACCCGATCTCACCCCGCGCCGCCGAATCCAGCCCGCGCACTCGAGCTCACCCCCGCGCCGCGGAGCCCACCCCGCGCCGCGGAGCCCACCCGCGCCGCGGAGCTCACCCCGCGCCGCGGACCCCACCCCGCGCCGCGGAGCTCACCCCGCGCCGCGGACCCCAACCCGGGGATCGCGTACAATGGTCGGCCTGTTTTGCCCCGCCGTTGCGCGGCCCGCTCCCCGAAACGGGATACGGGCGGCTGATAGCGTCGGGTTCATCCACCGAAGGGAGCACCGGATGTGTGGCATTTGTGGCGAGATTGCGAAGGACCGACCGGCCGACATGGGGGCGATCGGCGCCATGTGCCAGACGATGGTTCCACGTGGGCCCGACGCCGCCGGCAGTTGGTCCCAGGGGTCGATCGGCCTGGGGCACCGACGCCTGCAGATCATCGACCTGTCCCCGGCCGGGTCCCAGCCCATGCACGACGCGGACCTGGGGCTGACCGTGGCCTTCAACGGCTGCATCTACAACTATCCGCAGTTGCGCGAGGAACTGATCGGTAAGGGCTATCGGTTCTTCTCCCACTCCGACACCGAAGTGATCCTCAAGGGCTACCACGCCTGGGGATCGGACGTGGTCACCCACCTGTTCGGGATGTTCGCCTTCGCGATCACCGAGCGGGACACCGGCCGGGTCATGCTGGCCCGCGACCGGCTCGGCATCAAGCCGCTGTACTGGGCGCAGACCGCGGATTCCTTCCGCTTCGCCTCGTCGCTGCCGGCGCTGGTGAACGCCGGAGGCATCGACACCTCACTCGATCCGGTCGCGCTGCACCAGTACCTGAGCTTCCACTCGGTGGTGCCCGCGCCGCACACGATCCTCGCCGGCGTACGCAAGCTCGCCCCGGCGACGCTGATGTTCATCGAGCCGGACGGGACCCGCACCGAGCGGACGTACTGGACACTGGAGGCCCGGCGCCGCAGCGAGCATGCCGAGTGGACCGACGCCGACTGGACCGACGCCCTGCACGAATCGCTGCGGGTCGCGGTGCGGCGCCGGCTGGTCGCCGACGTCCCGGTCGGCTGCCTGCTGTCGGGCGGGCTGGATTCCAGCCTGATCGTCGGGCTGCTCGCCGAGGAGGGACAGCACGGGCTGGCGACCTTCTCGATCGGTTTCGAGGCGGCCGGGGGTGAGTCCGGGGACGAGTTCCAGTACAGCGACGTGATCGCACGCCACTTCGCCACCGATCATCACCAGATCCGGATCGACACCGCCCGGATGCTGCCGGCGCTGGGGGACGCGATCCATGCGATGAACGAACCGATGGTCAGCCATGACGCGGTGGCGTTCTACCTGCTCAGCCAGGAGGTCGCCAAGCACGTCAAGGTCGTCCAGTCCGGCCAGGGCGCCGATGAGGTGTTCGCCGGGTATCACTGGTATCCGCCGATGACCGCGGTCGGTGACGCCGACATCGACGGGGCGGTGGCGACCTATCGCAAGGCGTTCTTCGACCGTACGCACGACGGCGTCGCCGCGCTGCTGCAGCCACAGTGGCTGGTCGATTCCGATGTGTCCGGGGAGTTCGTCCGGGAGCACTTCGCCCGGCCCTACGCCGACTCCGCGATCGACCGTGCGCTGCGGCTGGATTCGCAGGTGATGCTGGTCGACGATCCGGTGAAGCGGGTCGATTCGATGACGATGGCCTGGGGCCTGGAGGCCCGGGTGCCGTTCCTGGATCACGAACTGGTCGAGCTGGCCTTCGCCGCCCCGGCGCACCTCAAGACCGCCCAGGACGGCAAGGGCGTCCTCAAGGACATCGGTCGCCAAGTCATTCCCGCCGAGGTGATCGACCGGCCGAAGGGGTACTTCCCGGTTCCGGCGCTGAAACATCTGCAGGGCCCGTACCTGGACATGGTGCGCGACGCGCTGACCAGCCGGGCGGCCCGGGACCGGGGGCTCTACCGGCCCGAGGCGGTGGATCGGCTGCTCGCCGACCCGAACGGCAACCTGACCCCGCTGCGCGGCAACCCGCTGTGGCAGATCGCACTGTTGGAACTGTGGCTGCAGAGCCACGGGATCGGAGGGCGCTGATGTCGCTCGAGCCCGGCGGACGCCTCGATCCCGATGGCGAGTGGAAGCACGACACGGTCCTCGATCTCGGCTGGGGGCGTCTGGTCTTCGGCAACACCTTCACCGATCATGACGATCTGGGGCAGGTGCTGCGCGATGAGACCTCCGGTCGGCGCGATATCTGCATCTACCTGACCGATCCGCACATCCTGGTCGCGCTGCACCCGGCCGATTTCTTCATCGATCCGAGCCTGACCTATCGCCGCGAGCTGACCGAACCGGTGCCCTGGCCCGATTCGGAGCTGGTCCGGATCGAGGAGGCGACCGAGGAGGACCTGCCCCGGATCAACCGGATCTACCAGATGAACAAGATGGTCCCCGCCGAGCTGGACCAGATGCTGCACAACCGGCGCGAGGAACCCGGCGTGACCTACTTCGTCGCCCGGGACGACCGGGGGGCGGTGATCGGCACCGTGACCGCGATCGATCACAAGCAGGTGGTCGGGCCGGCGGCGCACGGGGCGGGCCTGTGGTGTCTGGCGGTCGATCCGGACAACGTCGTGCCCGGGGTGGGCGGGATGCTGACCGATGCGGTCTGCGCCTGGGCGTACCGGCGTGGGCTGGAATTCGTCGACCTCTCGGTGATGTACGACAACACCCCCGCGATCACCCTCTACGAGCGCCGCGGATTCCAGCAGGTGCCGGTGCTGTCGGTGAAGCGGAAGAACTCGATCAACGAGGCCCTGTTCGCGGCCCCGCCGACCGAGGGCCTGGACGACCTCAATCCGTACGCCCGGATCATCGCCGACGAAGCGATCCGGCGCGGGATCCGGGTCCGCATCCTCGACCCGCACACCGGATATCTGGAACTGGAGCACGGTTCGCGCACGGTGATCACCCAGGAATCGCTGTCGCAGTACACCTCGGCGGTCGCGATGAGCCGATGCCAGGACAAGCGGGTCACCCGGGCGGTGGTCGAGGAGGTCGGCGTACGCGTGCCGCGCGGGGTGGCGGCCACCTTCGGACCGGCGGATCTGGAGTTTCTCGCCGAGGTCGGATCGGTGGTGGTGAAACCGGCGCGCGGCGAGCAGGGCGCCGGAATCACCATCGGCGTGGAGACTGCCGAGGAGCTCGAGGCCGCGCTGAACCGGGCCGGCGGGCACGGGGCGGAGATTCTGCTGGAGGAGTTCTGCACCGGGGAGGATCTGCGGGTGCTGGTGATCGACGGGAAGGTCGTCGCCGCGGCGATCCGACGGCCCGCCCGGGTGATCGGGGACGGCAAGAAGACCGTCCGCGAGCTGATCGAGTACACCTCCCGACGGCGGCAGGCGGCCACCGGCGGGGAGTCCCGGATCCCGATGGACGACCTGACGACCAGTTATGTCGAGCAGCAGGGCCACACGATGGACGAGGTGCTCGAGGCGGGCACGGTGCTGCCGGTACGGCGTACGGCGAATCTGCACACCGGCGGGACGCTGCACGATGTGACCGAGGAACTGCATCCCGAACTGGCCAAGGCGGCGCTGACCTCGGCGAAGGCGATCGGGATTCCGGTGACCGGGATCGACCTGCTGGTTCCGGCCGCCGATCAGCCGGAGTACGTGTTCATCGAGGCGAACGAGCGCCCCGGACTGGCCAACCATGAGCCGAACCCGACCGCGCAGGCGTTCATCTCCTACCTGTTCCCCAACACCCACGAGCAGCCGTACGCCTGGCACCCGGGCACCGCTCCGGAACCGGAGGAGGAGCCGGCCGGCTGAGAGGTCACCAAAATTGCTCGACCCCGGCGGCCGGATCTGCCAGATTGGGGTCATGAGTGATGAGAATCCCGAGGTGGCCGCGCCCGATCCCAAGGCTCAGATGCGCGAGGCGCTGGAGCGCAAGAACGGCAATGCCCACCGCAGCGCCCAGGCGGGCGGCGGCTCCGGGCCGGTGTCCGGGGCCGCGCACGGTCAGGTCGGCGGCAAGCGCACCTTCCGGCGCAAGACCGGCGGCTGAGCCGATGGTCCGGGGCGCAGGCGTGGTGGGATGACCCGGTCGATGCGGGCCTGGCGGGTGCGTACGCCCGGCCCGATCCGGGAACGGCCGCTGGAACTGGTCGAAGTCCCGGTGCCCGAGCCGGCGCCGGGTGAGGTGCTGGTGCGGGTGCTCACCTGCGGGGTGTGCCGGACCGATCTGCACGTCGCCGAGGGCGATCTGCCGGTACGCCGCCCGCACGTCACCCCGGGCCACGAGATCGTGGGCGAGGTGGTGGCCCGCGGCGCCGACCTGCCCGGCGCGGTGCCCCGGTTCGCGATCGGGGACCGGGTCGGGATCGCCTGGTTGCGCAGCACCTGTGGTACCTGTCGGCACTGCCGGGCCGGGGCGGAGAATCTGTGCGTCGCCTCGCAGTACACCGGCTGGGACGCCGACGGGGGCTACGCGGAGTACGCGGTGGTCCGGGAGGCGTACGCGTACCGGATCCCCGACGGCTTCGACGCCACCGCGGGCGCGCCCCTGTTGTGTGCGGGAATCATCGGCTATCGGGCGTTGCGGCGGGCCCAGGTGCCGCCCGGCGGACGGCTGGGCCTGTACGGGTTCGGCGGCTCGGCCCATCTGACCGCGCAATTGGCCCTCGCCCAGGGGGTGGAGGTGCACGTGCTGACCCGGGGCGAGGCTGCCCGGGCCCTGGCGCTGCGCCTGGGGGCGGCCTCGGCCGGTGACGCCCGCGAACTGCCTCCGGTCGCGCTGGACTCGGCCATTCTGTTCGCCCCGGCCGGCGACATCGTCCCGTACGCCCTGGCGGCGCTTGCCCCGGGCGGCACCCTGGCGGTCGCGGGAATCCACCTGTCCGACATCCCGGCGCTGAACTACCAGCAGCATCTGTTCCATGAGCGCACGGTGACCTCGGTCGAATCGAACACCCGGCGCGACGGGGAGGAGTTCCTCACCCTGGCGGCCCGCCTGGGCATCCGGGCGCACACCACCGAGTACGCCTTCACCGACGCCCCGCAGGCGCTGGAGTACTTGGCCGCCGGGGACGTCGAGGGCGCCGGAGTGCTGCGCATCGGTTGAGTGGCCGCACCCGGCCCCCCGTCCTCGGCGGCGTCCGCTCAGGACTTCGGATTCGGTGTGAACTGATGGCCCAGGGCGGCCGATACCGGCACGAAGATCCGGACCGCCGGGTCGAGGCAGGGCAGATTCTTCGGGTTGTCCGGCAGGGTCGGTGATTCCGAGCAGTCACCGGAGGCGATGTCGCTGTTCACCATAACGGTCACCGTGGTATCGGAGCGGGTGTCGTAGTACAGGGTGGTGTTGTATCCCGGCAGTTCGCCGGTGTGGCCGTACCAGCCGTCGATGCAGCCGACCCCCAGGCCGTATCCGGGACCGTTGGGAAAGTTGAGCCGCTCGGTCTGGATGTCGGCCCGGAGCAGGCCCTGGCCGGTGCCGAGCGCACGGCCGTAGGTGAGCAGATCCGATGCCGTGGAGATGATCGCGCCGGCCGACCAGCCCCAGGACGGACTCCAGTTGGTTGCATCCTGCGGGGTGGTGGCCCCGTCGGGCAGGCCCTGCAGGGTCACTCCGGTGGCGTGTGGGTCGGGTTGGGCTCCGCCCGGGCCGGGCATCGAGGTCCCGGTGAGGCCGAGCGGGCCGATGATCCGGTCCTGCAGCGCTTGGGTGTAGGTCATCCCGGATCGACGTTCGATGATCTTGCCGAGCAGGATGGTGTTGGTGTTCGAGTAGTCGAACCGGGCTCCGGGCTCGAACGGGCGGGGAAGTTTCAGCCCGATCGCGATCAGCTCATCGGGCGTCCATTCCTTGGTCGGCTCGCTGAACAGCACCCGTTGGAACTCCGGATCCATGGAGTAGCTCGCGATCCCGCTGGTCATGTTGAGCAACATCCGGATCGTGATGTCATCCCCGCGAGGTACCCCATCGAGGTGCCGGCTGACCGGGTCGTCGAGGGAGAGAACGCCCTGCTGGACCAGTTGCAGGATCAACGTCCCGGTGAAGGTCTTGGTGACCGACCCGATCCGTTGGTACATCTGCGCGGTCATCGGGGTGTTCGTGGCCTTGTCGGCGAGGCCGTACGCCTTGATGAAGGTGCCCTGGGGGCTGCGGACGCCGACGATCGCACCCGCCACCGGCGCCTGGGCCAGGCCCTCGGTGGCGGCCTTGTCGAGGGCATCTGCGGTGGCGGCCGGCAGTTCGCCGGTGGCGGCTGCGGGCAGGGTGCGGGCGATGACTGCGGCCGGATCGGCGATACACGGCCCGGTGCCGGCCGACGGCGCGGGTGCAGTGGCCGCGCCCGGGCCGGTCGGGCTGCTTGCCGGGGACGTACACCCGGCCAGCGAGAGGGTGAACGCCGTCGCCACGGCAGCGGTGAAAAGCCACGTCGAACCCATGAGCAGATCTTTCTCGATGGGCGGCCGAGTGGCGCGCCGATCCTCCAAGTCTCGCCGCAGGCCTCGCGCCGCGCAATGGCTGCGCGGGACGTCTCGGGCCTGAAAGGCGACCGGCAGCACCCGGAGCAGTCGATCAGGGCGTACGCCGACGCGCCAGCGTCGCCACGATGCGGCAGTGACGACCGGACGAACGATGGAAGCGATCGGCCTCGGGCCGGTACTCGCTGGGGCAACCCAGCTTCAGACAAGGCAACCCAGCTTCTGCGCGCACTGAAGCTGGATACCCAAAACTGACGCTGGATGACCACAGCGACGGGTGCCAGTTTCGTCCGGCCCCGGAATCTGCGGATCGATCGGTGCCCGTGATCCGGCCACCGGATGAAGCTCATTGGGGACCCAGGTCTATGGCTGGCGCTCGGTCGGACCGGCACGCTGGGGTGAGGTACCCCGTGGCGGCACGGAGACACAGATCGAACGGAGACCCTGTGATCAGCGGAAGGCGCATCGCCGGCCCGGCCATGACGGTGGCACTGGTGACCCTGATGGCTGGGTGTGTGGCCGCTCCGGCCCGGTCGGAGAGTGCCGTCGGCACGTCGCCGTCCAGCACCTCGTCGCCCACCACCGCCTGTGTCGCAGACCCCCGGGCCGTCGCGCTGCGTACGTTACCGGAGCAAGCCAGGGCCGAGATGCCGAACGCGAGCGCGGCGTCCTTGGACGCAGCGGCTGTCGCGGGATTCAGGGCCGCGGCCACGTCGGGGGCCGTGGTGGCCGTCCGGAGCCCGCAGGGAACCTGGATCAGGTCCTACGGTGTGGCCGATCCAACCACGAACGCCCCGATGACGACCGATGTCTACCAGCGGATCGGATCGGTCACCAAGACCTTCACCGGCACCCTCGTCCTCCAACTCGCCGAGCGGGGCAAGCTGACGCTGGACGACCCCATCGACACCTACGTCGGGGGTGTCCCCAACGGCAACACTGTCACCCTGCGGATGCTCCTCACGATGACCAGCGGGATCGCCAGCTATACCTCCGACCAGCACTTCATCGACCAGTTGTTCGCCGACCCGCAGAAGGTGTGGACGCCGGACGAGCTCCTCGCTGTCGGGCTCGCCCTGCCGCCGCTGTTCGCCCCCGGGGAGAAGTTCAACTATTCCAACACCAACACCATTCTTCTGGGCAAGGTCATCGAAAAGGTCACGGGGGAGCCGTACGCCGATGTCCTCACCACGCAGATCCTCGGCCCCCTGGGACTGACCCGGACCTCCATGCCGCCCGCCGGCGACACGCTGCCCGAACCCCACGCCGGCGGATTCACCCTGCAGGGCACGCCCGACTCGTCGACGAACCCGGTGAACGCGACCGACTGGAACCCGACGTGGGCCGGGGCCGCGGGCCAGATGGTCTCGTCGGCCGAGGATCTCCTGAAGTACGGACGGGCGCTCGGTACGGGCCAAGGGCTGCTCGGAACGCAGGCCCAGGAGGAACGACTCGCCTCCGTCCCGGGGCAGGCCGGCTACGGCCTGGGGGTCGGCTGCATCGACGGGTGGGTGGGGCACACCGGGGAGCTGCCGGGTTACAACACGACGCTGTTCTACGACACGACCGCGGACACGACGGTAGTCGTCCTGGCCAACAGCGACATTCCCTCCGGCGGCTGCACCGAGTCGAAGACCTTGCCGGATACCGACAAGGCGCTGCCGTGCATGGATCCTGCGGTACGCATCTTCACCGCTGTCTCCACGGCCACCGGGCACACTTTCACGCCCAACCCCAAGTCCTGACGTGCTGGTCCGGGAATGGGGTGCGGCAACCCTGCCGAGCGTGCCGCCCGGTCGACGTGGCGGGACTAAATTTCGGTACATGCGCCGCTTAGCCGTACGGCCCGCCCTTGCCCGCTCGCTGGACCGGGCCCTGCTGGCGATCCTCTGTGCGGGCCTGGCGCTCGTCGGGGTCGAGGCGGCACTCCTGCCGTGGGGCGGCGCCGGGCGAATCGTGCTGGTGCTGTACCCGATCGTCTGCCTGACCTACCTCGGTGCCGGGATCGTGGCCTGGTACCGGCGCCCCGGCAATCGTCTCGGTGCGGTGATCCTCTTCGGCGGTTTCGCCATGTGGCTCAGCGGTCTGCAGGACACGGACATCCCGGTGCTCGTCGCCGTTGGGTCGGTCGGGGCCACCCTGATCCTCGCCGTCCTGGTGCACCTGCTGCACGCCTTCCCCTCCGGCCGGCTACCGGGACCGGTGTCGGTGACCACGGTGTCAATCGCGTACGTCACCTCGCTGGTTCTGCAGGCCCCCAAGTATCTCTTCAATCCGGACGCGGGGGTGCCGGCGCTGTTTCTCGCAGACGATCCCACGGCGCTGGCAGTCGGTGCGATGCTGCAGAGCCTCGTCGGCGCCGGTGTCATGGTCGCTACCGCGGTGGTCCTGATCGGGCGACTGCGGCGTGCGGGGCCGGCCGGGCGACGGGTCCTGGCGCCGCTGTTCGCGTACGGCAGCGGAGCCGCCCTCTTCATCCCGGTGAGTACCTTGGTGCTGACTCCGCTGCTCGGCCTGACCGACGTCGAGCGGACCGCGTTGCAGTTGGTGGTCCTGGGGTGCGTTCCGTTGGCGTTCGCGTTCGGCATGCTGCGCGGGGGCTTCGCCAGGACGGGTGAAGTCGAGGAACTCGGCACGTGGCTGGGCGCCTCCGACGGGAGCAGGCCTGCCCTGACCCGAGCACTGGCGCGGGCCTTGGGCGATCCGTCCCTGGCCCTGTCGTTCTGGGTGGCGCGGCAGCGCATCTTCGTCGATGACCACGGGGTCCCGATCGTCCGGGACTCGAGCCCGGAGCGCGGCCTGGTCCCGGTCGAACTGGAGGGCCGTACGGTCGGCGCCATCCACTATGACTCCCAGCTCATCGCGGACCCGGAACTGGTGCGGACGGCGGGGCAGGTGATCGCCATCGCCGTGGACCGGGAACGGTTGACCGCGGAGCTGCGGGAGAGCCAACGTGCCCTGCAGCAGTCCCGGGAGCGGCTGGTCGATGCCGCTGACCGCGAACGGCGACGGATCGCCCAGGATCTGCATGACGGGCTGCAGGTGCAGTTGGTGCTGCTGGCGCTCGAGGCCCAGCAGTTGGCGAACGCTGCCGGGACCGACACCGCCATCGGGGAACGCGCCACCCAGCTGCGCCAGCGGATCGACGACGCGGCGGCCAACCTGCGCCAGTTGGTGGCAGCCGTCATGCCGGCCGGGTTGATCGAACACGGTCTCGGCGCGGCCGTCGAAGACCTCGCCGACAGGATGCCCATCCCGACCACGCTCGAACTGAGCATCGACGAGATCCCGGCGTCGTCGGCCCTCGAGAGCACTGCCTACTTCGTGACCGCCGAGGCGTTGACGAATGCCGTCAAGCACGCCCGGGCGTCGTCCGCCTCGGTCCGCCTGACCTCGGACGACGGATGGTTGATGATCGAGGTGTCCGACGACGGGATGGGTGGGGCCAACCCCGGACGAGGCAGCGGTCTGCGCGGCATGACGGACCGGGTCGACGTCCTCGGCGGGCACCTGCGCATCGCCAGCGAACCCGGTCAGGGGACTCGGATCGAGGTGGCCCTGCCGTGCGCGTGATCATCGCCGAGGACGAGACCCTGCTCCGGCGCGGGCTGCAACTGCTGTTGGAGGAGGGTGGACTGCAGGTCGTTGCCGCGACCCCCGACTCGGAGACGCTGGAGGAAGCCGTCGACCGATTCCGGCCGGACCTGGTCATCACCGATATCCGGATGCCACCCACGCACACCGACGAGGGGTTGCAGGCGGCCCTGCGGATCCGTCGGAAGTACGCGGACGTCGCCGTGGTCGTCCTCTCCCAGCACGTCCAGCGCCGCTATGCCAGCGAGTTGCTGGCCTCGCCCCAGGGCAGGGTCGGCTATCTCCTCAAGCAGCGGATCGCGAACGTGGACACTTTCCTGGCCGACCTTCGCGAGGTAGCGGCGGGAGGCACGGCACTCGATCCGGATGTCGTCGCCGTGATGGTTGCCCGCGCGACGCTCTCGAACCAAGCCGTACGGGCGCTGACGCCGAGGCAGCAGCAGGTCCTCGCGCTGATGGCGGAAGGGCGCAGCAACGCGCGGATTGCCGCGGAGCTGTTCCTCACCGAGAAGGCCGTCGTCCAGCACACGTCGCGGATCTACGACGCGCTGGGTCTGCCCGTCGACTCCGATTCGCACCGCCGGGTACTCGCGGTGGTGCGCTACCTCAGCCGGGGCTGAGGCCTCGCCGATCACCCGGCCCGCGCCGCGCTGCCCCCAGGTGGCCATCGACGATCGACCATGCCCGGGGCGGACGCGGGGCCGGGACTGGCGACCCAGGTCCATTCCCGTTCGCCGGGCCGATCCGTAGCGTGCCGGGAGGGCCACGATGCGTGGGCCCGGGACACGAGGGGGAGGAAGCGGATGGTGATCACGAGAGCGCGGCGGTTGGCGGCTGTCATGGTCGCGCTGGCACTGGGCGCGCAGGCGATGGTCGGTACGCCGGCCGGAGCAGTACCCAAGGACGGCATGCCGGACACGGCCAAGAACGGCCGCAGCAACAGCGATCAGAACAATGGCAACAACGGCAATCAGAACAATGGCAACAACGGCAATCAGAACAATGGCAACAACGGCAATCAGAACAATGGCAACAACGGC
>NZ_AUHH01000037.1 GCF_000423085.1 Granulicoccus phenolivorans DSM 17626 = NBRC 107789 = JCM 15570 | reverse complement strand
CCAGTCGATCAGCCGGACGCTGGGGCAGGGAAACACCGCCACCGAGCAGAACACCCTGATTGTGCGCACTGACAGCCCGGAACACGCCTGGGCGGTGGCGTACCACGCGGTCGCCAATGCCGGCGAGCACGGCGTCGTGTCGGTGGCCACGATGAATCTGCGGCACAGCATCGGGTCGCAGAATTGGATCCGGGGTGCGGCCACCGCCGGCAATGAAGTCCGGATCACGCTCCGCTGAGGGAAGTCCGGATCACGCTCCGCTGAGGGAAGTCCGGATCACGCTCCGCTGAGGGAAGTCCGGATCACGCTCCGCTGAGGGCACCGTCCCAGTTGACGGGGTGGTTGTAGAGGTGATTGTTGCGGGCATCCCTGGTCGCGTTGCGCAGAACCAGCGGCAACATCAGGTCGCGCAGTCCCACCGCCAGCCGGGAACCGCCCGGGGCCTTGCGCCGCCCGAGGGCACGGGAGTACTTCACCACCTCCTCGGCGCGGGGACGCCGCAGCCGGACATACTCGTCGAACGCCGGCGGATGCGACGGCCGATCCCGCAGACACCGCGCCAGCGTCACCGCGTCCTCGAGCGCAAGTGAGGCGCCCTGACCGGCGTTGGGACTGGTCGCATGGACCGCATCCCCGACCGCGACGACCCGCCCGCGGTGCCAGTGCGGGACGTGCGGCAGATCGTAGATGGGATAGGCCCCCACCTCGTCGGCCGCCGCGAGAATCTGGGGCACCGGGAATGGATCCTGCGCATGCAGCTCGCGCAGCTCGGTGAGCCACTGGTCGGTCGGCATCCGCCGCACCCGGTCCGGGTCGACCCCGCTCCAATTGGGATTCGCGAACCAGTACACGGTGCCGTCGGTCCGCACCAGGTAGCCGAAGAACCCGCGGGCGCCGAAGATCATTCGCTGCACCCCCGGGGTCGGCGCGAGACCCGGAAGTCGGGCAAAGCCACCGATGCTGAGCAACCCGGTGAAGCGCGGCTCGGGCGCATCGGGGTCGATCCAGCGGCGGGTGAACGATCCGACCCCATCGCAGCCGATCAGGACATCGCCGGTGGCCTCGGTACCGTCACTGAACCGCGCGGTCACCCCGAGCGGGCTCTGCTCGATCGCGGTGAGTCGCCGCCCCGGCGTACTCGGCAGGCCCCGCGCCGCCACCGCACCTTGCAGTACGCCGTGGAGTTCGTCCCGGCGAACCACCACACTGCCCGCTCCGGTTCGCCGGCCGGCCCGTTCGGCATGGTGGCGAGCTTGCGGTCGCGTCCGCTCCACAGTTCCAGGTAGGGACACCGATGGCCGATCGCCAGGAGTTCATCCCGCAGCCCCAAGAGGTCCAGGACGGCCAGACCGTTGGTGGCGACATTGAGGAAAAGGCCACCGTGGGTGGCGGGCCCCGGACGGGCCTCGAAAATTTCGACCTCCCAACCCGCCCGGTGCAGGAACAGGGCGGTCGCCGGCCCGGCGATTCCGCCGCCGATGATAAGCGCTCTGGTCATCGTTGACCTCCGATAAAATAGCGCACAAGAGAGATTCTCTATTTAAGAGTCTCTCGATATTAGAGAGGATACGCGATGTCCGAGGATTTCACCAGCCGTACTGCGGCGATCGCCCGGCACGGCGAGCTCATGCGCGAGTTCATGGCCCGGGTCGTGCTCTTCCAGGAGGCCGTCGCCCGCTCCGGCGGGCTGAACGGGTCCGATCTCCAGGCCGTCAGCCTGCTGCTCAGTGACGGGCCCGCCACGCCCGGCGAGTTGGCGTCGCGGATCGGGCTCACCGCCGGGGGCGCGATCACCACGATGATCGACCGGCTCGAGCGCGCCGGCTATGTCCGCCGCACCCGCGACGAGTCCGACCGGCGGCGGGTCCTGGTATCGGCGATCCCCGAGACGGTACTCACCCGAGTGGGCCCGGTGTACGCCCGGGTCACCGAGCACTGGAACGAATACCTCGAGACCCTGACCGATGAGCAGATCGCCTTCGCCAACGAGTTCCTGGCGCGGGCCGCCGCGCTCAACCGGGACGAGACCACGGCCCTGCGACGCGAAGGAGGTCCGGACCACCCGCGGTGATCCGGACCTCCCCCGGCCGATGCGATGGGTGCGACTCAGCCGAGCCGGCTGACCGCCGCCTCGATCCGTTCGTCGGTGGCGGTCAGCGCCACCCGGACGAAGTTCGCGCCCGCCGCGCCGTAGAACGCGCCCGGGCTGACCAGAATCCCGCGCTCGGCGAGCCAGTCCACCGAAGCCCAGCAGGATTCGTCCCGGGTTGCCCACAGGTACAGGCCGCCTTCGGAATGCTCGATCCGGAAGCCCACGCCCTCCAGTGCCGCGCGCAACGGCGTACGGCGCCGCAGGTAGCGCTCCCGCTGCACCTGCACGTCCCGCTGATCCCGCAGCGCGACCGCGATCGCCGCCTGCACCGGCGTCGGCAACATGAAGCCGCTGTGCTTGCGGACCTCGGTCAGTTCGTGGATCAACTCCGGGTCACCGGCGACGAAGCCCGCCCGATAGCCGGCCAGATTCGACCGCTTCGACAACGAGAACGCCGCCAGGATGTTGCGGTAATCGCCGCCGGAGATGTCGGGGTGCAGGATCGAGACCGTCTCGGCCTCCCAGCCGAACTCGCCGTAGCACTCGTCGCTGGCCAGGATCACGTCGTGCTCGCGGCAGTAGGCGACCCATTCCCGCAGTTGGTCCGGGGTGAGCATCCGTCCGCTCGGATTGGCCGGCGAGTTGATCCAGACCACACTCGGCACCGCGCTGAGTTCGTCCGGGGCGTCGGCGGTCTCCCAGTCGGCGCCGGCGATGATCGCGCCGACGGCGTACGTCGGATAGGCCAGCGCGGGCAGCGCAACCCGGGCACCGGGACCGAACCCGAGCTGGGACACCAGCAGGGCCACGAACTCCTTCAGTCCGATCACCGGCAGCACCGAGGCGTCCTCGATCGAGACCGCGCCCCATCGGGTACGCAGGTACTCCACGATGGCCGACCGCATCTCGGCGGTGCCGGCCACGGTGGGGTACCCATGGGCGTCCGCGGCGGCGGTCAGCGCGTCGCGGATCGGCTCCGGGGTCGGATCCGCAGGCGTCCCGACGGACAGGTCAACCAGTCCGCCCGGATGGGCCTGTGCCTTGCGCTTGGCCGGCTCCAGCGTGTCCCACGGAAAATCGGGCAGCCGGTGGGCCAGCGGATTTCTCACGCCTCGTCGTGCTCCTGCGGCGGAAGCGCCGCGACCAGCGGATGATCCTTGTCGATGACGCCCTGCTTCGCCGCACCACCGGGCGAACCGATGCCGTCGAAGAACTGGACATTCACGTCGTAGTAGCTGGCGAACTCCTCGGGCACATCGTCCTCGTAGAAGATCGCGGTCACCGGACACACCGGCTCACAGGCACCACAGTCAACGCACTCGTCCGGATGGATGTACAGCATCCGGCCACCCTCGTAGATGCAGTCCACGGGGCATTCCTCGACACATGCGCGGTCCTTCAGGTCCACACACGGCTGAGCGATGATGTAGGTCACGATCAACTCTCCTGTTTCATTCTCGAACGGACCGGCAGTCCGATTTCACACACTACTATCTCCCCGACCCTTTGGGGACGGTGCCGAAGATTGGTAAAATCTATGATCACATATTGGCGGAATCTGCCGCTGGCTCCCGGTGATCGGATCTCGGTCCGGGTCCGGATCCCCGAGCCGCCCGGCGCGAGCGACATCATCGGCCGGGTGCTCACGGTAACCCCGGCGGCGGTGCTGCTGGAGGATCGCCGCGGCCGGCAGACCGAGGTCCGCAGCGAGCAGGTGATCGCCGCCCGCAAGGTCCCCGCCATCGCCCGCGGCCGCAACCCGGCGTACGCCGACCCCGCCCGGCTGCGCGAACTGCTCGGTGTCGAGGAGGCGTGGGCCGCCCGACTGTGCGACGTGGTGGATCCGGCCGGACTGCTGGGACAGCGCCCGGTGCTCCTCGATGGGGAGCGGGTCGCCCGCTTCGGCGACTCCCGCGCGGAAGTGACCGGCGAATGGGTCCTGATGCACCTGGCCGAGGCCGAGGACTTCGCTCCCCTGGCGGCCTGGGCCGTACGCCGGGACGCCCGCAACGTGGCTGCCGACACCCCGATCCCGGACCCACCGCTCACCGGCTGAGGGTCAGTTGCAGGTGACCTTGGCGACCGCGTCGTACTTCCAGGACTTGTCCTCCCGCTTGACGACCGACCCGTTCACCTTGAACACGCGGTAGTACGAGGCGGTGAAACCGGGCTGCGCGGACTGGGCGATGCAGCTCGGCCCGGAACCCTTGATCTCCTCGGAAGTGTTGTAGTAGTCCGACTTGACCGGCTCGGGGGACTCGATGTCCCACTTCTTGGTGCCCCAGATCCGGACCGTGATCGACCCCTGGGTGCCCGGGCTGGAGGCCTGCCGGTACGCCTCGATGTAGATCGCATTGTCGGTGGTGTTGCGGAACTTCACGTCGATCGACCCGGAGTAGATGGTCGACTCCCGGCCCGCCGGGTACCGGTCGAAGTACATCGTGTGCGGCTGGTGCTCGATGTCCTCCAGCCCGGCGAACCAGGCCGCGTTGAACACGGTGGTCGCGCTCTGGGAGATGCCGCCGGCTGTCTGCTCCTCCAGCTTCGCGCCGGCGATCACGGTGCCGTCGACGTACCCGTTGCTCGAGGTGCGCGGACCGAGCGCCTTGTCCAGGGAGAACACGCCGTTGGTCGCGACGGTGTTGCCGTTGATCCGCTGCGCGGCCAGGCCCAGGTTGGTGTTGCGGTAGTCGGCGTGCGGGAACTTGGTGGTGAACTCCCCGATCACCTGCTTCGGCTTCTGCTGCTCGGCTTGCTCGGTGGTGAACTTGGCCTTCGCGCCGGTCAGTTCGAGCTTGACCGATCGCTCGGTGCTCGGGATCGCCGGCATCACGGCCTTTTCGAAGTTGTCCTTGCCGACCTCGGAGCCATCCACCGACGGGACGACCGTCAGCGTGTCGCCGTCCTTCTTGTAGGAGGCGTCCTTGGCGCCCTTGAGGTCCAGCTTGGCGATCGCCGGCTGGGCCTTCTCCAGCAACTTGGCCGAATCGGTGGACAGCTTCGGGGCCCCGTCGACGATGTCGATCTTGCTGGCCGCGGCGATCATCGCCGGGGTGACGTCGAACTTGCCCTGGCCGGTGTCCACGGTGATCGGTCCGTTCAGCGCCGGCTTGATCTGCTGCTCGATCGCCTGATCGACCTCGGCGTCGGTGACCTGCGGCTCGGTGGACTGCACCTTGGCGGTCACTTCACGCGAACTCAGGTAGCCGTCCTCCAGTGACTTGACCAGGGCCTGCTGATCCAGTTCCAGCGCGTTCTGGCCGGCCACCTTGACCGGCTCGGTGCCCTTCAGCGACAGTTCGGCGTTCTTGGACTCCCGGTTGACCTCACCGGCGGCCCGCCCCACGGTCTCCTGCAGCTTGCGCTGATCGACGTCCTTGACCGGAGCGACCGCGCCGCCGCCGGTCAGCACGCGCCAGATGTGCGCCGGGGCCCAGGACTTGCCCACTCCGGAGGCGTCGATGGTCTTTTCGTAGTTCACCGACAGCCCGGCGTCGGCCGGCTTCACCTCGATCCTTGCGTCCCCGGCAACCACGGTGATCGGCGCGTCGGCCTCGGCGGCGTACTCGTTCTTCAGCTTGCTGACGGCCTCGTCGCGGCTCAGCCCGCCGACGCGTACGCCGGCGACAGTGGTGTCCCGCGGAACCGCGTTGCCGGCCATCAGGTATCCCGCGATGTAGATCCCACCGAGTACCAGAACGACGCCTGCAATGATGATGCCGATCAGGCCGCCCTTGCCCGGGCGACGCTTGGCACCGGGCTTGTTCCCCGAAGATTTCACGTTCTCAGACACCTACGCACCTCGTCCGACTGCTGGCCGCAGACGATAGTACGTGACATTCGGCCGAAATCGCGCTTCCCGCTGACTGCCCGATAACGGTTCAGTGACAACTCACAGCCCGGAGAAGATATCCTTTGCACCCTTCGGTACCGGCACCCCGCCGGCGAAGCGGTAGGACTCACGAGTGAGTACGCCCGGGCCGAGGGTGTCGCTGAGTTGATAGAGGAAGAAGTCGGTCGGGATCTGACTGGCATGGGCCCGGAATGCCTGCAGCTTCTGTTCTCCCCGCTCGGGGTCGAACACCTCGACGGCGATGGCGGAGTCCGGGGTGACCATCGGGGGCAGCGGCCCCGCCGGATCGTAGTCCCCCCAGGGCCAGTCCCGACCGGCCTCCTGCATCCGGCGCAATCCCTCCCGGAACCCACTCTCGGCCATCGCGGTCCACAGCATCCGGGGAACCGCCCAGGCCTCCCCCAGATCGGGCCGGTAGCTGGGGACGGCGGCCAGCTGACTGCCGTACATCGCGACCCGATGGGCCTGGATGTGATCGGGATGGCCGTAGGAGCCGTACTGGTCATAGGTGATCAGCACCTGGGGACGTCGGTCGCGGATGAGTACGGCCAGGTCGGTGGCCGCTTCGGTCAGGTCGGCCGACCAGAAGGTGTTCCCGGTCGCATCCGGCACCGGGATCACCCGACCCTGTTCGTCGACGGCCATCCCCGAATCGCGGTACTTCCCATCGCCGCCGAGCCGGACGAAGTCGGTGACCCCGAGCACCCGCATCGCCTCGGTGAGTTCCCCGATGCGGTGCCGGCCCAGGGCGTCCGGATCCTCGGAGCGCAGGTTCTTGAGGTCGTCGACGACGATGTCGCCCTCCTCGCCCAGGGTGCAGGTCACCAGCGTCACCCGGTCACCGAGCCCGACGTGGTGGGCCATCGTGATCGCCGTCGACGTCACCTCATCATCGGGGTGGGCATGGACGAGCATCAGCCGGCGCGGTTCGGTCACCCGAGCATCGTACTGCGTGCTACCGGGTGCGGACCGTCCGCAGATCGAGCTGTCCGGCCCGGTTCAACTGCACGTCGGCCAGCCGGGTCGACCAGCCCGCCGCGGTCTTGGCCGTCCACAGCGGAATCGCGGGCGGGTTTTCGGCCAGGAGCGCCTCGGCCCGGGCGTACGCCTCGACCGCCGCGCTCCCGGTCGACGTGCGGGCCTGCGCCAGCGCCCGGTCGTACGCCGGGTCCGACCAGCCGGACAGGTTCGCCGCGGCCCCGGTCTCGAACGGGGACAGATAACTGTCGGCGCTGGTCTGCTCGCTCACCCAGCCCAGCCGGTACGCCCCGGTCACCTGCCCGGCGCGCACGGCGGCGAGCAGGGCCGCCTGATTGTCGAACAGCCGGACCTGGCAGTCCAGGCCGAGGGTGGAGCGCCATTGGTGGCACAGCGCGTCGGCCCACTGCTTGTGGCCACCGTCGGCGTTCACCGAGACGGTGAACTGGCCGGTGTAGCCCCCGGCATCGCGATACAGCCGCTGCGCCTGGTTGCGATCCAGGGTGCACAACTGCGCGCAGGCGTTCCCGGGATAGTCGGCCACCATCGGGGAGACCCAGCTGGTCGCCGGGGTGGCGGTGTCCTGGAAGACCTGGGAAGTGAGCCGGGACCGGTCGGTGGCCAGGGAGAGCGCCCGGCGCAGCCGGGGGTCGGCCAGTTGCCGATCCCGGCCGGACAGAGTGAGGCTGGTCAGGATCGCGGTGTCGAAGAGTTTGTGGCGCTGCTCCAACTCCTTGGCCCAGCGCCCGTCCAGCAGCAGGTCGGTGGGCACGGTGTCGGTGAAGTCGAGGGTGCCGGCGACCACGTCGTCATAGGCCTTGGTCGCCGACTGGCCCGGCTGGTCGTACATGCGCAGTTCGACCCGGCGCAGGCTCGGTCGGTCCGGACCGGTGTAGGCCTCGTTGCGCTCCAGCACGATCTGGGTGGCCGATCGGGTGGTGACCACGAAGGCGCCGGCGGTGACCGGGCGTTGGCTGTAGGCGTCCGGGCCGGCGGTGAAGAAGGCCGCCGGGTAGGGGGCGAAGGCAGGGTGACCGAGTTGGCTGATCAGGTCCGGGGTCGGGGTGCTGGTACGAATGGTGAAGGTGTGCTCGTCCAGCACGGTCAGTCCGCGCAGCCGGGTCGCCAGGCCGGTGGCCAGACACGGCCCCTGCGCCGGACAGGCCATCGCGTCGGCACCGTCGATGACCGAGAACAGTGAGCGGCCCAGTTGCTGGTGCGGCCCGTAGGCGTTCCACGACCAGGTGTCCACGAAGTCCTGTGCGGTGACCGGGGTGCCGTCGCTGTAGCGCCGGGCGGGATCCAGCCGGACGGTGAAGTTCTGCTGGTCGGTGGTCTCGATCGAGGTGGCCAGATCCATTCGCGGGGTCCCGGTGGCGGGCTCGTAGCCGACCAGACGGGCGGTGGACTGCTCCAGCACCTGGATCCCGCAGACGTCCAGGGTGTCCCCGGGCAACAGGCTGCCCGCCGGGGTGCAGCCGCGGACGCTGATCGCGTCGGCGGGAACCGGCAGCGGCGCGGGGGTGGTGCAGCCGGCCAGCAGCAGGGTCACCACGGCCAGCACAGCCGCACGCGCGACACCTCTCATGCCACCCCTTTCGGCTCGGTCGACCCGGCCCCGAAGCGCCGGCGCGCCCGCACCCCGCGGCGCAGCAGGTCGGTCCCGATCTCCAGGCAGGTGCGGACCTGGGGATCGAGGTCGGCGGTACGCAGGGTCTGCTCGGCCAGGGCCAGGGTCGGGGCATCGGTGTGGCCGGCGGGGAACGCCAGGGAGACCACCTCCCGCAGGGACCAGCCGTGCAGGAATTCGGCCGCGGTGTTGATCTCGGCGAAGTAGCGCTCCACCCAGGGCCGGGTCAGGTCGGTCTGTTCGGGGTGGAACAGCCCCGACGCGGTCGCGTACAGTTCATAGGCGCTGGTCTCGCCGGGCCGGATCAGCAGTTCGAAGGCGCGCTGCTTGGCCTCCGGCGTACGCTGCGCGGCGCGTGCCTCGGCCAGCCGGATCCGGGGGGTCGCCGTCGGGTGCTTGGCGTACGCGGCTTCGGCCGGGGCCAGGTCCCCGGTCAGGGCGCTGATCCGGATCAGGGCGGTCCAGCTCAGCGGGGTGTCCTCGGCGGCAGCGAAGCGAGCCAGCAATTCCGGATCGGTGGTGCAGCCGGCGATCAGGCGGTCGGCGGGCACCCGCACCTGCGGGTCGGGATGCGCGGCGATCGGCGCGAGCGCCGCGGCCAGGTCGGTCAGCGCCGCGGTGCGGCGGTCCGGGGCCAGGAAGGTCCCGATCAGTTGGCCCCGGGCGTACTCGGCCAACGGGCTCCACAGCTGCGCCGAGCCGGCGGCCACGGCGGGTTCGGCGGGCAATTGGCGACAGATCAGGCCGAGCGCGACCTCGGGATCGACCGCCCCTTCGTGTACGCCGAGGCGCAGACTGTTCCAGAGGCTGACCCGGGTCGCCGGCTGCGCGACCGCCGAGATCGGGGGCCAGCCGGCCGGGTCCCCGAGATCGAGCCGGGCCCAGGTGCGATCGTCGGCATCGGGGACCACCAGTCCCCCGGTCGCGAGCGCCGGATCCAGCGGGGTGTCGTCGGCGGTGATGTGCACCGAGCGGGTGCCGGTCACCGCCCCGGACGGGGCCAACGCCGCGACCGTGACCCGGTGCGGGCGCCGGACCCCGGTCCCGGTCCGGTGCAGGTGGCCGGCGCGGACCGCGAGGGTGTCGAATCCGGAGGTACGCAGCCACGCGTCGACCCACTCGGGCAGCCCGACTGCCCCGGCAGCGATCCAGGCGTCCACCAGGTCGGCGAGGGTGGCGCTGCCCCAGGCGTGGTCGCGGATGTGCGCGGCCAGGCCGCCCCAGAAGACGTCGGGGCCCAGCGCGGCCAGCAGTTGCCGCAGCGCCGCCGCGCCCTTGGCGTAGGAGATTCCGTCGAAGGCGGCCAGCGCCGCGCGGGCGTCGGCGGCGCCGTTACCGGCCACCGGATGGGTCGCCGGGCCCAGGTCGGCCACCAGTCCCCACCACTTGCGGCGGATCCCGAATTCGGTCCACAGATCGTAGTCGGTGTACTCCGAACAGACCTGGTGGCCGAGGAATTCGGCGAAGGACTCATTGAGCCACAGGTCGTCCCACCAGCGCGGGGTGACCAGGTCGCCGAACCACTGGTGTGCCATCTCGTGACAGATCGTGCCGGCCCGGGAGGCGCGCTCGGCGTGGGTGGCGCGGCCCTCGAACAACAGCTGGTCGCGGAAGGTGACGCATCCGGGATTCTCCATCGCGCCGGCGTTGAAGTCGGGCACGAAGACCTGGTGGTACTCCCCGAACGGATATTCCACGCCGAACAACTCGGTGAAGGCGGTGAAGCCGGCCCGGGTGACGGCGAGGATGTCGGCGGCCTCGGCGTCGAGTGCGTCGGCGAGCGATTGCCGGGCATGGATCCCCAGCGGGATCGGCGCCCCGATGGTCGGGGTGCACCGATCGGTGATCGAGGCGTACGGGCCGGCGATCAGGGTGACCGCGTAGGTCGGAATCGGCCCGGTCGGATCGGGCGTACGCCAGTGTCCGAGTTCGACCTCGACGAACCGGCCGTTGCCGAGGACGGTCCAACCGGGCGGCACCCGGACGTCGAAGGAGTACCCCACTTTCAGGTCGGGCTGGTCGAAGCAGGCGAACCAGTCCGGGGCGGCGTCGAGGAAGGACATCGCGTACAGGTAGGTGAGCCCGTCGGCGGGGTCGGTGTGGCGATGCAGTCCCTCCCCGTCGCTGTGGTAGCGCATCGTGGCGGTCGCCGTCAGGACGTTCGCCTCCCGCAGATCGCTCAGCCGCAGTCGGCCGTCGGCCCAGGCGTCCGCGGGCAGGGCCTTGCCGTTCAGCACTGCTGCGCCGAGTTCGACGCAGTGCAGATCGGCGAAGGTGTCGGTCCCGGGGAGGGCGGTGAACTCCAGCCGGGTCCGGGAGACGAAATCTGCCCGGGACGGATCGGCCGCGCCGGTCAGGTCCAGTTCCACGTGCGCAGCCACCGGGCCCAACTGCGCCGAGCGCCGCTCCGCCTCGACGCGCTGCAGGGATCCCATGGCGTCAAGGTACCCGGGCGCGGCACCGTCGGGCCACCACAGCACAATGAGCGATATGCGATTCGGAATGTTCATACCGCAGGGGTGGCGATTCGACCTGGTCGGCATCGACCCGGCCGAGCAATGGGCCACCATGGCGGGTATTGCCCAGGCCGCCGACCGGAGCGAGCACTGGGAATCGGTGTGGGTCTACGACCACTTCCACACCACCCCCGCGCCCAGCGACGAGGCGACCCACGAGGCGTGGTCACTGATGGCCGCGCTGGCCGCCAGCACGCAGCGGGTCCGGCTGGGCCAGATGTGCACCTGTGCCAGCTACCGCAACCCGATGTATCTGGCCAAGGTTGCCGCGACGGTCGATCTGATCAGCGGCGGCCGGACCGAGATGGGTATCGGGGGCGGCTGGTACGAGCACGAGTGGCGGGCCTACGGGTACGGATTCCCCCGTCCGGGCGTACGCCTGGGTCGGCTCGACGAGTCGGTGCAGATCATGCAGCAGGCCTGGCGGACCGGCCGGGCGACCCTGGCCGGCAAGCACTACCAGGTGACCGACGCCATCTGTCAGCCGACGCCGCTGCAGCAGGGCGGGATTCCGATCTGGTTGGCCGGCGGCGGGGAGAAGGTCACCCTGCGGATCGCGGCCAAGTACGCCGACTACACCAACTTCGACGGCACCCCGGCCGGCTTCGCGCACAAGTCCCAGGTGCTGGCCGAGCACTGTGCGGAGGTGGGCACCGACTTCGACGCGATTGTGCGCAGTGCGAACTACAACGTGTTCCTCGGCCGCACCGAGGCCGAGGTGGCCCGGCGCCGACAGGCCTATGTCGATCGGGTCAGCCCCTACCTGACCACCGATCAGGTGGCCGGCCAGTTGCGGGCCTTCGACGGGATGCCCGGCACCGGGACGGTGCAGCAGGTGATCGACAACCTCGGAAAGTTGCGGGAGCAGGGGCTGAGCTATGCGATCTGCTACTTCCCCGACGCGGCCTATGACCGGGAAGTCGTGGAGTTGTTCCACAACGAGGTGATCCCGGCGCTGCAGTGAGTGACCCGGCTCGGGGGCCCGGGCTGCGCCGGGACTGCTGAACCCGGGGTGCTGTTCGCGGGCCCCGGTGCTGCTAGCGGGTCGGGGTGCTGTTCGCTGGTCCCGGGTACTGCTCGCGGGCCCCGGGTGCTGCTCGCGGGTTGGGGTGCTGTTCGCGGGCCCCGGTGCTGCTCGCGGGTTGGGGTGCTGTTCGCTGGTCCCGGGTACTGCTCGCGGGCCGGCGTACCATCCGCGGCCCCTGCAGGGCCAGCAAACCCGAACTCCGCCCGCGAGCCACCACCCCGGTCCGCGCCCCGCTCACCAGCCCGGTCGGCCGGACCCGAAAACGACAGCACAAAGGCTCCCCGGCACTGCCGGGGAGCCTTTGTGCAGTCAGGTACGGATCAGGCGTTCGCGTTCGCGCCCGCGACCGACAGGATCGCGCCGGTCAGCTGCTCGAGCTCGTCGAACACCTTGCCCAGCTGCTGATCCTGCATGCCGGCGGGGGTGCAGACACCCTCGGCGAAGTCGGTGAACAGGCTGAGGTTCACCTCGGCGCGGGTGACGGCCATGCTGAAGTTGGCGGTGATCTGACGCCAGTGCTCGATCGCCCGGACGCCGCCGACGGCACCGTAGCCAACCAGCGAGAGCGCCTTGCCGACCCACTCCGAGCCGAGGCTGTCGACGGCGTTCTTGAACGCGGCCGGGACGGAGTGATTGTACTCCGGGGTGATGAAGATGTAGCCGTCGAACTGGTCGATCTTGTCGCTCCAGGCCTGGACCTCGGCCGAGGCGTACTTCTTGTTGGCCATCATCGGGTGGGTGGCCTCGTCGAACATCGGCAGGTTGTACGCGGCCAGGTCGACCAGTTCGTACTCCGCACCGGTACGCTCGGCGGCCTGCTTGGCGACCCACTGGCCGACGCTCTCGCCCGCCCGGCCGTTGCGCGTGCTTCCAACGATGATCCCGATCTTCATCCGCAGTCCTCACTATTGAGAAATAGACTATTTACACTTCAACTATGCACCCGGTGTGCCGCGCTGGGCAAATCGACCCGGGGGCCTGTCGATCGAAGGAGGAACAGCAGGAGAGCCGGTTTCATTCCCCCGCGGGATCGGCCTCAGCAGCCGGCGGAGTCGCCCCGGTCGGCCGGAAGGTGAAGCCGTCGACCACCGGCATGGTGCCGGATACCGAGGTACGCGTGGCGAACCCCTCGACGTAGGACAGCGAAGCCGCTCCCACCCCGGGCGTCCCCACCGTCGGGGTCGCGGGCTTGTCACCCCCGGCGGCCTGCACACCGGGCACCGGGGGCTGGATCTTCTCCCCCATGGCCGCACGGATCGCGTCGCGGAAGGAGCCGCCGCCCTCGGATTTGTGTTTGCGCACTTCAGCCATGCCCCGAATAGTAGGCCACCGACCGGGGCAGCGGCTGGGCCCGACCTGTGCCCGGCCTGGGAGTTTGCTCGCCCGCCGGTCGGTCCCGGTCAGAGGCGCTCGAGGGCCAGCCCGCGGACCACCGCACTGCCCACCTGATCGGACAGGTCCAGGTCGACCTCGGCCAGGATCCGCCAGTCGTGATCGCCCTCGGGGTCGTGCAGCACCTGGGTCACCTGCCACAGCCGCCCGCCCCGCGCGGTCTCGATCTGCAGCAGCCCCGGACCGCGGGCATCGGCATCGGTCAGCAGCTCATCGTGCTCGTCCCAGTACGCCCCGAGCGCCTCGTCCCAGGCGGCCGCGGTCATCACCACCGGCAGCGGCGGCTCGGTGAGGTGAGCCACCGAATCCTCGAGCGCGCCGAGTTCGGCGTACGCGTCATCGGCGGCCAGCTCGACCCGCCGGAACATGGCATTGCGGACCATCGTCCGGAAGACCCGCTCGTTGCCGGTCACCGGCCGCGGCGGAGCCGGCGGTTTGCCCGCGGCGACCGCCGCCGCGGCCCGTGCCACCGCCTCGGGGTCGGTGAGCGATTCCCACTCATCCAGCAGGGAGGAGTCGGTCTGCCGGACGGTCTCCCCCAGCCATTCGATCAGGTCCTCCAGTTCCGGTGACTTGTACCGGTCCGGAATGGTCTGTCGCAGGGTCCGGTAGGCATCGGTGAGATAGCGCAGCACCAGCCCCTCGCTGCGGGCCAGCTTGTACTGCGCGATGTACTGGGTGAAATCGGCGGCCCGCTCGTACATGTCGCGCACGACCGACTTCGGCGACAGGGCACTGGCATCGACCCACGGGTGCGTCTGGCAGAACACGTTCAGGGCGTGGGTGAGGGTCTCCTCCAGCGGCTTGGGCCAGCTCACCTCCTCCAGCAGTTCCATCCGCTCCTCGTACTCGATCCCGTCGTCCTTCATTTCCGCGACGGCCTTGCCCCGCTGCTCGTACTGCTGGGCCAGCAGCACCGGGAACGGATCATCGAGGATCGCCTCGATCACCGAGACCGCATCCAGATGGAAGTACGGGTCCTCCGGATCGAGCAGTTCCAGGGCGGCGACCGCGAACGGGGCCAACGGCTGATTCAGGGCGAAGTCCTCCTGTACCTGTTCGGTCAGGGAGCAGGTACGCCCGTTCGGGTCAGGCTTCGTCAGCTTGATCAGCACCCCCGAATCCAGCAGCCCGCGGGTGATCTGCAGCGCCCGGCGGGACAGCTTGCGCTGGGTCTTCACATCGGAGTGGTTGTCCTGCATCAGCGACTTCATCACCGGCCAGGGGTCCTCGTCGCGGGAACACACGTTGAGCACCATCGACGCCGTCACCTGCATTCGGGAGACCAGCGGTTCGGGTTCGGCGTCGATCAGCTTCTCGAAGGTGTCCTGGGACCAGTTCACGAACCCCTCGGGCGGCTTCTTGCGCTGCACCTTGCGGCGCTTCTTCGGATCGTCGCCCGCCTTGGCCAGCGCCCGCTCGTTCTCGATCACATACTCCGGCGCCTGGGCGACCACATAGCCGACGGTGTCGTAGCCGGCGCGCCCGGCCCGCCCGGCGATCTGGTGGAACTCCCGGGATTTCAGCCGCCGGGTGCGCGAGCCGTCGAACTTGGTCAGCGCGGTGAACAGGACCGTGCGGATCGGCACGTTGATGCCGACCCCGAGCGTGTCGGTGCCACAGATGATCTTGAGCAGGCCGGTCTGGGCCAGTTGCTCGACCAACCGGCGATACTTCGGCAACATCCCCGCGTGATGGATGCCGATTCCGTGCCGGACCAGCTTGGACAGCGTCCGCCCGAAGCCCGCACCGAATTGGAAGGCGCCGATCTCCGCGGCGATCCGGTCCTTCTCCTCGCGGGTCGACAGCTTGAGCGACAGCAGCGTCTGGGCCCGTTCCAGCGCTTCCTTCTGGGTGAAATGGACCACGTAGACCGGCGCCTGGTGGGTGGTGACCAGTTCTTCGAGCTTTTCGTGCAGCGGTTCCAGCGACCAGCTGTAGTGCAGCGGGACCGGCCGCTGGGCATTGCTGATCTCCACGGTGTCGCGTCCGGTACGCCGCTTCAGGTCGGCCCGCAGCCAGTCCACGTCGCCGAGGGTGGCCGACATCAGGACGAATTGCGCCTGCGGCAGCGCGAGCAGTGGAACCTGCCAGGCCCAGCCCCGATCGGGCTCGGAGTAGAAGTGGAACTCATCGGCGACGACCTGACCGATGTCGGCCTCCGCCCCTTCGCGCAGGGCGATGTTGGCCAGGATCTCCGCGGTGCAGCAGATGATCGGGGCATCGGCATTGACCGAGGCGTCGCCGGTGATCATGCCGACGTTCTCGGCCCCGAAGGTCTGGCACAGGGCAAAGAACTTTTCGCTGACCAGGGCCTTGATCGGCGCGGTGTAGAAGGAGACCTCGCCGCGGGCGATGGCCGCGAAGTGGGCGGCGGTGGCGACCAGGGACTTCCCGGAGCCGGTGGGGGTCGCCATGATCAGGTTGTTGCCGCTGAAGATCTCGATCGCCGCGTCGTCCTGGTGTGGATAGAGGCTGATCCCCCGCTCGGTGGCCCACTCGGTGAAGTGGGCGTACAGCGAGTCGGGGTCGGACGGGATCTGATCGGTGAGTTGCATCGGCTCCATGCTCGCACGTTCCCGGCCGCGGTGCGCGCGGTCGCCCCTCCGACCGGGGTCTACGCGGAAAGGTGGGCCGATCCTGCCACCAGGCACCCCGAATCCGCCGAAATCAGCAGAATTCGACCGCCTGGTGGCAGGATCCGACCACGGATCGGGTCAACCGCACAGGGGCAGATCGTCGGCGTGCAGCACCCAGGTCGGCAGGTCGGTCCGGAACTGCTCGGCGACGTTCGGCGAATCGGCGGCCCGCCAGTCGACGGTGTCGTCGATCTCGACCTCGTACTTCTCCCACTCGAACCAGTTGATCATCTTCACCTGGGGATGGTCGGCATGGAATTCGTTGGAGAACACCTGGCCCCACCAGGCCCGCTTGATGTCGACCTCGGCGGCCCCGCCCCGGGACGGGGTATAGATCGCCGCGGTCTCGGGGATCCCGATCGGCAGTCCCCGCTTGACCCCGTACTCCTGATAGAAGTCCGGGATCTCATGGTCGTCCCCGGCGGTCCCGCGATAGTTGCCGGTGAGCATGTCGACGAACTTCGTGTTCTCGGGGATCTCGTTGTTCCCCCAGGGCCGTTGATTGCCCCAGTGGTAGAGCGAGATGCCGGCCCAGTCGACGTACTCGTCGCCCGGGTAGTAGGGCTCGTAGGAGTCGTCGGCCATGGTCAGTCGCCCGTTGCCGTCGGTATCCAGGGCACGATGATCCTCGGTGCCGGGCAGGGCCTCGAACTGACCACCGGTGAAGGGGTATCCGCCGCCGTAGTTGGGCGCCCACATCATCTGGGAGGCGGGGGCGGTCGCGTGGATCGCCCCGGCAACCTTGCGGAACACCTCGATGTAGCGCTTCGGTTGCTGACCCCAGCTGTACCAGGATCCGTTCATCTCGTGGGCGAACCGCACGATCACCGGGGTGCCCTGTTCGTTGAGGTCGGCCAGGTCATTGGCCAGCCGGGCGATCACCTCATCGCTCATCGCGTCCAGCCCGGCATGCGGCTCCAGGGTGAGCAACAAGATGGCGCCGTGCTGGCGTACCTGCTCGGCGGCGTTGACGGTGTGTTCCCAGTGCGCGGTGTCGTAGGGGATGTCGGAGAACTGGACCACCACCGCGGGGGCATGCCCGAGATTGGCCCGGTGCTGCCCGAGCGCGGTGCGCTCCCAGTCCAGATTGACCCCGAGCATCGTGCCCTGCTGCGGAATCATCGCCGTGGTGTCGATCCGGCACTTGGCCAGATCGTCGACCACGCGGACCGCGCGCTGGGACACCACGGCCACCACCCCCGCGGCCAGAATCATCGCCAACACCGGAATCAGCAGGCGCAACCGATTACGCCGGCGGCCGGGCGCGCCGGTATAGCCGCCGACGGGTTCCTCGGGTTCGGTCGGAGTGTCCCAGCGTCGCAATCGCCCGCCCATGTCACCGCCTGCCGAACAGCGTGGCCAACCGGCGCCGCGGGGCCGGCTGGATCATCCGCTCGGCGCGGCCGAGCTCCGCCTGCTCCCGGGTGGCATAGCAGCGGGCGATCATGCCCAGGTCGGTGGAGACGCTCGCCTGCCGGACGGCCTCGGAGGTGCCGTAGAGCCGGAAGTCGCCGCCGGTGCGACGGGTCAGGCGGAGCAGTTCCAGGGTCCCGACCAGCCCGGACGGCAGGACGTGACGGACGTGACCGACGTCGACCAGAACGAGGCAGGGTCCATCGCTGAGATGGTCCACGAGCGCCTCCCGCAGGTGCAGGGCACTGCTGGCGTCCAGGGTCGGCGCGGCGACCAGGTCGATGATCCGCGGACCGGCCGGGAGCACCACGGTCGGCGCCTCGTCCGCAGCGGGGCCGGCGGGGACGCTGTGGGCCCGGGCGGGATGGGCCGGGGCGGCGGAATGGGCCAGCCGGGTGGGCAGGGGCGACGCGGCGCGTGGGGTGTGCACAGACATGAGGACTCCTGGTCGGTTCGGGCGGATTACGCGAGGGTGACGCGGGCGGGCTGGTCGGTCGAGGACTCGGCACGATCCAGCACGTACGCGAGTTCCCCGGGGGCATAGAGCTGCGGCTCCTCGGGACTGCTGGAGCCGGCGGCACGGGCAGCGCCGATCACCACCCCGAGCAGGGCCAGATCCACCGCCACCCAGGCCAGGGTGATCAGGGTCGGCCACAGCGGCGCCAGCCCGGTCGCTGCCCGGACGATGCCGATCGCCGCGGCGACCACCAGCAGCCCCATCACGAACAGCTGGATCCGGACGTAGCGGTAGCCGGTGGTGGCGGCACCGCCGTCCTTCGAGGTCACCGAGAACTTCAGGTGCTTGCCCAGGAAGGTCGCCGCCGCGCCGGACAGCGTCGCCAGGATCCAGGTCGGGAACAGCGCGAACGACATCTGCTGACCCCGCCACAGCCCGCCGGAGCCATTGGCCGAGACCTGGAACAGCAACTGGCAACTGAAGAAGAAGGGAATGAACAGCAGGAAGAAGGTGGTGGGTTGCGCCCGGAGCGGGAAGACGCCGAGCAGCAGGAAAATGATCGGCGCCGCGATGTAGACGATGGCGGCAAACCCGTTCAGGTAGCTGGTCATCGTGCCGAGGTACATCAGGCGCTGGCCCAGCCCCAGACCGGAGACGAACATCGGGTTGTCCTTGAAGAACACCTGCATCGACCCCGCGGCCCAGCGCTGCCGCTGCGACAGCATGGTCTGCACGTCCTCGGGAGCCAGGCCGTGCACCAGGACCTCGTGGTGGTAGACGGTGGTCCAGCCCATCGCGTGCAGGTGCATCGCGGTGGCCATGTCCTCGGTGATCGTGGTGGTGTCCAGCGGGTGGATCGCGATGGCCTGATCGGTCCGCGCGACGTCGACCTCCTCGAGGATCTCGTCGAGTTCGGGAATCAGGTCCTGCACCAGGGCGGGGTCGCGGTAGGTGATCGCCCGGAAGTCCTCGCGCAGGGCATAGGTGACTTCGGTCAGCACCACCTGCTGGCGCAGTTGCGCCTCGGCCCGATCGATCGCGGCCAGGGCATCCTCCAGCAACGGAACCCGGGCCGGCTCACGCATCCCGGACTCGCTCATCAGGTTCTCCAGCCGGCCGCGGGCATGCCGCAACGCCTGCCGAGTACGCCCGATCGCGGCGCGGGTATAGCGGCTGAGCCCCAGCGACATCAGCGCCTCCCGGCGCAGCACGGCATTGGAGCCGCAGAAGAACGCCGCGTCCCAGCCGTCCTTGCCCTGCTGAATCGGACCGTAGAACAGTTCCGCCTCGCTGCCGAGGGGATCCCCCTTGGCGACGTTCCAGAACTTCTGCGGGGTCTGGACCAGCGCCACATCCGCGTCGTCGAAGTAGCCCAGGACCCGGTCGAGGAACTGCGGCTCGGGCATCTGGTCGGCGTCCAGGATCGCGATGAAGTCACCGTCGGTCCGCGAGAGCGCGTTGTTCACGTTCCCGGCCTTGGCGAACCGCGGACGCCCTTCCCACTCCTGGCCGCGAACGATGTACCCCACCCCGGCTGCGGCGGCGGCCCGGCGGAACTCCTGCCGGTTCCCGTCATCGAGGATCCAGGTCTTGTGCGGGTAGGTCATCTCCCGAGCCGCCAGCGCGGTCTTCATAACCAGTTCGAGGGGTTCGTTGTAGGTGGTGATGAACACATCCACCGTCCGCCCCGGGCGGGCCGGCGGCGGCGCGGGACGGCGCTTGGAGTTCCACATGGTCAGGCTGTAGAGAATCGACTCCGACAGGCTGTACGTCTCGGCCAGGGCCAGCGGGACGGCAATCCACCAGGCGGCCCAGGCAATGGTGTTGCTCCAGCGCCAGGCGATGTAGGTCAACCCGAAGGCGACCACCGCCAGGGCAATCACGCGGACCAGGAACAGGCGGCGCGCACTCATCGCCGCCCCCCGTTCGGCAGGTACCCGAACCGGCACCGGCGCTCTCCCGACCCTGCGGCCACGTGGCGTGTATTCATCGCTCCCCCTCAGCTTTCCGATCCCGGCACAGGGGGCCCGCAACACAGGTGCAGTCAGCGTTCAAGCCTGCCCCCGCGCCACGAGCAACCTGCATCTCGCACTCAGTCGTCCCGCAGCAATGCAGGCTTTATGATCAAAATATTAGTGGGAACATTTTTTGAGCACAAACTGTGGAAATGAGAGATTTGCCAATTCTCCCGACGATTCTCGTCCCATAAAAATAGGACATCCAGGCTCGCACTGGGGGTTATGAGAAGCTCTCACATCTCTGCGCCGACAGCGCCGGATGGCCCGATGCCGGCGAATCGTCCGCGAGCGCGGAACGGTCATAGAATCCGGATCATCACTGGGGCCCATACTGGCTCGGACAGACCCCACCCCACCGGTACGGATGGATCCATGAGTCGAACACGTAACCTTCTCGTCATATTAGGCACCCTCATTATTGTACTAATAGTTGCGGGGATTGTGTGGAATGTCACAGTGCCGAAAAAGATCGACCGACCGGGTGTCGGGGCGCTGGCGTGGAGCGATGAGTTCGACGGACCGGCCGGGACACCCCCGGACCCGACCAAATGGGTCAACGATGTGGGCGGCAACGGCTGGGGCAACAACGAGTTGCAGTACTACACCGCCGGCGGCACCAACGCCGCGCTCGACGGTGCCGGGAATCTGGTGATCGAGGCCCGGGCCGACGCCGCCGGGCTGGCCTGCTACCACGACCCCTGTCGATTCACCTCCGCCCGACTGAAGACCGCCGGCACCTTCGGCCAGCAGTACGGACGGGTGGAGGCCCGGATCCAGGTCCCCCACGGCGCCGGACTGTGGCCGGCGATGTGGATGCTGGGCGACGACATCGTGGTGCATCCGTGGCCGGCCAGCGGCGAGATCGACGTGATGGAACATGTCGGCGACCAGCCGCGGATGGCCCGGGGCAGCGCGCACGGCCCCGGTTTCTCCCGAACCGCCTCGATCAACTTCGACCACCACGGCGACCGACCCCTGGCCGAGGGCTTCCACACCTACGCCGTGGACTGGACTGCCGACCAGTTGATCTGGTCGGTCGACGACGAGCCGTACGGCGTCCTGCGCCGCGGCGACCTGACCACCGACCAGCAGTGGGTCTTCGACAAGCCCTACTTCCTGCTGCTCAATCTGGCCGTGGGCGGCGACTGGCCCGGCCCGCCCGACGAAAAGGCGCTCCCGGCGCGCATGCTGGTGGACTACGTACGCGTGTACGACCAGCCGGGAGCCGCCTCGCGCAGCGCCGCGGTCACCGTCGGGGAAACCAGCCACCTGCTGGGCTACACCGGCCGCTGCCTCGACGTCCAGGGCGGGTCTGCCACCGTCGGGGCGCGGGCGCACATCTGGGACTGCCTGGAGGTGGACAGTCAGCGCTGGACACTGGCCGAGGACCGGACCCTGCGCGCCCTGGGGCTGTGCCTGGCGCCGCTGGACGGGACCGCCCGCCGGGGCAGCCCGCTCGGGATGACCGACTGCACCGGCGCCTCGGCCCAGCGCTTCGGGTACGACGGCGCGACGCATGCCCTGGTCAATCTCGACTCCGGACAGTGCCTCGACGTCGCCGATTGGTCCAATCGCAACGGCGCCCAGTTGCAACTGTGGGACTGCGCAGGCACCACGAACCAGCGCTGGTCCGCCACGCCCTGAGGGCATCCGGCGCGGCAGCGCGCCGGAACAATCCTGTCCGAAACAGCAACTCTGTGTCGCAATTCTGAGAGGCCTGCTCATAACGCCTTGCGGGGTAGGACATCCACGCGCGACACGCTGTCACACGAGCCGGCGGAGACGAAACGGCGAGTTGGAGGTAGCTGCAACCGCGACCTAGGCTGACCTCTGGATTTCGGCAGACCCACAATGTTCTGCCAGTCAACCGAAGGGGTACACAATGTCGGCATCGGGTCAGCGCGGGCAGGAAGGCCCCCGGACCCGGGCGACCGACTCCGCACCCGATGCGATCCCCTCGTACACCACCTGGTTGACCCGGCGCGAGGACCATGCCGCCCGGCAGGCGCCCGCGCCGGAGATCGCGGCCGGACACCGCTGGACCGAGCCGGTGGAGGTCGCCCAGCACGCTGCGGCCCAGCCCCTGTCCCCCACCACGGACCCGGCACCTCCCGATCCCGACGCGGAGTACGCCGATCCCGACGCGGAGTACGCCGAACCCGGCGCCCGTCGCTCGCTCGGCTGGGCCGATGAACCGGCGTTCGACACCTCCCGGGCCGACCCGGACCCGCCCGAGGACACCGCGCCGGCGAGCCCGGCGGCCGAGTCGCCCTGGGCGGCCCCGTCTCCCGCGCCGCTGCCCGCCCGGCCGACCGGCCCCACGATTGCCGACCGGCCGAACGCCGACCTCCCGGTGGACGACTTCTGGGCGCGTACGGACTTCTGGGAGAACACTCCCGAGCCGACCGCCCCGGCGCCGCAGTGGGCACGCCCCCCGCGGATCACCGAGAGCGCGCGCCACGTGGTCCGCGAGCCCGACCCCACCCCGGAGGCTTTCCTCGCCGAACCGACCGGCGCCGAACCGACCGCCGACTCGCCGGGTCCCCGGCACGCCGAGGCATCCGAGGCCCCGCGCGGAAAGCATCGAGCCGCCCTGCCCGCTCGGGCCGCGGCCGGGCTGGGCCGAACCGCCGGCCGCCGCCGGACCACCGTGGCGGGGGTCAGCGGATTCGTGGTGGCCGGCGTCCTGGCGGCGCTGCTGATTCCCCAACTGTCCGCCTCGCCCGCGGACACCGCCGCCGCGCCCGGCGGGGGTGCCCCGTACCAGCCGGCCCCCATCACCACGGCGACCCCGCAGCCCAGCGAGCCCGAAACCACGGCACCGGCACCGGCGGAGTCAACGAGCCAGCCGGCACCGCCCCCGAGCCAGGCCCAGGAACTCGCGCCGATCGCGCCGGTCACCGGAATCCCCGCCCCGGCCTGCCCGGCCGACCTGACCTGGGACCGCTCCAAGACGTCCCAGAGCGAGTACGTCCGGCAGATCTCCCAGAAGTGGGACATGGAACTGACCGGCAGCGGCTGGACCGACTCCCGCAACCGGGAGGTCGTCAAGTTGTTCGGCGACACCCTGGACGCCGTCGACTGCACCGGGTACCTGGACCGGGTCCGGACCGGAAACGGGGGCAGGCTCACCGTGAGCAGCGACCCGATCGCCTCGTGGGCCTGGGGCGACTACGGCCTGACCAAGCCGAACACACTCAGCCTGGACTTCGTCAAGTTTCGCGAAGGGTACGCCGAGGGCACCGACCGGGGCCGCCTGGTGCGGCTGATCATCCACGAGATGGCGCACTCCTTCAACTCCGACCGGTTCCAGAACCCGGAGTACTGGCAGCGCAACCAGCAGTTGTTCCGCGAGGTCGGACCGATCAGCGCGTACGGCGCCCGGGACAGCACCGAGACCTTCGCCGACGCGGTCGGCTACTACGTGGCGCGGTGCGCCCATGACAATCCGTACGACCAGGCCCGGAACAAGCCGTACTACGAGATGGTCAAGAAGTACGTGTTCGACGGCAAGGAATTCGGCGGCCCGGTCGGGTCCACGCAGAAGTGCAACTGACCCTGCTCGACTGATCCCGCGGTCGGAACGAACCGTGCGAGCAGACCCGATCATTCCGTCCCACCCGTGGGCAACTATCGATATTTCGCGATCCGCCCCACAATTGTGATGGCCCCGCACGGGCGCCGGGTGCTCCAGACTCCTGGCCGACCCCTTGTCTGCACTCCACTGGTGCCGGTATGTTGAAGCAATACCCAGTATTCCGGAAGGCAAGGGAGCCTGTATGCCGGTAGTATCCGCAGCTGTCGCAGTTGCCAAGAACACCCCACTCGAGGTCAAGGAACTTCGTCTGGACGACCCCGGGCCCGACGATGTGTTGGTCCGCATCCACGCCGTCGGCGTCTGCCACACCGACGCGACCGTCCTCCAGGTGGACGCGTTTCCGCCGCCCTTCCCCGCCGTCCTCGGGCACGAGGGCGCCGGCGTGGTGGAGGCCGTCGGCGCCAACATCACCCACGTCCGGCCCGGCGACAAGGTCGCGTTGTCCTTCGGCTCGTGCGGGAAGTGCCGCGAGTGCAGCCAGGGCCACCCGGCGTACTGCGACGAGTTCTATCCGTACAACTTCTTCGGGGTCCGACCCGGCGACGGTACGCCGACCCTCTTCGACGGCGACACCCCGATCAGCGGGCACTTCTTCGCCCAGTCCTCGTTCGCCACCATGTCGCTGGCGCACCGGTCCAACGTGGTCAAGCTCGACGACGACGTCGACCTGGACATCGTCGGCCCCCTCGGCTGCGGCCTGATGACCGGCGCCGGCACCGTCCGCAACGTCCTCAAGCCCGATGAGGGCGATATCTGCGTGGTCTACGGCATCGGTGGCGTCGGCTTCGGCGCTCTGATGATGGCCAAGGCCCTGGGCTGCAGCACCATCATCGCGGTGGACCTGAACGAGGACCGACTGGCTCTGGCCCGCGAACTGGGCGCGACCCACACGATCAACGGTGCCGCGCCCGACCTCGGCGAGCAGATCACCGAACTGACCAAGGCCAACTCCGGGGTCGACATCGCCGTCGACACCACCGGCCTCGCGACGATCTCGAAGACCGCCGTCTCCACCCTGCGCCGCGGCGGCCGGCTCGGCCTGCTCGGGTTCTACAACCAGAACGGCGAGGGCATGGACGTTGCCGCCATCCCGCTGGGCTCCTACGTGTACGGGGTGGTCGAGGGCGACAGCGTCCCCGCCGAGATGGTGCCGCTGCTGGTGGATCTGCACCGCCAGGGCAAGTTCCCCTTCGATCGGCTGATCACCTTCTACGAGCTGGCCGACATCAACCAGGCCTTCGCCGACTCCCACGCCGGCACCGCCATCAAACCGGTCATCCGCTTCCCGCGGTCCTGACCATCACCTCCTCCAATCGAAAGCAGAAGTTTCAATGACTGAAACCGCTATCAACCTCGGCGCCACCCAGACCATCGCCGGCAAGGCCGCCCAGAATGCCGACTTCTTCGACGTGCTCAACCCGGCCACCGAGGAAGTAGCCGGGCGGGCCCCCGAGTGCACCGACGCCCAGATCGACGAGGCAATGGCCGCCGCCGTCGCGGCCTCGACCAGCGACTGGCTGCGCGATCCCGCCCAGCGTCGCGCCGGGCTGCGCGATGCCGCCGCCGCCCTGACCGCCCGGGCCGACGAGGTCGCCCGGATCATCGTCACCGAGCAGGGCAAGCCCTACCAGGCCGCCTACGGCGAGGTGATGGGGTCGGCCGTGATGTTCCAGTACTTCGCCGACTTCGAGCCCAGCGGCACCACGGTGGAGGACAACGCCGAGGTCCGCGTCCGCGTCGGCAACCAGGCGATCGGCCCGACCCTCGGGATCACCGCGTGGAACATCCCGCTGATGCTGGCCAGCGCCAAGGCAGCCCCCGCCATCGCCGCAGGCAATCCGATCATCCTGAAGCCGTCGCCGTTCACCCCGCTGTCCACCCTCGCCCTCGGGGAGATCCTGCGCGACGTCCTCCCGGCCGGCGTCCTGCAGGTCCTCACCGGCACCGATGCGCTCGGGCCCAAGCTCACCGCCCGCCCGGAGATCCGCAAGATCACCATGACCGGCTCGATCGCCACCGGCAAGAAGATCTACGCCGCCGGCGCCGCCGACATGAAGCGGGTCACCCTGGAACTGGGTGGCAACGACGCCGCGATCCTGCTCGACGACTTCGATGCCGCGGCGATGGGCCCGCGGCTGTTCCAGGCGGCCTTCAACAACACCGGTCAGCTGTGCATCTGTGCCAAGCGGATCTACGTCCCCGACGCCCTGGTCGACGCGGTCGCCGAGGTGATGACCGCCCAGGCGCAGGCCCAGCAGATCGGCGACGGCTTCACCGAGGGCGTCACCATGGGCCCGCTGCAGAACAAGGCCCAGTACGACAAGGTCACCGCGCTGATCGAGGACGCCGTGGCCAAGGGCGCGACCGTCGTCACCGGTGGCAAGCGCCTCGAGGGCCCGGGCTACTTCATGGAGCCCACCGTGCTCAAGGGCTGCCGCCCGGGCATGCGCGTGGTCGATGAGGAGCAGTTCGGCCCGGTGATGCCGCTGATCGCGTACTCGGATCTGAACGACGCCCTCGAGCAGGCCAACGGGACCGAGTTCGGTCTGGGCGGATCGGTCTGGGGTGCCGACGTCCAGCGCGCCGAGGAGGTCGCCGCGCAGGTCTACTCCGGCATGGTCTGGGTCAACTGCCACGGCGACAACCAGTTCCCGCGCCAGCCGTTCGTCGGGGTGAAGTCCTCCGGCCTCGGCGCGGAACTCGGCTCCTGGGGGTACAGCCACGCCAGCGATCTGCGCCTCGACTACACCGCCCTGTGAAAGGCCTCACCATGACCGACGTGACCGACAAGATCGACGCCGCCACGGTGAACCTCAACTACGACGACCTCAACTCCTCGGCCTGTCCCTGGCCGCAGTACCAGGAACTCCGCGAAGCCGGCGGGGTGGTGCGCTCGAACGACCTCGGCGGCTTCTGGGGCCTGCTCGGCTATGACCAGGTGAAGGCGGCCGCCGCCGATCCGGGGCGCTTCTCCTCCGCCCAGGGCGCCACCATTCCGCGGATGACCGATCCGCGGTTCCCGGCGGTGCCGTTGGAGGCCGATCCGCCCGAGGCCGGCCTGTACCGCAAGCTCCTGCAGGGCCCTCTGCGTCCGGGCAAGATGGCGGGCTATGTCGACCTGATCACCGACCTGACCCGGAGCTGGTTGCGCGACCATGCCGGCACCGGTTCGGCCGACCTCAAGGAGCTGGCTGCCACCATTCCGCCGGAGGTGATCGCGCACATCCTGGGGCTGGATGCCGCCGACGCCGACGACTTCGTCGCGTGGAGCCACGGCATGGTCGAAGGAGCGGCCACCGACAACCCGGAGCTGAAGAACAGTTCGGTGCAGTCGCTGTTGGGCTACATCATCGCGAAGATCAACCACTACCGGGAGAGCCCGGACGAGACGTTGTTCTCCGCGGTGGCCAACGGGGAGGTCAACGGGGAAAAGATCACGGTGGGGGCTGCCGCCGGTGCGGTCTTCGTGCTGATCGTGGCCGGTCACGAGACCACCATCAACGGCATTGCGTCCTTGCTGCACGTGATCGGGACCGCCCCTGGGCTGAAGCAGACCCTGGTCGAGAATCCCGACCGGATTCCCGATGCGGTGGAGGAGATCCTGCGCTACGAGGCACCGATCCAGTTCATGGGCCGGACGCTGACCGAGGACACCGCGGTCAACGGCTGCCCGATGAAGCAGGGCGAGTCGGTGGCGCTGATGTTCGGTGCGGCCAATCACGATCCGGCCCGGTTCCCCGATCCGGAAAAGTTCGACATCGATCGGGACACCTCGGGTCACCTCGCCTTCGGGCACGGCATCCACCGCTGTGTCGGTGAGCACCTGGCCCGCCTGGAGATGAAGATCGTGGCCGAGGAAGTCCTGAAGTGGATGCCCGACTACGAGGTGGCCGCGCCGGTGGAACTGCGCCACAACGCCGCCTCCAACCGCGGTCCGGTCAGTCTGCAGGTGAGGTTCACTCCCCCGCAGTCCTGATCGTCCCGGATCCCAACGGCATCGTCCCACCCGTGCGCACTCCCCCCGGCGTACGGATGGGATGATGCCGTTGCCGCGCCCGGACGCTCCCGGGCACGGCAACACTCGAGACCACACTCGCTCGACACACACCAGCTCGACGACACACCAGGAGGACAGGTGAGCCCGGTGGACCTCGCGCCCATCCCCGGCCCGCTGCGCGGACAGCCCGGCCGGATCGTCCTGATCACCGGCGCCAGCAGCGGCCTCGGGGAGGCCATGGCCCGGCGGCTGCGTTCGGTCGGCCACAATCCGGTGGTGATCGGTCGCGATCCCGAGCGAACCCGCCGGGTCGCGGAGTCGATCGGTTCGGACTGGTTCCTGGCCGACTTCGCCCGCCTGGCTGACGTACGCCGCCTGGCCGACGAACTCATCGAGCGGTACCCCGCGATCGACGTGCTGGTCCTGAACGCCGGCGCCATCTTTGCCGGCGGACCGTTCGGGCTCGGTGGGCGGCCGGCGTCCACCATCGATGGGTTCGAACGCACCTTCCAGGTGAATCATCTGGGTCCGTTCCTGCTGGCGACCCTGCTGCGACCGAACCTGGTCGACTCGGCCGCGGTGCTGGTGACCTCCAGCGGCGCCGCGCACCGGGCTCGGGTGGATCCCTCCGACTGGCAGGGGCTGAAGCACTTCTCGGGGTGGTCGGCGTACGCGAACAGCAAGCTGCTCAATCAACTGTTCGTGGCCGGGGTGGCCCGGCACTGGCCGGCGCTGCGCAGCGCCGCCATTGATCCGGGGGCGGCGACCACCGGGTTCGGCGGCGGTATCGGGGTGGTCCGGCTCGGCTATCAGGGGGCGCTCGCGCCGCTGCTGCGCGGCCGGGTGCTGCGTTCGGCCGAGCAGGGAGCCGACACGATGACCTGGCTGGCCGCCACCGAGGAACCCTGGCCGACCGCGCAACTGTGGGACCGGCGCAGCCCGAGTCCGCTGCGGCCCGATGCCCGCCGCAGCGAGCTGGTCGATCAGCTGTGGCAGGACAGTCTGCACCTGCTCGAGCGGGCGGAGTGAACCCCTGAACATGCCCTGCGCTCCTTCGCCGGTGCCCGTAGTCTTGGGGCCATGGCCGATTCCTTGAAACTTTCAGTTCTCGACCTGCTCCCGGCACGCACCGGCCAGACCTCGGCCCAGTCGATCGACGCGGCGCGAGCGCTGGTGAAGGCCGCCGACGGTGCAGGATTCCATCGCTACTGGGTGGCCGAGCATCACAACACCCCCGCGGTGGTCTCGACCTCTCCTCCGGTCCTGATCGGCATCCTGGCGGCGGCCAGCCACCGGATCCGGCTGGGCTCGGGCGGGGTGATGCTGCCGAACCATGCGCCGCTGGCGGTCGCCGAACAGTTCGCGGCGCTGACCGCGGCCTACCCCGGCCGGATCGACCTCGGCATCGGGCGTGCCCCGGGGACCGACCCGCTGACCGCGTGGGCCCTGCGCTCCACCGGCCCGGACGACGATCCGGTCCGCCGCTTCCCCGAGTACGTGCAGCAGGTGATCGCGATGCTGGCGCCCGACGGGGTCGGCGTACAGATCGGCGGGCGCGACTTCGAACTGCGCGCTACGCCCTGTGCGGTCGAGGCGCCGCCGGTGTGGCTGCTGGGGTCCTCGGACTACTCCGCCCGACTGGCGGCCCAGTTGGGGCTGCCGTATGTGTTCGCGCATCATTTCGGGACGCCGGGGATGGAGGAGGCGCTGGCGCTGTACCGCTCGGGCTGGACCGGGCCGGGGAAGCCGGAGACCTTCCTGACGGTGAACGTGGTGGTGAACGAGGATCTCAACGAGGCGTGGCGGCTGGCCCGGCCGCAGCTGCACATGATCGCCGGAATCCGGATGGGATCCCTGCGGCAGCCGGTCCTCACCGTCGAGGAGGCGATCGACACCCCGCCGCCGGTGCCCGAGGAGCAGTTCCGGCAGTTCGGCCAGAGTTGGTTGGTCGGCCCCGCGGCCCAGGTCGCCGACCAGATCCGGGAGTTGGCCGCCACCTACGAGGTGAACGAGGTCATGGTGCAGCCGGTCGCCGGGGCGTACGCCCGGGAACCGAAGGACCGCAGCGTGGCCCGGGAGGACACGCTGCGGTCACTGGGCAAGCAGTTCTGCCTGGCCGACTAGGTCAGCGCGCGCGGCGGCGGATCAGCACACCGCCGCCGGCCAGACTCGACAGGCTGAGCAGGACCATCGCCAGGGACGCCGGCGAACCGGTATCGGCCAGGCCCTTGCTGTCGGCGGCCGGATCGTAGCCGACCGGTTCGGTCGGGTATTCCTCCGCCGCCGGGTCACCGCCGGAGGCCGGGTCAACCGGACCCGACGCGGGATCCTCGGTCGGCACTGGGGCAGATCCGGTGACCGGCGGGTCGGGCACGGTGGACTCCGGGCTCGGGGTACTCGTCCGGGCCGAGGGAGTCGGATCGGTCGGAGGCACCGGATCAGTGGCGGGCGTGCTCTGCGTCGGGGCTGCGGATGCGGTGGCCGACGGCCGGATCGTGACCGTGGGGGGATTCGCGGTCAGCTTCGGTTGCCCCGTCGGGGTAACGCTCACCCGGGGCTGGGCGCTGGTGCTCGGCTGAGCCGTGCCGCTCGGCTTCGCGGTCGCGCTCGGCCGGGCAGTCCCGGTCGCGCTCGGCCCGGCGGTTGTGGTCGTGCTCGGCTTGACGGTCACCGTCGCGCTCGGCCGGGCAGTCCCGGTCGCGGTCGGCTTCACCGTGGACGGGTTCGCGGTCGGCTTCGCCGTGGACGGATTCGCCGTCGGCTTCGCCGCGGTCGGCTTCGCCGTCGGCTCCGCCGTGGTCGGCTTCGCCGTGGTCGGCTTGGGGCTCGGCTCCCGGTCGGCCCGGACGAGTTCCAGAGCCATGTTCGCCCACTTGGCGTACGCATCGGGGTACGCGGAGCGTTGCACCGCCTGGGCAGCCCGGGTCACCGACATCGACTCCCAGCCCTTGATGTCGGTCAGTCCGGGATTCGAGGTGTGCTTGGCCACCCCGTAGAACGCCTCGGCGGCCAGCTCGGGGGTGGTGATCTGGGCGATCGTGCCCCAGCCCATCGAGGGCCGCTGCTGGAACAGCCCCTGGGAGTCCCGATCGCCGTACTTCAGGTTCTTCAGGGTGGATTCCTGCATCGCGGTGGCCAACGCGATCTGCAGGCCGTACTCGGGGATCTTGTGCTTGCGCCCGACCTCCATGATGATCCGGGCGTTGGTCACCTGTTCCTGGGTGAGCCGGACCCCGGCGTACGTTCCGGGGCCGGCCGCGCCCCGGCCGGTGACCGGAACATCGCCGGCCAGCGCGGGGAGCGCGATGAGGGGGGCAGAGACGACGACGGCGGCAGTGACACCGACGAGGATCCGTCGGGTCCGACGGCTTGGCATGGCTGACTCCTGGGGGTGGGGGCACATCTCCGTGGGGGTACCTCCGACCCTAGGCAGCCGAGGCGGTCGCCTCCACCGCGTCGGGGGTGGAAGCTTCCCTGCTGCTGGTTCGGGCCGCGGTCCGCATAGTTGTCGTCGACTCGGCAGCGCCCATACCGCGGTGTAACTTTGGAGGGCCCGCAATGGAGCAGAACGAGTTCGGGCCTCTCGCGATGACCGGGTCGGGGGTGCTGTGTGCCACCCTTGGTACGCATCAGTCATGGCGAGGACATGGTTGAGGCAGAACTTGCTTGAGACAAGGAGTGGTTCCGTGGCGAACAAGAAGCGAGTGCAGACCGTCAAGGAGGAGTACGACGTCGCGCTGATCGGTGGTGGGGTCCTGAGCGCCACGTTCGGTCTGATGCTCCACCTGCTGGAGCCGGAGTGGTCGATCGTCGGCTTCGAACGGCTGCCCAAGGTGGCCAAGGAGTCCTCGAACCCCTGGAACAATGCCGGCACCGGTCACTCGGGGCTGTGCGAGCTCAACTACTCCACCGAGCACGAGGACGGCACGGTCACCAGCGAGAAGGCGCTGCGGGTGAACGAGCAGTTCCAGATCAGCCGGGAGATGTGGTCCAGCTTCGTCGAGCGCGGCATCCTGGGTGACCCGGAGACCTTCATCACCCCGACCCCGCACATGTCGTTCGTGAACAATCCCTGGGACGTGGAGTTCCTGCGCAAGCGCTGGGAGTCGCTGAGGGACAACCCGCTGTTTGCCAACATGGAGTTCTCCGAGGATCCGGAGCAGCTCGAGAAGTGGGCGCCGATGCTGATGCGCGGGCGCGACAAGAACGAGTCGGTCGCCGCGACCTACGACCCGACCGGAACCGATGTGAACTTCGGTTCGATCACCCGGCAGTTCTTCCACTATCTGGAGTACCACGGGGTGAAGGTGCAGACCTCCCAGGAGGTGACCAACCTCAAGCAGAACCTCGACGGCACCTGGGAAATCACCCTGAAGAACCGAATGCCGAAGAAGGAACGGCTGGTTGACGAGCGGGTGGTCAAGGCCAAGTTCATCTTCGTCGGGGCCGGTGGTTATGCGCTGAAGCTGCTGCAGAATGCCGGGCTGAAGGAGGTCGACGGGTACGGCCTGTTCCCGGTCGGCGGGGCCTTCCTGTCCACCACCGATCCGCAGTTCGTGGCCGACCACAACGTCAAGATCTACGGCAAGCCCCCGGTGGGCGCGCCGCCGATGTCGAACCCGCACCTGGACGCCCGCCGCATCAACGGTGCCCGCTCGGTGCTGTTCGGTCCGTACGCCTCGACGAACCCGAAGTTCCTCAAGTGGGGCTCGGTCACCGACCTGTTCTCGATCCTGCGCCCGCACAACATCGTCCCGATGCTGTCGGTGGCCCGGGACAATCTGGACCTGGTCGCCTTCTTGCTGTCGATGATCTTCATGACCCCGGGCAAGAAGAACCGCACGCTGAAGGAGTTCGCGCCACGGGCCGATCTGCGCGACTTCCGGATGATCGAAGCCGGTCAGCGCGCCCAGATCATCAAGCCGAGCAAGGAACAGGGCGGCACCCTGGAGTTCGGCACCGAGATCATCTCGTCGGCCGACGGCACGATCGCCGGCGTCCTCGGTGCCTCCCCGGGTGCCTCCACCGCCGTGCCGATCATGTTCGACCTGTTCGAGCGGTGCTTCCCCGACAAGTTCGAGGACTGGAAGGAGCGGATCAAGACCGTCATCCCCTCCTTCGGCACCGACCTGGCCCAGAACCCGGAGGCGGCGTACCAGTCGATGGCGCGCACCTCGAAGATTCTCAAGCTCAATGAACCGGTCCGGCCGGCCGGAGTCGGCGACACGACCGCCGTTCCCGCCACGCAGGCCAACTGACGATGGGTGCACCGACCCGTTGACACGCGCCCCGTACGCCCCAGGCGTACGGGGCGCCCCTCGTTCCGGCCGCCGAAATCTCGTATCACAAGGCAGATCCGATAGTGTGGCGGCGATAACAAGAGAAGACATGGGGAGAGCCCCAGGGGAGACCTGATGCCCAAAATCATCTATACCCACACCGACGAAGCGCCGATGCTGGCAACCCACTCACTGTTGCCCATCATCCAGGCGTACGCGGCCACGGCCGGGGTTGAGGTTGACACACGCGACATCTCGTTGGCCGGGCGCATCATCGCCGCGTTCAGCGACTATCTGACCACCGAGCAGCAGACTCCGGATGCCCTGGCCGAACTGGGCAAACTGGTGAAGCAGCCCGAGGCCAACATCATCAAGCTGCCGAACATCTCGGCCTCGGTGCCGCAGTTGATCGCGGCGATCACCGAGCTCCAGGCGCTGGGCTACCAGGTGCCGGACTTCCCGGAGAACCCGCAGACCGACGAGGAGAAGGCCATCCTCGCGCGCTACAACAAGATCAAGGGGTCGGCGGTCAACCCGGTCCTGCGCGAGGGCAACTCCGATCGTCGGGCTCCGCTGGCGGTGAAGAACTACGCCCGCAAGCACCCGCACTCGATGGCCCCCTGGTCGGCGGATTCGAAGACCAATGTGGCCACCATGGCCGCCGGGGACTTCCGCCACAACGAGAAGTCGGTCATCATTCCGGCCGATGACACCCTGAAGATCCAGCTGGTCACCGAATCCGGCAGCACCACGGTCCTCAAGGAGTCCCTGCCGGTCATCGCGGGTGAGGTCATCGACGCGACCTGCCTGTCGGTCGCTGCCCTGGACGAGTTCATCAACGCCCAGATTGCTCGGGCGAAGGCCGAGGACGTGCTGTTCTCGGTGCACCTGAAGGCCACCATGATGAAGGTCTCCGACCCGATCATCTTCGGCCGCGTGGTGACCCAATTCTTCCCGGAGCTGTTCGAGAAGTACGGCAAGGAACTGGCCGCAGCAGGCCTGTCGGCCGACAACGGGCTGGCCTCGATCATCAACGGCCTCACCGACCTCGACCCGAAGGTCGCCGAGGGCGCCCGTGCCGCGATCGAGAAGGGCCTGGCCGAGGGGCCTCGGATGGCGATGGTGAACTCCGACAAGGGCATCACCAACCTGCACGTCCCCTCCGACATCATCGTCGACGCGTCGATGGCCGCGCTGATCCGCAACGCCGGGCACATGTGGGGTCCCGACGGCAAGGAGGACGACACCCTCGCGGTGCTGCCGGACTCCAGCTACTCCGGCCTCTACCAGGTCGTCATCGACGACTGCCGGGCCAACGGCGCGTACGACCCGACCACCATCGGTTCGGTCGCCAACGTGGGTCTGATGGCCCAGCAGGCCGAGGAGTACGGCTCCCACAACAAGACCTTCCAGATTCCGGAGCAGGGTCATGTCCAGGTGATCGACAGCGCCGGCGAGGTGCTGCTGGAGCACCCGGCCGGCCCGGGCGACATCTGGCGCGCCTGCCAGACCAAGGACGCCCCGGTCCGGGACTGGGTCAAGCTCGCGGTCACCCGTGCCCGCGCCACCGGCACCCCGGCGGTGTTCTGGCTGGATCCCACGCGCGCCCATGACGAGAACCTGATCGTGCTGGTCAAGGCGTACCTGGCCGACCACGACACCGAGGGGCTGCAGATCGAGATCCTCTCCCCCGATGACGCCACCCGGTTCACCCTGGATCGGCTGCGCAAGGGCGAGGACACCATCTCGGTGACCGGGAACGTGCTGCGGGACTACCTCACCGACCTGTTCCCGATCATCGAGCTGGGTACCTCGGCGAAGATGTTGTCGGTGGTCCCGCTGATGAACGGCGGCGGCCTGTACGAGACCGGTGCCGGCGGTTCGGCGCCCAAGCACGTGCAGCAGTTGGTGGCCGAGAACCACCTGCGGTGGGACTCCCTGGGTGAGTTCCTGGCGCTCCCGGAGAGCCTGGAGCAGGCGGCCGGCAAGGACAACCCGAAGGCGCTGGTCCTGGCCCGGGCGCTGGAGCGGGCAACCGAGACGCTGCTGGACAACGAGAAGTCGCCCCAGCGCAAGGTCGGCCAGCTCGACAACCGGGGCAGCCACTTCTACCTGGCGCTGTACTGGGCCCAGGAACTGGCCGCGCAGAGCCAGGATGCCGACCTGGCCAAGATCTTCGCCCCGATCGCGCAGGAGTTGGCCGCGAAGGAGGAGCAGATCGCCGGCGATCTGCTCAAGGTGCAGGGTTCCCCGGCCGACCTGGGTGGCTACTACCGCCCGGATCCGAAGAAGGTCGATGCGGTGATGCGTCCGTCGAAGACGTTCAACGACATCATCGCCAAGCTGGGCTGATTCGGCCCGATCCAACGCAGCGGCTGCCCGGGTTCCGGGCAGCCGCTGCGCGTTTCACGGGGTGTTCGGGCGGCTCAGACGCGGACCAGGCCCTCCTTGGCCACCTTGAAGCCGACCCCCTTGGCGGAGTTGATGCAGTACATCCCGTCCTCCTGGGACAGGCAGGCATAGTCACCGGCGACGATCATGTTGCCGTAGGGCAGGGTCGCCCAGCGTTGACCGTCCTTGTCCTTCCACGGGAAGCCGATCTGCTGGTTCCAGGAACCGTAGCCGTTCTCGCTGGGATCGGTGAGTACGCCACCGGAGCACACGTACGGGTCGGCCCCGTCGGCGATCTGCACGGCATTGACGGCCACCTGACCACCGCAGTGGTCGGCGCTCGGGACCCCGGCGCGGTCCATCCCCTCGGGGAACTCGCACAGTGCGCCCGAACTGTTGATCCGGCAGCGGATGTTGCCGGTCGGGGAGACGAAGTCGGCAGTTCCGCTGTTCAGGTTGACCCGGGTTCCGCCGGTCAGGTTGCTGGACAGGTCGTCGGCCCCGAGTCGTCTGAGCGCCGACCCCTCGTTGGGCTGTGCGCTCGGCGCCGAGCTGCCCACCCGCGACCCGGGGGAGGCGGGCGCCGCCGGCTCGGAAGCTGCCGCGGAGCAGCCGGCCAACAGCAGCGCCGCCGCACCCACGACACCGACAAGGACCGAGAATGAACGTCGCATGACGTAGACCTTTCGCTGGATTGTGCCCGGTGATCACCGAACGGCAATGGGAGGAAGTAGCCCTTATAACGGTTCCGTAATTCCCGGTTTATCCCCAGTCACCTTTATGGAGGACGCGGATCGAGCCCGGCGGATCCACCGGCGGGGCGGGGCGGACGCGCCGTCACGGGACGGGCAGAGGTGGCACCGGCGACGAACGGTCATAAGATGGCCTTCGGCCCCCATCGCCGGAATCAATAGGAGGTGCCGTGGAACCGGTCCCCAACGATCAGATCTGGCAGCAGATCCGCGCCGAAGCCGTACGCGACGCCCGAGCCGAACCGGCCCTGGCCAGCTTCCTGTTCACCAACATCCTGGCGCATCACCGGCTGGAGGATTCGCTCAGCTTCATCCTGGCCACCAAGCTGGAGTCCCCGACGGTCTCGGCGCTGACCCTGCGAGACCTGATCGCTCACGCCTTCGCCGGGAATGAAACCATCCGGCAGGCAATTCTGGCGGACCTGCAAGCGGTGGTGACCCGAGATCCGGCCAGCCGCGGCTACACCAGTCCCCTGCTGTTCTTCAAGGGATTCCATGCCATCCAGTCGTACCGGGTGGCCCATGAATATTGGATCAATGATCGGCAAACGCTCGCATTGTTCCTGCAGAGCCGCATTTCCGAGGCATTCGCGGTCGATATTCACCCCGGCGCCCGCATCGGCAAGGGCATCATGTTCGACCATGCGACCTCGGTGGTCATCGGCGAGACGGCGGTGGTCGAGGACGACTTCTCGATGCTGCACGAGGTGACCCTGGGCGGCACCGGCCGCGAGGGCGGGGATCGCCATCCCAAGATCGGGCGCGGCGTCCTGATCGGGGCGGGGGCGAAGGTGCTGGGCAATATCCGGGTCGGCGAGGGCGCCAAGATCGGCGCCGGGTCGGTGGTCCTGCACGACGTGCCGCCGCACACCACCGTCGCCGGTGTCCCGGCCAAGCCGGTCAGTGTCCCGGCGTACGCCTTCCCGGCGCTGACGATGGACCAGACCATCGACAGCCCCGGGGAGGCCGACCCGCAGGCGGGCTGACGTCCGCGCCGGCGCTGGTGCGGCGACCGGCAGGCCGGCCCCGTCGGCAGGTCACTGGGCGTTGGCGAGCACCGCGTCCAGCTTGCGATAGCCCTCCTGGATCCCGGTCTCCATTCCGCTGGCGATCCAGGCGTCGCGGGCCTCGAAGGAGTCGACCAGGGACTGTGACGCCAGCCGGCAGCGCCCGTTCCCGAGGTCGGTGACGGTGAGGGTTTCCAACGAGACCTGATCGGGCAGTTGGTCGAAGGTGAAGGTCTGCACGATCCGGTTCTCGCTCACCTCGTGGAAGGACCCGTGGAAGGAGTACTCCTCCGCCGGGTTGTTCGTCCGGACGTTGGTGAACGCCCAGGAGCCGCCGGTGCGGGCGTCCCAGTGGTCGACCCGGGTGGTCAGGTCGTCGGGTCCGCACCAGCGGGCGAACAGTTCCGGATCGGTGTGGGCCCGGATGACCTGGGCGGCGGTGGCGTCGAACTCCCGGGTGATTCGGAACAGCGGGACGTTCGGGTCGGTCTCGATGGTCGCTTCGGTGCGGGTGGGATTGGTGGACATGACTCACTCCTCGGTGGCGGGTGACTGATCGGGCAGTTCGGCCAACAGCGCGTCCAGGCGTCGGTAGCGCTGCTCCGCCTGTGTGCGGTAGCGCTCCAACCAGACATTCATGTGCCCCAACGCGTCGGCGTCCAGGCGTACCGGCTGGCGTTGCGAGACCCGATGCACCAACCCCGCGGCGGCCAGCACCTTGAGGTGCTTGGAGACCGCCTGGAGGCTCATGTCGTACGGGGCAGCCAACTCGCCGACGGTGGCGTCGTGCTGACTGAGCCGGGCGACCATGTCGCGCCGAGTCGGATCCGCCAGGGCGGCGAACATCCGGGACAGGTCATCAGCTGGCATTACACCCTTTCAGTTCAACCCTTTGGTTTAACTCAATTCTGCGCCTCACCGCTGTCGAAGTCAACCATCTGGTTAAACTCGCGCCGATTCGCTGCAGCCGAACTCGACGGATCGGGTAGGTTGAGGGCGTGCTCACCGTGCTGTCCCCCGCCAAGTCGCTGGACTATGAGTCCCGGCTGCCCACGCGCAAGCATTCCGAGCCCCGGTTGCTGGCCGAGTCGGCGGACCTGATCGAGGTCATGCGCGAGAAGTCGGTCGCCGAGGTAGCGTCGCTGATGCACATCTCCGAGGACCTGGCGGCGCTGAACGTGCAGCGCTACGCCGACTTCCACACCCCGTTCACCACCCGGAACGCCCGGCCCGCCGCCCTGGCGTTCCACGGTGACGTGTACTTGGGTATGGCTCCGGCCGAGCGCTTCGGGGAGCGCGACTGGACCGAGGCGCAGAAGACCGTCCGGATCCTGTCGGGACTGTACGGCGTGCTGCGACCGCTCGACCTGATGCAGCCCTACCGCCTGGAGATGGGTACGCGGTTGGCGACCCCCCGGGGCAAGGACCTCTACACCTGGTGGGGCGATCGGATCAGTGCATTGCTGGCCGAGGACCTGGCGGCGTCCCCCGGCGCGGAGGTGCTGGTCAATCTGGCCTCCGACGAATACTTCCGGTCGGTGCGGCCCCGGGTGATCGGCGTACCGATCATTGCGCCGCGGTTCGAGGACACCAGCGAGTCCGGCGTCCGGTCGGTGATCTCCTTCTTCGCCAAGCGGGCGCGCGGCGAAATGGCGGCCTGGCTGGTGCTGAACCGGGTGCGTCGGGTCGGTGAACTGACCGGCTTCGACGGCGCCGGCTATCGCTACGACCCGGCCAGTTCCACCCGCGAGCGGCCGGTCTTCGTCCGCGCGTACGCCGATCGGCCTGCCCTGGCCGCCCCTTCGGCCGACGACTGACCCGGCCCGGGTGATGCACCTCTCCTGAGGATCCCCCAGAACCCTCCGCGCCGCGGCGGTCGGGTGGTTACGATGGGAAAAAGCAGGACAGAGCGAGTCAAGGAGGGCCGTCATGTCCGAGCAGCCAGTAGGAAACGTTCCGGTAGTCACCCTGTTCGAGTCGTACGGGGCCGGAGCGGAGGCGATCGGCAGACGGGTCGCCGAACGGATCGGATTCCCCTTCCACGAACAGGCCTTCTCCTCCGAGCAACTGGAGGAGAACCCGAAGGAGCGGAATTCCGAAGACCAGCTCACCAAGGTGTACGCCGCTATGGCCGGTCGCGGTTTCTCCGGGCTCAACGTCTCCGAACCCGGCGGCGGGATTCGGGAACTGCAGCGCGACCAGTACGACGTGGTGATGCAGAACACCCAGACCGTGCTGGAGTGGGCCCAGGCGGGCGGGGTGATCGTCGGCCGCAACGGCGCGTTGATCCTGCACGACACACCGGGGGCCCTGCATGTCCGCGTCGATGCCCCGGTCGAGTTTCGCCTCGAGCAGGCCGCGAAGCACACGGGGATCAGCACGAAACAGGCCGCCAAGCGACAAAAGCGTGAGGATGAGATCCGCGCGGAGATGTCGATGAAGCTCTACGGGTGGGATCCGCGCAAAATCAACTACTACGACCTGGTCATCAACACCGCTCAGGTGGATATCGACTCCGCGGTCGAGATCATCGTCGCCGCGCTGCGGATCAAGAACGGAGCCACCGCCGCGGCCGGGTGAGCGATCACCGACGGCCTGCGGTCCGCGCCGAGCCCCGAACGGGCCGGGTGTCCGAGACACCCGGCCCGCTCGCTGTTCACCGGTGAAGCTTGGTCACCGGTACCGGGGTTGGCCGGCGATCAGCGCCCGCACAAGGGGCTGGGGTCCCCGTGATAGGCGAGTACGCCGGGAGCACCGACGCACAACTGCGCGGTGACCACCGGGCGGCCCTGACCGTCGACGCCGGCCGCCGGGGCGGAACCCGGGATCCGGTTCTCCGCCCCCAGCAGCTGGTTCACCGTGCTCGGGGCGGCCGGCTGCTGCACCTTGACCTGGGCCGGGTCGAGGCCGTTCAGTTCGGCGGCCCGCCGGTAGGCCTGGTCGATATTGGCGGTGCCGTCGATCAGGCCGTGCTGCTGCGCCCGGGCGTTGTCGAACATGTAGGCGCCCAGTTCGTTCCGGATGGTGTCGGCCGGGATCTTCCGGTGGGTGGCGACGAAATCGACGAAGCCGGTGTATTCGTTGGCCAGGCCTGCCTCGTAGACCTGGCGTTCCTCGGGGGTCATGTCGCGGTAGGGATTACCGAAATCCTTGGCGGTGCCCTGGGACAGGTAGTACTGGGTGATCCCCCCGGAGGTGGTCACGCCGGTGCCGAGCAGGCCGCCGTCGGTCGCGGTGACGTTGGTGTAGCGGCTGAACGGGCCGAAGATCACGCCGATGCTCCCCACCAGCGAGCCGTGGTCGGCCAGGATCTCATCGGAGCTCGCCATGGCGTACATCCCGCCGGAGGCAGACATGCCGCGGACATGGGCGAGGACCTTCTTGCCGGTGCGTTCCTGGTATCGGGTGACGGCGTCGGCGATGGCCCGGGAGCCCGGGATGGAGCCGCCGGGGGTGTTCAGTTGCAGGACCAGTCCGTCAGCCTGGTTCGCCTCGATCCGGTCGATCAGGGCGGCGATCTCGTAGCCGTACGCGCCGGAGGCCAGCAGGGATCCACCGGAGGCGTCGGTCATGATGGTGCCGTTGACGTTGATCGCCCGCAGGGTGTGTGGTGCGTCCGCCTTGCCCCAGATCGTGCGGTAGTTGGCGTCCTGCTGCTGACCGCTGTTGGCCGCCAGCGTGGCGACGACCGCGAGTGCCCCGATCAGCGAGGAGATGATCGACAGCGCGGCGAACACGGTGACCACGCCGAGGCTCAGGCCCGAACCCCAGCCGAAGGCCCGGGCGAAGATGCCGGGTTGTTTGCGTACCGGTGGTGCGGCCGGCGGCATCGGTCGCTGCCCCGGCGGGGCCTGGCCGGTCCGGGACTCGGCTGCTACCGGGACCGGCTGGGCGCCGGGGTGGGACGACTGCGGGGTCGCGGGGTCTCGCTCGTCGATGGTGGGCGGCACGGCGTCCGGACCGTCGGGTCGTTCGGGTCGTTCGGGGCGTTCGGGGCGTTCGGGGCGTTCGGGAGTGGTCGGATTGTGGGGATCGGATTCGGTGGGCTCTGGTGTTTCACTCACGGGTCCGTCATGCCCAGCCGGCGAGGCCTCCCGGGGTAGTTATCCACAAGCCCGGCTGTGACATGGGCGACGGCGATCCAGCCCGGTCCCGGTCAGGTCCCGCAGCGCTGCGGCTACTGCCCGAGGTGGTACGCCGGGGCGTGCCGGGGCTGGTAGAGCAGCATGTCGTCGGCACCGGGCACCTGCAGTTCGATGCCGATCCCCCAGCCCATGTCGGAGGTGTTGCCGGTGAAGGTGGCGCCGCGGCCGCGCAGTTCGCGCACCGTTTTGTCGAGGTCGTCGCACATGAGGGCGATCTGGTGGTGCCGGGGGCTGGCGTACGCCCGGCCCTCGTGCTCTCCGCCGGTCGGGTGGACGCCGAGCTCGGACGGCCCGGTCGCGAAGATCAGCCAGTCGGCGGGATCCCCGGACTCCTCGGGGGAGAACGGCCATTGCAGCACGTCCTTGAAGAAGGCCCGGGTCGCGGTCGGGTCGTCGGAGTAGACCAGGGTGTGGATCGCGGTGATCATGAGTTCCACCCTAGGGCGCCATCGGCGACGATGGGGCACGGCTCCGGTTGAACCGTCGCATAGTGGAGAACGTCGCGGTTCCGGCCGCCCCACCGTCGCGGGGGTCGGACTCGGCCGGGATCAGGCCAGGTGCTTGACCTGTTCTCCCTGGGCGGCGGTGATGGTGAGGCCGGTGAGGTCCACGCCCTGTCCGCGCAGCCAGACCGCGTCGGAGCCCGAACCGCTGGCCTCGATGCCGCCGGCGACCGCCAGGTGCCCGACGGTACCGTCGACTTCCAGGGTGGCGACCTGATTGCCGCTGGTGGCGAGGCGACCGCCGATCTCGAGCGATTCGACCTCGCCGCCGGCCTTGATGCTGAGCGCGATCGCCTGGAGCGTGACCTGGACGCCCTTGACCAGGCTGAGCCCTTCGCCGCCACTGGTGGTGACGTCGCCGGCGACGGTCAGTCGGCGCAGCGGTTTGCTCACCTGGATGCCGACCGAGCCGTCGCCGGTGGTGGCGATGGCGGCGAAGCGGGCTTCCTCCAGGCTGCCGTCGTACAGGTTGAAGCCGCGGGCGCCCTTGCCGGTGGTGACGATCGGGGCCTGCACGTCGAGGGTGCCGATGCGGCCGAAGTTGACGAATCCGATCCCGCTGGGGCCGTGCGAGGTGACCTCGGCGGTGGCCGTCCAGGTCGTGACGCTGCCCCAGTTGTCGAGGACCATGTCGTTCTGGCCGTAGGTGGTGACCGGGCCGGCACAGCTCACCAGGTCCACGTTCGCTCCGGTGATGACGAACACGCCACCGGAGATCAGGTCGGGTGTGGCCTCCGGGATGCCGCCGTCGGTGTGGATCTCGCCGGTGCGCAGTTCGGTGACGGTGATGGTCCCGCCGTCGGCGAGCCCGTCCCAGTCACCGTGACCGCCGACGAACACACCGGAGCCGCGGACCGGTTCGTCGGCGCTGCCGGCGGCGATGTCCAGGAGCTCTGCGGTGAGTACCACGGCGGGGTCGGCCTGCCGGTTCCACAGGGTGAAGCCGCCCTGCAGAGCATCGACCCCGAAGCCGTGGGGCCGGTGGTAGCGGCCACGGACGTCGGCGGCTTCCACGCGTACGCCCTCGGCGCGGACGTGCCCGGCCCGGACCTGGTCCTCGGCGAGCAGCGCGATCTGGCCCCGGGTGGTGACGTTGCGCAGCGTGAGGGTGCCCAGGTCCGCCACGGTGGTGTCGTTGAGGATGGCGGTCTCCTGGACCGGTACCTCGATCCGGATGTCGGCCAGGGTGTTGTCGGAGGTGAGCCGGATTCCTCGGGCCCCGAATCGGAGGGTACCGCCGCGCAGCGTGGTGCCCGGTGGGAGTGTGATCATCGGCGAACCGGCGATCTCACCGTCGATGGTGATCTCGGCGGTTCCTGCGGCCAGGGCGTCGGCCAGCTCGCCGGCGGTGTGGACTGTCACTGCTGAAGTCATGGGGTCACCTTTCCGGGGCCACAGTAGTCCTGCCACTGAACCCGCCAACGGGACCACCTCCCTCTCCGCCGAAAACCGGTCGGGGCATTCGCGCGTTACCTCCTCGCATCCCGCGCCCCGAAATGCTTGCCGCACCTGGTGCAACGCCCGCCAGACCCTGATGCTGTCGCGGGGTCACGTGTGCTGTCGCGGGAAGAGCCCGGGCCGTGCTTGCCGTTCGCGGGAAGGGTCCGGGCCGAACTTGCCGTCGTGGGAAGGATCCGGGCCGAACTTGCCGTCGCGGGAAGGGCCCGGGCCGAGCCTGCCGTCGCGGGAAGGATCCGGGCCGAACTTGCCGTCGTGGGAAGGATCCGGGCCGAACTTGCCGTCGCGGGAAGGATCCGGGCCGAACCTGCTGTCAGGGAGGTACCCGACCCGC
>NZ_AUHH01000036.1 GCF_000423085.1 Granulicoccus phenolivorans DSM 17626 = NBRC 107789 = JCM 15570 | reverse complement strand
GGGTACAACTGGGTGCCACCGTCAGAGCTGACTCCTCCGCCCCCTCCGGCTCACCCCCACCACATGCGGTCACCAATAACACACCCAACGCAACAACAACACCAGCCACACGCATGACAACCTCGGCAGACTCGGGGGCGAGCACTCCCCGCCGATCCTGCCCCACCCCAGGCCCCCCGAACACCCGGCAACCGACCTATCCACAGCCAACTTTGCGTGAACTTCCGGAAGCGAATCCACCACCGACCGTCGTTCCCGGTGCAGCAAAATCACCGACCCCGATACCCCGAACGGCATTTCCCCCAGTCAGAGAAAAATCCACCCCAACCGGGAAAATCTGCTGCACCAAAAACGACGGTCAGCTCTTCGTACCCTCGGCCGCGGCCCCGGTCGCCTCGACCCCAGACCTGGTCGCCTCGGCTGCTGACCTGTTCGCGTCACCCGGCTCGCTCCCCGGACCCGCGTCCGCCGGCGTCGACCACCAGGCCGAACTCACCCCGACCGCGGCAATGATCACCGCACCGAGCACCGGGGTCACTCCCCCGACGATGTGCTGGCCGATGCTGTAGCCCAGTTCCGCGTTCATCCCGTAGGGCAGGAACACCAGCACCGGACACAGGCTCACCCACGCCGACCAGGCCAGGCTGATCCAGCGCAGCCAGTCCGGGATCCGCGCCCCGGCCGCGATCGCGCCGATCGCCACCACGATCACCCACACGTAGTGGTGGGTCCAACTGATCGGCGAGACGACCCCAGTCGCCATCCCCAGCAGCCCCACGGCGTACGCCCGGGCACCCCGACTCCACACCCGGACTGCGCCGTAGACCGCGACCGCCCCGAGCACCACACACAGCACCGTGGTCACCGTCCCCGCCGGACCGGGCTGCCCCCCGGCCAGTCGGGTCACCAGCCCGGCCAGCGACTGGTTCCCGACGTAGACCGGGTTGCCGTACATGTCCCCGGCCAGCAGCTTGTTGAAATAGGTCAGCGTCGCCTGCGGCAGGATCAGCAGCCCGACCAACATCGCCCCGCAGAAACTGAGCACCCCGTTGCGGACCATGGCCCAGTCCCGCCGAGCCGCGGCGAACACCAGGAACAGCAACGGGGTCAGCTTCAGCGCCGCCGCCAGCCCGATCAGCACTCCCGGCGGCAGCCGCCGCGTCCCGGACCGGCGGCCGAGCAGATCGACCACCACCAGGGCCATTGCGATCGTGTTCACCTGGCCATAGCCCAGCGTGGTCCGCAGCGGCTCGACCGCAATCACCGCCAGCATGTTCACCGCCCCCAGCAACCAGCCCCGCCGGACCCCGAGACAGCGCAGCACCAGCCACTGGCACCACACCAGCAGCAGGATCCACAACAGTTGCAGCAGGCGCAGCGGGATCAGCGCGATCGGAATGAGCACGATCGCGGCAACCGGCGGATACAGGAAGGGCAGTTGGTAGTAGGGCGTCCGGGTCAGATAGATGTCCTTGCCGGCCAACAGATCGGCAACGGTGTACCGATAGACGTCGAGGTCGATCATCGCCGGCTGCCAGCCGACCAGCCGCCCGCCGGAGATGATGAACGGCACCAGCATGATCGCGACCAGCAGCGCCGGCCCGATCTCGACCGCCCAGCGCTGGAGTCGCCGACTCACTTGACCCGGTACCTCAGTTCCTCGCCGCCGGCCCAGGCCCTCAACTGGGACCCGATCAGACGATCGCTGCGCGGCCGGAAGGCGCTGGAGGTACCCCCGACGTGCGGGCTGATGACCACCCCGGGCAGCCGCCACAACTCATGGTCGGCCGGCAGCGGCTCCGGGTCGGTCACGTCCAGACCGGCCCGCAGCCGACCGGTCCGGCACTCGGCCAGCAGCGCCTCGGTGACCACCAGCGGGCCTCGGCCCACGTTCACGACCAGGGCACCGTCGGGCAGCAGCGCCAGCCGTCGGGCGTCCAGAATGCCCTCGGTCTCCTCGGTCAGCGGGGCGGCCAGGAAGACCACATCGGCCTCGGGCAGCAGCGCATCCAGTTCGGTGAAGCCATGGATCCCGTCGCGGGCGGTCCGGGCCACCCGGGTGATACCGGCCGGCTCGAACGGCACCACCCGGGCCTCGATCGCCTTGCCGATCCCCCCGTAGCCGAGAATCAACACCCGACGATCGGCCAGCGAGTCGCCCCAATAGCGATCCCACCGACCCTCGTCCTGCGCGCGCACGTAACGGTCCAGGTTCCGGCCGACAGCGAGCGCCAACGTCAGGGCCATCTCCGCGGTCGACGTGTCATGCACACCGACGGCGTTGACCAGTTGTACGCCGTCCGGAATCAGGTCCAGCACATCGTTGAACCCGGCGTTCTGGGTCAACACCACCTGCAACGCCGACATCTCCCCCACCCGGTCCAGCGCCTTCAGGTGACCGCCGTACGGCAGCACCAGGAACTGCACCCGATCGATCGAATCAGGCACCACGTCCGCGTCGGGATAGAAGTCGACCTCGACGTTCGACGGGAGCGGACCGAAGCGGCGTTCGGCCTCCTCACGGGTTTCGCAGGGCAACCAGGCCAGCATGAGACTCCTTCTCGTCGGTGTCGCCGATCCATTCTGCCGTCATCCTCCCAGCCCGGCCAGGATCCACGTCCTAGACTCCCCGCATGGGCTACACCCCGATGGATCCCGATCAGTTGCAGGCCTTCCTCACCGCCCCGGTCCGCCCCGGCATCCTGGGCACCACCCGGAAGAACGGGCGGCCGCACCTGGCCCCGGTCTGGTACGTGCTCGACGGACCCGACACGCTGTATTTCAACACCGGCAGCGACACGATCAAGGGCCGCACCCTGCGCCGCACCGGGTGGGCGGCCCTGACGGTTCAGGACGACCGGCCACCGTTCTCGTATGCCGGCGTCTCCGGACCGGTCGAGCTGATCGAGGACCTCGAACAGGTCCGCCATTGGGCCGCGATCCTCGGCGGCCGATACATGGGCGCCGAGCGCGCCCAGGAGTACGGCGACCGCAATGCCGTACCGGGCGAACTGCTGTGCCGACTGCAGATCGAGCAGCGCTACGGCGTCCGCGACGTCGCCGACTGACCCCCCGTCGACGGCCTCAGTCGGTGACCAGGTTCGGCGCGGAAGGTCGATCGGGTCTCGGACGATCTGCAGGTTGTTCAGCGCTTCCAGGCCGTCGACGCTCAGCTGCCAGCGGTCGCCGACGGCCTCGCCGACATCGGTGTAGATCCCCAGGTATCGCTGCCGACGGACGGCACGGATGCCGGGCCCGGTCACGGTGGCCTCGGTGCAGACATGCCCGAGTTGGACGTAGGTCTCGACGGCGCCGTCGGCGGCGATGCTGCCGCCGCTCCACCGATGGGTCAGCGTGGTCTGATACGTCCCCGGCTCCAGTCGCTGGCTGCGCGCCCGCAGCTCGACCCGGTGGCCGGTGGTGTTGTGCTCGACCGCCAGGGCGGTCCGGTCGCGCTCGGCCGCCCAGGATTCCAGCCTCGGGACCAGCATCCGGGGAAACATCTCCCCCAGCTGATCAGGCAGCCGGAACGCGTCGCTGAACGCGGCGGCAAGGCCGAACTCGTACGCGAGCGCGGCGGCCAGGAATGTACGCCGGGTCATCGCGGCCTCGTCGGGGCAGGGGGCGGCGCCACGGACAGCTCGGGCCGCAGGAACGAATAGGTGGGTTGATCCGAGGTGGACCGCGCCACATACGGGTCGGTGACCGGGGCGACCGTTCCGTCGGACGTCGCTTCCCATCGCTGGTCCTCGGTCTCCACGCGGAGGAAGGAGTCGCCGGAATCGGTCCAGGGCGCAACGGAACTGAGTGCCCACAACACCAGGCGCGGATCCCCGTCCACCTCGAGCCAGGTGTTCGCGGTGCCGTGCGTCAGGGTGATCCGGTGCCGACCCGGGGCCCAGGTACCGCCGGGGCCGGGCACCGCCCAGACCCGGAGACTGCGCTCGTCGGGTTCGGGTTCGAAGGTGAGGGCCCCACCCCCGCTCGAGGTGTGCACCATCGCCGGTTCGACGAGCTCGGGGCGCATGTCGACGAACCGGTCGTTGTGCCGGTGCAGTTGGACCCGGGTGGGCCAGGTCACCCGCAACGGTCGGTCGGTGCCTTCGCCGGCATCGAGGATCAGGTCGACGGTGACGGCGAGCGTGCCGTCGGGCCGCACCCGGAAGGTCTGCACCCGCTCGGTCGGCCAGTACTCGAACTGGCTGCTCGACCTGGCGGCAGTTCGCTTCTCCGGCCGGGGGACACAGGCCACCAGCCCGGCCGCCGCCAGTGTGGCCCCGGCCAGGAGTCCCCGGCGTCGCATCCGCATGCGGGTCAGCCTTCCACCGACCCGGGTCAGCGGGTACTCGCACCGGGTCCGACAATCCGCTACTCACTCTTGCCAAGTAGCTCTATTCAGCGTTACTATCTACTGGTAGTCAGCACTACTGAGTAGAGGAATCGTGATGGCCAGTCAGATGACCGAGATGCTCAAGGGCACCCTTGAAGGCATCGTCCTCGCGATCCTCGCCGAGCGTCCGGCGTACGGCTATGAGATCACCGCCCGGCTGCGGGATGAGGGCTTCGCGGATCTGGTGGAGGGCACGGTGTACGCCCTGCTGGTCCGGATCGAGCAGCGCGGCTTCGTCGACGTGGAGAAGGTGCGCTCGGACAAGGGCCCGCCCCGCAAGGTGTATTCCCTCAACGCGCAGGGCCGCCGCCAACTCGGTGAGTTCTGGAAGACGTGGAGCTTCCTCGCCGAGCGCATCGAACATCTCCACCGCACTCAAGGAGCATGAGCATGGCCGCGAAATGGTTCGAAGCGATCACCGGATCGTTCGAGCAGAAGAAGCAGTACCGCCACAGCATGGCGCGCATCGACGCGCTGCCCGATCCCTATCGCAGCGTCGCCAGAGCGCTGCACCGCTACGTCCTGGCCTGCGGCGGAGTCGTCGACGGCGACACCGTGGTCCGGATGGTCGACGGTCTCGCCGACCTGTGGGAACAGGCGGCTGCCGACCACACCCCGGTGCGGGAGATCGTCGGCGACGACCCGGCGGAGTTCGCCGACACCTTCGTCCAGGCGTACGCCGGGGAGCACTGGGCCGACAAGCAACGTCGGCGCCTCGCCGACGCGATCGACGACGCGATCGCCGGGGCGGGTCCGCAGGAGGAACCATGATCCACGTCAGCGGCCTCACCAAGGCCTTCAAGAATGTCTCCGTGCTGCGCGGCGTCGACCTCGATGTGGCCACCGGGGAGATCGTCGCCCTGCTCGGCTCGAACGGGGCCGGCAAGACGACGCTGATCCGGATCCTCGCCACGGTGTGTCGGCCGGACGCCGGTACCGCGGTGATCAACGGCCACGACGTCGCCACCGCTCCCCAGCAGGTGCGGGAATCGATCAGTCTGACCGGTCAGTTCGCCGCCGTCGACGAGGCCCTCACCGGTCGGGAGAACCTGGTGCTCGTCGCGCAACTGCGGCACCTCCCCGACCCGCGCGGCGTAGCCGACCAACTGCTCTCCCGCTTCGCGCTGACCGAGGCCCGCGACCGCCGGGCCGCCACCTACTCCGGCGGCATGCGCCGCCGCCTCGACATCGCCATGAGCCTGGTCGGCCGACCACCGGTGATTTTCCTCGATGAGCCGACGACCGGCCTGGACCCGCAGTCCCGCCTGGAGGTCTGGCAGCTGGTACGGGAGCTGGCCGATGCCGGCACCACCGTGCTGCTCACGACCCAGGACCTCGACGAGGCCGAGCACCTGGCCGACCGGATCGCGATCCTGCACCGTGGGCGCATCATCCACAGCGGCTCGCCGGCGGCGTTGAAGCGGCTGCTGCCGGCCGCCGAAATCGAGTACGTCGAGAAGCAACCCACCCTCGAAGAGGTCTTCCTCGCCCTGGTGGGATCTCCCACCAGCAACGTCGGATCCCCCACCAGCAACGTCGGATCCCCCACCAGCAACGTCGGATCCACCGCCCAAGGAGAATGACCGATGTCCACTCATGTCATCCGCGACACCCGGGTCCTCACCGGGCGGTCGCTGCGGCACATCCTGCGCAGCCCGGACACGATCATCACGACCGCAGTCACCCCGGTGGCGCTGCTGATGCTGTTCGTGTGGGTGTTCGGGGGCGCGATCCACACCGGCAGCGGCGCCTACATCGACTATCTGCTCCCCGGCATCCTGTTGATCACGATCGCCTCGGGGGTCGCGTACACCGCCTACCGGCTCTTCCTCGATATGCAGGGCGGGATCTTCGAGCGGTTCCAGTCGATGCCGATTGCGCGCTCCAGTGTGCTGTGGGCGCAGGTGCTCACCTCGGCGGTGGCGAATCTCCTCTCGGTCGCGATCGTCACCGCGATCGCGTTCGCGATGGGCTTTCGCACCTCCGCCTCGCTCGGCGCGTGGTTGGGCGCGGTCGGCATCCTGCTGCTGTTCACCCTGGCGCTGACCTGGCTGGCGGTCATCGCCGGACTGTCGGCGAAGACCGTGGACGGGGCGAGCGCCTTCAGCTACCCGCTGATCTTCCTGCCGTTCATCAGTTCGGCGTTCGTGCCCACCACGACCATGCCCGCTCCGGTCGCGTGGTTCGCCGAGCATCAGCCGGTCACCTCGATCGTGGACACCCTGCGGGCGTTGTTCGCCGGTCAACCGGTGGGTGGGGAGATCTGGGTTGCCCTCGGCTGGCTGGTCGGCGTCCTGCTCCTGGCCTGGTTCTGGGCGATCGCGCTCTACCGCCGGCGGCTCCGCTGAACCCCTGCTCAGCGCATCAGCGGCGGACCGGGAAGTCTGCCTCGGCCAGGGCCTGTTTGACCTCGGCGACGCTGACGGTCCCGAAGTGGAACACGCTGGCAGCCAGGACGGCGTCCGCACCGGCCCGGGCGGCGTCGACGAAATGGGCCGCGGTGCCGGCGCCCCCGGAGGCGATCAGCGGGACGTTCACCGCGGCCCGCATGTCCTCCAGCATCGCCAGGTCGAACCCGGCGGTGGTGCCGTCGGCGTCCATCGAGTTCAGCAGGATCTCCCCGGCCCCCAGGTCGACCGCCTGCTTGGCCCATTCGATCGCATCCAGGCCGGCGGAGGTCCGGCCGCCGTGGGTGGTGACGCCGTAGCCGGATTTGTGGCCCGGTTCCCGGCGGGCGTCGACCGAGAGCACCAGCACCTGATTGCCGAAGCGGGTGGTGATGTCGGAGATCACCTGCGGGTTGTCGATCGCGGCGGTGTTGATCGCGACCTTGTCGGCGCCGGTACGCAGCAGGTCGTCCACATCCTTCGGGCTGCGGACGCCACCCCCGACGGTCAGCGGGATGAACACGGTCTCCGCGGTCCGGCCGACTACCTCCCGCGTGGTGGCCCGGCCCTCGACCGAGGCGGAAATGTCGAGGAAGGTCAGCTCATCGGCGCCGGCCACTCCGTACGCGGTGGCCAACTCCACCGGATCGCCGGCGTCGCGCAGATTGACGAAGTTGACCCCTTTGACCACGCGCCCATCGTGCACGTCGAGGCACGGGATGACCCGGATCGCCACAGCCATGATTCGCTCCCCCATTCGGTTATGGTGACCCCGACCTTAGCCGGTCCCACCCGGAGCGCGGCACAATCGGCTGCCCGCGTCCGGGGTCACTGATCCGACTGGTACGCCACGACGCCGCGACGCATCGCCCGGACCACCGCCCGGCACTGGGCCCGCAGCTCGCCGCGCTCGATCCCGGCCGCGGCGTTGCCCACCTGATCGGCGAAGTCGATCACCTGCCGCACCCAGCGGACGAAGTCCCCGGCGGTCAGGCCGGACTGGCGCAGCACCGTGCTCAGCGGCCGGCCCGCCGCCCAGGCGTACGCCGCCTCGGCGAAGCCGGCCTCCGGCTCGGGCCCGCGTTCCAGTTTCGTGTCCCGCTCGGCCAGGGAGACCTCACGATGGATCGCCCGCACCTGCTCGATCGCGGAATCGGTCTCCTGGTCGGGCATCCGCGGCGGCTCGTTGCGCCGGTCCCGCCGCGCCTCGTAGACCAGGCAGGACAGCACCGCCGCCAGCTGCGGGACCGACAGGTCGTCGAACACGCCCCGCCGTACGCATTCGGCCGCGACCAGATCCAACTCGTTGTAGATCCGGGCCAGCATCCGGCCCTGCGGGGTGACTTCCCCGGTCCCCGCCTCCGGCCCGCCGGCGAGGTAACCGAAGGCGTCGAGCACGACACAGATCCGGTCGAAGTGGACCGCGATCGTATTGGTCCGCTTCGCCATCCGGTCCTCGAGTCCCTGGTTCTCCCGTTCCAGCCGGATCGCGCGCTCGGCCAGGCGGGCGTGCTCCTCCCGGTCGGGGCAGCGGTGGCAGGGATGGGTCGCCAGTTGGTGTCGCAGTTCGGCGATCTGTTCGACGACCAGTTCGTCCATCGCACCGGGGCGCCAGCGCTCCGGGGACAGGTCGATCTCCCCCAGCTTCGACCGCAGCGCGGCGGCCAGGGACCGCCGGTCGTGGGCTTCCTTGACGCTGAAATGTTTCGGGATCCGGATCCGGCCGACCGGCTTCACCGGGGTCGGGAAGTCGTGCAGGGTGAGCCGCTTGGTCTGCCGGTCCTCGGCCAGGATCAGCGGGTGCGGCTCCTCGCGGTGCGAGCGCACCCCCGGGTCCAGGATCACCGCCCAGCCCTGCATCTTGCCGGTCGGGACGTGGATGATGTCGCCGGGGCTGAGTTCCAGCAGCGACTGGTACGCCTCGGCGCGCCGGTCCACCTTGCGGGAGCGGGCCGCCTCGGCCTCCAGATCGGAGATCTCGGCGCGCAGGTGGGCGTACTCGGCGAAATCGCCCCGGTCACACTCGGCCTGGGCCAGGAACTGGTCGATCTTCTCGGTGTTGCGCTGCACCGTCCGGGCCAGTCCGACCACGGACCGGTCGGTCTGGTACTGCGCGAAGGACTGCTCCAGCAGGGAGCGGGCGTGGTCGCGGCCGACGGCACCGATCATGTTGACCGCCATGTTGTACGTCGGATGGAACGACGACTTCAGCGGATAGGTACGCTTGCTCGCCAGCCCCGCGACCGCGCGCGGGTCGAACCCGGGCTGCCACAGCACCACGGCGTGGCCCTCGGTGTCGATCCCGCGGCGCCCGGCGCGACCGGTCAGCTGGGTGTACTCCCCCGGCGTGATGTCGGCGTGGGTCTCGCCGTTGTACTTCACCAGCTTCTCCAGCACCACCGAGCGGGCCGGCATGTTGATGCCCAGGGCGAGGGTTTCGGTGGCGCACACGACCTTGATCAGGCCGCGTACGAAGCATTCCTCGACGCACTCCTTGAACACCGGCAGCATCCCGGCGTGGTGTGCCGCGATCCCGCGTTCCAGGGCGTCCAGGAAGGTGTCGTACTCCAGCGCGGCCAGGTCGGCATCGGTGAGGCCGGCAGTGTGTTCGGCGGCGATGTGCAGGATCTCGGCGCGTTCCACCGAGTTGGTGAGCCGCAACTGGGAGCCGAGCATCTGCTTGACCGCCGCGTCGCAGCCGACCCGGGAGAAGATGAAGATGATCGCCGGGAGCAGGTCGGCGTTCTCCAGCGTACGCACGATGTCGGCGCGGCTGGCCGGTTTGTGCTGGCTGCGCTCGGTATGACTGCGATGGGCGTCGCCGCCGTACTTGGACGCGGGCCGGCCGCGCTTGCCCCGACCGGAGCGGCCCCGGGCGTGCCGGGAATCGTCCCGGACGATCCGGGCCTCCTGCTTGGAAACCCGCAGCAGCGCCGGATTCACCTCGGCCCGCCGTTGCGGCACGGTCGCGTCGGTGATCGCGGTCGGGGCCTCGTCCTCGAACAGGTCGTACAGCCGCCGGCCCACCAGGACGTGCTGGTAGAGCGGGACCGGACGCCGTTCGGAGACCACGATCTCGACCTGGCGCGACCCCGGCTCGCCGGATCCGGAGTCGCCGCGGACCTCGGCGAGCCAGTCGCCGAACTCCTCCGCGTTCGACACCGTCGCCGACAGGGCGACCAGTTGGACCGACTCGGCCAGGCCGATGATGACTTCCTCCCAGACCGCGCCGCGGAACCGATCGGCGAGGTAGTGCACCTCGTCCATCACCACATACCCGAGGCCCTCCAGGGTGGCCGAGCGGGCGTAGATCATGTTCCGCAGCACCTCGGTGGTCATCACCACGATCGGCGCCTCGGAATTGATCGAGGTGTCCCCGGTCAGCAGCCCGACGTGGTCGGCCCCGTGGGTGGCGACGAAGTCGTTGTACTTCTGATTGGACAGCGCCTTGATCGGCGTGGTGTAGAACGCCTTCTTGCCCTGTTTGCGGGCCAGCCAGACGGCGAACTCCCCGGCGATCGTCTTGCCCGCACCGGTCGGGGCCGCCACCAGTACGCCGCGGCCCGCCTCGATATGCGCGCAGGCCTCCTGCTGGAAGGGATCGAACTCGAAGCCGTACCCATCGGCGAACTCGGCGGCCAGCGGGGAGCGTTGACGAGCCTTGAACCGGGCCATCCGCTCCGCCGGGCTCAACTCGACATCTGAGTCCATGCGTCCTCCTAGGGTGCTGAGTTGAGATTACACGCGCGCAACCCGTTCCCCCGGCGCCCGAATCGCCGCTCCTGGTGTGCCCCTGCCCGGCGCGGAGCGGATCGGCGGGTTCGGCCTGGGTGGGCCGGCGGTCGCCAACCATGCCACCGTGCTGCAGCGCGGCTGAACCGGCTCGGCTCGCGATGGAACCGACCCGGAATTGCCTGAAATCAAGGTCTCACAACCAGGCGGTTCCGGTCGGCCCGCATTTGGGCAGCCCAGCCGGACGAGGAGACCTTGATTCGGACAGTTGCCGCCAGGCTCAGGCTGCGCGCAGCGTCGCCAGCCGGGCCAAGACATCCTCGGGCACGGCATCGACCGGAACCTCCACGAGCGCCACTGCGGTCGGCAAGGTCGCAGTGTCGAACTCAGCAGCCGAGATGACCGGCAGCGTTACTTCCGGCTCGAGGAACCGGACGCGGTCGACGCCCCGCAGCCCGACGGGCCACCCGTAGTGGCGCGCGGTGTTGAGGATCGGCCCCCAGCTCTCGGCCGAAGCAACACCTCCGCGCTCGTCGAAGATAACCCCGGCCACCGGCGCCTCGGCGAACCCGCGTGACCAGTCGGCGAAGTACATCGCGACGTTCTCGGCATCATCGTCGTCGAACTCATCGCCGGCTCCGGGGCGAACCGCCGCAGCGGCCAGCTGGAGCAGGACCTTCGGCGCCGGCAGTTGCAGCAGCACTGGCTCCCGCTGGGTCTGCGTCGCTGTGCGGACCTGCGCCCGGGCCAGCTCTTTGAGTGTTTCGTCGCTGAGCAGGGCCCGCGCGGCATACCCGCGACGCGACTTGGCCACCATCGCCTCCCGCAGTGCCTGGTCGGTGGCCAGCTGGGTCCGCATCAGGCGATCCAGCGGCAGCAGGGCCACCGCTGGTTTGAGCAGCGCCTGAGCCTGGCGCAGATGGTTCGCGTACGCAGTCGCATCGGACCAGGGCTCGGCCCGCCCCTGCAACAGCACCCGCTGGGTGTAATCGGCGGCATCGAGGATGAGGCCGCCGTCGGCGCTGGTCAACAGCGCCACAAAGGTGTCAGACATCTGTTTCATCTCCTGTGATAGTGATTCGGCGGCGGCGCGGGGCCCGGAGCAGCAGCCCCGGACCCCGTGCCGTGGTGATCCCTCAGACCAGACGCTTGACCGTCTCGCCGTGCTTGGCCTCAAGTTCGGCGATCCGCGCCTCCAACCGCGCGATCTTCATCACATGCCGATTCGGCACATTGATCAGCGGAATCTCCGAGATGGGCCCTCGGACCCGCTTGGGACCCTGGTGATCCCAGACGGTGGCCAGCACCTCTTGGTCATTGTCCTGACCCCACGAGCCGTAGTAGGGCAACTCGGCCGGTGGCTCCTCGGTGACGAACTCGGCCACGAACTCCGCGTACGGCTTACCCCGACGCAGCCGCTCCTGACGCTCGCTGGCGCGCAGCTTGCTCGTCGCCTCGGCGTCCACCACGTACGTGTCGGGATTCCACGCCACCCGGTAGATGTCGTGCGCCACCTGAGCGGAGATCCGGTCCAGTTGCAGGTCCTCCATCACCAGCTCCGGATCGCGCTCGAGCACGTCGCCGTAGCCGCCCCCTGAACCCTGCGAGATCATGTACAGCTCGCCCTCCTGGGCGATGTCGAACTGCAGGCCCATGTGATAGGTGGTGTAGGAACCGCCCTCGTACGGCTGTTCGTTCATCACCCGTTCCATGGACAGATCGAATGCGCTCGGATCGTTCTTCACGATGTCGAAGATGTTGATCCCCTTGACCATCGCCAGCGGATAGGTCGGACAGCCGTACCCGCCGAACAGTCCGCCGACCGAGGAGAACTTCGCCCCCGAGGTCACCGTCATGAAGCCCCAGGAGTCGGTGTTGCGAGCGGCCACGATCATCTCGTAGCCCATCCCACCGCGGTACTTGCCGAACCCCTGGTTGTCGCGGACCAGTCGCTTGCTGACCAGCTGGAGGAACGGCACCTCCTCCTCCATGACCTCCTGCTCGCCGGTGTCGGCCATGGCGCAGAAGAGCGGTGCGACCGCATCCTCGCCGTCATGGAACGCCTTCGCGCCCCCGCCCATGCCGTTCAGGTCGGCGCACAGGTTGCCCACCTGCTCCCCGTGCTGGGTCGTGCCGCCCCACAGGAAGTTGTTGATCTGGTTGAACCAGGGGCTGATCACGTTCGCGTACTTCTCCTCCACCGAGAACTGCAGCTTCGCGTACGCGGTCTGCAGGGCGGTGAAGGCACGGAAGGACGCCTGCAGGTTCTGTCCGGTCGGGGCGTCATAGGAGCAGTCGGCCCACGTCCCGACCTCGGAAATGATCTCGATCGGCGACAGTGCCCCGGTCGACCGAGGCAGATCCGGCCACCAATAGGACAGGATCGCCTGCGCGAAGAACGCCTTGGTCGACGACAACGGCGAGTTGATCGCGCGGTTGATGATCTCCGGCCCGGTCCCGGTCAGGTCGACGATCAGTCGTTCTCCCTGAACGGTGATCTTGGCCGCGAACTTGATCAGAATGTTCTCCTTGAGCGTGGAGTCCACGAACTGGTTCACCGTCACGGTGCCATCGGGCATCTCCCCGATCCGGCGGCGCACCTCGTTCTCCACATCCTCCACGGTCATCCGGATCGCACCGACGAACGCCTCGACGCCGTACTCCTCGATCGCTCGGTCCACGATGTCCATGACCCGCTTGACCGCGCCCATCTTCACCTTGATGTCGGCGAGCATCAGCTTCGGGTCGCGGGTGGAGTGCTGCAGGAAGGTCAGCAGGTCGCGACGCAGCTTGCCCTCCTCCACGATCTTGATCGGCGAGGCGCGCAGGCCGTCGTCGAACGGAGTCTCCGAGCCCGACGGCATGCCGCCCGGTTCGCAGGCGCCGTTCTCGCCCTCATGGATGGTCGCGCCGACCCAGGCGATGATCTCGCCTTCGCGCATGACCGGGACCAGCATGGACTGGTCGGTGTTGTGCACCATGCCGAAGCGGGCATCGTTGTGGAAGAACCCGTCCCCGGGGCGGATCCCGACGGTCGGTTCGTCCTTCCAGTACTTCATGATGTGCCGGATCGGGTGGTGCAGCACCGCGGAGAACGCGATCACGCCCCGGTTCGACATGTACGCCACATCGCCAGACGCGGTGTACACCGCGACCGACAGGTCGGCCCACTTGGCGCCCGGCGCGGCACCCATGCTCTCGCACATCTCGAAGGCCTCGTCCAGGGCCCCGGCGAGCCGGCGACGGATCCGATCCGCCCGCAGCGGATCCGCCTCGAGCTCGAGAATCCGCTGCTCCAGCGGCGTCCGCTCGGCGATCTGGTGCTCGCGCATGATCAGCGGATCCGGCCCGATGAACAGGGTGGTGTCGTTCATGAACGCATCGACCCACTGCTGCTCCTCCGGCGTGAGGTGCGTCTCCGGTGTGGGATGGACGTGCGAGTGTTCGGTGGTATCGGTCATCGTCATTGTTCTGCTCCTTTGCTCGAACGGGGACTTACTGGGCGGCGGTCACGGACTCTTTGAGCAACCAGACCGCGCCTTGCGGGGTCGGCTCGATCCGCCAGCCCTGTTCGACCAGGTAGGTGGTCGATTCGGTGGTGATCACGGCGGGGCCGTGCACGACATAGTCGGCGTGGAGGGCACGGGCGTCATAGATCGGCGTCTCGATCGGCTCATCGTGGCCGACGAAGTGGACCAGACGCTGGCCGACCGCCTCGGGGGTGGCACGGTCGCTGCCACTGGTCAGGTCGTCGAACTGCACCACTTCGCCGTCGATATAGGACGCGACGCGGATGGTCTGGACCCGGACCCCGGCCTCGGGCGCCTGCGTACCCTCGCCGTAGCGTTCGCCGTAGATGTCGGAGAACTTCTTGATCACCTGAAGCACGTCGCCCACACTGTTGATCCGGTTCAGGTCGAAGGCCACGGCGGTGGTCACCAACTGGTTGCCGTAACGCATGTCCATCTCGAGCCGGTGCTTGGCCAGGGCCGGGTCGTAGCCCTGCCGGATCAGATCCTCCCGGCCGCGACGTTCAAGTTCGGCGACGTAGTCGTTGAAGCGCTCGTACTCGTCGAACAGCTTGCGGCCGATCGGCTCGTAGAGCACGACGTACGCGCTGCGCTCGTGGATGTGCAGCGGCTTCATGTTGCCCGCCCCCAGGGCGGAGAACACCGACGCGAACGGCGGGAAGAGGATCCTGGAGATGCCGGCGCTCTCGGCGATCCCGCAGGCGTGCAGCGGACCGTTGCCGCCGTAGGCGAGCATCGTGTAGTCCTCCACGACGCCGCCACGCGAACGCAGCTCCATCTCGATGCCGATCGCCATCGACTCATCGACGGTCCGCTTGATCACCTTCGCGGCCTCGATCGGATCCAGGTCGAGTTCGTCGCACAGCGCCTCCTCGATCGCGAACCGGGACCGCTTCGGGTTCAACTTGATGAACCCGTTGGCGTAGTTGTGCGGATCGAGGTAGCCGAGCAGCAGGTCCGCATCGGTCACCGTCGGGTTCAGACCACCCCGGTCGTAGCAGGCCGGGCCCGGGTCCGAGCCGGCCGACTCCGGGCCGATCTGGACCGCGCGGTGGATGCGGTCGTAGGAGGCGATCGAACCGCCGCCGGCGCCGAGGGTGTTCAGGTGGATCATCGGCACCGAGACCAGCCAACGACCGATGGCCGGCTGGAAGTCGTAGTGCTGGACGCCGCCCTCGGGCACCAGGCCGATGTCGAAGGAGGTGCCGCCCATGTCCATGCTGACCACATCGCCCAGTCCGGTGCTCTCCGACAGGTGCTGGGCACCCGAGACACCGGCGATCGGGCCGGAGTGGATGGTCTGCAGGGCATCGGTCGAGTTCGACTGCGCCATCCCGCCGGAGTTGTGGATGACCAACATCGGCTTCTCATAGCCGGAGCCCCGAAGGTTCGACGACAGCTGATTCAGCGCATGGAACATCGTCTCGTGCAGGAACCCGTCGACGACCGTCGACATCGCCCGGACGTACTCACCCTTGCGGCCGGATACCTGGCTGGACAGCAGCACCGGGATCGACCCGAGCTCGTGGGCCGGGTAGTCCTCCAGAATGATCTCCAGGATCTGCTGCTCGTGGGCACCGTTCTCGGTCGAGTTGGTCAATGCCACGATGATCGCCTGAGCGCCGTTGTCGACCAGTTCGCGGACCTGCTCGCGCACATCCTCACGCTGGACCGGGACGAGCACCTCGCCGACCGAGTCGATCCGTTCCTTGACCGAGCGCACCAGATGGCGAGGCACGATCGGGTCGGGTCGCTGGGCATCTGCCATGTCGCCCTGTTTGACTTCGTTGAGGCCGACACCGTAGCCCTTGGACCGGGAGATGTGAATGGTGTCCTCGAAGCCATGGGTGACCAGGGCCCCGACCCGGGGGCCCTTGCCCTCGATCAGCGCGTTCGTCCCGAGCGTGGTCGCGTAGCGGACCGAATCGACCTGGCCGAGCACCTCCTCGCGGGTCAGATTGGCCCGGGTGCAGGCATTGTCCAGGGCCGAGTTGAAGCCCAGGGCCAGATTGTGGTGGGTGGTGAGCGACTTGGATTCGATGTAGGTGTCGTCCCACACGAAGAAGCAGTCGGTGAAGGTGCCACCGATGTCGACAGAGATTCGCTTCATGGTTGTCTTCCCTCAGTTCCGGTGGGTACGAGTGGTCGGCTGGTCGAACTGGGCCCGCAGGTCGGCGATGGCGTTCTCCCCGGGTCCGTAGTTGAGGACCTCTTCGGGGTTCTTGCCCGACTTCGCCCAGCGCTCCCGCAGGGACGCGACATCCCAGATCATGTCGACGGTGAGCGGGTGGCCCGGCGGCAGGTACTCCGCCTCCACCTGGGTCGCACAGCCCGGGCAGTAGTACTCGACGATCCGGCAGAAATTCGGATCGGGCGCGAATGTGTACTCGTAGCGTTCCGGGTCCAGCACCGGGGGGTGAATCTCCTGGGGGTTGCGGTCATAGATCAGCGTCCCCTCCTTGTAGTTTCCGTTGGCATCGCCCAGGTCGTGACCGCACAAGCGGCACAGCCAGCGCTCGCTGTCCAGGTCGATGAGCAGATACTCCGTCATGGGAATTCGCATCAGATGTTCCTTCGAAAGTGTGGGTGGTGGGCGCTCAGGCCTGGGTGGCCGGCCGGGTGTCCTCAAGGAGCAGGTCGCCGGCGTCGGAGACGACGAACCGCCAGCCCTCGGGCACGCGCGCAGTGAAGAAGGGGCCCTCGATGATGGCCGGGCCGGGCGCCGACGCGTTCGCCGGCTGATCCTCCAGGACGAAGACCGGGGCGCTCTGGATGCCGCTGGCCCCGAGCAGGGCGCGCTGGCCCGTCGAATGCGCCGCGAGGGCCGCGGTCGGCAGCGACGCCTGCAGCGTCGGGTGCTGCAACGTGTAGCGGGCGCTGAGCTCCAGAATGCGCCGCTGACCGTCGACCAGAACGGGCGCCTCGGTCAGGTCGAGCTTGGCATGTTCGGTTCCGTCGGCGTTCTCGACGATGCCGGTCCAGCTGAGTGCGCAGTCGGCCAGGTCGTACCCCTCCTGGAACATGTAGCGCTCGGCCTGCAGCATCAGGTCCTCCCGGATCGTCTCGATGGCCTCGGCGTCGAGCCCGGTGATGTCGGCCTCATAGCTCTGCGCGATGTCGGAGAAGCTGATCCCGTACGCGGAGAACACCGCGGCCAGACGGGGCACGATGACCTGCCGGACGCCGGCGGCCCGGGCGGCCAAGCAAGCGCTCATCGGCCCGCCGCCACCGAAGGCGGCCACGGTGGTGACCCCGGCCTGAACCTGCGGGGCGAATGACTCGGCGACCTTGGCCGCGTACGCCTCCTCCATCCGAAGCAGTGCCTCGTGCAGCGACAGGCCGAGCGGTTCGGCGACATTCGCGGTGACGACCTGCTTGGACCGCTCCGGATCCAGGCGCAGCTCACCGTTCAGGTAGGTCTCCGGATCGAGGATCCCGAGCAGCAGGTTGACGTCGGTGATCGTCGCCTCGGTCCCACCGAAGCCGAAACAGGCCGGGCCCGGCGCCGCGCCCACCGATTCGGGGCCGACCGTGATCCGGCCGTCGGCGACCCGGATCACCGAGCTGCCGCCGACGCCGAAGGAACGGACATCGCTCAGCTCGAAGGAGATCGGCACTCCCTCGACGGCGCCGCGGCGGGCCGTCGCGATCCGCAGGTTCTCCACCGCGCCGACATCGGTCGTGGTGCCGCCCACATCGATCATCAGCACATGCTCGAGGCCGTACGCCTCCGCCAGTGCCCGGGTGCCTTCAAGTCCGCCGCGCGGACCCGAGGAGTAGGTCTTCAGCGCGACCGATTTCGCCACCCGGGAGGAGGCCCCGTCGTTGCGGTAGATGAGCAGTGGATTCTTCACCTTGTGGGCGCGCAGCCGATGTTCGGCGCTGTAGAGGAACCGCTCCAGCGTCGGGTGCAGGAAGCTGTTCAGGATCGCCGACCACAAGCGGCGGGTGCGCACCGAGTCGGAGGTGAACTCCCAGGAGAACAGGACCGGCACCGAGCCGAGCAGGTGCCGCGGAAAGCGGGTCAGAAAGATGTGCTTGTACGCCTTTTCCTGCGCCGGATCCGAGATGGCCACGATGATCCGCTCCGCGCCCGCCGTGGTCAACGAGTTGATCGCCTGCACCAGGGCGGTGTCGGCATCGTCCGCGGCACCGGCCAGGACGGCCACCTTCGAACCGACCAGGTCGTGGAACAGCGACGTCGTAGCCTCGCTGAACTGCAGCCGTTGAGCCAGATCCGGCTCGTCGGTGATGATCCCGATGCTCGGGCCCTTGCGTTCCACCAACGCATTGGTGCCCTGGGTCGAGGAGTAGCGGATCAGGCTGGTGTGCTGCAGCAGCGTCGGCAGGCTATCGGCGCCGAACACCTCCTCCGCGGCCTTCGTGATGCCGGTGAAGAAGCAGTCCGACAGGTCGGTCGGCGTCGTCAGCGTCTTGGTGTAGTAGACCTCGGTGTCGCTCGCGACGCAGATGTCGGTGAGCGTTCCCCCGTTGTCGATGTTGATGAGATAGTCCATCGGATGATCTCCTCTTTGAGTCATTCCTCGTGGTTCGGTCGGCCGGCGCCCAGCGGTGGGCCCCGCGCCGTGAGCCGACGCTAATGCCGCCACCGGGAGGGCCGACAAGGCTGGCACAGGAGGGTCCACGGGAGCCTCGGGACGCCACCACCCGGGTGGTGGAACGGGTGGGTGCGTGGCTACCCGGGTGAGTGTTCCGAGGCAGGAACTACACTGAGTCCACTCTGAAGATCGTGACGTTGACCACAATGGAGTGCTCCGATGTTTCGCATGCCCATTAGCGCAGCCACCCGCTTTCAGGCGCCCCTGCCGGTCAGCCGGTGGCTGTCGCGTCCGCGGATGGATGCGCTGCTGCGCCAACTGACCGGCCGCAAGCTCGCCCTGGTGCATGCTCCGGCCGGGTACGGTAAGTCCACTCTGGCCGCCCAGTGGATGCAGACGATCGCCGCGCGCGGGTCTCGGACCGCCTGGCTGTCCCTGGACGAGGACGACGACCGCCCGCTGTGGTTCCTGCGTCATCTGCTCGAGTGCTTCGAACGGATCCATCCCGACATCGACGAGAACGCACGTCAGATGCTGGAGGAACGGCCCGAGGACGCCGAACGCTATCTGCTGCCGCTGCTGATCAACGCCGTCCAGCAGGCCCCCGAGCGGACCGTGATCGTGCTCGACGACTGGCACCAGATCACCGATCGGCGGACGCGGAATGTGCTGGCCCGTCTGATCGATGACTCGGGCGAGAAGCTGGCCTTCATCGTGACCAGCCGGACCGCGGCCGGGCTGCCCCTGTCCAGCCTGCGGGTGCATGACCAGCTGGTCGAGGTGGACCCACAGGTGCTGCGCTTCGATGAGCACGAGTCGCAGCAGTTTCTGGTCGAGATGAAGGGCATCGACCTCAGCCAGGCCGAGTTGGCCGAGCTGCACAGCAAGATCGAGGGCTGGGTCGCCGCCCTGCAGCTGACCTCCCTGTCACTGCGCAACCGCGCCGATGTGGGCGCGCTGCTGGTCGAACTCGGGTCCCGACAGCACGGGGTCGCGGAGTATCTGGCCGAGAACGTGCTGGATCTGCTCGAGCCGCGGCTTCGGGAGTTCCTGCTGCGCACTTCGGTGCTGTCCCGGGTCAACGCCGAACTCGCCGCCGTGCTCACCGAGCAGCCCGATGCCGAGGATCAGCTGGAGCGCGCGCTGGTCGGCGATCTGTTCCTGCAGCGGCTCGGCGCGACCGGCGGCTGGTTCCGCTATCACCACCTGTTTGCCGACTTCCTGCGCGACCGGTTGCAGCACGAGCATCCGGAGATCGTCGCGGATCTGCACGCCCGGGCCGCCCGGTGGTATCACCAGCACCGGATGCTGTCGCTTGCCGTCGATCATGCGATCCTCGCCGGGGAGTTTGCGTACGCGACCGACATCGTGGAGCAGAAGGGCCGATTGGTCGTCGAGCATTCCCAGATGTCGACGCTGCTGGCGCTGGTGGAGAAGCTGCCGCCCGAGGAGATCCGCGGCCGGGCCCGACTCCAGGTCGCCCTGGCCTGGGCGTACTGCCTGCTGCACTTCCCGATCGAGGCCGAGGAGGCGCGCACGGCGCTGGCGCGCGCCCTGGCGGTGGACCGGACCCTGTCGGCCGACGAGCGCTTCCAGCTCAGCCGCGAATCGATCGTGGTCGGCGAATGCGTCCTCATGTATCGCGATGTCGTGTCCACCGATGACCGGCTGTCGACCGAGGTGCTGGACGAGGCCGATCGACTGGACGCGTGGACGGTGTCGGTGGCGGCCAATGTTCAGACCTTCATCGAGATAAACCGCGATCGGGCCGCCGCGGGGGCGCAGCGGCAGCACTGGGCCCAGCAGCATCACCGGCAGGTGACCGGCTGCTTCAGCAAGGTGTACGGGGACTGCTTCGCCGGGCTGATCGCCTTCCACGACCTGAACACCCCGCTGGCCCGCCACCACTGGGAGAGCGCGTTCCGGATCGGCACCGAGGGGTCCGGCGCCCAGTCGCACGCGGCCAGACTCGCGCTGGGGCTGTTGGGCAAGCTGCACTACAACCTCGGCAATGTCGCGGTCGCGGAGGAGATGTTCGAGGAGTCCTTGCGAATCGGGCATCGGGCGGGTGTGGTCGACTTCATGTTCCCCGTCTACGAATCGCTGGCCCTGATCCGCAGCGCCCGCGGGGACACCGACGGGGCCCTGGCGGTTCTGGAGATGGGCGAACGGGCCGGCCATGACCTGTCCCTGGTCCGGCTGTGGTCCCGGATGGCCACGACCCGGGCGCGGCTCGGGCTTCCCGCGGAGCGGCCAATGGCCGGCCCCGACTCGACGGCCCGGGAGCGCGCCCTGCTGACCGACGAAGCCGTCCGCTTCGACCTGGCCCGGGCCGCGAGTACGCGGGCCCCGCACCGGGATGCGGCCCTGATCGCGCGGGCCGAGGAGTTGATCGCCCGCTCCCTGTCGCATGCCAACCGTTTCCAGGCTCATCGGGATCAACTCGACCTGCTGGCGATGATGGAGGCGTGCGGCGACCAGTCCGCCGCAGAGAACCTGCTCCGCGCTGTTCTCGAGGATTTCGAGATCAGCGGGCTGCGCCAGCCGGTGGCCGACGGCGGCCCCTTGGTCCGGGAGGTCAGTCAGCGGCTGCTGAGCCGCCCCGTGCACCGGCTGGCGGGCTGTCAGCAGTGGCTGGGCACCCTGTGGGAGACGACCCCGACCCCCGCCGTTGCAGCGCCGGCCCCCGCCCCGGAGCCGGTGGAGCCCAGTGACTTCAACGAACGGGAACGCGAGATCCTGGAGTTGGTTGACGCCGGATACACCAACCGGGAGATCTCCGAACGGCTGTTCATCGGCGTGAACACGGTGAAGTGGTATCTGCGCAAACTCTATCGGATGCTGGGCGTGACCAGCCGAGAGGAGTGTGCGCAGAAAGCGCAGGAACTTAGTGTGATCGCCAGTTCCGCGCGCTGAGCCCACCGGGGGTCAGCGGCGGGTGCGTACCACCTGATCGCTGACCGGAGCGAAAATCGACAGCACCTGCGGCGCGATCTCGATCTGCAGCGGGACGTCGCCGAGTTCCTCGCCATCGCCGTAGGCGATCAGGCCGTCCCCGTCGATCCGGACGCTGGTCGCCTTGAGCTGTTCCACCGACGGGTCACTGGCGAAGGCGCCGGTGAACAGCGCCGGCATCAGCCGGATCAGGGTGGCCCGGCTGACCGGGTGGATCACGGTCACGTCCAGCCGGCCGTCGGTGACGTCGTGGGTGGTGTTGATGTGGATCCCGCCGCCGTAGTAGCCGGCATTGCCGACCGCGACCAGCAGGGCGGGCTCGGTGCGTTCCCGGCCGTCGATCGAGATCCGGTACGGCGTCGGCTCGAAGGTCGCGATCTCGGCGATCACCGCGGCGGCGTACCGCAGACTGCCCAGCGGCAGGCGCATCCGGTTCGCCCGGCGGTTCACCCGGGCATCGAATCCGGTGGCCACGACGGTGCCGACGTAGCGGGTCTCGGCACCATCGGCCAGTGGCCCGGACACCCGGAGCAGGTCCACCCGGCGCCGCCCGCCGGTCGCGATGATCTTGGCGGCCTGGATCGGATTGACCGCCGGCAGCCCGAACCCGCGGGACATGTCGTTGCCCGACCCGGCCGGGATCAGGCCCAGCGGCACGTCGGTGTCGGCGCAGGCATTCACGCCCAGATGCATCATGCCGTCCCCGCCCATCACCAGCAGCCCGTCGGCCGGTGCGCCCTCATGGGCCGGACGAGCGGCCGCGACAGCGGCAATCGTGCGCTGTCGGGCCTCCCGATAGCTGGTCGTCTGGTACACCTTGAGGCTGGCGCCGGGCATCCCCTTGAGGATCTCGGCGCACACGAACGGCAGCATCCGGCGGGCATGGCCGCGTCCGGCCTGCGGATTCACCACCAGCGTCAGCGACTGCCCGTCGTAGCGACTCAGGCCGGCATTCATTGCGTGGCGACTTCTTTCTTGCGCAGGCCCTTCTCCCGCGCCCGGCAGATGAACTCCGCAATCACGTAGAGCACGGACATGGGCAGCGACAACGCGATCATCGAGAACGGGTCGGTGGACGGGGTCGCGATCGCACCGAAGACGAAGCAGCCGAAGATCGCGTAGGAGCGCACCTTGGACAGTTGCTCCGCGCGTACCACCCCGACCATGTTCAGCACGACAATCACGACCGGCAACAGGAAGGAGACGCCGAAGACCAGCATCACCCGGACCAGGAAGTCCAGGAAGTAGGGCAGGTCGAGCATGTTGGTGACCTGTGCCGATTCCGGGGTGAAGCTCAGCATCATCTCGATGCCCTTGGGCATCACCAGGTAGCCCACCCAGACGCCGGCGGCGAACAACGGCACCGACGACCCGACGAACAACAGCGCCCACTTCTTCTCCTGGCGCAGCAGTCCGGGCGCGATGAACGCCCACAACTGGTACAGCCAGAGCGGGGAGGAAACCACCAGGCCGGCAATACCGACCACCTTCATCGCCAGCATGAACGGTGCGGTGACACCGATGTTGACGATCTGGGTGTGAGTGCCCGGGCGGGTCTGCGCGAGATCGGCCGCGGCGACGTTGTAGGGCTGCTGCAGCCAGTTGTAGAGCGAGTCGAAGAACAGCCCGCAGAACAGCATCCCGATGATCACGGCGATGACGGCCGCGATGACCCGGTAGCGCAGTTCCTTCAGGTGCTCGGTGAGCGTCATCGTGCCGTCCGGGGGGACGTCCGGTGGCAGCAGCCAGCCGAACTTCCCCAGGCGACGCTTCAGCGCCGAGTGGCGCGCGTGCGGACGCGGCTCACCCGGATCATCCACGGGGCGTTCCGGTTCGATCTCGGTCGACACGAGTGATCAGCGGCCTCGGGTCAGCGTTCTTCGCCGGCGGATTCGGTCCGTTTCGCGCTGCTCGCGGAGGGACCCGCCTCGATCGCCTTGGGCTCGGGCTCGGCCTTGGCCTCCGAAGTCTTCTCCTCGGTGTCGGACTTCTTGTCCTTCTCCAGATCGCGGGTCTCTTCCTTGAACTCGCGAATCGCCTTGCCGCTGGCCTTGCCGATACCGGCCAGGCGCGAGCCGCCGAACAGAACCAGAACTACGACCAGAATGATCAGTAGTTCCGGCCATCCAATGCTAGCCATCGTGGTCTTCTTTCCTTGACTGTGCTCGGAGCGTACCCAGCCAGCTGGGCAAGATCAAAGCCGGATTTCGGTTGTCGGCGCGGGAGTTGCGCCACGGGTCAGGGGCACCCGCATGGACGCCGCGGCACGCCGGACGGCGCTGTGATCGAAGTCGGGAATGTCGAGCTGCGCGGCCAGCTCACCCATTTCGTTGGCCCGCTGCATCAGCATCTCGATCTCCGACCAGAGGTCGCCGAGCTTCTGCCACAGCCAGACCGCGTAGCCGATGGTCAGCACTGCGGCGAACAGTGCGATCCCGACGACGACCCAGACCCATATCACGGACGCCAGCCTACCTGCCCAACCCCAGTTGTTCGTAGCGCGCAAGGGCCTCCGCGGCCGCGGCCCGGGCCGAGTCGGCGGCCTTCGGTGGATCGACCCGGCGTACGCCCCCGGCCAGCCGCAGCAGCAAATTCCGTAGCCACAGCGGTTCGGCCACCCGGACGCGGACGCGTACCGACCCGTCGGCGCCGGTGCTCAGCAGGTCCATCGGGTAGTAATCCACCGCCCACGCAGCCTCTGGGCCCAGCTCCAATGTGACTTCGGCCACACTGTCCACCCGGTCCAGCCAGCCGTCGAGCGGCTCGGGCCGGGTCGAGTGGGTGTGCCGGGGTGCCTCGAGCACCGTGGCCTCGGCGATCCGGTCCAACCGGAAGTGTCGCCAGCCCGGCGCGCTGCGACCGTCCGCGGCCGGGGTCACGGTGTCGGGGACCTCGCTCCACGCCTGCAGATAGGCGTACCCGTCGCTGGAACTCACCTGCAGCGGATCGACGGTCCGGGTGGTCGTCCCGGTCGGCGCGTCATAGACCAGCCGCAGCCGCCGGTCTCCGCCGATCGCGTCCCCGATGGTGCGACGGACCGCCTCGTCGGCGGCCAGGACCCGCACCTGGGTCCGGTCCGCGGCCGCACCGGCGGCCCCCTGGAGCTTGGCCAGGGCACTGTCGACGTGACCGGTCAACTGCGGCGGGGCGACCTCGCGAACCGACTGCAGCCCCAGGGTCAGCGACAGCGCCTCGTCGGCCCGCAGGCGCATCGGCCGCTGCAGCTCCTCGGCGTTGTCCAGATGGATCACCCCGTCGGATTCGACCGCCTCCATGTCGACCTCGATCAGGTCACCGGGCAGGCCCCCGGGCCGCCCGCACATGTACGCCACCTGCAGATCCTTGACCACCTGCCGGGGCGCGATCCCGAACTCCCGGGCCACCTGTTTCACGCTGATTCCCGGATTCGCCTGGACGTAGGGCACCAGCGCGAGCAACCGGGCCACCTGATCCGCCGACGTACTCATCGCTGTCCCCCGTCCCGGAGATCGCGCAGCGCAGCGATCACCCGCTCCTGCAGTTCCGGCGGGTCCAGCACCAGCACATCCGGCCCCGCGGCCACCACCTCGGCGGCAAAGTCGGAGGTGGAGGCGTACTCGACCCGGTGGGCGGTGTAGCCGGCCGGCAGCGGCGCGGGCCACTCGGTCGGGCTCGCGGTCCGCCGCAACACCGCCAGGGTCCCCTCCCGGATCGCGAGGGTCGCGGTGCGGTCCGGACGTGCCGGATCCAGCGCGCCGGCCAGATCACGCAGCACCACGCCCGGCGGAATCGTGACACTGCCGGCGGGGCCGTCGCGGTACGGACCGTCGCTGATCCGGGACAGCTTGAACATCCGCCGGTCCTGCCGATCGGTGTCGAAGCCGATCACGTACCACTTGCCGCGATGGGTGAGGATGCCCCACGGTTCGAGGTGACGCTGCTCGGATCCGCGATACTCGAACCGGATCGGAGTCCCGCTGGCGACCGCGTCCCAGACCGGGTCGAAGGCCGGCTCGCTCGCGTTCACCGTCGGCATCAGGGCATCCAGCCGGGCGGTGTCGGCGGTCACCCCGGCCGCGCGCAACTTGCTGATCGCGGTCATCGAGGACTCCGCGTGCCGGGCCTGCTGCCAGGCCCGGGAGGCGACCAGCACCACCGCGGCCTCCTCGGCAGTCAGCTCGATCGGCGGGAGTTCGAAATCCTGCCGAGAGATCCGGTACCCCGGTTCGTCATCGAACAGGGGTTCATGGTTGCCCACCTCGATCGGGATGCCCAGCTCCCGCAGATCGTCCTTATCGCGTTCGAAGGTGCGCTCGAAGTTGCTGTCGTTCAGACCACGGTAGCCCTCCACGACGCGCCGGATCTCCTCCTTGCTCAGGAAGCGGCGCGTGGTCAGCAGGCAGATCGTCAGGTTGACCAAGCGCTCAGTGGTCCGGGGTGCCATGATGCTGAAGTTATCAGCCACCCCGCCCCGAGGAGGCCCATGTCGGCCGGCCGGTTCGCCCCCAGCCCCACCAGCGCCCTGCACGTGGGGAACCTGCGGACGGCGCTGCTGGCCTGGCTGTTCGCACGCTCGACCGGACGCGGGTTCCGGATCCGGGTGGAGGATCTGGATCGGGCCCGGGTCGCGGCGTCCCCGGCGAGCGCCGAGCAACAGATCGCCGACCTGGCCGCACTGGGTCTGGACTTCGATCCTCCGGTGGTGTTCCAGTCCGCGCGACTGGCCGCCTACCAGCAGGCAGCGGCGGGGCTGCCGGTCTACGAGTGCTACTGCACCCGCCGCGAGATCGCGGAGTCCGTGGGTGCCCCGCACACCTCCCCGACGGCCTACCCGGGCACCTGCCGGGACCTGACCGAGGCCGAGCGGGCCCGCCGGCGCCGGGAACGGCCGGCCGCGCTGCGGATCCGCGCCGACGTGACCAGTTGGACGGTGACCGATCTGCTGCACGGGGAGGTGACCGGTGAGGTCGACGATTTCGTGATCCGCCGCAATGACGGCGCCTGGGCGTACAACTTCGTGGTGGTGGTCGACGATCTCGCGATGGCCATCGACCAGATCGTGCGCGGCGACGACCTGCTGTCGTCGGCGCCGCGGCAGGCCTGGTTGACCAGCCGGTTGGGGGGTACGCCCGCGGCGTACGCCCATGTGCCGCTGGTGGTCAATGCCGCCGGTCAGCGGCTGGCCAAGCGCGACGGCGCGGTGACCCTGGCCGATCTGGCCGCCGCCGGCACCGACGCCGCCGCGGTGCTCAGCTTGCTGGCGGCATCGGTGGGGTTGGCCGCCCCGGGCGAACCGGTCACGCCGGAGCTGTTGCTGGACCGGTTCGATCCGGCCCGGCTCCCCCGTGACCCGTGGGTGTTCGGCTGAACCGTGGGGTTTTCGGCCCGGGCCCCCGTGGGGGCGGGGCTCAGAAGCCGCTCTGCGCCTGCGCGGTCCACAGGATGTCGACCACGAACACGACGGTGTCGCCGGCCTGGACCCGCGGCCGATCGCTGCCCTCGGGGTACGCCTTGTCCGGCGGCGCGACGATCAGGATCCGGCTGCCGACCGGCTGGTTGACCAGCGCCTCCTGCCAGGCCGGGATCATCTTGTTCAGCGCGCCCTGCTCGGGTTGACCGTAGATGTCGATGATCGACTCGCCGGTACGCCAGGAGGAGGCGGCGTACTGAACGGTGACGGTGTCCCCCGCGGCGACCTTCTTGCCGGTGCCGACGATCAGCGGATGGGACTGCAGCTCGGTCGGCGCCTTGGTGTTGGCCGGGATCGTGATCGTGGGCTTGTTGTCGGCGCCGAACTGGACGGTCGGCCCGCCCTGGGGGGCGGGCTGCTCGGTTCCGGCGGCGGTGTCCAGCGGTGCCGCGACGATGTCGACGACGAACACGAGGGTGTCGCCGACCTCGATGCCGGCATTCGCGTTGCCGCCGGAGGAGTCGTAGCCGTCCTTGCCCGGCATCGCGATCAGGACGCGGCTGCCGACCTTCTTACCGGTCAGGCCCTTCTTGAACCCGGGTACCACCTGGGACAGGGTGAACTCGACGGTCTGCCCGCGGGAGTAGGAGTCGTCGAACTTTTGGCCGGTGCGGCCGTTGAGCCCGACATAGTGGACCTCGGCGACGCCGTTCTCCTTGATCACTGAACCGGTGCCCTCGGTGAGCACCTTCGACATCGTCTCCTCGACCGCGAACGGGCCGGGCAACGTCACCTGGGGCTCGGCGTTGAACGCACCGGCGACCGCGATCCCGTCCAGATTCGCCGCCGGCGGGATCGGCGTGGGCGTCGGGGTGGCCGACGGGTCCGCCGAGGCGGGCGCGGTCGGGCTGGCCGAGGCCGGCGTCGGGCTCGGGGACTGCCCCGAATCCGGTTGCGGGGAGGAGCATCCGGCAAGCAGGACCATGGCTGCGGTCGCACCCGCCAGGCCCGTGATGAAGCGGCGGTTCAGGATCGTTCTCGGCACCCGGACAGGCTACCCGACGCCCCGGATGCGTCGGAATCGCGCGAATCGTGGTCCGGGGCGCGGCCGGACGCGGCCGGGCGCGGGGGCTGGTGTCGATTTGCGGATGTTCGCCCGGCTCGCGGGGCTGGCGCTGGTTTGCGGGTGCTGGCGCCGGTTCGCGGGTCCTGGCGCCGGTGTTCCCCTGGGGCGGAGCCCGGCCCGGGCCGGGTACGCGGATGCAGGTGCCAATTCGCGGGTTCTCCTGGCAGCACGCGGTACTGGTGCCGTCTCGCGGGTCCGGATACGGCCCGCGGCCCCTGCAGGACCCGCGCGACCGAACCCAACCCGCGCGACCGAACCCAACCCGCGTGCCCGAATCGGAAGGTCGCAGTCCGCGGGCCTCCCCGACCGTCCGCGGGCCCCGGTGGCGGTACGCGGATCCTCCCCCGGTTCGCAGGTGCTGGCCACATCCAGCGCGCGGGGCTTCCTGGCGGTACGCGGGCCCTCCCCCAGTTCGCGGGTGCTCGTGCCGTCTCGCGGGTCCAGATATGGCCCGCAGGTGCTGGTCGGCAGGTCCCACGCGAGCTTCATAACGGTGCGCGGGCCCTCCTGGCTGCTCGCGGGTGCTGGTGCCGTCTCGCGGGTCCGGATCCGGCCCGCGGCCCCTGCAGGACCCGCGTGACCGAACCCAACCCGCGCGACCGAACCCAACCCGCGCGACCGAATCCAACCCGCAAACCCGAATCGGGAGATCGCAGTCCGCGGGCCTCCCCGACCGTCCGCGGGGCCCGGTGGCGGTACGCGGGCCCTCCCCCGGTTCGCCGGTGCTGGCCACGTCCAGCGCGCGGGGCTTCCTCGCGGCACGCGGGCCTCCCGGCTGCTCGCGGTGGCTGGTGCCGGTTCGCGGATGTTCACCCGAGTCGCGGGTGCTGCTCGGCAGGTCCCACGGGAGCTTCCTGACGGTGCGGGGGCCCTTCCGGCTGCTCGCGGGTGCTCGTGCCGTCTCGCGGGTCCGGATCCGGCCCGCGGCCCCTGCAGGACCCGCGCGACCGAACCCAACCCGCAAACCGGAGCCGGAGATCGCAGCGGGAGCCCCAGTGGCGGTACGCGGGCCCGCCCGGGCTGACCCCGTCACGGGCGCTGACCAGCGGACCCGCCCGACCAGCCGATCCGGACTAGGCGCGCGTCGCGGCGTCCCCGGATGCCTCGATCACCGAGACCCGGGCCAGCCGGTCGTATGGGGTCCGCCCGGTCCCGACGAACAGGGTCACCAGCCACACCAGCGGGATCGCGTACGCCACGGCGAACGCCGGCCACACCCAGCCGGGGACCGCGCCCCGGGCCGAACCGTCCCAGATTCCGTAGACCGCGCTGTGCGCGATGAGCCACGGCAGGGCGACCTTCACCGCATTGCGCAGCAGTGCCCGGGGATACCCCGGGGCCCCCGGGGCACCAGTACCCGCAGCACCGGCACCCGCAGCACCGGCCAGCCGCAGCCCGAGCACCCGCTTCCCCACCGTGGCCGCGCGCCGCCCGGCCTCCAGACCGGCCAGCACCAGCACCACCGGAACGACCAGCACGAGCGCGGCCAGCACGTTGGCCGCCGCCAGCGGGAGGGGGCCGAGCACCCCCGCCCTCGTCAGCGGTACGCCGACCAGGGCGAGCAGCCCGGCGTACAACATGATCAGGCCGCAGTCGATCAGCCAGGCGGCGATCCGGCGCCACGGGTGTCGTCTCATCTCAGGGCTCCTGATCCTGCGCCGGCGTCCCCGATCCCGGTTCCCGGCTGCTCAAACCGGGCTCAGTCCTCAGCGCGGTAGTGCGCGACGGCCTCCATCAACTCATCGACATCGGGGTCACTGGTGGCGAAGGGATCGGTCACCACCACCGTGTGCACCGGCAGCCGGGGTTCGGCCATCGGCGCCGACCACGGCCGCTGCGCCTTTTCCAGCAACCGCACCGAGGTCCAGTCGACCACATGGCCGGCCCCGGCGTCCTCGGCGGCGGCCACGAAATCTCCGCGCAGCTTGGCCCGGGTCGTCTGCGGCGGGACCGTCCGCGCGGCGGTCACCTGCTCCGCGGTCGACAGCCGGGTGATCGCCCCGCTGCGCTCCAGCCGGGCGAACAGGCTGCGCCGCGGATTCAGATCGTGGTACGCCAGCTCCAACTGGCGGATCCGCGGATCATCCAGCGGCAACTGGTGCCGGTCGGCGTACCGCTGCAGGACCCGGCGCTTGATCACCCAGTCCAGCTCGGTCTGCACCCCGGTGAAGTCCTGGGTCCCGATCGCGGTCAGGCCGCGCCGCCACAGGTCCAGCACCGCGGTCAGGGTCGGCCCCGGATCGCCGTGCCGGGCGACCAGGTCCAGCGTCGCGGTGAAGTACTCCTGCTGCAGGTCCAGCGCACTGGCGGTCCGCCCGTTGCTGAGTTCCAGCGGCACCCGGCCGGTCGGATCGGCGGCCATCTCCCGCATCGCCTTGGCCGGGTTCGCCAGACTCAGATCCCGCATCGGGGTCCCGGATTCGATCAGCCGCAACGCGAACTCGGTCATCCCGACCTTGAGCCGGGTGGTCGGCTCGGCCATGTTGGAGTCGCCGATGATCACATGCAGCCGGCGGTACTCTGCCGGGTCGGCATGCGGCTCGTCACGGGTGTTGATCATCGGCCGGGTCCGGGTGGTCGCCGAGGAGACCGTGTCCCACATGTGCGCGGCACGCTGGGAGAGCACCAGCCCGGTGTGCGGCACGATCCGACCCGCCCCGCACAGCAACTGCCGGGTGATCAGGAACGGCAGCAGTTGGTGCGCGAAATCGCCGAAGCGCCCCTCCCGGGCCACCAGATAATTCTCGTGACACCCGTAGGAACTGCCGTGCGAATCGGTGTTGTTCTTGAACAGGTAGATGTCGCCGCCGAGTTCCTCCTGCGCCAGGGCCCCCTCGGCGTCATCGGCCAGGGCCTGCAGGATCTCCATCCCGGCCCGGTCCTGGATGGTCACCTCGGTCGGATCGTCGCATTCGGCGGTGGCGTACTCCGGATGCGACCCGACGTCCAGATAGACCCGGGACCCGTTGCGCAGGAACACGTTGCTGGAGCGCCCCCAGTCGACGACGCCGCGGAACAGGTACCGGGCGATCTCGTCGGGGGTGACCCGACGGCTGCGCTCCTGGGTCTCGGCGGGCACGTACGCGACGCCGAGCTCGGTCTCCAGGCCGTAGATCCGGCGCGGCAGGTACGGGTGCTCGCTCATCACGGCCTCACATCTGGACCAGGTCGAGCAGGCCGCCGAGTTCCTCGCGGGTCAGGTCGCGCCACTCCCCCGCCTTCAGTTGCCCCAGGCGGACCGGGCCGATCGAGATCCGGGCGAGCTGGTTCACCGGGTGGCCGATCGCATCCATCATCCGGCGCACGATCCGGTTGCGGCCCTCGTGCAGGGTGATCTGGAGCTGGGTCCGCTGGGCCTGCGGGTTCCGCGCGATCAGCTTGACCTTGTCGGCCCGGGCCGGTCCGTCCTCCAGGGTGACGCCCTGGGTGAGCCGCTTCAGCGCGTGATTGTCGACCAGGCCCTCGACGTCGGCGAGGTAGGTCTTGGGGACCTGGTAGCGCGGGTGGGCGAGCCGGTTGGCGAACTCGCCGTCATTGGTCATCAGCAGCAGCCCCTCGGTGTCGGTGTCGAGGCGGCCGACGTGGAACAGCCGGGTGTTCCGGGGCAGGTAGTCGGTCAGGGTCGGGCGGCCCTCCGGGTCGTCCATGGTCGACACGACCCCGCGGGGCTTGTTGAACACGGTGTACATGTGCCGGCGCGGAGCCGGGATCCGGGACCCGTCGACGCGGATGGTGTCCTTCTGCGGATTGACCCGCCGCCCCTGTTCCAGGACCAGTTCCCCGTTCACCTCGACCCGGCCCTCGGCGATCATCTGCTCGGCCGCCCGTCGGGAGGCGACGCCGGCCTGCGACAGGACCTTCTGCAGGCGGATGCCTTCGTCGGTCTCGGGGGTCTCACTCATCGGGCTGCCTCTCGGTCGGGGTCTGGCTGGGGTTGGTCTGGGTGGGGTCGGGTTCGGTCGGGCCGGATTCGGCGAGCCGCCCGAGTTCGTCGGCCAGGTCGGCGGTATCGGGCAGGTGCGGGGCCAGGGGTGGCAACTCCGTCAGCGAGTTCAGCCCGAGCCTGGTCAGGAAATGATCGGTGGTGACGAACTGGGTCGCCCCGGTCCGCTCATCGGCGCCGGCCTCGGTGATGAGGCCGCGTGCTACCAGCGTACGCATCACCCCATCGACCGAGACACCCCGGATCGCGGCCACCCGCGCCCGCGACACCGGTTGCAGGTACGCCACCACCGCCAGCGTCTCCAGGGCCGCCTGGGAGAGCCGGGCATGCCGCCCGGAGACGACCCATTCGGCGAGTACGTCGGCGAACTCCGGCCGGGTGTAGTAGCGCCAGCCGCCACCGGCGCGGCGCAGCTCGAAACCGCGCCCGGTCCGGGTGTATTCGGCGGCGAGTTCAGTCAGGATCGGGGTCACCGCAGGCTCGGGGATGCCCAGCGCCTCGGCCATGGTGGCGGTACGCATCGGCTCGTCGGCCATCAGCAGCAGGGCCTCCAGTGCGGCCGGCCACCGGTCGGCGGGTACCTCAGCCATCGCCCTCTCCCCGGGTCTGCGCGTCGTCGTCGTGGTCATCCTCGCGCTCATCGTCATCGGCGCCGGGCACCGGCGCGTCGAATTCGTCGATCTCGGCGAGTTCGGTCTCCGCGCGGCCGGTCCACCGGATGGTCAGTTCGCCCAGTGGGGCCGCCTGCTCGAAGGAGACCGCCCGTTGCCGGAACAGTTCCAACAGCGCCAGGAACCGGCACACCACGGTCAGTTGGTCCGGTGCGTCCCCGGTCAGCGCCCGGAAGGTCAGCACCGGATGCGAGCGGAGGCGGGCCACGATGATGTCGGCCTGCTCGCGCACACTCACCCGCGGGGCATGCAGGTGCGCCAGTGACACCTGCGGATCCGGCTTCGGGGTCAGCACGGTCGCGGCCAGCAGCGCGAACTGGTGCGGGGTCAGGTCGATCGTGACCTCGGGCAGCAGGGTCGCGTACGCCGGCTCCAGCCCGCCCGGCCGGGCGTACCAACGGTCCTGGTCGGTGAGCGACTCCCCCATCAGTGCCGCGATCTGTTTGAATGCCCGGTACTGCAGCAGCCGGGCGAACAGCAGGTCCCGGGCCTCGAGCAGGGCCAGGTCCTCGGCGTCCTCCACCTCTCCGCTGGGCAGCAGCCGGGCGGCCTTGAGGTCCAGCAGGGTGGCGGCGACCAGCACGAAATGGGAGGTCTGCTCCAGATCCCAGACCGGGCCGAGGGCCTTGACGTGCGCGATGAACTCGTCGGTGACCCGGGACAGGGCCACCTCGGTGATGTCCAGTTTGTGCTTGGCGATCAGTTGCAGCAGCAGGTCGAAGGGTCCCTCGAAGTTGTCCAGGCGCAGGTGGAACTCCTGCTCACCGGCGCTCACTCCTGGGCGAGCCGGCGGACCAGTTCGGCGTCCGCTCCGTGCTCGGCGAGATCGTCGAGGGCGGCGGCGACGGCACTGCGCACGATGTGGCCGCGGTCGGCGCTGATCCCGTGCTCCCCGCGCAGTTTCAACCGGGCCTGTTCCAGCCGCAGCAACTCCTGGCGGCTGACGTAGACGGTGATCTTGTCCTCGTGCCGGACCCGACCGGAGGCGGTGGGCCGCGCAGCTGCCGGATCCGGCTGCGCCGGCGCGGCTGCCCGTTCCGGCTCCGCCGTGGCCGGAATGTCCGGCTCCGGCGCGGGCGGATCGGCGGGCGTCCCGCCGGGCCCGCTGTTGAGCAATTCGCCGGGATCGGCGCCGCTCACTTTCCTGGGCATCGCGCCAAGACCTCCCGGGCCAGGTTGCGGTACGCGGTGGCCCCGGCGGTGGACGAGGCGTAGGTGGTGATCGGCTCCCCGGCGACGGTGGTCTCGGGGAACTTCACCGTGCGCTTGATCACGGTGTGGAAGACCCGGTCCCCGAACGCCTCGACCACCCGCTCCAGCACCTCACGGCTGTGCAGCGTGCGGTGGTCGTACATGGTGCCGAGGATCCCGATGATCTCCAAACGCGGATTCAGCCGGGCCTGCACCTTGGAGATCGTGTCGGTCAGCAGTGCGATCCCGCGCAACGCGAAGAACTCGCACTCCAGCGGCATGATCACGCCGTCGGAGGCGGTCAGCGCGTTGATCGTCAGCAGACCCAGCGACGGCGGACAGTCGATCAGGATGATGTCGTAGTGACTCTTCAGCGGGGTGAGCACCCCGTTCAGAATCGTTTCCCGGGCCACCTCGGAGACCAGCTGGATCTCCGCGGCGGACAGGTCGATGTTGGCCGGCAGGATGTCCATGTTCTCCACCACGGACTCCTCGATCACGTCGAAGGCATCGACATTGCTGGCCAGCAGCAGATCGTAGACGCTCTGGTCCAGGGTGTGTGGGTTGATCCCCAGCCCCACCGACAGCGAGCCCTGCGGGTCGAAGTCGACCAGCAGCACCCGGCGGCCGGTCTCGGCCAGTGCCGCGCCCAGGTTGATCGTGGTCGTGGTCTTGCCGACGCCGCCCTTCTGGTTGCACATGGCGATGACCATGGCGTGCTTCGGTCCGGGCGGGGGCGGTCCGGGCTCGGGAAAATCGGGCACCGGCCGCTGGGTCGGGCCGAGAATCACCGTCTCCTCGTCAACGGTATGTCCCTCCTCGACATCGGGGACATCGAAGAGTTCATCGACCTGCTGGTCCTGAGGCACACGGGCTCCTTCCGCTGGGCCCTCCAACCTAGTACGCCCGGGGATGGGCGGTCAGGTAAGTTTCACGCAGATGATCAATGGTCACCAGTGTATAAATCTGCGTCGTGGTGACCGAGGCGTGTCCAAGTAGCTCCTGCACGACCCGGACATCGGCACCTCCGTCGAGCAGGTGGGTGGCATAGGAGTGCCGCAACGTGTGCGGGGAGATCTCGGTGGTCAGCCCGGCCTGCTCGGCCCGGGCGCGCAGTACCGCCCAGGCGCTCTGCCGGGACAATCGCCCGCCGCGGGCGTTGAGCAGCAGCGCCGGGTTCCCCCGGCCCCGCTCGGCCAGCCCGGGGCGACCGCGGACCAGCCACGCCTCGACGGCTGCCCGGGCGTACGAACCCAGCGGAACGATCCGTTCCTTGTCCCCCTTGCCGATCAGCCGCAGACCGGCCCGCTCGGCCGCCTGCGGACCGACCAGCCCGGCCACGTCATCGACGTTCAGGTCGGTGATCTCACTGATCCGGGCGCCGGTGCCGTAAAGGAGTTCCAGCAGCGCGGCGTCCCGCAGGCCGATCGGATCGGTCGGCTCGGGCGCGTCCAGCAGCCGCTGCACCTCGTGCTGGCTGAGCGCCTTCGGCAGCCGTCTGCCCTGTTTGGGGCCGGACACGGTGGCCGCCGGGTTGTGCGCGGTGATCCGCTCCTCGAGCCCGAACCGGTGCAGGCTGCGGACCGCGGCCACCGCACGGGTGATGCTCGCCGGGGCCAGCGGCGGATGGTCGGCGTCCCCCCGGGCCAGCCAGGGCGCGAAGCCGGTGACGGTGGCCGGGGTGATCGCGTCGGGGTCGGTGACGCCCTGTTCGGCGAGGTAGGTCAGGTAGCGGCGCAGGTCCCGCCGGTAGGCGCCGACGGTGTGCGGGGACAGGCCGCGCTCCACGCTCAGGTGATCGCAGAACCCGGTGACGAATCCCGCCAGGGCACCGCCGGGGACGTCGTCCGGGCCGGTTTCAGGCACCGGTGCGGACCGGCCGCTGATCGCGCGCCGGCCAGGGGGTGTGGGCCGGGCGCAACGAGGCGTACGCCGTGCCCGTGGCGGCCAGCGCCAGGACCCCGGCGACCAGGACCGGATTGGCCAGTCGGCCCGCGAACACCGCCCGGGTGAGGTCGTCGCGGTGGGCCCAGTAGCGCCGCATGTGGGCCTCTTCGCCGTGCACCTCGAACCCGTCGGGGGCGGGGGTCGAGCGCAGCCCGCGGGCGAGGAAGATCCGCAGGAACTCATCGGAGCACCCCGGGGAGTTGAACACGTCCACCAGCACCGCCCACTGGTCGGCGGCCAGGCCCACCTCCTCGGCCAGCTCGCGCCGGGCCGCGTCCAGCGGGTCCTCGGTGAGGACATCGAGCAACCCGGCCGGCGGCTCGATCAGTTCGAACCCGACCGGATGCCGGTACTGCTGGACCAGCGCGACCCGGTCCCGGTCGTCGAGCGCGATGATGCCGACCGAGCCGGTGTGCCGGAGGTATTCGCGGACCATCTCACCACCGTCGGGGGTGGTGACCCGGTCCTCGACGAACCCGAACAGTTTGCCGGCGGCCAGTTCGCGGTGGCCGACGGTGGGCCAGGTGGTCGCCCGGTCGGTCAGCTCGGCGGCGGACAGGACGGGGAAATCCATCTCAGCCCTCCCGGGCCGCCGCGGGGCGGGCGCCGTCCCCGGCCACCGCCACCGGGTCGGCCCCGTCGCCGGGTTCGTCCTCCACCGGGAGCGGGGAGTTGGCCTTGTTCCGCAGCGCGGCGCGGACCAGGCCGGCGAACAGCGGGTGCGCCTTGGTCGGGCGGGACTTGAGCTCGGGATGGGCCTGGGTCGCCACGAAGAACGGGTGCACCGCGGTGGGCAGTTCGATGAACTCGACCAGGCCGCCGTCGGGCGAGGTGCCGGAGATGACCAGCCCGGCGTCCTCCAGCTGCTTGCGGTAGGCGTTGTTCACCTCGTAGCGGTGGCGGTGCCGCTCGCTGACCTGGTGCATGCCGTACAGCCCGGCGACCACCGAGCCGCGGGCGAGTTCGGCCGGGTAGGCGCCCAGTCGCATCGTGCCGCCCAGATCGCCGGCGCCCTCGACGAAGGCCTTCTGTTCCTCCATCGTCGCGATCACCGGGAACTCGGTGTCCGGGTCGAACTCGGTGGAGGCCGCGCCGCTGAGGTGCAGCACGTTGCGGGCGTACTCCATCACCATGCACTGCAGGCCCAGGCACAGCCCGAGCAGCGGGATCCCGTTCTCCCGGGCGAAGCGGATCGCGCCGATCTTGCCGTCGACGCCGCGGATCCCGAAGCCACCCGGGACGACGATCCCGTCGACCTCGCCGAGGTGTTCGCGGGCGCCGGCCGGATCCTCGCAGGAGTCGGATTCGACCCACTTGACGTTCACCTTCACCCGGGCGGCGAACCCGCCGGCGCGCAGCGCCTCGACCACCGACAGGTAGGCATCGGGCAGGTCGATGTATTTGCCGACCAGGGCAATGGTGACGGTGTCCTTGGGGTTGCGGACCCGGTCCAGCAGATCGTTCCAGGTGGTCCAGTCCACGTCCCGGAAGGGCAGATCGAGCTTGCGGACCACGTACGCGTCCAGGCCCTCGGAGTGCAGCACCTTGGGGATCTCGTAGATGCTCGGCGCGTCCAGGCAGGAGATGACCGCCTCCTCCTCGACGTCGCACATCAGCGAGATCTTCCGCTTGACCCCCTCGGGCAGATCCCGATCGGCGCGGCACACCAGCGCGTCGGGCTGGATGCCGACCTGGCGCAACTGGGCCACCGAATGCTGGGTCGGCTTGGTCTTCAGCTCGCGCGACGGGCCGATGTAGGGCACCAGCGACACGTGCACGAAGAACACGTTCTCCCGGCCGGCCTCCCGGCGGACCTGCCGGGCCGCCTCCAGGAACGGCAGGGATTCGATGTCCCCGACGGTGCCGCCGATCTCGTGGATCACCACGTCGATGCCGGGCCCGCCCATCGCCATCATCTCGGACATGATCTGGCCGGTGATGTGCGGAATCACCTGAACGGTGTCGCCGAGGTATTCCCCGCGCCGTTCCTTGGCGATGACGGTGGAGTACACCTTGCCGGTGGTGACGTTCGCGTCCCCGGACAGATTCCGGTCCAGGAAGCGCTCATAGTGGCCGATGTCGAGGTCGGTCTCGGCACCGTCCTCGGTCACGAAGACCTCACCGTGCTGGAACGGATTCATCGTCCCGGGGTCGACGTTGAGATAGGGGTCGAGCTTCTGCATCGTGACGCGCAGACCGCGGGCGACGAGCAGGGTTCCCAGACTGGAGGCGGTCAGCCCCTTGCCGAGCGAGGAGGCAACGCCTCCGGTGACGAAAACGTGCTTGGTTTGATGCGCTCCCACGGGATTCCAGCCTATCTTGCCGAGTCGAATTTGTCGGGACCGGTTCGCGGGGTGGCGCGGCCGTTCCGGGGCGGGGGGTCGGTGTGGGCGGCTGCCCGGTCGCCGGCGGCGGTGTCGAGCAGCTCCTGGGCGTGCGCCAGCGAGGTGTCGGAGGTGTCCAGGCCGGCCATCATCCGGGCCAGTTCCACGGCACGATCGGCCTCGGCGACCGTGCGTACGCCGGAGGTCGTGACGGCCCCGTCGGAGGCCTTGGCCACCACCAGGTGCCGGTCGGCGAAGGCGGCCACCTGGGCCAGGTGGGTCACCGCGATCACCTGGTTGTGCCGGGCCAGCCGGGCCAGCCGCCGGCCGATCTCCAGCCCGACCCGGCCGCCGATCCCGGCGTCGACCTCGTCGAAGACGAAGGTCGCGGCCTCCTCCTCCCCGGCCAGCACCACCTCCAGCGCCAGCCGGACCCGGGACAGTTCGCCGCCGGAGGCGACCTTCCCGATCGGGCGCAGCGGGTTGCCCGGGTTGGCGGTGAACTCCAGCTCGACCCGGTCGATCCCGGTCGGGCCCGGCTCGGGCAGGGTGTCCAGCGTGAACTGGAGCCGGGCGTGCGGCATCGCCAGAGCGGCGAGCTCGGCCTGGGCCTGCTCGGCGAACCGGGCCGCGGCGTCGGTGCGCAACGCGGTCAATCGGGTCGAGGTGCGCTCCAGTTGGGCGTCCAGGTCGGCGATCTCGGCGCGCAGGGTCTCGATCCGGTCGTCGGAGGAGGTGAGGGTCTCCAGGGAGCGCGCGGCCTCACTCGCCCAGGTCAGGACCTCGTCGATGCTGTCGCCGTACTTGCGGGTCAGGGTCTGCAGTACCGCGCGGCGTTCCCCGATCCAGGCGAGCCGGCCGGGGTCGGCCTGCAGGTCGCCGTGGTAGGCCGACAGGTCGGTGGCCAGATCCGCGGCCAGGGCGGAGATCTCGGCGGCGCGTTCGGCGTACGGTGCGGCGGTGGGGTCGGCGGCGGCGATCCGCTGCAGGGCCTTGTTCGCGATCGCGGCGCTGGTCAGCGTGCTGGCCGCGTCGATGTCGTCCTCGGAGCCGGCCAGCGCCGCCAGGGCTTCCTGGGCGCCCAGGCGCAGGTCGTCGACGTCCTGCAGCCGGTTCGCCTCGGCGAGCAGGTCGTGGTCCTCGCCGGGCTGCGGGTCGGCGGCGCTGATCTCATCCAGCCCGAAGCGCAGCAGATCGATCTCGCGGGCCCGTTCCCGGGAGCGTTCGGTGAGTTCGCTCAGTTCGGCGGCCAGGCTGCGCCGGCGGGTGTACGCCGCGCGGTGCTCGGCGGCGACCTCGGCCAGGGCGGGACCGGCGAAGCGGTCGAGCAGATGGCGCTGGTGGTCGTGCGAGGCGAGCCGGGCCTGGCCGGACTGGCCGTGGATGGTGATCAGTTGTTCGGAGACCTCCGCGCAGACGGCGGTGGGCACCGCGGTCCCGCCGAGGAAGGTCCGCGAGCGGCCGCCGGAGACCTGGCGGGCGACCAGCAGTTCGTCGTCCTCCACGGCTCCGCCGGCCTCGTCGACGCGGGCGGCGATGTCGGCGCGGACGGCGGTGAAGGTGCCCTCCACCCGGGCCTTGTCGGTGCCGCGGCGGACCAGGCCGGAGTCGACCTTGTGGCCCAGCAGCATGCCGAGTCCGGTCACCACCATCGTCTTGCCGGCGCCGGTTTCGCCGGTGACCACGGTGAAGCCGCCGGACAGTTCACAGGTCGCCTCGGCGATCACCCCGAGATTGGTGATGTGCAGGTCGGAGAGCATCAGTGCCGCCGCTCCCGTCGCTCGGCGGTCCCCCGCCAGCCGTCGACGACCAGATCGAACTTGCGGACCAGCCGGTCGGTGAACGGGGCCGGGGACAGTCGGGCCATCCGCAGGTCGTGTTCGCCGCGGACCACCTCGATCTCCATCCCGGGGGTCAGGTTGACGCTGCGGCGCCCGTCGGCCCAGATCACGCCGGTGTTGTCGTCACGTTCGAGCATGCGTACGGTCACCTTGGAGTCGCGGCCGACGACCAGGGACCGGGCGAACAGGGCGTGCGCGGACAGCGGGACGACCAGCAGGGACTCCACGTCGGGCCACATCACCGGTCCCCCGGCGGAGAAGGCGTACGCGGTGGAGCCGGTGGAGGTGGAGACCAGGACGCCGTCGCAGGCCCACCGCGACAGCGGCCGGTCGTCGATGGCGATCAGGACCTCGATCATCTTCTCCCGGGCGGCCTTCTCCACCGAGCATTCGTTGATCGCGAAGGAGGTCCAGACCACGTCCCCGCCCTCGAGCAGGGGCCGGTCCCGCACGGTGATCTGGGCGGTGCTGCGTTTCTCGATGGTCCAGGCCCGGTCGACGACCCCGGTGATCACCGCGTCGATCTCGGTCGCCTCGGCCTCGGCGAGGAAGCCGACGTGGCCGAGGTTGACCCCCAGCAGTGGGATATCCCGGTTGAGCGCCCATTCCGAGCCGCGCAGAATCGTGCCGTCGCCACCGAAGACCACGGCCAGTTCGCAGTCGGCGATCGGATGGCGGGTGTCCAGGGTGGAGACGCTGAGCCCGTCGACGCGGGCGCCCATCTGCTCGATGTCGTAGGCCGGCAGCAGACTGACCAGACCGTGCTCGGTGAGGCCGGCGACGAAGCGGGCGGCGGCCTCGATCGCATTCGGGCGGCGCACGTTGGTGAGCACGGCCACCGTCCGGGACCCCGCGGGGATGCCGTTGTTGCCGGCGGGCGGTTCGGGGGCGGTCGGGGCGTCGGGCACGGAACTCACCGGGCCAGCATAGGTGAGTCGCGCCGCAGCCAGACGAAGAATTCCACGTTGCCGTCCTGACCGGGCAGGACGCTGCGCTGTCGGGTGTGGCAGTGCCAGCCCAGGTCGGCGGCAGCGGTGAGCACCCCGTCGACGGCCGCGTCGTGCAGGGCGGGATCGCGGACCACCCCGGTGCGGGTGAGGCGTTCGCGGCCCACCTCGAACTGCGGCTTGACCATCAACAGGGCGTCCCCGGCGGGTTGCAGGACGCCGAGCATCGGGGCCAGCAGCAGGGTCAGGGAGATGAACGAGACGTCGGCCACCACCAGGTCCACGGGCGTGTCGTCGACGTCGGCGAGGGTCAGTTCGCGCAGGTTGAGCCGTTCGCGGACCCGGACCCGGGGGTCGGTGCGCAGCTCGGCGGCGAGTTGGTCGTGGCCGACGTCGACGGCGTACACGGTCTGCGCGCCGCGCTCCAGGCACACCTGGGTGAAGCCGCCGGTGCTGGCGCCGGCGTCCAGGACCCGGGGCGGAACCGCGACCCCGGTCGCGGCGAGGGCCCCGAGCAACTTGTACGCCGCCCGGGACACGTAGCCGTCGTCGGCGACGGTGAGCGGGGTGTCGGAACCGACCTCCTGGGCCGGGCGGCGCCCCGGCGTACCGGCGACGGTGACCCGGCCGGCCCGGATCAGTTGCGCGGCGTGGCTGCGGGACCGCGCGAGGCCGCGCTCGGTGAGCGCCCGATCGAGTCGCACCGGCCGGGCCTAGGCCTCATCCAGGATCCGGTGCAGCGCCTGCTGGGCCTCGGCCAGTCGCGCGGGATGCTCCGCCAGGGGCGTCGTGGCGAGGTCGCCCAGTTCGGCCAGGACCGCATCGACCCGCGCGTCGCCGGTCTGCGGCGGCTGATCCGCCGCCGCCTCGGCCCGGAGCTCACTCATGGCAGTTGGTCCAGTCGATCCAGCAGCTCGGTCGAGATCGCGTCCGGATGGTGCCAGCACAGATTGGCGTACGCCCACAGAGCATCCAGCTGCTCGGCGCGGGTGTCACCGATCCCGGTGAGTTCGGGCCCGGCGGCGGTGAGGGTGGCGCGCGCGGTGCCGCAGCGGCGATCCCGGTCGGTGCCGGCGAGGTCGCGGACGGGGTCGAGCAGGGCGCCGAGATCCCAGCCGAGGTGGGTCGGCGGGGTGGCGGCCGCGGCGACGACGTCGGCCTTGCCGTGCGCCCCGGTGAACACGAACAGGCTGTCCATGCCCACGGTGGCCGCGCCGGCGATATCGGTGTCGATCCGGTCGCCGACGAAGATCGGGCGCTGGGCCGCGGTGCGGCGTACGGCCTCGGTCATCAGCGGTGCGAACGGTTTCCCGGCGACCACCGGATCGACGTCGACCGCGGCCCGGACCGCGGCGACCGCGGTGCCCGCGCCCGGCACCAGACCGAGATCGGTGGGGCGGGTGGAGTCGGTATTGGTGGCCACCCACCAGGCCCCGCGCTGGATCGCGTACGCCGCCTCGTCCAGCATCGGCCAGCGCAGTTGCGGGTGGTAGCCCTGGATCACCGCGGCGGGCCCGTCGGTGTAGCTGCTGACCGGCTCCAGGCCGACCTGGCGGACCTCCGCGGCGAGGGCGTCGGTACCGACGACCAGGACCTTGGCCCCGGCCGGGAGTCGGGCACTGAGCAGGTGCGCCCCGGCCTGGCTGGAGGCGATCACGTCGTCGAATTCCGCCGGGATGCCGAGTTCGCTGAGATGGTCGGCGACGTGTTGCGGGGACCGGGCGGCGTTGTTGGTGACGAAGGCCGCCCGGACGCCGTGCGCCCGCAGCGCGGCGATTCCCTCCGGGGCGCCGGGCACGGCCCGCGGTCCCAGGTAGACCACTCCGTCCAGGTCGAAGAGGGCAACATCATGGCGATCGGCAAGCAGCGGGCTCACTGCTCCCCCGCCGGGTCGTCGCCCCGGGAGTGGGTCCCGTTGCGCTGCTCGGTCGACGCCGGCTTCCCGTCCTCGGCGACGTCGGTCTCCTCGGTGCCCGCGTCCTCGGCCACCGCATCGGCGGGAGAATCGTCGAAGTCGATCCGTACGCCGTCCAGTTCGCCGAGGCGTTCCTCGGCGTCGGTGGTGTGCTCGGTGTCCAGCCGCGCGGCCACCTCGAACCATTCCCGGGCCGCGGCGGTGTCGCCGCCGGCCAGCAGCAGGTCGGCGTACGCATAACGCAGCCGGGCCGCCGGGCCGCCCCGGTGCTTGGTCTGGATCTCTCGCTTCAGCAGCCGCAGCGCCTCCGCCCGCTGCCCGGTGTCGTTGCGGGCGCCGGCTTCCACGATGCGCAGTTCCACCGCGGTGTCCTCGTCGAGGTCGCGCCCGGCGGCTTCGCGGATCACCCGCAGGGCCTCCTCCGGCTTGCCCACGGCCCGCTCGCAGTCGGCGATCACCGGAAGGTACGCGTCGTCCCCGCTGATCCGGCGCAGCGCCCGGTATTCGGTGAGTGCGGTGGCCCAGTCCTCGGCCGCGTACGCCGCCTCCGCGGCGGCCTCGCGGACCACCGGAAGTCGGGACGCCAGCCGGCGCGCCACCAGGGCGTGCCGCAACGCCAGCGGCGGGTCGTCCTCGATCAGTTCACCGGCCATCACCAGATGTCCGCTGACCTTCTCGGCGAGCTCGGGCGGCAGGCCGCGCAGTTCGGCCCGGACGCCGCGGGGCAGCCCGCTCAGGTCCAGGTCGCGCGGCAGGTCCGGTTCGTCGTCGCGAGCCTCCAGGCCCGGCGGCACATAGCGTTCCTCGCGCTCATCGCCGTACCGGTCGTCGCGGGAGTGGCGATCGTCGCGGGCGGGGCGGTCATCGCGGCGCGGACGGTCATCGCGCCGCGGACGGTCGCCACTCCCGCGACGATCCGGGCGGGAGCGGTCGAAGCGCTCCCCGGAATCACGTCGGGGTCCCCGATCGGCTCGCTCCCCGCGGTCGGCTCGCTCTCCACGGTCGGCTCGTCCCCCGCGGTCGTCGCGGCTCCGGAAGGGACGGTCGTCGCCGCGTCCCTCGCCACCGAACCGACGTCCGCCCTCACGGTCCTGGTAGCGGCCACGCTCGCCACCGGAGCGCTCGCCCCGGCCATCGCGATCATCACGCCGAGCGCGATCGTCGAACCGACGCCCGCCCTCGCGATCCTGGTACCGGCCACGCTCCCCACCGGAACGCTCACCCCGACCACCACGATCGCCGCGATCATCGAACCG
>NZ_AUHH01000035.1 GCF_000423085.1 Granulicoccus phenolivorans DSM 17626 = NBRC 107789 = JCM 15570 | reverse complement strand
GGTTGCGGTTGTCGGCGAGTTTCTCGGTGGGGGAGTTGGCCTCGAGTGGGGGTCGGGTTTCGGATCGGGCGCGGATTTCGCCGGTGTTGGTGGGGTTGTTGCAGGGGATTCGGGATCGGGTGGGGCGTCCGGTGCGGATTGATTCGGGGTTTCGGTCGTGGGGTCGGAATGTGGCGTTGTATCGGGGGCGGGGGAAGCGGCCGACGTTGAGTCGGCATTGTTCGGGTCAGGCGGCTGACATTGTGGTGGCGGGGTTGACGGGGACGCAGATTGCTGAGGTGGCGTTGGCGGTTGGTGGGCGGGAGTTGGGGATCGGGGTGGGGAGTAATTATGCGCATGTTGATGTGCGTGGGGTGTGGCGGTTGTGGACGTATTTGTCGGGTGATGCGGATGTGCGGGCGCGGCGGGCGGTGACGGCGTACCGGGATCGGTTGGGGGCGCCGACTCCGGCCGCGGCCCCGGCGCCGACGCCCACCCCCGGCACATATCCGACCCCGGCACCGACGCCGGCCGGCCCGACGTTGACGCCGACCCCCGACCGACTCAGAGGCGTGGTCGTCCGGCCGCGCACCGGAGCCTGCACGGGCTCGGAGACCCCCGGCGCCAAAGCCCTGGCCGCCCAGTGGCGACGGCTGACCGGGCGCCCGACCGATACCTACAACTGCCGGCCGGTTCGTGGACGCAGCACTCCCTCGGTGCACGGGGAGGGGCGTGCGGTGGACGCCTTCGCCCGGGTTACCCGCCCGAATGAACTGGCTGCCATGGAACAGTATGTTGCCTGGTTGATCGCGAACGCGGTGGAACTACAGGTGGTCTACATCATCTGGAACCAGCGCCAGTGGGGTTGGCCCCGGCGGCATGAGGGCGACGGCGGGTGGCGCGAGTACCACGGGCAGTCGCCCCACACCGACCACGCCCACATCGAACTGTCCTGGGAGGGCGCCCGTAATCCCAGCCCCCTCTTCCTCGGCGGAGTACCGGGGATCGGCGGCGCGCCCGCCCCGAGTCCTGGTCCTGCCCCGAGTCCTGGTCCTGCCCCAAGCCCGGGGCCCGCCGCGGCCACCGGCAGGAAGCTCACCCCGCGCGCGTTCGTTGCCCGCTACGCCGCGCACGCCCGGGCCGGTCAGGCGGCCACCGGCGTACCCGCCCTGGTCACGCTCGGGCAGGCGGCTCTGGAGTCCGGCTGGGGGCGCCGCGCCGCCGGCTTCAACTTCTTCGGGATCAAGGCCCGAGCCACCGACCCGCCGGCGACCCGTCAACTGTGGCGCACCCGGGAGGTGCTCAACACTCCCAATGCCACCGGATTCCCGAGCATCATCTCGGTCACCCGACGTCCGGACGGGCGGTACGACTACGTGGTCCGCGACTGGTTCCGGGTCTATCCGGACGCCGCTGCGGCTTTCCGGGGCCACGGGGAGTTCCTGCGGAAGAACGCGCGCTACGCGGCAGCCTTCGCCACCACCGAGCCGTACGCCTTTGCCGCCGCGGTCGCCAGGGCCGGCTACGCCACCGACCCGGCGTATGGCCGAGTCCTGGCCGCGGTGATGAAAACCATCGAGCGGGCCGGGTGGACCCCGTAGCTGCGCGCCTGACCGTCGGAAATGGTGCAGCAGACTCCGCCGGACCCGGGTGAAACTGCCGCTGACTGGCCCTGGCGAAAATCTGCTGCACCGTTTCCTACGTTCTGACGCTCGGCCCGCTCAGCCGACCGATCCGAAGAACTTCGCCAGCGCAGGCACCCGCCGGATCAGGAGTTGATCCAGCGCCAGGATCACGATCAGTGACAGCCCGAACATCGGGAGGAAGATCCCCAGCGCCACCAGGGCCACCAGCAGGATCCGCGACCCCAGGATCGGCAGCCGGGCCCGGGGCGCGGCGACGCCGGACGCGGTGCCCCGCCGGGTCCACCACATGATCGGTGCCGACAGGCACAGGAAGATCACCGCCAGACAGAACAGCGTGGTCAGCATCGTGTTCACCGGGCCGAAGCGGCGCCCCTCGTGCAGCGCGATGCCCTGCGAGACGGTCTTGGCCAGGGCGGAGTAGTCCGCATAGGCGTAGGTCCCCACCACTTGTCCGGAGTACTGGTCCACGTGGATCGTCAGCTCCTTCGAAACATCCGATTCCGCGGGATTCCCGTTGTTCGACCACTGGCCGCCGAAGACGCTGTAGACCCCGGTGGCGTCGACCGGATAGATCACTTTGTAGGGTCCCGGTGCCCCCGCCGCCCGGGCGACGGCGACGGCCCGGTCGATGGAGATCGGGTGCCCGGCTGATCCGGTGCTGGTGCCGGTGGGGCCATTGGCCACCGCCCACCCGGCCGGCCCCGACTTGCCGTCGGTCGCCTCGATCAGCGGGCCCAGCTTCGACTCCGCGCCCGGGTCGTCGCCCCACAGCGAGGAGTGCCCGGTCGCGGCGAGCTGCTGCGCCTGCGCCCCCCACAGGCCGGTCCAGGGCAACCCGGAGACCACCAGCAGCAGCAGGCCGAGCCCGACCGGCAGTCCGATCACCGCATGCGCGCCGCGCAGCCGCGCCCCGCGATGGCCCTTCGCGGTCGCCCCGCGGCGCGGTCGCCGGCCGAGGAAGAAGATGAACAAGCCGGTGACGGTCAGCACGATCGCCCAGCACGCCCCGAGTTCGACGATGCGATCGCCGACATCCCCGATCAGCAGCGTGCCGTGGATCCGTTCGGCCCAGTCCGACACCAGCTGGTCGGGCGCCAGATCACCGGTCACCTGCGCCCGGTAGGGGTCGACATAGACATTGCGGCTGTCGGGGGCGGATCCGGTGACGAAGACCGTGGTCCGATCCCCGGTGTTGTCGGTCAGCGAGACAATGGTGCGGTCCGGGTACGCCGCGCGTACCGCCGCCTCCTGCTGCGCCAGCGGCAGCCGCTCGGCACCCGGCGGGACCGCCACCGTCAGGACGCCCGGATGGGTCCAGTCGTCGACCTGGGCGCGATACAGGTAGGTGAGTCCGGTGATCGCGAGCACCAGCAGCACCGGGATCACCAGCAGGGCGCCGTAGAAGTGCCAGCGCCAGAAAGCGGCGAACCAGTTGACCCGGCGCCCCGGCCGGACCGGAACCTCCGGCGCCTGCGGGGGCTCGGCCGCCGGCAGGGTCTTCTCGACGACTGACACATGAACTCCCGGCATTTCTCTACAACAAGTAGAGATACAGTACCGCCATGCTTTCGTTTCCTGTCAACGTCGCCCTTACGGTCGCGTTCGGCCTGACCGGGGCGTACTGCCTGGTCCATCTGATCACCTCGCGGCGGCGGATCCTGGCGGGAACCGGGCCGCGGACGCTGACCGACGCCGAGGTGGTCGACCTGAACCACGGCCTGATGAGCGCGGCGATGATCCTGATGACGTGGGTGATGATCGGCGACGCCGCGCTGTGGGCGCTGGTGGCCCTGTTCGTCGTCCTGGCGGTCTCGCTGTCGCTGAATTGGCGCCGCGCCGGATCGACGGTCAATCGGGTCGACGTCGGCAGCCACGTGCTGCTCGATGTCGCGATGATCTGGATGCTGGTGGCGATGCCGCTGCTGATGGCCGGCTCGGCGGCCGGCCACGACCACGGGGGCCACGCGCACCACGGCGACCACGGCGCGGCCGCCGTCGCGGCCGCGACCCCGGCCTGGGCGCATGCGATCAATCTCGGCTTCGTCGGGCTGTGCGCCGCGGCGGCGCTGTGGTGGTTGGGGCGTACGGTGACCGGCCGGCGGCACCGATTGCATGCCGGCTGTCATACGGTGATGGCTGCGGGAATGGGCGTCATGCTGGTCGCCATGAGTGCCTGAGACCGACGAGAATGGCTGACGCGGACGAACAGGGGAGGTACGCAGTGGCAGGGGAGCGAACCCGGGCACCGGGTGAGTTGGAGGGGGCGATCATGGCGGCGCTGTGGGCGGCCGAGGGCCCCCTCACCTCACCGCAGTTGCAGGACCGGGTGGCCGGCCGACGTCCGGCCCAGACCACGCTGCTCACCGCCCTGGACCGGCTCGGCCACAAGGGCCTGGTCCGACGGGTGGGGGAGGCGACCCGGCGGGTGCAGTTCGAGGCCGCGATCACCGAGGCCGAGCATGCCAGTCGGGCGATGCTCGAGGCGCTGCCCGAGGATCGCAATCGGGGCGCGGCACTGCTCCGGTTCGCCGGCGACCTGGGGCCGGATGACCTCGCCGTGCTGCAGGCCGCGATCGCCGAGCGCCGGCGTCCCGGCCGCGCCGAGAAACGCTCCTGATGGTGCTGCTGTCGGCGGTGCTGTGCGCCGGTGTGGTCCTGGCCGCGGTCTGTACCGTGCTCGCCCCGCCGCTGCTGTCCCGGGCGCGCTGGCAGGTCTGGCGACCCCGATGCGCGCTGGCCTGCTGGCATGCCGCCCTGGTCGGTGGGCTGGCGGCGCTGGTGTGTGGGGTCGGCTGCGCGGTCCTGGCCGCCCGGCTGCCCATGGCCGAGGGGCCGGCCGGGCTGATCCGGAGTCTGGCCGGCTGGTGCTGTGTGTTCGTGCTGGGCGCCGGGTACGCCTTGCTGATGGGCCGCTCCGAGCCGGTCGTACGCCGCGAACTGGGCGTCTCCGACCGGCTCCGGGCGGCCGTGCTGGACTGTCCGCAAGAGGCCGAGCGCCGCGACGGGGTGAGTGTGCGCTACGTCGACACCGACGTCCCGGTGGCCTTCTCCTTCCGTGCGCCGCGCCCGACGGTGGTGATCGGCCGCATCGTCCGGGCCGAGCTCGACCCCGACGAACTGGGCGCGGTGATCTGCCACGAACGGGCCCACCTGCGCGGACGCCACCACCTGGCGGTCCGACTGGCCAACATCGCCGTGGCCTGTCTGCCGCGCTTCACCCCGGCCCGCCGGCTGCTGAAGTCGACCCAGCTGCTGGTCGAGCTGGCCGCCGACGACGCGGCCGTGCGCCGCTACGGCCCGGAGGTGGTCGAATCCGCGCTGCGGAAGATGGGCCGGTTGTGCGACAGTGCCGAGCTCGCGATGCGGGCCCAGCGGCTGCGTACCACCCTCAGCGCAGCCGTGCCCCGATAGCCTCCGCAGCGGTACGCAGGGCCTCCGGCACCCGGTCGGCCACCTCATCGACCGCCCACTGCGGGCCGGCGACACTGATCGCGGCGACCAGGTCGGTCCCGCCCGGCCCCCGCGCCACCCCCGTGGCCGCGGCCCCGACCCCGGTCTCCAGCCCCGACCGGCTCCACTCGATCCCGTCGGCCGGGGCCAGTCCCAGCAGCACCCGACCCGGAGCCACATCCAGCGCGGCCACCCGACTGCCGACCCCGATCCGGCTGACCAGCGCCGTCTGCGGCAGATGCTGCTGCAGGAACACCACCTCGCCGCCGTCCAGGGTCACCAGATGCGCGGTGAGGCCGAGCTCGCCGGCCAGCCGGGGCAACACCGACTGCGCCGCCGAGATCAGATCCGAATCGCCGAGCACCCCGGCGGCGATCCGCACCATCCGGGTACCGAACTCCACCCGCCCGTCGGCCCCGCGCGTCAGGACGCCGCCGGCCTCGAAGGTCGCCAGCAGGCGGGCCAACGTGGCGCGATTGATCCCGGTCTCCCGGGCCGCCTCGCTCAGGTTGTCCACCGCGCCGCCGGCCACCAGCCACTCCAGCAGGCTGAGGGCCCGCAGCACGGGGGTCACCAGTTGTTCGCTCACACCGCCACGTCCCAGGCGTTGTAGGCGTACACCCAGTCGGCGTTCCCGCCCTCGCGCAGCCACGCATTGCCCCGGGAGCCGATCTGGATCCGGGCGGTCCGCTCCAGCCGGGCGTCCTGGTAGTGGCGCAGCGCCTCCGGCACCGACGCGTACGCCTGCAGCGCCCGGGCCAGCACGACGGCATCCTCGATCGCCTGCCCGGCGCCCTGGGCCATGAACGGCATCATCGGGTGGCAGGCATCCCCCAGCAGGCTCACCGCGTCGGTGCTCCAGGTCGGCAGCGGATCGCGGACGTGCAGCGCGGAGATGAGCACCTCGTCGCAGGCATCCAGCAGGGCGCGCGCCTCGGGGTGGAAGTCGGCGTACGCCGCGCGCAGATCCTCGATCCGGCCCGGCGTGGTCCAGGACTCCTCGGTCCAGCTCGGGCGCGGCGTCGTGGCGAAGATGAACATCTCCTCCCCACGGGTCAGCGGGAAGGTGACGATCTGGATCGCCGGGTCGTTGCCCCACCACTTGGTGAAGCAGTCCAGATCCGCCGCCCCGGCGAGCTTCGCGGTCGGCACCACCGCCCGGTAGGCCACCACCCCGGTGAAGGTCGGATGCTCCGGCCCCCAGACCGCCTCCCGGACCGCGGAGTGGATCCCGTCGGCCCCGACCACCACGTCCGCGGTGACCGCCTCCCCGTTGGTGAAGGTCAGCACCTGCCGGCCATCCTGCTCCCGCAACGACTCCAGTTGGTGGCCCAGCCGGACATCGGGGCCGACCGCAGCCTCGAGCACCGAGAGCAGATCCCCGCGGTGCAGCGTCAACTGGGGCGCGCCGTACTGCTCCTCGGCCGCATCCGACATCGGCAGCCGCGAGGTCTCCGCCCCGGTGTACCCGTCCCGGCTGATCCGGAACTTCGGCCGCGCCGCGGTCTCGCGCAGCTTTTCCCCCACCCCCAGCGGGTCCAGGGCGCGCACCGCGTTCGGCGTCAGGTTGATGTCGGCGCCGACCCGGGCGAAGGCCCGGGCCCGTTCGTACACCGTGGCAGACAGGCCGACCCGGCGCAGGGCGAGGGCCAGGGTGAGGCCGCCGATGCCGCCGCCGATGATCGCGATCTCCATGAGAACTCCTCAAAAATAAACAGGTAGATCATATTTGAGCACGCAGGTTACCGACACGCAACGCCTGCTGAGAATCTCGCCCAGCCCCTTGACCGACGGCGCCCCGGGCTCGCAATATTGCTTTACACCAAAAATATTGAGCGGTAAGGTATCTGCTCAGTCCGGCTCGACGATGAGCCGGATCCCCGGCTCCAGTCGAAGGAATGACAATGAAGAAGCTTCGGACGATGATCGTCGCGGGAGCGGTCACGCTCGCGCTGGCCCTCACGGGCTGTGGCGGGGGCACCTCGGCCAACAGCGCTGCCGACGGCAAGCTCGAGAAGACCAGCATCAAGGTCGGCTCGCTGCCGCTGGCCGACTACGCCGCCCTCTACTGGGCCAAGGAGAAGGGGTTCTTCGACAAGGAGGGCCTCAGCGTCGAGATCGTTCCGGTCCAGGGCGGGCCGGTCGGCATCCAGCAGGTCGCCTCCGGCGAGCTGGACATCACCAACTCCACCCCGTTCGGCACCTCGATGGCCGCGGACTCCGGCCTGCCGATCAAGACGGTCGTGCTGACCAGCGCCCTGGCCGACGGCGGCCTCGGCATCTTCGTGAAGCCCGACTCCTCGATCCAGTCGATGGCCGACCTGAACGGCAAGAGCCTGGGCATCAACACCACCCGGAACATGGGTGACATCACCTTCAAGAACCTGGCGACCGCCAAGGGCCTCAACGTCACGCCGAACTGGGTCGAGGTGCCCTTCGCCGAGATGGTCACCGGCGTCCAGGCAGGCTCGATCGAGGCCGGCTACATGCCCGAGCCGTTCGCCTCCGCCGCCCGCAAGGCCGGGCTGCGCCAGGTCGCCGACCTGACCGAGGGCCCGAACAAGGGTCTGGCCGCCTCCGACTATGTCGCCAGCGACAAGTTCATCAAGGCCAACCCCGACACCACCGCCGCCTTCGCCCGCGCCATGTACGCCTCCGGGGCCGACCTGAAGAACAACGAGTCGGCGCTGCGCCAGTGGCTGCCGAGCATCGCCAAGGTGTCCCCGGACGTGGCCCAGCAGATGCCGATGCCGACCTACTACGACGCCTTCCACATGGACGAATACACCAAGGCCGTGGACATCGTGAAGGCCCAGGGGCTGGTCAAGCCGGCCTACAACGCCGCCGACCACGTCTGGCAGCCCAGCAAGTGAGCCGTCCCCGACGACACCTACCCCGAGAGGCAGGACAACGATGAACCTGTTGCGCGAGCCCTACAGCCGCAATCGCCAGATCATGCTGGGAGTGGTGGGTGTCGTCGGTTCGATGGCCGTGGCGGAACTGCTGCTGCGGACCGTCTTCACCAAGCCCGGCCTGCCCGTCCCCAGCAAGGTCCTGCTCGGCGCAGTGGGCCTGTTCGGCGATCCGCAGTTCTGGCAGGCGGTCGGCTTCACGCTGGTCGAATGGATGCTCGGGTTGGCCCTGGCCACCGTCGCCGGCGTTCTGCTCGGTGGCGCGATGGGCGCCAGCCGGATCGTCCGGATCATGTTCGAACTGCCGGTGGAGGCCTTCCGGGTCCTTCCCTCGATCGCCCTGGGCCCGATCCTGGTGCTGCTGCTCGGCGCCGGCATGCTGCCACTGTCGATCACCGTCGCCCTGGCCTGCGTCTGGCCGATCCTGCTGAACACCATGTACGGCGTCCGCGGGGCCGACACCACCGCCATCCAGACCGCGCGCAGCTTCGGCGTCAGTGAGATCGGCATCGTCTGGCGGGTCACCCTGCCGGCGGCCCTGCCGTTCGCGTTCACCGGCGTCCGGATCGCGGCCTCCATCGGCCTGATCGTGGCGGTCTCGGCCGAACTGCTGATCGGGTCCGGTACCGGCATCGGCGGCTACATCCTGTCCAACAGCGCCAATGCCGCCAACCTCGACCTGGTGTACGCCGCCACTCTGGTCGCCGGCGTGATCGGCGTCCTGGTCAGCCTCGCGATGGCCGCACTCGACAACGGCCTGTTCGGCTGGAAGAAGGGGCTGGCGCAGTGATGACCCACCCGAGCCCGACCGGAGCCACGAGCCCCGCGCCCACCAGCCCCGCGCCCACGAGCCCCGACCCCACCAGCCCCGACCCCACCAGCCCCGCCCCGAAGGAGTCTCCGATGGCCTCCGCCGCACCCAGCGTCCCCGCGGCCACCTCCGCGTCGACGGCGGCGCCCGCGCGGCGCAAACGCCGCGGCACGTTGTCCCGGCCGGCCCGGATCGGACTGCGCCTGATCGTCCCGATCCTGATCCTGCTGGCCTGGTACGCGCTGTCCCAGTCCGAGGCGGGCGGACTGTTCGTCCCCACGCCGCTGAACGCCTTCGTCCGGGCCGGGGAGATGTTCCTGAGCCCCGATCCGAGCCAGCTGTTCCTGGGCCAGGCCACCTACCACGACTTCATCCCCAGCGTCAGCCGGGCCCTGGCCGGTCTGGCCCTGGCGATCGTGATCGGCGTCGGTCTCGGCATCGTGCTGGGGCTCTCGCCGCTGCTCACCGCCTTGTTCCAGCCGCTGATCCACCTCGGTCGCTCGCTGCCCAGCCCGGCCCTGCTCGGTGTCTTCTTCTTCCTGTTCGGCATCGGCGATGCCCCGAAGATCTTCCTGATCACCTTCAGCGTGGTCTGGCCGATCCTGTTCAACACCATCGACGGGGTGAAATCGGTGGGCGAGACCCGTGCCCAGGCCGCCGCCATCTTCCGGATCCCGGCCCACCTCGTCCTCGGCAAGATCGTCCTGCCGGGGGCCGGGCCGAAGATCTTCGCCGGCATCCGCACCGCGATGGCGATGTCGCTGATCCTGATGATCATCTCCGAACTGCAGAAGTCCGAGAACGGCCTGGGCTACCTGCTGATCTCCACCCAGCGCCAATTCGACTACGCCGGCTTCTGGGCCGTGCTGATCGTCCTCGCCGCCCTCGGCGTGGTCATGAACTTCATCTTCCTGTTGATCGAACGCCGGGTCCTGGCCTGGCACCGAGGAGCGACTGCCCAACATGACTGAGCACACATCCACCACCACCCAGCTGCCCGAACTGCAGCTGGACGGAATCTCCAAGTCCTACGGCGACAACCTGGCGGTCCGTAGCATCACCGCCTCGATCCCGGCGCACAAGGTCAGTGTCATCGTGGGTCCCTCCGGCTGTGGCAAGTCCACCCTGCTGCGGATCATCAGCGGCCTGGACGAGCCCACCGAGGGCACCGTCACCTTCGAGGGCAACCCGGTGCACGGCGTTCCCGAGGGCCTGGCGATGGTCTTCCAGGACTACTCCCGTTCGCTCTACCCCTGGTTGCGGGTCGACAAGAACGTCGCCTTCCCGCTGTCCAAGCTGCCCGCCGCCGAGCGGGACGCCCGGGTCGCCGAGGCGATCGAGGCGGTCGGGCTGAAGGGCCGGGAGAAGCTGTACCCCTGGCAGATGTCCGGCGGCATGCAGCAGCGGGTGGCGATCGCCCGCGCCCTGGCCTCCCAGCCCAAGCTGCTGCTGATGGATGAGCCGTACGCCTCGGTCGACGCCCAGACCCGCGCCGATCTGGAGGACCTGCTGCTGAAGATCCAGCGCAAGCTCGGCATCACCGTACTGATCGTCACCCACGACATCGACGAATCGGTCTACCTGGCCGACCACATCATCGTGCTGTCGACCCCGCCCAGCGTGGTGGCCGAGACGATCGACGTCGACCTGGCGCATCCGCGCGACCACTTCAGCACCAAGACCCACCCGCGCTTCGTGGAGATCCGCGGCCACGTCACCCAGCTGCTGCGGCACACCGAACTGACCGGTGGGGCGGCGTGAGCCGAGCATTGCGCGTCGTGGTCCTCGGCCACGGTGAGATCGGGTCCGTGGTGGCCCGCGAACTCGCTGCCGGCCGGGTCCCCGGCGCCGAGCTGGTCGGCGTGGTGAACCGCTCGCCGGTGGCCGATCCGCCGGTGGCACAGATCGAGCTGGCCGCCGCGGTCGAGCGGGCCGACCTGATCGTGGAATGCGCCGGCCAGCCCGCGGTGCACGAGATCGTGGATCCGGTCACCAGTGCCGGGGTCGACCTGCTGGTCACCTCGGTCGGGGCCCTGCTCGATCCGCGCCTGGCGGGCCGGTTGGCCACGCTCGGGCCGGGGCGCCTGCTGGGGACCCACGGTGCGGTCGGCGGGCTGGATCTGCTCTCCTCGGCCAGCCGTGCCGGGGGCTTCGAGCGGGTGGTCCTGCGTACCACCAAGAAGCCGAAGGCCCTGGTCCGGGACTGGATGGAACCCGCGCAGGCCACCCGGATCTTGGACGCCACCGCGCCGGTCGCGGTCTTCGCCGGGACCGCCGGTGAGGCGGTGCAGCTGTTCCCGGACTCGCTCAACGTGGCCGCCGGAGTGGCCCTGGCCATCGGCGGCACCGAGTGTCTCACCATCGAGCTGTCCGCCGACCCCGCCGCCACGGTGACCACCCACCGGATCGAGGCGGTGGGGGAACTGGGTCGCTATGCCTTCGAGGTGCAGAACCACCCCAGCGCCGCGAATCCGCGCAGCAGTGCGATCACGCCCTACTCGGCCCTGCACAGCATTGCCATGCTCACCCGGCAGCCACCCTCGGTGATCTGACCCCGTGATCTGAAGTCCTCCTGATTTTCCCACCAAAAGTCTTGACGCAAAATATCTTAGCGCTCAGACTTATTCCATCCCCACAGAGAGGTGCCCTCCCGATGGACACTCAGTTCGTTCCGACGCCGGCGGCCGGCATCGATCCCGACGTGCTCCGCGACGAGATCTTCGTCGGGGGCGTGTGGCGCCGCGGTGACGGAGAGCTGATCGAGTCGGTGGACCCCGCCACCGGTCGGGTCTTCGCCACGCTGACCGCCGCCACCGTGGCCGATGTCGACGAGGCCGTCCGGGCCGGTCAGGCGGCGGTCGCCGCCTCCGGCTGGGCCGAGCTGATGCCGCACGAGCGGGCCCGGGTGCTGTACCGGATCGGGGAGCAGATCGAGGCACACGCCGGACAGATCTCGGCGCTGCAGACCCTGGACACCGGCAAGACCCTGGGCGAGACCGAGGCGCTGGCCCGCAGCGCCGCCGGCACCTTCCGCTACGTGGCCGCCGCCCTGGAGACCCTGGAGGACAGCCTCACCCCACGGCGCGGTCCGTCGCTGACGATGACCAGCTGGGACCCGATGGGCGTGGTCGGAGCGATCACCCCGTGGAACTCACCGATCGCCTCCGACGCGCAGAAGATCGCCCCGGCGCTGGCCGCCGGCAACGCGGTGATCGCCAAGCCGCCGGTCTGGGCCCCCTGGGTCACCCTGTACCTGGCCCGCCTGGCCGAGCAGGCCGGGCTGCCCGCGGGCCTGCTGTCGGTGCTGCCGGGGCCGGGGCGTACGGTCGGCGAAGCCATCGTGACCCACCCCGACGTCGCCAAGCTCACCTTCACCGGCGGCACCACCACCGGCCGCCACCTGGCTCGACTGGCCGCGGAGAAGCTGATGCCGGTCACCCTGGAACTCGGCGGCAAGTCCCCGACGATCGTCTTCGACGACGCCGACCTCACCCAGACCGTGGCGGGGCTGCTGTTCGGGATCTTCTCCTCCAGCGGGCAGAGCTGCATCGCCGGCTCCCGGATCTTCGTCCAGCGCGGGATCTACGACGACCTGGTCGGCGCCCTGGTGCAGGCCACCGCGAATCTGCGGGTCGGGCCGGGGACTGCTCCGGGTACGCAGGTCGCCCCGATGATCAACCACGCACACCGCGACGGGGTGGCCGCCATGGTGGAACGGGCGGTCGCCGAAGGCGCGCAGGTGCTGGTCGGCGGGGCGATTCCGGACGACCCGGCGCTGGCCGACGGGGCGTACTACCTGCCGACGATCCTGACCGGGGTCGACAACACCGCCACCATCTGCCAGCAGGAGATCTTCGGCCCGGTCGCGGTGGTGCTGCCCTTCGACGACGAGGCCGACCTGATCGGCCAGGCCAATGACACCGTCTTCGGCCTCGCCAGTGGCATCTGGACCGCCGACTACCGCCGCGCCTGGCGGGTCGCCCGGCAGATCCAGGCCGGCACCGTCTACATCAACACCTACAAACAGTTCTCGATCTCCACCCCGTTCACCGGCCGCCGGGAGAGCGGGATGGGCATCGAGAAGGGCCGCGAGGGCATCCGGTCCTACATGTTGGAGAAATCCATCTACCTGGATATCACCGGTGAGCCCCTGCCCTGGGCCGCCGAACAGGCTCGGGCGGCCACTGCCGGTACGCCGGCCCGCCCCGAGACCGCAGCCACCGAGAAATGAGGGAACCGAACATCATGTCCGACACCACCGAGAACCCCACCGCCACCGAGCAGCCGGTCGATCTCGACCAACTGATCGACTCCTGCATCGCCAGCCGGGAGACCCGCTACGAGGACTGGGACGCCCTCGGCTTCCAGGCCGCGGCGGGCGGCGACCGCTTCCGCCGCGCCCAGATCCGCTACCTCGGCTCCGGCGCCACCGGCAACTTCGACAACGACAACCGGATCATCCCCTCGAATCACTTCACCTTCTCCAACATGCGGCTGCCCGCCGGTGCGGTCGGCCCCGAGCACACCCACCACGACGTGGAAGAGGCCTTCTTCGTCCTGGAGGGCGAGCTCGAGGTGTCGGTGCACGATGTCGAGGACGGCACCAAGAAGGCCACCCGCCGGCTGGGCTACCGCGACCTGATCGTCGTGCCGGCCGGAGTTCCGCGCAGCCTGGCCAACGTCGGGGATTCCGACGCGCTGTTCTGCGTGATCATCGGCACCAAGAAGCCGCAGTTGCCGACCTACCCGCCGAGCTCGGAGATGTTCGGCGTCACTCGCTGAACCACGACACCCTGCGGTGCCGGAGGAGGATTGACCCATGGAGACCGGAACCACTGACACCCGGCGTACGCTGCGCGTGCACCAGAAGCGGTGGGAAGCGGCGGGGATCACCAGCATCACGCTGGTGGACCCCGCGGGCGGGCCGCTGCCGACCTGGCGGCCCGGAGCGCACCTCGCGCTGCACCTGCCCAACGGTCTGGTACGCGAGTACTCCCTGTGCTCCGACCCCGCCGATGCCACCCAGTGGACCGTGGCCGTGTTGCGGGCTCCGGATTCCCGCGGGGGCAGCAGCCTGATCCATGACCAGCTCCCGGTCGGTGCCGAGATCGAGGTTGACGGGCCGCGCAACGCCTTCCGGCTGGAGGAGAGTCACCGGGGCAGCGAGCCCAAGCACTATCTGATCGCCGGCGGGATCGGGATCACCCCGATCATCGCGATGACCCGGGAGCTGGCCGCCCGGGGCGCGGACTGGTCGCTGCTCTACACCGGACGCAGCCGGGCCCAGATGGCCTTCCTGGCCGAAGTGACCCAGCTGCCGGCCGAACGCGTCCACGTGCACGTCGACGACGAGGAGGGCCGCTTCGCCGACCTGACCGGCATCCTGGGAGCGCAGGATCCGCGCACGATCGTCTATTGCTGCGGCCCCGCCCCGCTGATGGACGCCGTCGCCGCCGCGATGCCGCTGCCGGAGAATCTGCGGCTGGAGCGGTTCAAGGCACCCGAGCCGGTCGTCGATCCCGACGCCGAGGCCGACCACGGCTTCGATGTCGTGGTGCACAGCACCGGCCAACGTGTCCCGGTCGGGGCCGAGCACAGCATCCTGGACGCCCTGGCCGACGTCGGCGTACAGGTGCCGGCCTCCTGCATGGAGGGCATCTGCGGCACCTGCGAGACCGGGGTGCTCTCCGGGGAGATCGACCATCGGGACTACCTGCTCACCGATGAGGAAAAGGAATCCGGGCAAACCATGTGCATCTGTGTCTCCCGCTGCCGCGGGGCCGAACTGGTGCTGGACATCTGAGGCGAGAGGAATCAACCGTGTACTACAGCGATGAGCCGGTGGTCCGACTGCGCGGCCTGCGCTCGGTCACCCTGCAGGTCCCCGACCCGGGGCAGTCCAAGGACTTCTACGAGCAGGTCTGGGGGCTGGGGGTCAGCGAGGCAGACACCGACCGATTCTGGTTGCGCGGCACCGGGCCCGATCACCACATCCTCAAGCTGGAGGCCGGACCGCGCAATGCGATGGGTGGGATCAGCTTCGCCGTGGGTACGCCGCGCGAGGTCGATGCGGCCGCCCGGAAACTGGAGGCCCTGGGGATCCCGCTGCTGCGTACCCCCGGCAAGCACGACGAGGCCGCTGGCGGCTACTCCTGCGCCCTGGTCGACCCGGAGGGCCGGGTGATCGAGCTCGCCGCCGACGTGAACGCGGTGGTGCACCGCGATGTGAACGGCTACGAGTCGGTGCCGCGCCATCTTGCTCACGTGGTGCTGAACACCACCGACATCGACGCGGCCACCGACTTCTACACCCAGGTGCTCGGGATGCGGATCTCGGACTGGTCGGAGCACCAGATGGCGTTCCTGCGCTGCACCCCCAAGCACCATGTGATCGCGTTCAACCAGGCGCCGTGGGCCTCGATCAACCACGTGGCCTACGAACTGCCGTCCATCGATCACTTCATGCGCGGGATCGGCAACCTCAAGGTGCACGGCATCACCCCGCAGTGGGGACCGGGGCGCCACGGCCCGGGCAACAACACCTTCTCCTACTTCACCGACCCCGCCGATCTGGTGTGCGAGTACACCTCCGAGGTCGCCGAGATCGACGAGGACACCTGGTTGTGCCGCACCTGGCGGCGTACTCCCGAACTGTCCGACCAGTGGCGCACCGCCGGGCCGCCGACCGCCGGGGTCCGCACGGCGATGGCCGGGATCGCCGACCCGGGCGCCCGGGACCGGGTCGAGGCGCGCGCGGACTACTTCCTCGCCGACCAGAACGACGCGGTGGAGACCCCCGAGCAGCGCGCGGCGAGCGGACGGTTCTGAGCCCCATGTCCACCGTGTCCACCACCCGGGTCACCACCTCCGGCGGGATCAGTCTGCTCGCCGCGATTCCCGATCGGGAGCCGACCCGACACGTCCTGCTGTTGCACGGGATCGGCGGGAACGCCCGGTCGTGCCGCGCGGCCGCCGAGTTGTTGGCGGCCCGGGGGATCGCGGCGTACGCCTGGGACGCTCCCGGCTATGGCGACTCCGCCGACCCCACCGGCGCGGTCGATCTGCCCGCGGCCGTGCTCGGGGTACTGGACACGCTCGGGATCGACCGGGTGGACCTGTTCGGAACCTCCTGGGGCGGGGTGATCGCCGCGCAGGTGGCCGCGCGGACCCCGGATCGGATCCGGACCCTGACCCTGGCCGACTCCACCCGCGGCTCCGGCATCACCGGCGAGCGGGCGGCGGCGATGCGCGGCCGAGTGGCGGCGCTGACCGAGGCCGGTGCGCCGGCGTTCGCGGCCGGCCGCGCGCCCAAACTGGTGTCTCCGACCGCACCCTCGGCGGTGGCCGAGGCCGTGCGCACCGAAATGGCCCGGGTCCGGGTGCCGGGCTACCGGGTGGCCGCGGAGTTCATGGCCGCCACTGACAACACCGACCTGCTGCGCGGGCTCACCGTACCGACGCTGGTGGTGGTCGGCGCCGACGACGTGGTCACCGGGGTCGCCGAATCCGAACTGCTCGCCACGCTGATCCCGGGCGCGGCGTACGCCGTGCTGCCCGACGCCGGCCACAGCGCGGTCACCGAACGACCCGAGGCGATGGTCGCCGCCCTGACCCGATTCTGGGAGAAAGCAGACATCCATGCCTGAGCAGACCCCCGACCCCGCCGCGACCGGCCGCCTGGTCGTGGTGACCGGCGGCGCCCGCGGCCTCGGCCGCGCGATCGCCGAAGCCTTCATCGACGATCGGGTGGTGATCGGTGACCTGCGCGCCGATCTCGCCGAGCAGACCGCCGCCGAGCTGCGGGCCGCCGGCCGCGATGTCACCGCGTACGCCCTGGATATCGCTGACCCGGCCTCGGTCCGCGCGTTCGCGGCCGAGGTCGCCGCCCGCGGCGGAGCCGAGGTCCTGGTCAACTGTGCCGCCAAGGCCGACGGGGTCGGCGGGGACACCTTCTGGGAACTCGACGAGGCCGCCTTCGAGCAGGTGCTGCGGATCAACACCATGGGCACCTGGCTGGTCAGCAAACACCTGGTCGCCCCGATGCTGGAGCGCGGCGCCGGGGTGATCATCAACGTCGCCTCCGACGCGGCCTTCTACGGCTCCCCGCGGCTGGTGCACTACGTCGGCTCCAAGGGCGCGGTGCTCGCCATGACCCGGACGATGGCCCGCGACGCCGGCCCCCACGGGATCCGGGTGAACGCCGTCGCGCCCGGTCTGACCCGGGTCGAGGCCACCGAGACGGTCCCGGCCGACCGCTACGCCCTCTATGCCACCAACCGCGCGCTGCCCCGGGAGCAGGTGCCCGGCGACGTCGCCGGAGTCGTCACCTTCCTGGCGAGCCCCGCCGCCGGCTACCTGACCGGCCAGGCCATCGTCGTCGACGGTGGCTTCGTGATGCCCACCTAGGAGAGATCGATGGACCTGCAACTCGAGGGCCGCACCGTCCTGGTCACCGGGGCCAGTTCCGGTGTCGGCCTGGCCACCACCGAACTGCTGCTGGCCGAGGGCGCGAACGTCATCGCCTGCGCCCGCGACCAGGGCCGGCTCGATGCCGCCGTCGGGGCACTGCCCGGCGCCGAGCGGGCGTACGCCGTGACCGCCGACGTGACCGACCGGACCCAGGTCGAAGCCGCCGTGCAGCAGGGCCTGGCCCACTTCGGCAGCCTCGACGCGGCGGTCTGCAACGCCGGCCGCTCGCTGATGTCGACGCTGACCGACGCCTCCGACGACGACATCCGGACCGAACTGGAACTGAAGGTCTTCGGCTCCTGGAACGTGATCCGGGCCGCCCGGCCCGCCCTGGCCGCCTCGCCGGTCGGCGCGGTGGTCAATGTCAACGCCATCCTGGCCCGCCAGCCCGAGACCCGACTCGCGGTCACCTCCGCGGCGCGGGCCGCGCTGCTCAACCTGACCCGGTCGATGGCCGCCGAACTGGCCGCCGAGGGCATCCGGATCAACTCGGTCTGCCTGGGCCTGATCGACACCGGCCAGTGGCGTCGCCGCTACGAGGCGTACGCCGCCGGCGGCGGAACCCAGAGCTACTCGGAATGGAGCGCCGAGATCGCGGCCGATCGGGGGATCTCCCTGGGCCGCTTCGGGCGCGCCGAGGAGGTCGCCTACCCGATCGTCTCGCTGCTGTCCCCGCGGGCGAGCTACCTGACCGGCGCCAGCATCGACGTCGGCGGCGGGGTGACCCGGCAGCCATGACCACCAGCCAGACCGGCCCGAACATCCAGGGAGCATCCGTGACCCACCAGCAGACCAGCGACCAGCCCGCCACCGCGTCCGCGCGCCCGCAGACCGGCGGTGATGTGCTGGTCCGGGTGATGCACCGCCACGGCATCGACGTCGCCTTCGGCGTGATCAGCATCCACAACCTGCCCCTGGTCGAGGCCGTCGCCCGCGACCTGCGCTTCGTCGAGATGCGCCATGAGGCCGCCTGCGTGAACGCGGCCGACGCGTACGCCCGGGCGACCGGGAAGATCGGGGTCGCGCTCACCTCCACCGGCACCGGAGCGGGCAACGCCGCCGGTTCGATGGTGGAGGCACTGACCGCCGGCAGCCGCGTCCTGCACATCACCGGGCAGGTCGAATCCCAGTGGGTCGGCAGCAACCAGGGCGTCATCCACGAGGTCCCGCGCCAGCTGCAGATGCTCGACGCGGTCTCCAAGCACGCCGCCGGGATCACGACCGCCGACGGGGTGGAAGCCGTCCTCGAGGAGGCCATCGGGCACATCCTCACCGCCCCGCAGGGGCCGGCCTCGGTGGAGTGGCCGACCGACCTGCAGTACCTCGCCCGCCCCGACGCCCAGACGCCCGCCACCGCGGGAACGGCCGCACCGGTCCCGGCGGTGGCCGACGCCGACCTGGCCGCCGCCGCGGCCCGGATCGCCGCGGCCCGGCGTCCGATCATCTGGGCCGGGGGCGGCGCCGCCGGAGCCGGGACCGAACTCGCCGAACTGGTCCACCGCCTCGGCGCCGGCCTGATCACCAGCAACTCCGGGCGCGGCATCGTGCCCGAGGACGACGACCTGGTGATCGGCAACTTCGGCTCCACCCCGCAGGGGGCCGCGCTGCTCGCCGAGGCCGACCTGCTGATCTCCATCGGGACGCACTTCCGCTCCAACGAGACGCGCACCTATCACCTGCAGCTGACGAACGAGCACATCGGGATCAACCTCGATCCGGCCGCGCTGAGCCGGCCCTATCCGGCCACCACCGGCCTGCTCGGCGACGCGCAGCCGGTTCTCGCCGGGCTGCTGACCCACCTCGGTGAACCGGCCACTGACCCGGCCTGGACCGACCGGGTCCGGGCGGTTCGCACCGAGGTCCGGGAGAACCTGTACGCCGTCATCGGCGGGTACGCCGAGATCTGCCGGGAGCTGCGCGCGCAACTGCCGCGGGAGGCCGTGGTGGCCCGCGACGTGACCATCCCGTCCTCGCAGTGGGGCAACCGGCTGCTCGACTTCTACGCGCGGGAATCCAACATCTTCCCCCTCGGCGGCGGCATCGGGCAGGGCCTGGCGATGGGCATCGGTGCCGCGGTCGGCCGCCCCGAGGTGCCCACCGTGGTGATGGCCGGGGACGGCGGCTTCGCCGTACACTTGGGAGAACTGGCCTCCCTGGGCGGAACCGGTGCCCAGTGCGTGGTGATCGTGTTCAACGACGACGGCTACGGTGTCCTGCGCAACATGCAGCAGGCCAACGGTTTCGACCGGGCCGGGGTGGACCTGTTCACCCCCGACTTCGGCGCCCTGGCCGCCTCGTTCCGGATGCCCTACTGGCGTACCGGCATCCCGGGAACCTTCGGCCCCGCACTGCGCGAGGCTCTGGCCGTCGGCGGCCCGGCCCTGATCGAGGTCGTGATCGACGATCTCAGCCCGGCACCGGGGGCCTTCACCCCTCCGGTGCACATCCCGAAACCGGATGGAGATGCCGCATGAATGTCACCGACGACGATGTCGCCCACCCCGTGATTCTGGCCGAGGCCGACCCGGCCCCGGAGACCCTGCCGGAGGTGGCGGTGCACCTGATCGCCCCGGGGGCGTACGCCCGCGCCGCCCTCGACCTGGCCGCCGACCACGGCACCCGGCTGATCAGTCTGGTTCTGGTGGACCCCGAGGTCGACGAGCACGATCCGCGGCTGTGGGAGACCCTGCGCCGCATCGAGGTCCCGACCCTGGTGATCGCCGCGGTGCCGGAGCAGACCACCTCGGTGGTCAAGGCGCAATCGATCGCCGGCGGTGTCGACAACGGTGTCTTCGTGATCATCGACGGTGCTCAGGCGCCCAGTCACCGGACCCGGCCGGACTCGTTCCGGGAGTGGTCGACCGCGTTCATGGTGATCGCCGAGGGCCTGGCCACCGATCGGATCGACCCCGCACTGCTGTTTCCCGCACCCGTACAGGAGGAAAGATGATCCATCAGCAATACCTGGATGCGCATCAGACGCATCCCGAGCCGTTCAGTGCCTATGAGCTGAAGCTGTCCGGTTCGATCATGGAGGTCTTCGGGCGTGGCACGCACGACCTGCCCGGCCTGATCAAGGGCCTCAACGACCTCGGCCTGAACGCCCCCGACGGGACGCCCTGGACCGAGGAAACCTTCCGCGACGAGATGCGACGACTGGGGAACTGACATGACTGCCACCACTGCTGCCACCGGGCGACCGAAGAAGGCCGCCGGGACCCGGCACACGCTGACCGCCGACGAACTGTCCGCGTACGGACTGCGCAATCGCTGGTACCCGATCCTGCCCTCGCGGATGGTCGCCACCGGGGACATGGTCCCGGTCAAGCGCCTCAACGTGGACTGGGTGCTGTTCCGGGACGCGAAGGGTCAGGTGCACATGCTCGAGGACCGGTGCCCGCACCGCAGCGCCCCGCTGTCGGTCGGTCAGCACCTCGGCGATCGGATCGCCTGTCTCTACCACGGCGTCCAGGTCAACGGGGAGGGCACCGTCGTCTCGGTGCCGGGGATGCCGGGCTGTGCCCTGGAGGGTCGCCAGGCGACGCTGTCGCTGAAGGTCGTCGAGGCCTGCGACACGATTTTCGCGTTCGTGCCGCTGACCGCTGACGATGAGCCCACCGAGTTCGTCCTGCCGGACCGGCTCGCCGATGAGGAGAACTCCTGGTTCCTGAACTACGCCGAGTGGGCCGGGCCGTGGCGCTTCTACATGGATAACGTGCTCGACCCGATGCACGGCGCCTTCCTGCACCGCAGCTCGCACTCGATGTTCGGCGGGGACACCTCCGCCCGCTTCCGGATCCGGGAGACCGACCGCGGCTTCTTCTTCGAGAAGACCGACCAGCGCGGGGTGAACTTCGACTGGGTCGAGTTCGTCCGCGGCTCAATGGACCACGTCGACCTGGAGATCCCGTACGCCGCCAGCGGTGGTCCCGGCGGGGTGTTCGGCATCACCGGCATGTATGTCCCGGTGGACGCGACCAACGTGTGCGTCTTCCACTGGCGGACCCGTCGGGTGCAGGGCTGGGAGCGCGAGGTCTGGCGCTTCCTGTACCGAACCCAGCTGGAGGAGAAGCACTGGGAGGTGCTGGAACAGGATCGCCGGGTGCTGGAGGTACTGGCCGCTGACGCCGACACCGACGAGAACCTCTACCAGCACGATCTGGGGGTCTCCCGGATCCGCCGGATGTACAAGGCCGACGCCAAGGCCCAGGCGAAGATCCTGGCGGGCGAAGCCTGAGGACCCGGGCTGAGCAGGACGGTCGGCTGATGCCGGCCCTCCTGCTGCGCCCTGACCACGCCCGCGCGGCGCTGCCCCGGGCGGCTCAGGACTCCCGGGGCTCCAACCCGGGGGCGGCGCGCCGCAGCGACCCCTCCAGCAGCGACAACTGATCGGCCAGCGACTCCTTGGTCCTGGCATCCAGCCCGTCGAGCATCCGGGACAGGTTGGTGAAGTGCTCGTCGGCCACCTTGTCCAGCAGTTCCCGGCCGGCTTCGGTCAGTTGGACATGGACCACCCGGTTGTCGGTCGCGTCCCGGGTCCGGCTCACCAGCCCCGCGGCCTCGAGCTTGCGGACCCGCAGGGTCAGGCCGCCGGTGGTCACCAGGGTCTGCTGGGCCAGATCGCCGGCGCTCATCTTCATCTCGGGGGCGCGGCGCAGCGCCGCCATCACGTCGAAGCCGGCGACATTGGTCCCCAACTCCTCGAACCGGGCGGAAATCTGCTCGCGGTACAGCAGGAAGCTGCGGTGCAACCGGCCGAAAACCTGCATCGCCGACACGTCCAACTCGGGGCGGATCGTGGCCCAGGTATTGATGATGTCGTCCACGTTGTCCGGCCGTTCGCTCTTCCGTCTGGTCATGGTCCTCCGAAGTGTCGACGCTCAAAAGAAGCTTACTACTAAGATATTTGGTTCGCATCTGTTTTGCCAATCAGGACGGGACCCAATACGGCAACAAATCTGTTATGAGGCGCTGCTGCGAAGCCCGGCGCCGGCGATCCGGTCGGCCTAGGCTCGGGGTAACAGCTCCGCGGGAGGCCCGGGGCGGACACAAGTCGGCAAAGGTGTCGGCGGGTTGGGGGAGCAGTGAAACAACCAGTACTCGGCATCGTGGCCACGGTGATCATCATCGCGATCAGTTGGCTGGCGATCCTGGCTCTCGGGGTCGACCTGTTCATGGGATGGGCCTCCTTCGCGATCATGGGGGCGATCCCGTTCGCGATCCTCACCGGCGCGTTCTGGCACGGTGAGGTTCCGGCGGCGATCGGCCGGTTGAAGCAGCCGGTCAAGGGCCTGAGCTATCTGGGCCTGGCCGTGATCGCGGCCGCCATCGTCACCGTCGTGCACTGGCTGTGGCGCGGCGGCGGTGCCGCCCAGCCGATCCCGATGGCGGTGATGACCATCATCACCTCGGTGCCGGTGATGTTCTTCCTGGCCATCGCGTTCGGGGGCTGGCCGTTCAACCTGATCAAGAACAAGTTCCTCGGCGGGGTTGTGATGTGGGTGAGCGCGTACGTGATCAACGCGATCATCTTCCAGGTCTTCTTCAACTTCTCCTTCGCCGCCGGCGCGCCGTTCTACCAGCCGGGTCTGGATCCCGGCGGCCTGCTGAATGCCTGGGACGTGGTCGTGGTGATGGTCACCGCGTTGTCGGTGCTGTTCCTGTTCCTGAACTTCGACGTCTGGCCGCTGACCAACGCCAAGGCGCTGCGCTCCCAGCCGCTGCTCGGCCTGGTCTGGACCGTGCTGTGCTTCGTGATCGGCTGGTTCGTGTTCTGGCTGGGCACCTCGGTGTTCGGCATGCCGGCGCCGGTGTTCATGGTGCAGGTGTCGATCCCGTTCCTGTTCGGGTCGATCGTGATGCTCAACATGCTCGGCGGCTCGGTGTTCGCGAAGTTCAACCAGCCGCTGAAGGGTCTGCTGTCCGCGATCGCCTCCGCGATCGTCGGCAAGCTGCTGGCGCTGCTGTACACCGCGATGATGCCGGCGCTCAGCGGTGCCCTGCCGGGTGGGCCGGCCAATGACTTCACCGCCGAACTGTGGCTGGCCAACGCCCTGCTGGCGATGACCTTCCCGCTGCTCGCCTTCTTCGGCGACTTCTTCGGGCTGTGGCCGCTGGCCAAGGAGCCGATCGAGGCGCCCGCCGAGGTGGCCGCCGAAGAAGGCTGAGCCTCAGGCGTCGAACCCGGCCATATCCGGGGTGGTCAGGGCCGTGATGTAGCGGGACTGGATCACCCAGCCCTGCGGGCCCCGGGTGTAGGTGTCCTCGTTCAGGGCGATCGCCTTGATCGTGGCGCCGCTGGCCATTTCCGCCTCGGAGTAGACGTAGTTGGTGCCGTGCGCGGTGTCGGCGGAATCGAAGGTGATGAAGTGGTTGGTGATGATGTGGAACTGCTTGTCGACCGCGGCGGCGTCCCGGGTGAAGAAGTCCAGCAGTTCTTCGCGTCCGGAGTACCTGGTCAGCCCGACCGGGGTGGCGTCCCAGACCGCATCCTCGGCAAAGGCCCGGATCGTCAACTGCGGATCGAAGCGGTCCAGCCCCAGGGCGTACACGTGGGTGGCACGGATAATGTCGAGTTCATCGGCAACGTTGCCGAAATCGTTGGTCATAGTAATCAGGATAAGGGGTTGCTGTGGTGGACTTTCCCTCACCCGTCCCGCCGGGGGCCGGCTGGCCCGGGGACCCGGCGACCGCGCGGACTCCGGTGGCGCACAATGCGGCCGAGGTCGCCCGGTTGGCCGCCGCGGCCGACACGTTGGCCGAGTTCGATGCCCGGGTCAGTGTCTGCCGGGCCTGTCCGCGGCTGGTGGCCTGGCGCGAGCAGGTCGCGGTGGAGAAGCGGGCCGCGTTCGCCGATCAGCCCTACTGGGGCCGGCCGGTGCCCTCGTTCGGTGATCCCGATCCCTGGCTGCTGATTCTGGGCCTGGCTCCGGCGGCCCACGGGGGCAACCGGACGGGGCGGATGTTCACCGGCGACAAGTCCGGGGACTGGCTGTTCGCGTCGCTGTACCGGACCGGGTACGCCGAGCAACCCACCGCCACCGCCGCCGATGACGGCCAGGCACTGCACGGCGTACGCATGGTCGCCCCGGTGCACTGTGCGCCGCCGAAGAACGCCCCCACCCCGGAGGAGAAGGCGACCTGCGGACACTGGCTGGATCGCGAACTGGTCCTGCTGCCGCACGTCACCGCGATCGTGGCGCTCGGGTCGATGGCCTGGCAGACCGCGCACGCCACCGCTACCCGGATGGGCTGGTCGGTGCCGCGGCCCCGGGTCCACTTCACCCATGGCGCGGTCACCGAGTTCGGGACGCCCGACGGGCGTACGATCCGCTGCCTGGGGTGCTACCACGTGTCCCAGCACAACACCTTCACCGGGCGGCTCACCGAGGCGATGCTGGACCAGATCTTCCGCGACGCCCGCGGCTGAGCCACCCCTCGGCCGGTCCGCTCAGTGCTGCAGCGGACGGCCGTGGGAGTCGCGGTAGTTGTCGACGATGATCAGAATCAGGTCGACCAGGGCGCCGATCCCGAACAGGCCCCCGGTGAACAGGTACAGCACGCCGAGCCCGACGTGTCCGGTGTAGAACCGGTGCGCGCCGAAGACACCGAGCAGCAGGCAGAGCACCAGGGCGACCGTCCAGGACTTCGCCGGAACGCCGACGTAGACCGGCTGCAGGACCACCTGGCCCGGCACCGGCGGCCCGTACGGCGACTGGTAACCCTGCTGCGGACCGTACGGCGAGGCCTGCTGGTAGCCCTGGGGTGGGGCGTACGGCGCGGGACCGGGAGCCGGGCCGAGGTGTCCGTATCCCGGGGGCGGCACCGGCCGGGCGCCCGGCGCGTACGGGTCGTGGGCGTACCCGGTGGGTTCGTTGTGGGACATGGTTCCAGTATCACCCCACCGGCGACCCGGTCAGGCGCTGGCCTCCACGACCGCCTCCACGCTGACCGTCTTGCCGGAGGTGTCCTCCAACAGCGGCACGTCGGTGCAGGACACCCGGGCGGCGACCCCGGTGGTATCGGCCTTGGTCACCGTGATCCGGCACTGGCGCTGGAACGGGTCGGCGTAGGTCTGGCCGTTGAGCTCGACCCGGGTCGAGGCGCCGCCGTTGGCCCAGTCGTTGACGAAGGAGCTGACCTCGAAGCCGAGGCCCTCCCCGTCGGTGTAGTTGAGTTGCAACTTCTCCGCGTCGATCAGGTTCGGCAACTGCTCGTTCACCTGGAGTTCGAGGCAGTGCTGGCCGGACTCATCGGTGAAGTTGACCGTGGCGCGGCCCTTGGCGAAGGAGGTCTCCTGCTGCGGCTTGGTCACCGTCCCGGTGGCCGGCTCCGGCAGGGTGCACGATCCGGCTTTGGGGGTGGTCAGCGGCGGCGCGGATCCGGCGGTGCCCGGCTCATCCACACCACCGGCACTGCAGGCGGTGACCAGGAGCAGCGCGGCAGCGGCCAGCGTGATCTGGGGCAGTCGGCTCATGGCGCCGATCCTAGGGATCCCGGTGGCCGCATGCACATTCGCGAGGGTATGGCGGGCTCACTAGACTCGAGTCGACTGCAGGGTGACGGCCTGCAGCCGGCTCCGGGGGGAACAGATGTCGTTGGTGAAACGCTGGCGCACGACGGCACTGGCGTGGGCGGTGCTGTCGTTCTGGCTGCTTGCCGATCTGCTGGTGCCCAACATCATGGCGTACTCCTTCAGCGGGTACGACCCGCAGACGGTGCCCACCAGTACGCTGATGACCCCCGCCAGTCCGGTCGACGTGGCCTACCGGCTGTGGACCGGGATCTTCGGGGTCGGGGTGATCGTGCTGGCCAATCTGGGGCCGCTGTATCTGCATACGGCCAGCCCCCGGGCGGCCAATGTCCTGCGGGTTCTGCTCAGCGGCTACGGCCTGGGGGTGATCGGGATGGCGGTGTTCACCTACGACCCGATGAATCCCGCGGCCAACACCACCGGCCTGCACAGCATGGCCGGTTACCTCGGCTATGCCTGCCTGTTCCTGGCCGTGATCACCCTGGCGATCCTGGCCCTGCTGCTGCGCCGGTACTGGGAAGCGGGTGTGTACGCCGCCTGCTTCGTGCTCGCCCTCGGCGCGTTCATGATGCTGGGCGGCTCCTCGCACGAGGCGCAGGACAGCCTGTTCCGGCTGATCGGGGTGTGGCAACGGCTGATCACCGTGTTCACCTACCTGCCGTTCATCGCCTTCGGCCTGCTACGGATGAACGACGAACCCAATGCGCTGCGGCTGCCGCCCGGGGAGGGGGAGGAGCCCGAGGCCGAGGAAGAATTGCACTGGCCGGACAATCCCCACCGGCGGCATTGACGACCTATCATCGGCTGCGTGACGATTCAGATCATTGATGTGGCCGGCCTGGCCGAGAAGTTGCCCGGTGCGGTCCTGATCGACGTGCGGGAACCCGACGAGTACGCCGAGGGCCGGGTGCCCGGCGCCAAGCTGGTCCCGCTGGCGACGGTCCCGCAGCATGTCGACGAACTCCCGACCGATCAGCCGGTCTACTTCATCTGCAAGATGGGCGGGCGCAGCCAGCAGGCCGCCGAGTTCGCCGCCCAGCACGGGGTCCAGGCGGTCAACGTCGCCGGCGGCACCGTCGCGTGGATCGAGGCGGGCAAGCCCGTCGAGCAGTGATCCGGCCCTGACCGGGCCGGTCACCGCACTCGCAGGTCATCGGGACTCGGCAGGTCAGAGGGTCTGCCCGGTGACCTCCCGCCACGCCTCGCGTACGCTTGCGGTCGCCGCGCGGTCCTCGCTCAGGGCCGACAGCGCCGTCAGCAGCTGCTCGGGGGCCTGCACCGACCGCAGATCCTCGATCAGCTCGCGCAGTTCCCGGGCCCAGCGCCGGTCGGGGGCCGCGGCGCGGTCCAGCAGGTCACGGACCCGGGGTGCGAACGGGGCCAGGTCCACAGCCTCCTTGCCCAGCGGTTCGGCGGCGGTGAACTCCGCGGTCTGGAACGCCATCGTGTGCGGCGTACCCCGCCGACCCAGTAGCCGGTCCCGCAGACTGCGCCGCGACGCCGGGGCCGGTGCCGGCGCGGCCGCATCGAAGGACGCCATCGGCGCGGCACTGTAGGCCGTCATCGGCGCGGCCGCGGGCATCACCCCACGGACGGCAGCCCCCGGCGTGGCCCAGCCGTCGGCGATCTCCACCCGCTGCTGCACCGGCTGAGCGGTCCCCTCGACCCCGCCGGGGCCGATCGCGAGCCACGCCGTAGTGGCACACAGCACCCCGTGCGCCAGCGCGAAGGTGGTGATCTCATCGGGCTGCACCGGCCCGCCGGCGGCCAGCTCGTCCTCCAGATCGCGGACCCGACGCCGGGCCCAACTGGTCCGCAGCACGGCATCGGTCCGCACCGTGACCGGCGCCGGCAGCTCGATCAGGTCCCCGGCCGGGTCCTGTCCGAGGACGCGGACCCCCACGGTGGCCGGGTCCACCGGCTCGGGGGCACTCCACCGCCCGGTGAGTACCGCTGGGCCGGCGGGGAACAGATCGGCCAGGGCGGGCGTACTGGCGCCGCGCTCCAGGGTGAGCCCGGTGAGCGCGACGGTGAGCCCCTCCAACTGCGGTGCGGCGATCCGTCGATGCAGGGCGGTGAGCACCCGGTCGAGTTCCTCCTCCGATTCCACCAGGTCGCAGCGGCCGCCACCGGCGGCGGCCAGCCGGCGCAGGAAGGCCTCATTGACCGCCCGGTCGATGCCCAGGGTGAAGATCCGGGTCCCCCGCAGCCGGTCGCGGACCTCCTGCAGGATCCGTGCCTCGTGCCCGACCTGGCCGTCGGTGACCAGCACCAGCGTCGGCTCGCCGGTGGCCTCGCGGAGCAGGTCGGCCGCCGCCGCCAGCGGCGCCTGCATTTCGGTCCCGCCGCGGGACTCCAGGGCGGACAGCCAGCGGGTGGCCGCGAACCGGTTCGCGTCGGTGGCCGGTTTCAGGCCCGTGGTTCCGGGCTGGGGCTCCAGCAGGTGATCGAAGGCGAGCACCGCAAACTCGTCGTGCGCGCCCAGCGAATCGACGATCCGCGCAGCGGCCCGGCGGGCAGCGACGATCTTCCAGCCCCCCATCGAGCCGGACCGGTCCAGGACCAGCACCACCGACCGGCGCCGGGACGGCACGGTGGCATCCGGGGTCACCGTCACCTGCCAGGTTCCGGTGGTCGGGTCATCGGCGTCGGCGGCCAGCACCGCACCGGCCCGGGACTGCTGCGGAGCCAGGCCCAGACGCAGGATCAGGTCGTGGTGCAGCCGGGTCCCGGGCGGGACGGTGAGCCGGATCCCGTCCTCGTCCGGGGTGGCGATCAGGTCTCCGGCCACCGCCAGCTCGGCCGGATCGAGCCCGGCCGGGCGGACCCGGATATCGACATCCAGGCGCGGCCGGTCATCGTCGTCGGTCATTCGCGGCAGGGTCACCGTGGCCCGGTAGCGCTCGGCCACCACCAACGGGACGCGCAGGGTGGCCCGGCCGTCGTCGATCGCCAGCTGTCCGGCGAGCTCCAATCGCACCGTGGCCTCCTCGCCGGGCAGCAGGTTGCCGACCTGCATGGTGAACATGTCCTCGCCGTCCTGTTCGACCAGGGCGGTGCGCTCCCCGCGGTCCATCGCCTCGGCGTACGCCCGGCGGGCGGCGTCGCGCTCGCGCAGCACCCCGGTGACCTTACGCCCGCCCAGCACCGCGGTCAGCCCGGTGACGGCGAACCGGTCGGGGAGCGGGAAGGTGTAGCTCACCTCGATCGGCACGGCGCGGTCGTTACGGAAGGACTGGGTCAGGGTGAGTCCGGCCGACAGGCCGGTGACGGTGCCGGCGAGGGCGGTGGCGGACAGCGGGAGCGGGCCGTCCTCGGCGCGCAGGCCCCACGGCTCGGCGGTGCGGGGCGGATCGGGAAGCGGTAGCCGGCTGATGATCATCGTGGGTCCTTCCGGAGTCCGAGGCTGGTGAGCAGGGTGAGCAGAGGGGCGGCGGCGCGGGTCAGCGCGGCCGCTTCGGTCGGATTGATCGGGTCGGTGGTGCCGTCCCGGTCGACCACCAGGGCGACGCCGGGGGCCAGCGGGATGCGTACCTGGGTGACGGCCGCCGGCAGCTGCGAGGTTCCGTCGGGGCCGGGGTGCGGATCGGTGGCGACCGGCGGGCCGGCGGCGGGGATGCCGTCCCCGCGGGCCAGTGCGGTCAGGGCGGCGGTGTCGCGTCCGGCCAGCCGATCCGCGATCGCGCCCAGGCGTACGCCCTCGGCCTGCAACCGTTTCAGCGCGAGCACCTGCCAGAGCTGATGTTCGTCGTAGCGGGCCTCCCGGCCGGCCAGCCGGGGGCGGTCGACCAGGCCGGCGGTCGCGTAGTAGCGGACCGTGCGCCGGTCCGGGCGCGGGCCGGGGATGCCGAGCTCGTCCAGCCCGGCACCGATCGCGGTGACGAACTCGTCGAGGGTTCGGGTGGTGCTGTCGCTCATGACACTAACAGTAACACTGTTAGAAACTGTCAGGAATAGAGACGGTAACAATCAGGGCACAGGTCTGGGGGCAGCCCGTCGAACCCACTACTGTGCCGGGGGCGCCGAATCCGCGGCGCCGAAGGCAGAGGTGGGATGGTTCCGAAACCGCAGCGGGCAGCACTCGTCGTGGCGACGAGCCTGCTGGCGACCCTGCTCGGCTCGTGTGCGGCCGCCCCCGCCCCGGAATCCCAGGATCTCGCCCCGGCCGCGCCGGGGGCCACCTCCGCGGGCAGCCCCGGCGCAACACCCACCGGCGCAACACCCCTCGGTCCAACGCACACCGGCACAACGCCCACCGGGGGCAGCGCCGATCCGCGGCTCGACCAGGTGGCCCGAGGACTGATCCGCCCCGATCAGGTGCCCGGCTGGGAACAGGTGCACGAAGCGCGCGAGCCCCTGTCGACGGTGATCGAGCCCGCTGCCTGTCAGCCCCTGGTCGATCAGGTGCTCGGCCGTGGCACCGGCCCGCGGGGAGCCACGGTCACCTACCGGCGCGCGGGCGTCACGGTGCAGCAGTGGATCGAATACCTGGAGCCCGGCGCCACCCCGGTGGCCGACCTGCAGCAACTGGCCAGCACCTGTCGGGCGTTCACCATGAACGACGCCGGGGAGCGGACCCCCGCCACGGCGTACCCCCTGGAAGCGGAGCGGCTGGGCGATCGCCGGTTGGCGATACACGTCGTGGTCCGGCCGGCGCAACCGGTCCATCTCGGGGTGATGTGGGTGCTGCAGGGCGACACCCTGATGACCGTCCTGGTCGACGGGACGACCACGCCGGAGGCGGACCTGAACCACTTCAGTGAACTCGGGTACGCCAACCAGCGCACGCTGAACTGACCGCCGCGGCGGCTACACTCCAGCCGGATACGTGGTCGGACACCAGAAAGGCGCCATGACCCTCTTCCTCGTGCTCGGCGGCATCGGGCTGGGCTTTTTCGTCCTGTCCCTGCTGCTCGGCGATGTGTTCGAGGCCCTCCACATCGATTTCGGCGGGGAGTTCCTCTCCACCGCGGCGATCGCGGCCTTTCTGGGCGCGATGGGCTTCGGTGGCGCGATCGGGCTGGCGCTGGGCGTGGCCGGCCCGGTGGCCTGGGTGATCGCGCTGGTGTGCGGGCTGAGCCTGGGGATCCTGACCGCCCTGGCGCTGCGCCAACTGAAGCGGGCCGGTGGTGGAGACCCGGTGCGGACCGCTGATCTGCTCGGCCGCACCGGCCGAGTGATCGAGGACATTCCCGCCGACGGGTACGGGGTGGTCACGGTGTCGCGAGGCGGTCACCCGACCCGGCTGAACGCGAAGGCCGCCGAACCGATCCGGGCCGGGACGCTGATCGAGGTGGTGGCGGTGCTCTCGCCCACCGCGGTCCGGGTGAAGCACGGCGAGCCGCTGACCCCGCCGGCGCCGGATCCCGGGATCGCGCCCTACCCCCGCGAGCACCCCGAGGAACCCGAGTGAACAGCGGGGAACCAGAAGTGAATCAGGTAGATACCAAGGTGAAGGAGACTCCATGTTGATCGTCCCGATAGTCGGCGCCGTCGTCCTGCTGGTGGTGATCGTCGCGTTCGTGGCCAGCCGCTACAAGGTCGCCAAGCCCAATGAGGCGCTCATCGTCACCGGTCGCCGCGGCAAGCAGGTGCTCAACCCCGAGACCGGTGAGATGTCGATGGACCTGTCCGGGCAGAAAGTCGTCATCGGCGGGGGCGCCTTCGTGATGCCGGTGGTGCAACGTTCAGACACCCTCAGCCTGTCCTCCAGCCGGATCATGGTGCAGATCCGGTCCGCGGTCTCCGCCCAGGGCATCCGGCTCAACCTCGACGGGGTCGCGGTGGTCAAGGTCGGCGGCTCCGAGGACTCCATCCGGGCCGCCGCCCAGCGCTTCCTGAACCAGCAGGAGGAGATCGAGACCTTCACCCAGGAAACTCTGGCCGGCTCGCTGCGCTCCATCGTCGGCGGGCTGACCGTCGAGCAGATCATCCGGGACCGGGCCGCCTTCGCCCAGCGGGTCGCCGATGAGTCGGAGTCCTCGCTGACCGGGCAGGGCCTGGTCCTGGACACCTTCCAGATCCAGGACATCACCGACGACGGGTCCTACCTGTCCGATCTGGGGCGCCCCGAGGCCGCCCGGGTCGGCCAGGCGGCCGCGATCGCCGAGGCCAATGCCCACCAGGAGGCCGAGCAGGCCCGGATCGCCGCCGAGACCCAGGTGGCGATCGCCGAGCGGTCGCTGAACCTGAAGAACTCCGAGATCAAGGCCGAGACCGATGCGGCCCAGGCGCAGGCCGACGCCGCCGGTCCGCTGGCCCAGGCCGACCGCGACCAGGCGATCCTCGCCGAGCAGGAGAAGGTGGCCGTACGCCAGGCCGCGCTGAAGGAACGCGAGTTGGACACCACCGTCCGCAAGCCGGCCGACGCCGAGCGCTATCGGGTGGAGACCGAGGCCGAGGCCTCGCGTACCGCCGCGATCCGCAAGGCCGACGCCGACAAGGCCGCGGCGATCGCGGCCGCCGAGGCGAGCGCCGAACGCGACCGGCTCTCCGGTGTCGGCGAGCAGTCGCGCCGCTCGGCGTTGGCCGAGGCCGAGGCGATCGAGGGCGCCAAGCGCGGTGAGGCGGAGAAGGCCCGCCGAATCGCCGAAGCCGACGCGGTGCGCGCCGAGGGCGAGGCGGAGGCCGCGTCCATCCTCGCCAAGGGTGAGGCCGAGGCGGAGGCGATGAACAAGAAGGCCGACGCGTACGCCCGGTACAACGACGCCGCCGTGCTGGAAATGCTGGTCCACGTGCTGCCGGAGGTGGCCGAGAAGGTCGCCGCCCCGATCAGCGCGATCGACAAGCTCACCGTGGTCTCCACCGACGGCGCCGGCGCCCTGCCCAAGCAGGTGACCGGAAACATCGTCGAGACCGTCGAACTGCTCAAGAACACCACCGGGGTCGACCTGACCCAGATCCTGAGCAAGTACACCGGGGGCGAGCGGGACGGTGCACGCCCGGCCCGCGGTGCCACCGTCGACGGCACCACCGCCTGAGCGCACCACGTCTCAGCACACCATTGCCTGAGCACACCACGGCGCCGAACCGGACGCAGGTGGCACCCCGGAGCGGGGTGCCACCTGCGTGTGGTTTCGGGTGCGGGCCGGGGGCTCAGGAAGGTCCGCCGGTCAGAAATGCCTGCGGTCAGGGATGCAGTTTGCGCAGGTAGTCCGGATCGTCGTCGGGGGCGATCGGGAACTCCTCGGCGATCGCCGCGTGGCGGGATTCGGCGTTCGGGCGGCCCAGTGTCAACCAGGCCAGCGCACCGACGCCGGGCAGCAGGATGCAGGCCGCGGCCCACAGCCAGCGGGGGGCACGGCGCACCTCGGCGGGCCGGGCCTGAGCAACTTCCACGATGCAGTAGATCGTGATGGCGACCACAATGACGATGAGAGCTACCCGCAACATGCACTCATTTTACGCGCCGAGGATCAGCCCTGCGAACAGTCCCGCAGCACAGACCAACTCGGCAATTCCGGTCGCTTTGAGGGTGGCGATCAGGGCCGGACCGCGCGCCCCACGAAACAGCGCCAGGGCACTCGGCGCGGCCACCGGCACGAAGGCGAGACCCAGCAGCGCCCACGGGGTCGTGGTGAGCGCCACCGCCACCACGCTGGCTGCGGTAGCCGCGATCAGCACCCCGAAGAAGATCCGCGTGCCCCGGTCGCCGAGCTTGGTCGCCAGCGTCCGCTTGCCGGATTCCCGGTCGCCGTCGATGTCGCGCAGATTGTTGGTGACCAGAATCATGCAGGCCAGGAAACCGATCGCGCAGGCGGCGAAGACCGCGCTCAGCGGGACCCGGTCCAGCATCACGTACGCCGTGCCGCACACCGCGACCAGCCCGAAGAAGACGAACACGAACAACTCACCCAGGCCCAGGTAGCCGTAGGGGTGCTTGCCGCCGGTGTAGAACCAAGCCGCCAGGACACAGGCCACCCCGACCGCCAGCAGCCACCAGTGCTGGGACCAGATCACCAGGGCCAGCCCGAACAGGCCCGCGATCCCGAAACAGACGAACGCGGCCCGCTTGACCGCCGCCGGGCTGGCCGCCCCGGACCCGACCAGCCGCATCGGGCCCACCCGGTCCGCATCGGTGCCGCGGATCCCGTCGGAATAGTCGTTGGCGAAGTTCACCCCGATCTGCAGCGCGAGGGCGACCCCGAAGGCGAGCAGGCCCATCCCGAGGGAGAACCGCCCCTCGAACCAGGCGATCCCCGACCCGGCCAGCACCGGGGACAGGGCGGCCGGCAACGTCCGCGGGCGGGCCCCTTCGACCCAGTCGGCGAAGCTCACGAAACCTCCTGTGCGTGCGCGATCAGTTGTTGACGATCCACCTTGCCGCTGCTGGTCAGCGGCATCCGGGCCACCGCGAGCACCCGGCGCGGCAGGGCGGCCGGTTCCAGGCCGGTCAACCGCTCCTGCAGTTCGCGCAGCGGCGGCGGGTCGACCGCGGCGAGCACCACCCGGGTGCCCCACTCCGCATCCGGTACGCCGATCACCACCGCCTCCGGCAGCACCTCCCGGACGGCGCGTTCCACCGCGGCCAGGTCGACGTTCACCCCACCGGAGATCACCACGTCGTCGACCCGACCCAGGATCTGCAGCCGGCCGTCGACCCAGGCGCCCCGGTCCTGGGTGTGCAGCCGGTGCGGGGCGATCAGCGCCTCGGCGGTCAGCTCGGGCTGCAGCCGGTACCCGGCGAAGATCATCGGGCCGGCCAGGTCGATCCGCCCCGGCTCGGCCGTCGCGGCCCCGGCGGGCTGCCCGGCCAGGGTGACCTCGACCCCGGGCAACGGGATGCCGTCATAGACACACCCGCCGCTGGTCTCGCTGGAGCCGTAGGTGGTGACGATCCGCAGCCCGGCCGCCGTCGCGGCCGCCCGCACCGCCGGGGCCAGCGCGGCGCCGCCGACCAGGATCGCGTCGAAGCCGGCCAGCCAGGCGGTGGTGGCCGGCTCGGTCAGCGCCCGCACCAACTGGGTCGGCACCAGGGAGAGGTAGTTGCGGCCGGCCGGCAGGTCGGGGCGGGCGCTCAGGTGCGCATCCACCCGCAGCAGGGCAGTCTCGGCGACCAAGGTCCGGGCGATCACCATGATCCCGGCGACATAGTGCGCCGGCACGGCCAGGGTCCAGTGGCCCGGCCCGCCGAGCGCGGTGTGGGTGGCATGCACCCCGGCGGTGATCGCCTCGGCACTGAGCACGACGCCCTTGGGCGTACCGGTGGAGCCGGAGGTGGCCACGATCAGGGCAGCGTCCGGCTCGGTGACCGGGTACTGCGGCTGCAGCATCGCCACCACCGGGTCGGGCTGCGGCGGCAGCGGGGCCAGCACGAAGTCCGCCCGCAGGGCGCGGCGCAGCGCCCCGGGCAGTCCCGGGTCGGTGGCAGGGAGCAGACTCAGCGCAGGCACCGGCCCAGCATAGGGGCTGTGCCCGCTAGGCTGACCGGGATGACCACCACGTACGCGATCCCGCTGAGAACCAGGTTCCGGGGCATCGAGGTCCGGCAGGGAATGCTCTGGCAGGGCCCGGCGGGTTGGGCGGAATGGTCGCCCTTCCTCGACTACTCCGGTCCCGAACTGCGGCCCTGGCTGGCCGCGGCCCGGGAGGCGGCCGAGCTGGGCTTCCCCGCACCGGTGCGCGCGACGGTGCCGGTCAATGTCACCATCCCGATCCTCCCGCCCGAGCAGGCCCGGCAACTGGCCGCCGACTCCGGGTGCCGGACCGCGAAGATCAAGGTGGCCGATCCGCGGGAGGATTTCGCCGCCGACCTGGCCCGGATCGAAGCGGTCCGCGACGGCCTGGGGCCCGGCGGGCGGCTGCGGGTGGATGTGAACGGGGCCTGGGACGTGGACACCGCCGAGCGGCACCTGCGCGTACTGACCAAGTACGACCTGGAGTACGCCGAACAGCCGGTCGGCACCGTCGAGGAGTTGGCCGAACTGCGCCGCCGCCTGCTGCGGGCCGGGGTGAGCGTACCGATCGCGGCCGACGAATCGATCCGGCGGGCGGAGGATCCGCAGCGGGTGAAGGAACTGGCCGCGGCCGATGTGGCGGTGCTGAAGGTGCAGCCGCTGGGCGGGGTCCGGCGCTGCCTGGAGCTGGCCGAGGACCTCGGTCTGCCGGTGGTCGTCTCCAGCGCTCTGGAGACCTCGGTCGGGCTGGCCGCCGGGGTAGCGCTGGCCGCGGCGCTGCCGGAGTTGCCGTACGCCTGCGGGCTGAACACCGGGGCCCTGCTCACCGACGATGTGGTGGCGCGGCCGCTGCGCGCGGTCGACGGGCAGATCGCGGTGGGCCCGGTCGAGGTGGACCAGGCCGCGCTGCAGCGCTGCCGGGCCGACGCGGCGACCCATCAGTGGTGGCTGCGCCGCCGGGAGGAGACCGCCGGATGAGCGCGACCGAGTGCGCCCGCACGATCGTGGAGAGCCTGCTCGGGGCCGGCGTGGCGGAGGCGGTGCTGGCGCCGGGATCCCGGTCGGCGCCGCTGGCGTACGCCCTGGCCGAGGCGGCCCACGGCGAGCGCCTCCGACTGCACGTACGCATCGACGAACGGTCCGCGGGGTTCCTGGCCCTGGGCCTGGCCAAGGCGTCCGGGCGGGTGGTGCCGGTGGTGACCACCTCCGGAACCGCGGTGGGGAACCTGCTGCCGGCGGTGATGGAGGCCCACCACAGCGGCATCCGGCTGCTGGTGCTGTCGGCCGACCGGCCGGTTCCGTTGCTGGAGTCCGGGGCGAACCAGACCACCCGGCAGCACGGCATCTTCGGGGATTTCCTGCGCGGGTTCGGCCAGGTCGCCTCGGCCGAGGGGACCCAGGCCGACTGGCACTACCAGGTGACCCGGCTGCTCGGCCTGATCGACGGGACCCGGACCGACGACCCGGGGCCGGGCCAGCTGAACTGTGCCTTCACCCCGCCGCTGGTGCCCGACCGGGCGCCCTGGCCGCACGTGCCGGCGACCGTTCTCGCGCCGCGCCGGCTGGTCCCCGACCCGGTCGTGCTGGAACCCGGGCCGCACACGCTGCTGATCGCCGGCGACGCCTCGGTCGCCGCCGGGGCTGCGGCCACCGAGGGCGCCGTCGGGGTCCCGCTGATCGCCGAGCCCTCCAGCAACGCCCGGCACGGCGCCGCGCTGCGGACCGGCCGGCTGCTGCTGGAGACCGACCTCGGGCAACGGATCGACCGGGTGGTCGTGTTCGGGCATCCGACCCTGTCGCGGCCGGTCAGTGCGCTGCTGTCCCGGCCCGATCTGGAGATCATCGTGGTCTCCGATCGGGCCCGCTGGGCCGCGCCGGGACGCCGGGTGCACCGGGTGGTGGATGCGGTGCAGATTCCGTTCGACCGGAACTGGCGGCGGGCCTGGACCGAGGCCGATGCCGAACTGAGCGGACGGCTGGATCAGGCGCTCGGTGGCGGGCTGACCGGGCCGAGCCTCGCCGCGGCGGTGCAGGAGTCGGTGGCCGGTCATGACGGCGTCCTGGTCGCGGGGTCGTCCAATCCGATCCGCGACCTCGACCTGGCGCCGGTGCCGGCTGAGCCGGTGGTGACCTACGCCAATCGCGGCCTGGCCGGGATCGACGGCACTGTCTCCACCGCGGCCGGGATCGCGCTGGCCGCGCAGCGGCCGGTGACTGCCCTGGTCGGCGATGTGACCTTCCTGCACGAGGCCGGGGGACTGCTGATCGGACCGGGGGAGCCCCGCCCGGATCTGCGGATCGTGGTCGCCAACGACGACGGTGGCTCGATCTTCGCGACCCTGGAGCAGGGGGCGCCGGAGTACGCCGCCAGTTTCGAGCGGGTCTTCGCGACCCCCCACGGCGCGGATCTGGCGGCGGTGTGCGCCGGGTACGGGGTGGCGTACCAGCGGGCCGCGACCTCGGCGGAGGTGGCGTACGCGCTGGCCCGGCCGGTCGAGGGCCTGTCGGTGCTCGAGGTCCCGATCGGGCGTACGGACCGGCGGGCGCTGGATCAGCGGATCCGGTCGCTGGTCACCGGCGGCTAGGGTCGGGGGCATGCTCCGACACCGCGCCGCCCGCCGCCCGGCCCGCTCTGCCGCCGGGTTTCTCGCCGCCGCACTTCTGCTGACCGGCTGCAGTGCCGGTGCCGACTCGGCCGGATCCGCTTCGGACGGCTCGGGGTCGAGCGCGTCGGGGACCGGCGTACGCTCCGGCCTGCCGGCCGACCCCGCGCAGCTGCGAGCGAAACTGAGTGCGGGCATGCAGCCGGGGGACAAGGTCGCCGGGTTCTGGCTGGCCGAGTTCGGGGGCCGCGCCACCATCGCCAAACCCGATGGCCGACTGGAGTACTTCTACCTCGACGACGGCACCGCGGCCGGACAGGCGGTCAACGCCGGCTTCGGGAGCCTCAGCGTGGACGAGGTGCCGCTGGATCAGTTCTTCGCCGAGCACCAGCGCGGCCGGGCATACTGCCAGACAACCTACGGCCCGACCCGCACCGTGGTCTCCACCCTCGACGTCACCCCCTCCGGAGCCGCCGCGATCGGGATTTCCTGCGGCACCGACCAGGGCCAGGAGTGGGCCAGCCTGGGCGGCGAGCCGGTCGCCGAACTTCCCGACATCGACAGCGCCGCCTCGCTGACCACCGCCTTCGCCGACTACCAGCGGGCGTACGGGGACACCGAACCGAACCAGCTCTGGCTGCACTACGCCACCGGCCCGGGCACCGACGGTGTCGCCGATGTGTCCTTCTTCCAACCGGTCGGCGACTACGGCACCGTCCGCTGCGCGCCCCGCTTCGAACGCAATAGCCGGGTCAAGGGCGGCGCCGGTCTGCGGCTGCTCTGCGATCGGGACAACGGCATCGCCGGGCCGGGGCTGCGGCTGAGCGAGGTGGCTCCGGAGCAGTTGGCCAGTGTCGTGGCCCGGGCCAAGACCGACCTCGGGGTCGCCCCGGCCGACCTGGACCGGGCCGAGGTACGCCGCGACGGGACCGCGATTACCGTGACCCTGCGCAGCCGGGTCGGGCAGGCGGTTACCTACGACCTGAGCGGGCAGCGGCGGTAGGGCGGTCCCCGGCTCTGCGGCCCGGGGGCCCGGGGGCTCGGGGGCTCGGTGGCGGGAGGGCGAGGAACTCTGCGCGGGCTCCGCGTGGGCGGGACAGGGGTGCTGCTGCGGGGCGCCACGGCTTCGGGCGCGGCGGCCCCTGCGGGGGCCAGCACCGTACGCAGCCCATCCCAGCGACAGCAAGTGCCGTGGCTGGGCTTCCCGCGACAGCAAAACGCCTCGGTGTCACTCCTGCGACAGGACATCACGATCGGCGACGCCTCCGGACAACCCGCGGGTGGTGCAGCAGATGCGTGAACCGGTTGCGGTCGCCGGTTGACGGGATCCATCGCGGGGGGCGCCGGTGGGTCGCCCCGACTCGGTGGGCCACGCCGCCGTACCCGTGGAGGCCCATGCCTCGATGTGGCTCACCCTTTCGGCCCGCCGTCGACGGCGCTTGAAAACTGGTCACGGGCCGGGGCGAGTGCCGGCCGGGGAGCGAGGGGAAAACTCCCCTCGTGCCGCGACGGAAACGAGTACCCCGCGACACCATCCGGTTCGCGCGATTGCTGCACCAGTCGCTCGGTCATGGCTTCGCTACCGGAATGAAGGGCGCCGTCGCGGGACGCCCCCGGCCGGAACTATCCGTCGCAGGACGCCCCCGCCCTGAGCTTCCCATCGCGCGACGCGCCCGCCGAGAGAGCCCGCGGCCGACGCTCAGTTCTGGGTCCGCAACCAGTCCCGCAGCACCAGGGTGGCCCGCACATCATCCTCGTTGTACGCCAGCACCCGGGCCCGCGCGGTGCTGCGGACCTCCTCGGTCTCCCCGTGCACGGCCTCGTTGAACCAGGTCTGGGAGTTCAGCCCCCCGGGATCATCGTCGCGCCACTCGAAGCCGGCCGCCTCCTTGGCGACCACCTTGAGGCCGAGTCCGTGGGTGCCGAAGAAGTGCTCCTGCATCACCGAGAACAGGTCGACGAAGCCGGACCGGGCATATCCGGTCGCCCACACCAGGGCCGGGTCCTGGCCGGCGGCCAGCTGGCCCAGGCGAACCTTCTCGTAGCTGGAGTAGTGGTAGACGGCCACCGAGGCGGCGCCGTCGACCAGGTCGCGCAGCCAGTTCATCGCGGCCCGGGCCAGGGCCAGTTCGGAGTCGTCGGCCAGGTCGTCCCAGGCGACGAAGGCCACATACTCCCCGGCCTCGAACCCGCCGTCGGGCTGCCGCCGACGGACCCAGAAGCCCCACAGGTAGACCCGGTCCTCCGCGGAGGTCTCGATGTCGAAGTCGATCTCGATCTCGGCCTCGGGCAACGCGATCGGGGCCGTGCCGGTGCGCTCCAGTTCGACCCCGTGCAGCAGCAGGCCGGCCCGGTGCGCGGCCAACCGGAGCCGCTCCTCGGCCCGCGGCCGGTGCGCGACCTCCGGCAGGTACACCTCCAGCAGTCGCTCCAGATCGGTCCCGGCCAGGTCGGTGATCGTGTGGACGCCCAGCGACCGCAGCACCGAGATCTCGCGGACATCCAGCGGCGCCTTGTCGATCTTGATCGACAGGTCATCGGTGGGCAACTGGGTGCGGCAGATCTCCCACCACGGGCAGGAGTCGCACTCCCGGTTGCGGATCGGCCGGATCGGCTGCGGCTGCCCGGCCAGCGCCTGCTCGGCCAGGAACACCCGGAAGCCGTGCTCATGGTCATAGCGCTGCAGGATCGTGCGCATCGCCCACCCCTCCTCGGCGCTGCGCGAGAAGGTCCGGATGATCGGTTCGTCCAGATCGATCCAGGTCAGTACGGTCCGCTCGTCGCCCAGCGGCTGATCGGTGCCGATGATGCCGCCGCGCGGCGTACCCTCGGCGGCGAAGCCCGCAGCCTCCAGCAGCCGCCAGTAGTGGGCCAGCTGGATCAGGTCGCCCTCCCGGGAACCGGTCCGGACCGCTCGGTCGGGCACCTCGAAGCAGTCCCGGGGCAGCGGCCGGGCGAGGTCGCTGACCAGCAGGCTGTGGATCGCGCCCCCGGTGCGCGAGGACTGGCGCCGCTCCTGGATCCGGTGCCGCTTGGCGAGCACCGGATGATAGCCCGGGCGGCCGTCGGCGCGGTCGGCACCGCGCAGCCACAGGTGGGCGCGTCCGGAGCGGTGCCCGCGCAGATCGCGGGGGAGCAGGCCGGCCACGATCACCTCCACGCCCGTGGCCATGCTCGCCACACAGGCGGCGGCCTGTTCGGCCGGCGGGCGGTCCTGCAGCGGGCGCAGATCGGCGGTACGCAGGTCGGCGGCGGCCAGCACGGTGTCCTGGACCCCGGCGACATACTCGCTGGCGCCGACGAAATACTCCTGGAGCGCCTCATCGGGCTGGGGCATTTCGACCAGCGGGGAGTAGTTGTTCCAGGTCTTCATCGCGCAGGTGCGCGCCGCCCAGGCGTCCAGGGCCAGCTCCATCACGCTTTCCCGCGGTGCAGCGCCACGATCCCCCCGGTCAGGTTGCGAAAGGCAACCTCCTGCCAGCCCGCGTCCACCAGCAGATCGGCCAGCGCGGTCTGGGTCGGCCAGGCCCGGATCGATTCGATCAGATAGTCGTACGCCGACGGGTTGGACGACAGCACCCGGCCCAGCACCGGCAGGGCCTTCAGCACCACGTCCTGGTAGCCGAAGCGCAGCACGGGATTGGTCGGGGTGGAGAACTCCGCGATCACCAGCCGGCCCCCGGGGCGGGTCACCCGGTGCATCTCCTGCAGCGCGGCCAGGGTGTGCTCCACATTGCGCAGCCCGAAGGAGATGGTCACCGCGTCGAAGGTGGCGTCGGCGTACGGCAGGCAGAGCGCGTCGGCGTGCACGAAATGCAGGTCCGGCTGCCGCTTGCGGCCGACCTGGAGCATCCCCAGCGACAGGTCGGTGGGGACCACGGTGGCGCCACGATCGGCGAAGGTCCGGCTGGAGGTGCCCGTGCCCGCGGCCAGATCGAGGATCAACTCGCCCGGACGCGGGTCCAGGGCGGCCACCACCTCGCGGCGCCAGGACTCCACGATTCCGCCGGTCATCACCGTGTTCATCAGGTCGTAGCGGTCGGCGACCCCGTCGAACATGGCCGAGACATCGGCTCGCCGTTTGGCCAACGTGGCCCGATGATCGCTCTTCGACATGACCTCCAACCTAGCGGCCCGTACCGACAACAGTCACGACAGCGGTCAACTTGGCCATGCGTGAAAGAATCCGGCCATGGCCAAGCGCACCCCTGCCCTCAAAGTGGCCGGACTGAAGAAAGCCTTCGGACCGACCACCATCGTCGATCACTTCAATCTCCAGGTGTACGCCGGAGAGGCGGTCGCGCTGACCGGACGCAACGGGGCGGGCAAGTCGACGGTGCTGCGCTGCATCGTCGGAATCGATCGCCCCGACGAGGGCACCATCGACGTGTGCGGGCAGAAGCTCAAGGAGACCGACCCGCTGATCCGGCGCAATATGGCCACCGTGATCGACGATCTCGACTTCTTCCCCGACCTGTCGGTGGTCGAGCACCTGGACCTGCTCGCCCGGGCGCACAACGTGCCCGACGCCGACGGGGTGGTCGACGACATCCTGGATCAGGTGCGGCTGGTGCCGCAGTCGGGTCAGTTGCCCGGCACCCTGTCCTCGGGGCAGCGCCGCCGATTGGCACTGGCGACCGCCTTTGTCCGGCCGCGCAAGCTGCTGGTGCTCGATGAGCCCGAGCAGCGCCTGGACGTGGAGGGCGTACGCTGGCTCGCCGACCGGCTGAATCAGGAGCTCGCCGACGGCCTGGCCGTGGTATTCGCCTCCCATGAGCCCTACCTGGTGGAGAACGTCGCCACCCGCGTGGTGCACATCGGTGAGGGGCGCGAGGAGGTCGAACGCGACGGGGCCCCCGGCCTGATCGACGCCGATCCCGAGACCGAGGCGCCGACGCCGGCCCCGCAACCCAAACCACAGCAGAACCAGCCGAAGAAGAAGCCCGCGCCCTCCCAGGGCCGCAAGCGGAAACGGACCCGTTGATGTCCCCCGAACAGCCCGCCGAGTCCACCGAGACCGTGGACACCAGCGCCGTCGACCCCAAGGAATTGCTCGCCCAGATCAAGGAATGGCGGACCGGGCGCGCCACCAAGACCCTGTGGGAGGCGCTGCAGGACACCTATGTGGTCGTGCTCGCCGTCGCCGTGTTCGGCGCGATGATCATCGCCGCGATCTTCAGCGCGCAGACCGACGCCGCCGCGTGTACCTCCGGGGCCTGCATCAGTGCCCGCACCCTGGTGCCGTGGGCGGTGCTGGCCGGAGTGGCCGCGTTGGCGATCTCGGTCGCCCGGCTGTTCGGGCCGGTGGTCGCCTCCGCCGCGGAAGGGTTCTGGCTGCTGGATGCCCCGATCAATCGGGCCCGGCTGCTGCGCAATCGGCTGATCCTGTTCATCGTGGTCGCCGGTGTCGTCGGGGCCGCCCTCGGGGCCCTGGCGGCTGCGCTGACCGGCTCCGGCGGGGCCGCGATCGGTGCCTGGGCGGCCGCCTGCGGGCTGGCCGCGGCCAGCCTGGTCGCCTTCGCCGCTGCCGAGCAGGGCGCCGAACGCCGGCTGACCACCCGGATCGCCGGGTTCGTGTTCTCCGCGGCCGCGGTGGCCGCGCTGGTGCTGGTGGTCGGGATCGCCGCCGGCTGGTTCCAAGTGGTGATCGGGCTGAATCAGGAGGTCCAGATCGCGGTGATCATCGCCGGGCTGGCCCTGCTGTTGTTGATCATCTCCGCCATCCTGGCCGGGATCCGGCTCGGGTCGATCCGGCGTACGCATCTGACCTCGGGCGGCTCGCTGGTCTCGGGCATGGCCGGCGCCATGTACGCCCTGGACTTCGGGCTGGCCCACGACATGGTGGTGGAACGCGAGGCCCTGGAGCGCGGCCATGTGCGGCCGACCCGCGGCCGCGGCGTCGGGGTCGCCCAGTTGTTCCACCGGGACGTGCAGCGCCTGTTGCGCAAGCCCAGCATGCTGCTCCCGGTGGCCGCCACGATCGTCATCCCGTACGCCACCTCGGCCCTCGGGCTGGGCCGGTTCGCGCCGATCATCGCCGGCCTGGCGCTGTTCGCGACGCTGATCCCGATCCAGAACGGGCTGCGCGTGCTCACCCGGACCAGTGGGTTGGCCCGATGCCTGCCCTACACCGACGGTCAGATCAAGGCCACCTCGATCGAGGCCTCGATGGTGATCGGCGGGGTCTGGGCGCTCGCGACCATTCCGGCGTTCCTCGGCATCTACCCCGATGCCCTCACCGGTATCGTCGCCGCAGTGTGCACTGCCGCGGCGGGGATCCTCGGTGCGGCCCGGTGGACCACCGCCAAGCCGGTCGACTACGGCGCCCCGATGCTCGCCACCGGTGCGGGTGCGCTGCCGCCGGGGTTGATCTTCAACCTGCTGCGCGGCTTCGAGGTGGTGCTGATCATCACCGCTCTGCTGGTGTTCAACCTGCCCTGGTATCTGCCGTTGGCGGCGGTCGGGTTGGCGTACTTCTTCGTCATTCATTTCAAGTTCGACCTTGATGAAATGCGCGAACAGCAGGCCGAGCAGCAGAAGAAGTTGGCCGCCGAGCGGGCCAAGCGCGGGTAGCCCTCGGGCCTCGCGTCGGGGCGGCGGCGGCGGTGGGGCCGAGTCCCGGGCAGCGAGGGTTCCATCGTTGCAGCGGCCGTGGCAGTCATCGCTGTGCGTGGTGACCAGTCGCTGCGTGGGGTGAACCGTCGCTGCGTGGGGTGAACCGTCGCTGGCTGGTCCTGAGCGGTCGCTGGCTGGTCCTGAGCGGTCGCTGGCTGGTCCTGAGCGGTCGCTGGCTGGTGCGTACGGTCGCTGGCTGGTCCCGAGGGGGCGCTGCCGGATCTGGTCTGTCGCCGGCCGGTCCTGAACCGTCGCTGGCGGGTCCGGAACTGTAGCCGGTCGGTCCTGAACCGTCGCCGGATCCGGCGGGGCGACACTGTTCGGGATCCTGCGATGGTTTTCTCGGTCGGGCGCCTTCCCGCGATGGTTTTCTCGATCGGGTGCCCTCCCGCGATGCTTCCGGCCATGCCGCGATGCGCCAACCTTCCCGCGCGTGTTGCAGCAGGTGCGGGAACATTTTCAGCCTGCGTGATGATCAAGTCCGTCGCGGGAAGGGCGCCGGCCGCAGGTTCCGTCGCGGGAGGGGCACCGGCCGCAGGTTTCGTCGCGAGGATGGGACCGGCCGAAGGGTCCAGCGCGGGGAGCCACGTGAGGGAGGATCGCCCCTTAGCTGCGACACCTTCCTGGGGCAGTTCTCGGCCGGATGCCATCCAGCGATCGCTCCGTCTGTCAAGGGCCAGTAGGAACTGCCCGGGGGCGGTCATGAAACCTGCCCGGTGACGGTCACGAGTTCTGCCCGGTGGTGGCCTTGAGATCTGCCCTTTGGGGGCTGTGGCCACCACCGGCCAGGAGTGTTCAGGCCAAGGGGTTCACCCCCCGGCCGGCGAGTGCTTGGGTCAACCGGACCGAGTCACCGCTGGTCTGGCAGACGTGGGCGTGGTGGAGGAGTCGATCGACGGTGGCGGTGGCCAAGGTCTTGGGCATCAGTTCGTCGAACCCGGAGGGGTGCAGGTTCGAACTGATCGCGACCGAGCGTTTCTCGTA
>NZ_AUHH01000034.1 GCF_000423085.1 Granulicoccus phenolivorans DSM 17626 = NBRC 107789 = JCM 15570 | reverse complement strand
GCACCAGGACTCGCGGGCCGGCACCAGGACTCGCGGGCCGGCACCAGGACTCGCGGGCCGGCACCAGGACTCGCGGGCCGGCACCAGGACTCGCGTACCGGCACCAGGGCCCGCGTACCCGCAGCAGGAACCGCGCCCCGCCCGGGCCGCGAACCCCGGCCGATCAGCGATAGTTGGTGAACTGCACCGCGAAGTCGTAGTCGGCGTCCTTGATCATCCGCTGCACTTCCTGCAGGTCGTCCCGCTTCTTCGACGACACCCGCAGTTCGTCACCCTGGATCTGCACCTTGACGCCCTTGGGCCCCTCGTCGCGCACCAGCTTGGAGATCTTCTTGGCGTTCTCCTGGGAGATGCCTTCCGAGGTGGACGCCGACATCTTCCACCGCTTCCCGGAGATCCGCGGATCATCGGCCTTGACCGCCTTGAGGGACACCCCCCGCTTGACCAGTTTGGACTGGAAGACGTCCCAGATCGCCTTGACCTTCTCCTCGCTCTCGGACTCCATGTCGATGTGCTCCTCGCCGGCCCAACCGATCGAGGAGTCGGTGCCCTTGAAGTCGAAGCGCTGGGCGATCTCGCGGGCGGCCTGACCGAGGGCGTTGTCGACCTCCTGCCGCTCCACCTTGCTCACCACGTCGAACGAACTCTCCGAAGCCACGGTTACCTCCTGGATCGCGCCGCGACCGGGTCCGGCCGCTCCGCCTCATTCTGCCGGTACGCCCGCCCCCGCGGGCACCCGGCCCGTCGATCCCGACCACGCGGCCCGCCCCCAACCGCCCTCGCCAACCGCCCCCGAACCGGGCGACGGCGCCGATTTCCCCACCCCCGATCGTTCTGGTAACGTTTCTCCTCGCGTGATCGCGAGGGTCCCTCGGGAAAACGCACGGCAGGTTGCCCGAGTGGCCAATGGGAGCGGTCTGTAAAACCGTCGGCTTACGCCTACGTTGGTTCGAATCCAACACCTGCCACGCCGGAGCGGTTCGGTCGGGGATTTCCCCGATCCGGACCGGTCGAACCGGTCCCGTTGTGGGGCGGATCTACCGGCAGTACGGATTTTGCGGTCCGGGCTGCGACACGGTAGAGTCTCCTCTCGCGTGGCTGGCCCCTATAGCTCAGTCGGCAGAGCGTCTCCATGGTAAGGAGAAGGTCAGCAGTTCGATTCTGCTTGGGGGCTCTGTATTCCTGTGCTCGCGGGAATACTTGGCGGGGTAGCTCAGTTGGTGAGAGCGCACGACTCATAATCGTGAGGTCGCGGGTTCGAATCCCGCCCTCGCTACCAAGGCAGCGAAGGCGGGTACGGGACCCGTCCCGAAGGCGCCAAGGATTCGGAATCTGCCGAGTCCTGGAGCCCGATCAGCATCAACATCGACGAGGTAATGACATGGCCAAGAGCTCGGACGTACGTCCCAAGATCACCCTTGCGTGCACCGAGTGCAAGGAGCGCAACTACATCACCAAGAAGAACCGGCGTAACGACCCGGATCGTCTGGAGCTGAAGAAGTTCTGCCCCAAGTGCCACTCGCACACCGCGCACCGCGAGACCCGCTGACCCCAGCGGATCGCGACGGCTTCCGAAGGGAGGCACCTGCCCCGGCAGGTGCCTCCCTTCGTCTTTCTATACGGCGCTGTGCCCGTTCCCTATTCGGCACTGTGCCCGTTCCGGACGCTCCTGACACGGCTGATCACTGACACCTCAGGCGTGTCGCCAGGTCACTTTTTGATTTCGTTCCGTTCACTGGAACGTCATTTCCCGGTCGCCGGGGAAGCTTTCGTACAGACCGTGTAACGCCTAGTCAGGCCACCGGTTCCGGCGCGCCCTGTGGCCTGGGTCACACGCTATCGAAAACCTCGAATATTCGCAGTCAGAAACGTTCCCTCCTTCATTTCACCCAAAGCCCGTGTAATAGTGGCTCGGTAGGTTTCCTGACCGATCAGCGAGCCTCGGGCAGCGTTGCGGCGTCGATGTGCGATTCCGACGCCCGCCCCGGGGCAGGAATGAGGAGTATGCAGCAGGGAGACGGCGATGCCTCGATGCCCGAGACGAGCGCAGTCCGGGCCGAGCATCTTTACAAGGTCTTCACCCGAAACGAGCGGGCGTTACGAACCAGGTTCGCCGAGACGCCGGTGATCGATGCGGAGACCCTGCCCGGCACCGCTGCGGTTATTGATGCAAACTTCGAGATCGCCCACGGGGAGACCTTCGTGGTGATGGGCCTGTCCGGTTCGGGCAAGTCGACCCTGATCCGGATGCTCAACGGCCTCAACGAGCCGACCGGGGGCACGGTGGAGATCAACGGCCGCCGGCTCACCGGCGCCCCCGCCGAAACGGTCCGGGCGATCCGCCGCGATGAGATCTCGATGGTCTTCCAGCACTTCGGCCTGCTGCCGCACCGCACGGTCCTGGACAACATCGCCTACGGCCTGGAGGTACGCAATGTGCCCCGGGCCGAGCGCACCGAGCAGGCGGCGTACTGGCTGGAGCGGGTGGGGCTGTCCGGCCACGGCACCAAGTACCCCCACATGTTGTCCGGCGGTCAGCAGCAGCGCGTCGGCCTGGCCCGCGCGCTCACCGCGCAGACGCCGATCCTGCTGATGGACGAGGCCTTCTCCGCGCTCGACCCGATCATTCGTGGCGACCTGCAGGAGATGTTGCTGGAACTGCAGGCCGAGTTGGGCAAGACCATCGTGTTCATCACCCACGACCTGTCCGAGGCGATGAAGCTGGGTGATCGGATCGCGATCATGCGCCAGGGCCGGATCGATCAGATCGGGACCGCGACGCAGATCCTGACCCAGCCCGCCAACAGCTACGTGGCCCGGTTCACCCACGATATCGACCGCTCCCGGGTGCTCACTGCCGGCATGGTGGCCCGCCCGACCGCGACCCGGCCCACCGGAGACCCGGTGCCGCGCAGTACGCCGATCGGGGACCTGTTCGGCCGGGTGCTGGCCAGTCCGCAGCCGCTGGGGGTCGTGGATCGCCAACAGAACTTCCTCGGGGTCATCGATGCCGATGTGCTGATGGCGGCGATGGCCGGGGTCGACCGCCCCGGGGCCGGTGCGCACCGCACGGAGGTGCCGGCATGAGCTTCGACTTCCTGAATCCCTCGATCCCGGTCGGGGAGTGGGTCGCCGAGGTGATCCGCTGGATGCAGGTCAACTGGGCCGGCCTGTTCGACGTGATCAAGTTGATCCTGCAGGGCTTCTACAACGCGCTGGACCTGGTGCTCAGCTCGCCGCCGTACTGGGTGATGATCCTGGTCTTCGCCGCGATCGCGTGGTGGGCGAGTTCATGGCGGTTGGCGCTGTTCACCGTGATCGGCTTCTACCTGATCCGCTCCTTCGACCAGTGGAACAACGCGATGAGTTCGTTGTCGCTGGTGACCATGGCGGTGCTGATCGCGCTGGCGCTGTCCATCCCGCTGGGCATCCTGGCCGCCAAGGTGGACTGGGTCTCCCGGATCGTCAAACCGATCCTCGACCTGATGCAGACCATGCCCGCGATGGTCTACCTGATCCCGGCGATCACGATCTTCGGGATCGGCCAGACCCCCGGCGCGCTGGCCACGGTGGTCTTCGCGATGCCGCCGGGCGTACGCCTGACCGAACTCGCCATTCGCCAGGTCGACCGGGAACTGGTCGAGGCCGGGGCCTCGTTCGGGGCATCGGGCTGGCGGATCCTGCGCCAGATCCAGATCCCGGTTGCCATGCCCACGATCATGGCCGGAGTCAACCAGGTCATCATGCTGGCCCTGTCCATGGTCGTGCTGGCCGGAATGGCCGGCGCCGGCGGTCTGGGCGGCGACGTGGTCGCCTCGCTGAGCTCGCTGAACGTGCCCCTGGGGATCGAGGCCGGCCTGGCGGTGGTGATCATCGCGATCTACCTGGACCGGGTGAGCTCCGGTGCCGGCACCCGCCGCCGCAAGCGCATCCCGGCCGCTCCCGCCGAAGCAGCCAACGAATCCGAGGACAGCGGTGCCCCGAGCCGACCCGGAATCCCGCCGGCGTTGCCGGTCGGCGCCGCCGCTCCCGCCACCGGGGCGCCCATGGCCCCGGTGCCGACCGCCCCGACTTCCATCGCGGACCCAACGAAGGAGAACCAGAAGTGAAGACTCAGCGCAGAACCAACCGCACGCGCTTCGCGCTACCGGCGATGGTGGCGGCACTGTCCCTGACCCTGGCCGCCTGTGGTGCCTCGAACTCCGGGAGCGGCTCCGGCCAGCCCACCGGCTCCGGCTCCGGCTCCGAGGCCGCGATCCCGGCCGCCTGGCAGTCCTGCCAGGTCGGCGGCCAGGCCAAGAGCGTCACCGACACCCAGGGCACCGGGCAGGACAAGAAGAAAGAGATCAAGATCGGCGCGTTCAACGGCTGGGACGAATCCTTCGCCACCGCGCACCTGCTCAAGGCCATCCTGACCGAGCAGGGCTACCAGGTCAGCGTCCAGTCGTTCGAGGCCGCCCCCGCCTTCGCCGGTACCGCCGGCGGGGACATCGACCTGGTCACCGACGTCTGGCTGCCCACCACCCACGCCAGCTACATCCAGCAGTACGGCAACCAGTTGGTTCCGCTCGGCTGCTGGTACGACAACGCCAAGCTGACCATCGCGGTGAATGACTCCTCCCCGGCGAAGTCCATCGCGGACCTGGCCACCATGGGCGATCAGTACAACAACGTCCTGTACGGCATCGAGCCGGGGGCCGGGCTGACCAAACAGACTCAGCAGAAGGCCATCCCCGAGTACGGGATCAAGATGGAGTTCCGGGTCTCCTCGACCCCGGCCATGCTGGCGGAGGTGAGCCGGGCGACCCAGGCCGGGCAGAACGTCGCGGTCACCCTGTGGCGTCCGCACTGGGCGTACAGCGCGTTCCCGATGCGCGACCTGGAGGACCCGAAGGGGGCCATGGGCGGGGCGGAGACCATCTACTCCGCCGGGCGTCCGGGGCTGGACACCGACAACCCCAAGCTGGCCCAGATCGTCAAGAACATGGCGCTCACCGATGACCAGTTGTCGGGTCTGGAGGACCTGATGATGAACAAGTACAAGGGTGAGAACCACGACGCCGCGGTGGCGGAGTGGTTGCAGGCCAATCCGGACTTCAAGCAGAAGATGCTGGCGGGCACCCTGCACCGGTGACCCACCGAAGCGGCGCGGCCCCCGGCACCCTCGGTGTCGGGGGCCGCGGCGTCGGGTTAGGGTGCAGCATGACCGACCCGAATCCGTGGCAGGACGTCGACGACTACCTGATCGCCCAACTGGTTCCCGAGGACGACCGGTTCGGTCGGGCCCGCGAGACGTCGGCCGCCGCCGGTCTGCCGCCGATCGAGGTCTCCCCGGCGCAGGGCAAACTGCTGGCGCTGCTGTGTCGGATGATCGGGGCCCGCCGCGCCCTGGAGTTCGGCACCCTCGGCGGGTACTCCACCCTCTGGCTGGCCGACGCGGTCGGGGAGAACGGCCGGGTGGTCAGCCTGGAACTGGAGGCCCGCCACGCCGAGGTGGCCCGCGGCAATCTCGCCGAGGCCGGGCTCGGCGATCGGGTCGAGATCGTGGTCGGCCCCGCGGTGGAGTCCGCCAAGGATCTGGTCGCCGGGCGTACCGAACCCTTCGATTTCGTCTTCATCGATGCGGACAAGCCGAGCAACGTGCACTACCTCGAGGCCGCGGTCGCGCTGACCCGCCCGGGCGCGGTGATCGTGGTCGACAATGTCGTACGCCGGGGCGGGATCATCGACCCGACCGCGCAGGACGACGAACGGATCCGGGGCAGCCGCGCGGTGATCGAGGCGGTCAGCCGGGATCCGCGGCTGGACGGGACCGCGCTGCAGACCGTCGGCCGCAAGGGCTGGGACGGGCTGATCATCGCCCTGGTCCGCTGAGGGCCGGGCTCACCCCGCCGGGGTGACGGGCCGGCGATGCTGCCAGCCGGTCCCGTGCCGCCGGTACTCCACCCGGGCATGATTGCGGTCCAGGGTCGCCTGCAGGAAGGTCCACTCCGCCGGCAGCAGCGCCCACAGCCGCCAGTCCGGATTGTCCTGCCCGCGGTAGGACGGGCGCTGGCTCCAGTCCAGCGCCGCCGCCTCGGGGCCCAGATCGGTCACCTCACCGACGATCTCCACCTGCCGGCCCAGTGGCCGCCAGAAGAACAGCATGGTCGCGACCGGACGTTGGCCCAGGTGCTGCCCCTTGCGGGACCCCTGATTGGAGGAGAACTGGATCCCCCGCTCATCGATGTCCTTGATGATCAGGGTACGGCTGGAGGGCAGCCCGGCCTCATCGATCGTGGTCAGGGTGAAGCTGTGCGCCTGCCGCTCCCCGGTCGCGATCGCCTCCTCCAGCCAGGTCGCGAACAGCGTCGTGGGGTCCTCGGGGACCGCCTCGGGATCGAGCACCGGGAGGGGCTCGGGGAAGGAAGGGAGCGCGCGCAGTCGGTCGCGCAGGGTCGAGGGATGCAGTTCCGCCATGGGGCGACGCTACTTCTTGTCGGTGGGCGCCGGTAGGTTGGGGCCATGCCCATCACGCCGGAGCACGTCGGACGCAGTTACCCACCCACCGAGCCCTATCAGGTGACTCGCGGCAAGATCGCCGAGTTCGCCGCCGCGCTCGGGGACGCCAACCGGGCGTACGCCGGCACGGAGGCGATCGCCCCGCCGACCTTCGCCGCGGTCCTGGCGAGCACGGCCTGGGACGCGATGTTCACCGATGCCGAACTGGGCTTGGCCCTGCCCCGGGTGATGCACACCGAGCAGCAGATCGCCTTCACCCGGCCCCTGCGGGCCGGTGACGAGGTCACCGCGACGCTCACCCTGACCGGGGTCCGCAGCCGCAGCGGGGTCGACATGATCACCAACGAGGTGCTCATCGCCACCACCGCCGGCGAGGAGATCTGTCGGGCCACCGGCAGCCTGTACCACACCCAGCCGAGCAACGAGGAGCAGCAGTGAGTCAGCAGTTGCCGCCACTGGAGATCCGGGTGACCCGGGAGCAACTGGTCCGGTACGCCGGGGCCTCCGGCGACTTCAACCCGATCCACTACTCCGATCACTTCGCCACCGCACTCGGGCTGGACGGCGTGGTGGCGCACGGCATGCTCACGATGGGGCTGGGGCTGCGCGTGGTGACCGACTGGTGCGGTGACCCGGCCCGGGTGGTGACCTATTCCTTCCGGTTCCGGCGTCCCGTTCCGGTGCCCGACGACGCCGACGGGACGCTGGTGAGCTTCACCGCCACCGCCGAGGATGCCGCCGACGGGATCATCCCGATCAGCGTGCAGGCCCGCGTCGCCGGCACCGTGGTCGGCTCCGGCAAGGCGGAGGTGCGCGCATGACCGACTTCGATCCCACCTGTGATCTGCCCGGCGAGCGCGGACCGGAACTGGCCTCGTACACCACGCTGCGGGTCGGCGGCCCGATCGGCACACTGCGGGTCGCCGGCAGTGCGGAGGAACTGGTCGCCATCGTCGACGCCTGCGACCGGGCCGGCGAACCGGTCCTGGTCCTCGGTGGCGGCTCCAACACCCTCGCCGGGGACAAGGGCTTCCCCGGCACCGTGGTGCTGATCGCCGGCCGCGGCATCCGGTCGGTGGAATCCGGCTGCACCGGCGCCGAGGTCGAGGTCGAGGCGGGCGAACCGTGGGACGCCTTCGTCGCGTACGCGATCGCCCGGGACTGGATCGGGATCGAGGCGCTGTCGGGGATCCCCGGTCTGGTCGGGGCCACTCCCATTCAGAACGTCGGTGCGTACGGGGCCGAGGTCGCCGAGACGATCACCCGGGTCCGCACCTGGGATCGGGTCGACCGGGCGTACCGGACCTTCACCGCCGACCAATGCGGCTTCGGCTACCGCTGGTCGCGATTCAAGGCCGATCCCGGCCGCTACCTGGTCCTCCAGGTCCATTTCCAGTTCCTGCGCGGCTCGCGCTCGGCCCCGATCAAGTACGCCGAACTCGCCCGGCGCCTCGGCGTCCAGGTGGGAGAGCGGGCCGACACCACCGCGGTCCGTGAGGCGGTCTGGGAACTGCGCGCCGGCAAGGGCATGGTGCTCAATCCGATCGACCACGACTCCTGGTCGTTGGGCTCGTTCTTCACCAATCCGCTGCTCACCGCCGAGGAGGCCGCCCGGCTGCCCGAAGCGGCGCCGCGGTTCCCGGCGACCGGGCCGGACGGGAGCGAGCGGGTCAAGTCCAGCGCCGCCTGGCTGATCGATCATGCCGGGTTCGGCAAGGGGTACGGCTCGGGGCCGGCGACGCTGTCGACCAAGCACACCCTGGCGCTGACCAACCGGGGGCATGCCCGGGCCGAGGATGTGCTGGCCCTGGCCCGGGAGATCCGCGACGGGGTGGAGCAGAAGTTCGGGGTTCGCCTGGTTCCCGAACCGGTCCTGGTCGGGTGCGCCCTGTGACCCAACAGCGAGCGCTGGGCCGCGGCCGCGGGATGAGTACGCCGGGCATGAGCTTCGACGTCTGGGCGCCCCGGGCGCACCGATTGCGGCTGTTCGCCGACGGGGAGACCTATCCGATGGAACGGGTCGAGTACGGCTGGTGGCGACCCGCGGAGCCGCTGCCGGAGCACCTGTTCCGCACCGGCGTCGACTACGGCTTCCTGATCGACGACGAGGACACCCCGACGCCGGGGCCGCGCACCCGCTGGCAGCCCTACGGCGTCCACGGGCTGTCCCGCACCTTCGATCGGGCCGAGTACCAGTGGCAGGACGGGGCCTGGACCGGCCGTCAGCTCGCCGGAGGCACCATCTACGAACTGCACCTGGGCACCTTCAATCCCGTCGGGGAGACCGGTGGCACGCTGGACAGTGCGATCGAGAAGTTGGACCACCTGGTCGAGCTGGGGGTCGACTTCGTCGAACTGATGCCGGTCAATGCGTTCAACGGGCCGCACGGCTGGGGGTACGACGGGGTCGACTGGTTCGCGGTGCACCACGAGTACGGCGGGCCCGCGGCGTACCAACGCTTCGTGGACGCCTGTCACGGCAAGGGCCTGGGGGTCATCCAGGACGTGGTCTACAACCATCTCGGGCCCTCGGGGAACTACCTGCCCAAGTACGGTCCCTATCTGCTGGAGGGCACCGACAACGCCTGGGGCGCCTCGATCAACCTGGACGGGGAGGAGTCCGACGAAGTACGCCGCTACATCATCGACAATGCGCTGAGCTGGCTGCGTGACTTCCACGTCGACGGGCTGCGGCTGGATGCGGTGCATGCCCTGCGCGACACCCGCGCGATCCACATCCTGGAGGAACTGGCCGGTGAGGTCGAGGTGCTCAGCGCGTTCGTCGGGCGGCCGCTGACGCTGATCGCGGAGTCGGACCTGAACGATCCACGGCTGATCACCAGCCGCGAGGCCGGCGGGTACGGGCTCAGCGCCCAGTGGTCCGACGACTTCCACCATGCGTTGCTGGCGAACCTGACCGGCATCGACTCCGGGTACTACGCCGACTTCGGCGGACTGGAAGCGCTGGCCAAGGTGATCGAGACCGGCTACTTCCACGACGGCACCCTGTCCACGTTCCGGGGGCGGCGGCACGGCCGCCGGATGGACACCTCCCGGACCCCGACCTGGCGGCTGGTGGTCTGTTCGGACAATCACGACCAGATCGGCAATCGTGCCGACGGGGCCCGGTTGTCCTCCCAGTACGCGGTGGACCGGCTGGGCATCGCCGCGACGCTGACCCTGCTCGGGCCGGGCACCCCGATGATTTTCCAGGGCGAGGAATGGGGCGCCTCGACCCCGTTCGCGTTCTTCAGTTCGCACCCCGAGCCGGAGCTGGGCGCGTCGGTCACCGCGGGGCGCCTGGCCGAGTTCCCCAAGATGGACTGGGATCCCGCCGCGGTGCCCGATCCGCAGGCCCTGAGCACCTTCACCGGGTCCTTCCTGGACTGGTCGGAGGTCGGGCAGGGGGACCATGCCGAATTGCTCGCGCTGTACCGGGAACTGATCGGGCTGCGGCGGACCTATCCCGACCTGACCGATCCGCGGTTCGAGTGGACCGCGGTCGACTTCGATGAGAACGACCACTGGTTCTGTGTCTTCCGCGGGGAACGGATGGCCTTCGCGGTCAACTTCGGCAACTCCTTCGCCGGCTTCGAGATCGACGGCTCCTATCAACTGCTGCTGCAGCGCCGGGACGCGACGCTGGAGACCCGCCGGGTGCCGCATCCGGAGCATCCGGGCGAGACCGTGGAGCGGACCTTCGTGCATCTGCCCGAGTATGCGATCGCGGTGCTGCGCTCTGACGACGAGTTCGCCGGGGTGCGGGCGTACGGGTCGGCGCGGGACTGACCCCCAGTGATCTGAACGACCCCGAGTGATCTGAACGACCCCGAGTGACCTGATCGACACCGAGTGGACCTGAACGACACGGGCGAGAATGCCGAGGAGTGGGGGAGGACCGATGAAGAAGTTCATCAATGACAGCGCAACCGTGGTTCGGGAGGCCCTGCTGGCGCAGGCGCGCCGGCCCGGGGTCGCGCTGCTGACCGATGAGGACGTGCTGATCCGGACCGATCGGCCCGCGGGACAGGTCGCGGTGGTCTCCGGGGGCGGCTCCGGCCACGAACCGGCCCATGCTGGCTATGTCGGTGCCGGAATGCTCACCGCCGCCGTCGCCGGAGCGGTGTTCACCTCACCTTCGGTGGACACGGTGCTGGCCGCGCTGCGGGCGGTGGCGAGCCCGGCCGGGATCCTGCTGATCGTGAAGAACTACACCGGGGACCGGCTGAACTTCGGGATGGCGGCCGAGCTGCTGCGCAGCGAGGGAGTCCCGGTCGAGGTGGTCACCGTCGCCGACGACGTCGCGATCGCCGCCGGCGGGGACCGGCCCGGCCGGCGTGGGATCGCCGGCACCGTGTTCGTGCACAAGATCGCCGGGGCGGTGGCCGAGGCGGGCGGAACGCTGACCGAGGTGGCCGAGGCGGCCCGCGCGGCCGCCGCCGACGTCCGCACCATGGGGGTCGCGCTGCACGCCTGCACCCTGCCCGGCGCGACGGCACCGGTCCGCGAGCTCGGGGACACCGAACTCGAATGGGGGATGGGCATCCACGGTGAGGCAGGCGTGGAACGCGGCGAGATCGTCCCGGCGGCCCGGGTGGTGGATCGGCTGCTCGGCACGATCCTGGCCGACTTCGATCCGGCGCCGCGACGCTGCGCCCTGCTGGTGAACAGCCTCGGCGCCACCGGGCCGCTGGAACTCGACATCGTGGCCCACGACGCCGTCGACTGGCTGACCCAGCGCGGGCACAGCGTCGAACGGGTCTGGGTCGGGCCCCTGCTCACCGCTCTGGATACCGCGGGAGTCTCGTTGTCGGTGCTCCCGGTCGATGCGGATCGGCTGGCCCGGTTGGATGCGGCGACCACCGCGCCCGGGTGGCCCGGATCCGGCGTGATCACCGCGGTGGACCTGGTGCCCGCGGCGCCGCGCGAACCGGGCGAGTCGGGGGAGACGCTGGGCACCGACAGCGTCGCCCGCCGGGCACTCGACGCGGTCTGCACCGCCCTGATCGACGCCGAACCCGCCCTCACCGAACTGGATTCCCGGGTCGGGGACGGCGATCTGGGCACCAGCCTGGCCCGCGGGGCCCGAGCGATCCTGGCCGAGATCGACACCCTCCCGGCCGCCGATGACCGGCTGCTGCAACGGATCTCGGGGATCGTGCGGCGGGCGATCGGTGGCACCTCCGGTCCGCTGTACGCCGTGGGCCTGCTGCGGGCCGGAACCGTGCTGGGCGAGGGCGGCGACTGGGCGGCGGCATTCCCGGCCGGGGTGGCCGCCATCGGTGACCTCGGCGGGGCCCGGCTCGGCGACTCCACGATGCTCGACGCGCTGATCCCGGCCGCCGAGGCGTACGCCCGCACCGAAGGCGACCCGGCGGCCCGGCTGGACGCGGCGATCGCCGCCGCCGAGGCCGGCACCCGCAGCACCGCCGACACCGCCGCGCGGGTCGGTCGGGCCAGCTACCTGGGCGAGCAGGCCGTCGGCGTCGAGGATCCCGGCGCCCGGGCCGTGGTCATCTGGCTCACCGCGCTCGGGGACGCCCTGCGCCGGTGAGCCGTACCTCGCCGACCCCGCGCGCCCGGGTCGGCGAGGCTGGGCCGGGCCACCTTTGTGGGAGCCCCGGCCGACCGGTCACAGCGTGATCGAGCGCTTCAGAATCTTCCCGGTCGGACCCTTGGGCAACGCCCCGAACCGGACGATGCGTGGGTACTTGTAGCTGGCGATCCGCTCCTTGACGAAGTCGATGATCTCCTGCTCGGTGGCCTGGGTCCCCTCCCGGAGGGTGACCAGGGCGCCGACCTCCTCGCCGACCGACTCGTTCGGGACCGCCACGACCGCGGCCTCGGCGACCGCCGGGTGGGTGTAGAGGATCTCCTCGACCTCGCGCGGGTACACGTTGTAGCCGTTGCGCAGGATCATGTCCTTCTTGCGGTCCTTGATGAAGTAGAAGCCGTCACTGTCGACGACGGCCAGGTCGCCGGTGTGGAACCAGCCGCCGCGCATCGCCTCGGCGGTGGCGTCGGGGTTGTTCAGGTACTCCTTCATCACGTTCTCGCCGCGGATGCAGATCTCCCCGATGGTGTCGACGTCGGTGATGGTGTTGCCGTCGGCGTTCTGCAGGCAGAACTCGACACCGCGGATCGGCGTACCGATCGAGCCTGGCTTCGCCTGCTCCGCGCGGTTGAACGAGGCGACCGGGGAGGTTTCCGACAGCCCGTAGCCCTCGAGCACCGTGACGCCGAGATCCCGCTCGAACCCGTGCAGCACCTCCACCGGCAGCGAGGAGCCGCCCGAGACGGCCAGGCGCAGCTTCGAGGCATCGGTCTGCGCGTGCTCAGGTACCTGCAGCACGGCGACGAACATCGACGGTACGCCCATGAAGATGGTGATCCCGTCCTCGGCGATCATCCGCAGTGCTTCCACCGGATCGAAACGGGGCAGCAGGTCCAGGGTGGCCCCACCGGAGATCGCGGTATTCATCGCACAGGTCTGCCCGAAGCAGTGGAACAGCGGCAGTCCGCCGAAGATCACATCGCCGGCCTCGATGGAGAACAGCGTCTCCCGAGTGGTGGTCACATTGGTCCGGATGTTGTCATGGGTCAGCACGGCGCCCTTGGGTCGCCCGGTCGTCCCCGAGGTGTAGAAGATCACGCACTCGTCGGAGCCGGCCCGGTCCACCACGTCCAGGGTCGGCGCCAGGGCCATCAGCAACTGATCGAACTCCCCGGGCACGACCGGGACGACCTGGGTCCCGGTGGCCGCACCGGCCTTGGTCGCCTCCTCCGCGAACGAGGCGAACACCACGCCGACCTTGACCTCGGCGTCGCGCCAGGCGTACTCGATCTCACCGGCCTTCAGCAGCGGGTTCAGCGGCACCACCACCGCGCCCAGCCGCTCGATCGCGTTGTACACGATCGGGAAGTACGCCACGTTCGGCATGATGATCGAGACCCGGTCACCGGCCCCGACGCCGAGTTCGGTCAGGCGGGTCGCGAACCGGGCCGCGGCCTGATTGAGGACGGCGTAGGTGAGGGTTACCTCGCCCTGCTTGATCGCGATCAGATCGGGGGTCTTCGTGGCGCGCTCGGCCAACCAAACGGCGATGTTTGTCATGCGGGCAGCCTAATAAAAAGTCACTCAAGTTACTAGAGGGTAGCGAGGTGAATTTCGGTTCACCCAACCCGCTGCCCGGGCGACCCCACAGCCCTTTAAGCTCTGCCTCAGCTAGGGAAGGAGCAACAGTGCTTCGGGTGGAACTGCGTACCGCCGGCATGCCGACTGTCGTCCTCGGGTCCCAGGAGACCCTGGTCTTCGGGCGCGCCCCGCATGCCACACTGCCGGAGGAGGAGGCGAGTTCGACGCTGCAGGTGACCACGCTGGCACTGCCGCAGTCGACCCCGCACACCTCCCGGATTCTCGGGGAACTGGTCGTCGGGGAGGACATCGTCCGGCTGCGCTGGCACGGTTCCACCGAGGCCCAGCTCTCCAGCCTGTTCGAGGCCCCGGGCGGTGCCCGCCGGGTCACCCTGGTCAAAGGGATGGCCGCCCTGCTGGATGAGGGGGAGAACACCGTCGGGGTGTTGCGCGGTCGTCAGGGCGTCGGTGACCAGTACGACGACCTGCTGATCGAGGTCAATGTCGAGGCGGCCGAGACCCAGCCCCACGAGAGCCCCCAGGTGGAGGGCTCGGAGGACCTCACCGCGCCGGCGCCGAACCTCGGCCGGGGCACCAAGGAATGGTTCGTCGCGCTCGCCCTGGCCGAGCCCTGGCTGGTCGGCGACGACTCCTACCCCCGGCCCCCGTCCAACCGGGAGATCTACGAACGGGTCCTCGGCTGGCACGGGTACGCCTGGAACCTGGATCGGCCGCAGCGGGTCGACGACTCGATCCGGATCATCTCCGGGATCGCCTTCGGGCCGCGGGAAGACCCCTTTGCCGTCGGTGCCGGATCCCGGCGGGTCCAGAACGTCCGCTTCGCGATCGGTCGACGGGCGGCCGAGGTGCGACTGGTGACCGCGGAGGATCTGGCGCAGGTGTACGCCAATGCCCGCACCCAGCAGTAGAGGTGGCCGGAAACCGTCACCCGGATGAACGTTCGGTGAATGACGCCGCGCCGGCGGAAGCTTCCGGATTCCCCGATTGGGTCGCTCGGCCCGGATGAGACAAGATAAACACTGATTTGCGATCGGTTGCTGACGTGATCGCGTACGCCCAGGTGAGGTCCGAGGAGGGACAGCGGTGACGAGTGCAAAGCGGAAGCCGAGGCTGCGGCCACGCAAGGCACTGGCGAACGCGTCGGCAATGTCGGCGATCGCCCTGGGCCTGACCGGCGTGATGGTCGGTTCGGGCGTGGCCAGCACCGCGATCGGGGTCACCGACGGCGTGACCTGGCTGGGTGATCGCAACTCCGGGGAGATCCTCCAGTACAACCCGAGCACCGGCATCGTGGAGCAGTCCGTACGCGTCGCCGAGCCGGGCGCCGATGTGGTCGTGGTCCAGCACAACGGCATGCTGGCGCTGAAGAACAAGAAGACCGGGGAAATCACCACCTTCGACCTGCGCACACTGACCGTGGGCGGACAGCGGACCGGCGCCGAGGCCAAGGTGCTGATGGGCAAGGGGCGGATGTATGTGGCCGACGCCGCCGCCGGGACCATCACCCGGATCGATCCGGTCACCGCGACCGACCTCGGCACCCCGTGGACGGTGAGCAACTCCGGCGGGGCCGCGCTGATCGACGCCGTCGCCGACGAGTCCGGCACCGTCTGGGCAGCCCTCGGGGACGGCCGGGTCAAGGCGATCGAATGGGAGGACGCCGGCTCGGGTCGGCTCGCCGAGCGCTCCTCGCACACCGTGGAAGGGGTCGCCGAGGACGCCGTGCTGACCCCGCACGACAAGGGCGTGACCGTCTTCGGGCCGAAGGCCGGCGTGATCGCCACCGTGGGTACCGGTCAGGACACCTACCAGCAGAGCAACCAGTTGATCGGCCTGGATCCGGGCAAGATCGCGACCCCGGACCTGATTCCCGCGGCGCTGCCCGACCGGGGCACCGTGGTGATCGTCACCAAGGGCGAGGTCCGGCAGGTCAACACCACCGCCCTCGGCTGCCCGCGCCCGACCCAGCCGGTCTCGTTCAACGGCACCGTGTACGTGGTCTGCGAGGGCTCGGACAAGGTGATCCGGCTCGATCCCGACGGCAACCCCGGGGGGCCGGAGATTGCCACCCCGCACGGCGCCAAGCCGGAAGCGATCGTCGACGAGGGTCGACTCATTCTGAACACGCCGGGCGCCGAGCAAGGCATCGAGATCGACCGCGACGGCCGTTCGAAGACCTTCGACCGCCGCCCGAGCGGGGCCGCGTCCGGGCGCCAGGGCGGCGCCGACGCCCCCGTGGTCGACGTCCCCGGGGCGCAGGAGCAGGCCCAGAACGATCTGCTCGACAACCAGTCCCTGAACAACGGGGAACGCAGCGGATCCGGAAATGCGATCCCGCAGCCCGACCGGGTCGACCAGCGCAATGAAGTGGTCCAGGGCCAGCAGGGACGCGCCTCCGGTGAGGTCAACCCGCAGCCGGCCCCCAGTCTCGAGCGGCCTGCCGGGCAGGCCTGGGAGTCCCCGCAGCCGCGCAGCTGGGAGGAGCGCCAGCGCAATCGGCCGGTGCTCCCCGAGGTGCTGCCGACCGAACAGCCCAGCGACCCCGGTCAGGGTGAGCAGGGCGGCAACGGCAATAACGGCAATGGCAACGGCAATAACGGCAATGGCAACAGCGGGAACAACGGCAACGGCAACAACGGCAACGGCCGGGGTCAGCAGGGCCAGCCCGAGGCCGGCCAGCAGCAGCCGCTGCCTCCGGTCGAACCGACCCTGCCCGAGGTCCCGTCGACCGAGCAGGCACCGTCGCAGTGGCCCCAGCCGCCCGCCGGATCGGGTGCCCCCGAGCAGCCCGGGCCGCCGGCCGAGGGGCAGCCGACCCTCCCCGGAACCGATCCCTCCGGCGCGCAGCCCGCTCCCTCCGTCCCTGTTCCGGGGCCGACCGGTGGTCAGCCCAGCGGCGTTCCGGCGCCCAGCGGCGTACCCACCGACGGCGGTGCCCCGAGCGGCTCGGCCCCCACCGGGCCGGCGCCCACCACCGCGCCCCCGACCACGCAGGCCCCGAGCACCGCGGCCCCGACGACGCAGGCCCCGAGCACCGCGGCCCCGACGACGCAGGCGCCGAGCACCGCAGCTCCGACGACGAAGCCGCCGACGACCGCGGCCCCGACCACGAAGGCGCCGACCACCGCGGCCCCGACCACCCAGGCCCCGACCACGGCGAAGCCGTCGACCACCAGTGCGGCACCGAAGCTGGCTGCGCCGACCGGGGTGTCCGCCACGGCCCGGGGCACCAGCGTCACCGTGACCTGGCAGCACGGCGGCGCCGACTCCTACCAGGTCAGCGTCGGCGGGAAGTCGGTGAGTGTCGCCGCGGCGACCCGGGCGGCGACCCTGACCAACGTCGCGTACGGCACCCAGGACGTCACCGTCACCGCCAAGCAGGGAACCCAGAGCGCCTCGGCGTCCACCACCGTCACCCTGCAGGCTCCGACGCCCACCCCGACCACGGCCAAGCCGACCACGCCGAAGCCCACAACGGCCCAGCCGACCACGCCGAAGCCCACCACGGCCAAGCCGACCACCACCGCCCCGCGTACGCCGCAGACACCCACGGTGACCGGCGGACAGGCGATCAGCGGGACCTCGGTCCAGCTGACCTGGTCCTACCCCGGCTCGGCCAACCCGGACCAATTCATCGTGTACTGCAACAACACCACCACGATCCAGGTATCCGGGAGCGCCCGCAGCACCAAGATCAACTGTGGCGATGTCAAGGGCGGGGTGTTCGTGGCCGTCCGCGCCGTGATCGGCACGCAGGAGTCGGCGCTGTCGACGGAGTACTACATCAAGGCGTGAGGCGAGTTTGGTTCGGCCCCGGCGCGGTCGGTAGAAAGACCCTGAACACCCGCCGCACCCGACAGGTCGCACCCAGGAGAGGCATCCGATGACGACAATTGCCCCGGCCCAGGCAATCACCGATTTCCGCACGGTCCATTCCCGGCTCGGGGATGCGGTGGAGGGCGTGGTCCACGGCAAGCGGGACGTCATCGACCTGGTCCTGGTGGCCCTGTTCGCGCAGGGCCACGTGCTGCTGGAGGATGTCCCGGGCACCGGGAAGACCACGCTGGCCCGGGCGATCGGGCAGGGGTTCGGCGGCGCCTTCAGCCGGATCCAGTTCACGCCCGATCTGCTGCCGGCCGATGTCACCGGCACCACCGTGTTCAATCCCGGCGACGGTCAGGTCCGCTTCCGGGAGGGGCCGGTGTTCTGCAACATCCTGCTGGCCGATGAGATCAACCGGGCCGCCGCCAAGACCCAGTCCGCCCTGCTGGAGGTCATGGCCGAACGGACCGTCACCGTCGACGGCGTCGGACACTACGTGCCCGACCCCTTCCTGGTCATCGCGACCCAGAACCCGATCGACCTCGACGGCACCTACCGGCTGCCCGAGGCCCAGTTGGACCGCTTCCTGATCCGGGTATCGCTCGGCTACCCCGATGCCGAACGCGAACTCGACATTCTGCGTCCGGGCTCGCGGGCCGGGCGCAGCGACCTGATCGAGCCGGTCACCTCACCGGAGCAGGTCGCCGCGATCAGCCGCGCCCTGACCCACCTGCACATCGCCGACCCGCTGCTGGGCTACATCCGGGCGCTGGGGGAGCGGTCCCGCAACGATCCCCGACTCCGGCTGGGGGCCAGTACCCGCGGGCTGCGCGCCCTGGTCCGCTGCGCCCAGGTGTACGCCGCCTCGCAGGGTCGCAACTTCGTCGTTCCCGGTGATGTGCAGGTGCTGGCCGGCCCGGTCCTGGCGCACCGCATCATCCTCCAGCGCGAGGCGGAAATGGCCGGCGAGACCGGCACCTCGATCATCACCGACATCCTGGCCACGGTCGAGGTGCCCCAACCGGGACAGCAGTGAGCCCGGCCGCCCGACTCACCGGGCGCGGCATCGCCGTCGCCGTCATCGGCGGGCTCGTCGTGCTGGCCGCCCTGTTGCTGCACTATTCTTCGCTGTTCGGCATCGGGGCCGGACTGCTGCTGGCGGTCGCCCTCGATCTGGGCCTGGTCCTGCGTCCGCTGCGGCTGGCGGTGACCCGGAGCGTGGATGAGCGCGTCGTACCCCGCCAGGCCGACTGCATCGCGGAACTGAGGGTCAGCGGGGACGTTCCCCGGATCACCCGCACCGTGCTCAACGATCGGGTCGGGCGCGGTCGGATCGCGGTCCCGCTGGACGGGGCTGCGGTCACCTACCGGGTGCCGACGCTGCGCCGCGGGGTGGTCACCCTGGGGCCGGTCCGGGTCGAACGCACCGGTCTGTTCGGTCTGGCGATCGATGTGCGGGACCGGGGCGGGATCGACGAGGTCCGGGTGCTGCCGCGGACCATCCCGGTGCACCGGGTGCCCCGGGGCCGACGCCGTTCCGCGGTGGGTGCCGACGAATCGGTCGAGCGCGGCGGGACCGACCTGATCGGCCTGCACGAGTACGTCCCCGGCGACGACCTGCGCCGACTCCACTGGGGCACCTCGGCCCGCAGCGGGACCCTGATGATCCGCGACGACGCCGACCCCGCCAAGCCGCACCTCACCGTCGCGCTCGATGACCGCGCCGAGCACTATCGCGACCACGGCACCACCGACGCCGACTTCGAGGAGGCCGTGGAAATCGCGAACGCCCTGTGCGCGGCAGCCGTCCGACAGGGCAGCCCGGTGCACCTGATCACCGTCTCCGGGGTGATCGACGTCGAGGTCAACGAACGGATCGGCGCCCACGACGCCGACGCCGGTGCCCTCTTCGCCGCCCTGGCCGAGGTGCAGGCCGGCGAGCACGCCGACGGGATGCGGTTGGGCCGGGTGCTGGATTCGGTGGCGGTGATCAGTGGCGCCCGAGCACCCCTGGATTCGCTCAGCCTGATCGCCGACCGCGGCATCAACTCGGTGGTGCTGCTGGTAGACACCCCCGCGGCCGGTGCGATCGGCCGCGCCCGCGGCGGCGCGGTGGTCCTGCGCGGGCCCCGGTCCACCGATCTGGCCGCCCTGTGGGACTCGGTGATCCGATGACCGCGCCGACCCTGCCGACTGCCGCCGCACCCGCCGGGACCGGACCGGTTCCGGTCCCCGGGCGCGCGGAACCGGTGGCGCCGGAGTCGGATCGTTCCGCGCTGACCCGGGCCGGGCTGGTGCGCCGCGTCGTGATCGCGGTCGCGGTGCTGCTGCTGGGCGCGTGGTCGCTCTCGGCGGCCTGGGCGGGGTCGACCGCGCTGGTCCTGATCGCCGCCGCCGGTCTGGTCGCCCTCGGCTTCGCCGCAGCGCTGCGCCGCCTCGGCACCCAGGTGATCCTGGCCTGGGCGGTCGCGGTGCTGATCGCCCTCGGCGCGCTGGTGCTCGCCGGTCGCGGCGCCGACCTCGGGCCGCTGGCGGCGGTCACCGATGCGGTGCCGCGGCTGCTCACCTCCCCGGTGCCGGCCCCGGTCACCCCGCTGCTGGTGCTTCCCGGGATGATCCTCGGCTGGCTGGTCGGCTTCGGTCTGGGCTGGCGGCTGCGCGCCCCGGCGTACGCGGTGACCCCGCTGGTCGGCGGACTGGTGCTGTTCCTCGGCGGCGAACTCCTGGTGGTCGGCGGCTCGGACCCGTTCGGGCTGATCGGCCTGCTGCTGGTCGGCGCGCTCGGCCTGCACTGGTCCGGCTGGGGCGGCACCGGCCGGGCCCGGTCGATCGGGGCGAGCGTACGCGCGGTCGGCGCGGCCCTGCTGATCGGCCTGCTGACCCTGGCCCTCGGCTTCGTCCCGCTCGGAAAACCGTTCGACGTGCGTACGCTGGTCGACCCGCCCGCGGCGCCGGTCACCGAACCGAACCCGCTGCCGATGCTGGCCATGTGGGGCCGGCTCGGGGACGTCGAACTGCTGCGGACCACCGGTGACTCCTACCCGCTGCACCTGGTCGTGCTGCCCGACTATGACGGGGTCTCGTTCGGTTCCACCAGTAACTACATCGCGCTCGGTGCCGCCGGGGAGCCGGAACTGCCGCCGGGGCGATTCCAGGCCCGCTTCACCACCTCGGTCACCTGGCAGACCACCTCGCGCTGGCTCCCGGCACCGGGGCGTCCGGAGACGATCTCGATCCCCGATGCCCGGATCGACCCCGACACCGGTTCGCTGCTGACCGAGCGGATCCCCAACGGAGTGGTCTCCTACACCGTCAGCGGCTGGGTCGACGTTCCGCATTCCGACGAGCTGCGCGGGGCGCCGGCCGGAGTCTCCGAGCGGTTCACCGCGGGGCCCGAGCTGCCCGCCGACATGGTGGCGTACGCCCGGCAGGCCACCGCCGGCGCCGACGACGCGTACGCCGCGGCGAAACTGCTGGAGGCCGCGCTGAAGTCGAACCGGGCGTACACCACCACCGCCCAGGGCGGCTCCTCGATCGCCCGGCTGCGGCACTTCCTGTTCGACGACCCCACCCGGGGCGGCCGCGTCGGCAGTTCCGAACAGTTCGCCACCGCCTACGCCGTGCTGGCCCGGTCCCTCGGGCTGCCGACCCGGGTCGTGGTGGGGTTCGGGCCCGGGACCGCCGACCCGGCCCAGCCCGATGTCCGGATCGTGCGCGGCCGGGATGCGCTGGCCTGGCCGGAGGTCTACTTCGAGGGGTTCGGCTGGGTGCCGTTCAACCCGACCCCCGACGTCGAGCAGATCACCTCGAACAATTCCGGGCAGGCCGGACGCGCCTCGACGCCGTCTGCCCGGCCGACCCCGCAGGGCAGTGCGGCGCCCTCCCAGCAACCGGTGCCGCCGCGCCCGCTCGAAGTGAAGCACCCCTGGTTGCTCGCGGCCGGGATCGGCGGCGCGGTGCTCGCGGTGCTGGCCCTGCTGCTGATCGCCCGGGCCGTGCGGACCGGCCGGCACCGGCGCCAGGGAGCCGTCGGCGCCTGGCAGGAGGTGGTCGACGGGATGCGGCTGGCCGGCCGTCCCACGCCGGTGACCGAGCCGGCCACCGAGGTGGCCCGGCAGGTCGGTCCGGCGGCGTTGGCCGTGGCCCGGGCCGCCGAGGCGGCGACCTTCGCCCCACCGGGATATCTGGAGCCCGACGCCTGGACCCAGGCTCGCCACGCCCGCCGGCAGTTGCGGCGGGAGGCCTCCTGGTGGCGCACCCTGCTGTGGCCGATCAATCCTGTGCCGCTGCTGCGTCCCCGGGGTGCGCGCACCCGGCGACCCGGAAGGCGGGGGTCGGTCAGGGCGTGATGCAGTTGTCGGTCGGCGTACCGCTGGTCCCGATCCGGGAACCGACGCTGGCGATCACCACCGCGCACACCTTGGTCGGCACCGGATCGAGGGTCCGGGAGAAGGTCGTGGTCGGCGAGGCTTCCGGCTGCCCCTCGGTGGCGTCGTTGACCAGCAGGAGGACGAAGTACTGATCCGGCTTGGTCTCCGGCGCGGTCCAGGTCACCGTGACCTTCTTCGACCCCTTGTCGTAGCTGAGCGAGACGCCCTTGGGACTGAGCGACTGATCCAGTCGGGGGGTCGGGGTCGAGACGGGGGTGGGGGTCACCGGGGGCGGTTGCGTCCGGGTGGTCTGCGGCTGCCGGGTCAGGAACGCAATGATCACCACCACGATCACACCGAGCACGATCCCGGTGCCGCCGATCGCCAGCAGCGGCATCCGGCTCGGGCGCTCCGGCTCGGCGGCCGGCGCCGGTTCCTGGGCCGCCGAGGGCACCGAAACCGGCTGCGCCGGGGACAGTGAGGACTGGGCCGGGTACGCCGGTGGGCCGTACGCCGGTCCGCCCGGCCCGGGGGCCTGGGCGCCGGGTCCGGGGAGCGGACGGCCCGGCGCACCCGACCCGGGAACCGGTCCGCCCGGTCCGCCGGGTACGCCGGGCCCGAGGGGTCCGCCCGGTCCGGGCCCACCCGGCCCGGGACCCCACCCGAGCGGGGTCGGGGCGGGCTGCGCGGCAGTCGGTGCCGCGGAGAACTGGTGGACCGGTGCGGCCGGGCTCACCTGCGGTGGTTGGGCGGGCGGATTGACCGGAGCGGCGTACATCGCGGGCATGCTCTGGGTCCCGCCGGGCCCCCAGTGGCGGGCCTCCAGGGCGACCGCGCGCAACTCGTCGCGCATCGCCGCGGCGGTGGGGAAACGGCGCGCCGGATCCTTCTCCAGGGCGCGATCGATGATCGTGACCAGGCTGCGGGGGACGTCGGTGCGGGTCAACGGACGTGGCGGCTGGGACCGGACCCGGCCGATATAGGCCAGCGCACTGTCCCGCTCCGGGCCGGTCGTGGTGAACGGCGGCTTGCCGTCGAGCAGGTGGAACAAGGTGGCGCCGAGGGAGAAGATGTCGTCGGCCTCCGAGGGCGGCAGCCCGTCCAGCACCTGGGGGGAGGCATGGCGATAGGAGAACCGGTCCGAGGAGGAAGTGTGGCCCGAATCGATCAGCCGCGCGATCCCGAAATCGGAGAGCACATAGCTGGTGGGCAGGCGCAGGATGTTCTGCGGCTTCACATCGCGGTGCAGTACGCCGTTGCTGTGCGCGAACGCGAGTGCGTCGGCGATCACCGCGCCGACATCGGTCACTTCCTCGGCACTCAACGGACCGGTGGCGGACAATTGTCGATCCAGTGAGCCGAGCTCGTAGAAGTCCATCACGATGCACGGGCGGCCCCGGCTGGAGGTCCCGATCTGCAGCACGTTGGCGATGTTGGGATGTTGCCGACCCAGCGAGACCATCAGCTGGACCTCGCGGGTGAAGCGGCGTACCGACTCGGCGTCGTCGACCATCAGCACCTTGATCGCGACATCGCGATTCAATGCATCCTGGGTCGCGCGGTAGACCGTCGCGTCGCCGCCGCGACCGATCTCCTGCCAGTGGGAGAATCCGGGCAGACTCTCGTCGGTAGTCAAAGATTCCCCCCTCGCCTGGCCGGATCCGAGCCCCTGCGTCGGACATTCGATGTCCAGCCAAGCACGCGAAGGTGAATCATTGGTGACACCTTGCCCCACTGGCGTCCGACCAGAAATATCGTAGCGATCTGAGAGTCCCCTGACGAAACCTGAGAATCCGGAGCCCGGCCGCAGCCGTGGGCTGACTGGGGGCGATGCGGAGCCAGGCCCGCGTCAGGAAATACCGATCAGCGACGCCTCCGGTCGATCCGCGGGCGGTTCAGCAGATGCGCGAACGGTCAGGTTATGGGAGTGGTGTCTGGGGGCGTTCCTGGGGCGCGGCTCGCGGGTTCTCTGGCGGGTCGGCGGGCGCTCCTGGCTGCTCGCGGGGCCCCGTCCGGCGCGCGGCCCCTGCAGGGCCCGCGGACCCGAACTCAACCCGCGCCGCCGAACTTGACCCGCGCGATCGGACATGCCCCTTGGGTCGAGCCGGCAGCGCCGGCGCCACGAGCGCCCCGACCCGGTACCCGCCGCCGATGACAGGGAGCCATCACCAGTTTGCAAATCTGCCCCATTTCGAGGGTTTTTGCGGAACGAATGTCGCTTCCCTGTCAGGTTCGTCCTGATCGACTCCCCGCCTCACGCCGGCGACCCGGCCTCCCCGCCTCACGCCGGAACCCGGACTCCCCGCCTCACGCCGGAAACCTCGACCAAGCGCCAGGCCCCGGGCCGGGTCGGGTCCGAGCGGCGCCGGGGAGTTTGCTGCGACTCACCGTGGGCAGCGCAGCTTCAGCGACAGCAACGGTCACAAGTGGGCTTCCCGCGACAGCACCATGCCCCGGAGCCACTTCGGCACAATGCCCCGGAGCCAGTCCGGCGTGATGCCCCAGAGCCACTTCGGCGTAATGCCCCGGAGCCACTCCGGCGTCGGGAAATACCGATCAGCGACGCGTCAGGACGACCCGCGTGCAGTGCAGCCGATACGCGAACGGTCAAGTCAGGGGAGTGGTGTCTTGGGGCGCGGCTCGCGGGTTCCCTGACGGTCCGCGGGTGCTCCTGGCGGCTGGCGGGTCCGCATCCGGCGCGCGGCCCCTGCAGGGCCCGCAGACCCGAACTCGACCCGCGCCGCCGAACTCGACCCGCGTCCCCGAGTCGGTTGGGGCGCGGCTCGCGGGTTCCGTGGCGGTCCGCGGGTACTCCTGGCGGCTGGCGGGTCGGCATCCGGCGCGCGGCCCCTGCAGGGCCCGCGGAACCGAACTCGACCCGCGCCGCCGAACTCAACCCGCGTCCCCGAGTCGGCAGGCCACAGCCTGCGAGGGCCGGTCGGGTTGCGAGGGGCGGCCGGGGTGCGAGGGCCGGTCGGGGAGCGAGGAAAAACCTCGGGCAGCGTAGGCAGCAGTCATCGCTGCTCGCCATGGACCTTCGCTTCCGGGAGGGGTCCTTCGCTGTCCGGGGCTGAGCGGACGTCGGATGTACCCCGGCCATCGCGCGGTGTCGCCCCGGGGTTCCGCCCCGTGCGCATAGTGCCCGTCAGCCTCCTGCGCATAGTGCCCCGGGGATGCTCGCAGGCTGGGCGCGCTGCGATAATCTCGCGCTATGACACTGAACGAGCTCTCGCCCGCCGAGCTGGACACCTTCGTGGAGCAGCAGCAGACCGCCTACGACGCCCTGGTGGGGCAGGGGCTCAAGCTGGACATCACCCGGGGCAAGCCGTCGGCCGCGCAGCTCGATCTGAGCAATGATCTGCTCCGCGGTGCCCACGAGACCACCGTCGACGGCATCGACATCCGCAACTACGGCGGGGTGAAGGGGCTGACCACGATCCGGCAGATCTTCGCCGATCTGCTCGGGGTGCCGCTGGAGAACATCCTGGCCGCCGACAACGCCTCGCTGTCGATCATGCACGACCTGATCACCTTCGCCGTACTGCACGGAACCCCCGATTCCGACCGTCCGTGGGACCGCTCGACGATCAAGATCCTGTGCCCGGTGCCCGGCTACGATCGCCACTTCGCGATCTGCGAGGCCCTCGGGATCGAGATGATCCCGGTCCCGCTGGGCGAGCACGGCCCCGACCTGGCCCGGGTCCGCGAGCTGCTCGCCGATGACTCGGTCAAGGGCATGTGGGTCGTGCCGACCTACGCCAACCCGAACGGGATCGTCTACGACGAGGCCACCACCCGCGAACTGGTCAGCATGCCCGCCGCGCCGGACTTCCGGATCATCTGGGACAACGCGTACGCCGTGCACCACCTCACCGACCACGAGTATCCGGCGATCGATGTGCTCGGCCTGGCCACCGAGGCCGGCAACCCGAACCGGATCTGGGAGGTGGCCTCGACCTCGAAGATCACCTTCGCCGGCGCCGGGGTGTCCTTCCTGGCCGCCAGCGCCGCGAACCTGGACTGGTACCTGAAGTACACCGGTTTTCGCACCATCGGCCCGAACAAGGTCAATCAGCAGGCCCATGCGGAGTTCCTCGGCAGTGCCGACGGGGTCCGGGAACTGATGCGCAAGCACCGCGAGATCATCGCGCCGAAGTTCGCGGTGGTCGACGAGGTGCTGCAGCAGCGGCTCGGGGAGTACGCCGTGGCGACCTGGACCCGGCCCGAGGGGGGCTACTTCGTCACCCTCACCGTGCCGAACGGGACCGCCGCGGCCGTGGTGGCCCTGGCCAAGCAGGCCGGGATCGCGCTCACCCCGGCGGGTTCCTCGCACCCGCTCAAGCACGATCCCGACGACGCGGTGATCCGGCTCGCGCCGACCCTGCCGCCGGTGGCGGAGGTACGGGCCGCGATGGAGGGCGTGGCGACCTGCGTACTGCTCGCCGCCGGGCAGGCCCGGCAGGCCGCCGCGGGCTCGGTTCGACATTCTGCCGACTGAGTGCGTAAACTCTTGGTCTTGGTGGGGGCACCGAGGCAATCGACGCAGCCCACCGGACGGCAATAGCTCAACTGGCAGAGCATCGGTCTCCAAAACCGAAGGTTGGGGGTTCAAGTCCCTCTTGCCGTGCGAAGCACTTCCGTGCCTCGACCCGCACCCGCGAACGTGCTCCCAGGGTTCTGGTTGCGGCGTGCGGGGCGATCACACTGACCCAAGCGCCGAACGAAGGACACCGGACTGTGGCTGACGACATGACGACCGATTCGCACGACGAATCGGACGAGTCGACCCCAGACACCGGAACCGACGGCACCGGCAACGAGCGTTCCGAGGCCGAGGAGCCCACGCGGCGCCGCGTCCGGGCCACCCGCCCGCGCAAGAAGGCCGAGGTGGCCGAGGCCGATCTCGCCGAGGCCGACGTGGCCGAGAAATCCGCGGAGTCCGAGGCCGACGACGCGGACGAGGACGACAGCCCCGCGCGCAAGCGGCGCAGCAGCCCGAAGAAGAAGGAGTTGGCCACCACCGACTCCGACGACGAGGGCGCGATCGCGACCAAGGAGAAGAAGGACCGCCCGGTCGGGCCGATCACCTTCGTCAAGCAATCCATTGGCGAGTTGCGTAAAGTGGTGTGGCCCAATGGATCGACCGTGCAGCAGTACTTCATCGTGGTGCTGGTGTTCGTTCTGTTCATCATCGCCTTCGTCAGCCTGATCGACCTCGGTCTGGGCACCGCGATCCTGGCGCTGTTGGGCTGATCGAGCACGGCGTACGAAGCAAGAACTGGAGGCATAGTGAGCAACCCCGAGGACGAGGAGAATTTCTCCGAGCCCACCGCCGAGGACCTCGACAATCTCGAGGACTTCGACCTGGACCTCGATTTCGACGACCCCGAACTCGACCTGAATCTCGGGGACGATGACGAGGACGACGAGGACGCCGCCGAGGACGTGCAGATCAGCTTCGCCGACGACGATGCCACCGAGGAGACGCCGGCAGCCAGCGACGTCCGGATCGACCTTGCGGCCACCGACCAGGTCGCCGCGCCGGAGTCTGCCGCCGATGAGGAACTCGACCTCAGCGGCACCGAACCCACCGAAGAGCTGTCGATCAGCCTGGACTTCGACGCCGAGGAGGACACCGCAGCCGGCACCACCGAGTCCGCCGAGCCGACCACCGACGAGGAGGCCCTCGAGGCCGCCATGGAGGAACTGCGCGCCGAGCTGCGGGCCAAGCCCGGCGACTGGTACGTGGTGCACACCTACTCCGGCATGGAGAAGCGGGTCAAGCAGAACATCGAGTCCCGGGCCGCGTCGCTGAACATGGAGGACTACATCTTCGATGTCCGCGTGCCGACCGAGGACGTCACCGAGATCCGCAACGGCAACAAGAAGACCGTCACCCGGTCGGTGCTGCCGGGCTACGTGCTGGTCTGCATGGAACTCACCGACGAATCGTGGAGCGCGGTACGCCACACCCAGTCGGTCACCGGCTTCGTCGGTAACGGCAACGATCCGATCCCGCTGAGCCTCAGCGAGGTCGAGCAGATGCTGGCGCCGTCGGTCCAGGCCGAGGTTGCCCGGCAGGCGGTGCACGCGCAGAAGTCGGTGCGGCCCAAGAAGATCGAGGTGGCGGACTTCAGCGTGGGCGATTCGGTCATGGTGACCGATGGCCCGTTCGCCGGGGTACACGCCTCGATCACCGAGATCAACGCCAACAGCCAGCGCCTCAAGGCACTGGTGGAGATCCTGGGCCGGGAAACCCCGGTGGATCTCACCTTCTCCCAGATCCAGCGGATCGACTGAGCGAAGCCTGCTGGCGTACGCCGGGACGACCCTGGGGAGTCCCGGCACCGGCACGGTTCGCCGTGCCCACATCCGAATATCCCCACTCAACCAAGAGGACCCGAACATGCCTCCCAAGAAGAAAGTCGCAGCGCTGGTCAAGGTCGCGCTGCAGGCCGGCCAGGCCACTCCGGCCCCGCCGGTCGGTACCGCGCTCGGCCCGCACGGCGTCAACATCATGGACTTCTGCAAGCAGTACAACGCTGCTACCGAAGCCATGCGTGGCAACGTCATCCCCGTCGAGATCACCATCTACGAGGACCGCACCTTCTCCTTCATCACCAAGACGCCGCCGGCGGCTGAGTTGATCAAGAAGGCCGCGGGCGTGAAGTCCGGTTCCGGTACGCCGAACAAGACCAAGGTCGGCAAGATCACCCGGGATCAGGTCAAGGAGATCGCCGAGACCAAGCTGCCCGACCTCAACGCCAATGACGTCGACGCCGCGATGAAGATCGTCGAAGGTACCGCCCGCTCCATGGGCATCACCGTCGACGGCTGAACCACCCCTATCCATCCTGTGGGAGCCCCGCGCTGGGGCGTACCACGCACTGACCGAGGAGTCAGACATGCAGCGCAGCAAGGCCTACAAGGCCGCAGCCGAGAAGATCTCGGAAGACAAGCAGTACCGCGCCGAAGAGGCGATCAAGCTGGTCAAGGAGACCAGCTCCAAGAAGTTCGATGAGACCGTCGATGTCGTGATGCGACTCGGCGTGGATCCCCGCAAGGCCGATCAGATGGTCCGCGGCACCGTGAACCTTCCCAACGGAACCGGCAAGACAGCCCGGGTCCTTGTTTTCGCCACCGGTGAGAAGGCTCAGGAGGCGCTGGATGCGGGCGCCGACGAGGTCGGGTCCGACGATCTGATCCAGAAGGTGCAGGGCGGCTACCTCGACTTCGACTCCGTGGTCGCGACTCCGGACATGATGGGCAAGGTCGGCCGACTGGGCCGCGTCCTCGGCCCGCGTGGCCTGATGCCGAACCCCAAGACCGGCACCGTGACCCCCGATGTGGCCAAGGCCGTCTCCGACATCAAGGGGGGCAAGATCGAGTTCCGCGTCGACCGGCACTCGAACCTGCACTTCCTGATCGGCAAGGCGTCCTTCACCGCCGAGCAGCTCGAGCAGAACTACTTCGCCGCCCTCGATGAGGTGCTGCGACTCAAGCCGAGCAGCTCGAAGGGCCGCTACATCAAGAAGATCACCTTCTCCTCCACGATGGGTCCCGGCGTCCAGGCCGATCCCACCCAGGTGAAGGCGTCCGTCGAGGCCTGAGCCGCACGTTCCGCGTACGCCGGGCCCCGCTTCCGAACAGTCGGAAGCGGGGCCCGGCGCTTTGGGGCGGTTCAGCGCTCCGGTCTGGGCGGGCGCGTCGGCTTGCGGACCGGATCGCGCGACGGCTCCTTGGGCGGGGGCCCGGTATAGATGTCCTCGAGGCCCAGATCGTGGCCGCGGATGTCCCGCCATTCCAGCTTCCCGTGCGGGAAGAGGAACACGCCGATCACCCACGTGTCCCCCTTGCGGGCGTAGTGCCCGCTCGGCATTCCGGCGGCGAACCCGGAGCGCGTGGAGTAGTCGTGGATGTGGGTGAACCAGCGGTCCCGGGTGATGCCGGACGGATTGGTATTCCCGAAGCCGAGTTCGGCGGTGGGCACGTCCCGGAAAGTGCAGGTGCCCGGCACGACGAGATGGGTGCCGAACACCTTTCCCTGGCCGTAGTCGGCATGGTGGAAGGTGTGGAAGCCGTGCTGGTAGCCGTGCCGACGGGCATAGTCGTGGGCGCCGGACAGCCGGCTCGGGGCGTCGTGCCGCGGGAACTCGGTGGCCGGGACGTCGCGCCAATGAATGACGGCAGGCCGGAACAGAAAGTATCCGTAGAAGATCCCGGTCGACTTGCGAACCCGGTGGAAGTTGGGGAAGGCCCCGGCGTACCCGTTCCGGACGGCGTAGTCGGCGCCGACGGCGAAGCGTCGGCCGAACTCTGCATCGGTGGTCATCGCCGGGGCTCCTCGGCCGGGTCGGTGGCCGGCGTACCGGACGGGGTCGGTGGGGCCAGCGGGTGGGTCAGCGCTGGGCGTACCGCAAACAGGGACATAGCAAACTCCTCGGGCCGATCTCGGTTGGTCGCCAGTGGGGTTCAGGCGGAACATCGCTTATATCAAGATTAGATTTGCGGATGCGAGGGCGCCATCCTGCCTTTGAGGGACACCGGGCCCACCGAAATCAGGGCGTGCTTCGCCCAGCGGCCGTACGGTCATCGAGCGTCAGTTCAGGCAAGGCAACTTCTGTGCGCACAGACGTCCGGTCGCCCCGAGTGAAGCTGGATGACGTGGCTGAAGCTGGATGACGCGGCCGCCGCTGGGTCGATGGGGGTTGGCAGAAACGGTTCCGAACTTGTCCACAGGTTGCGCTGCAGCTCTTTCGGCGGTGGGCACGGCCCGGTGAACTTGGGCAGGTGCATTCCGAGATCCTGAGTACTGAGCAGCTTGCGCTGCGCGGCCACACCAAACAGTCGATCCGCCGGGCCTGCGCGCACGGAGAACTCGTGCGGCTGCGTCCCGGTCGCTACCGTCCCGCGATTCCCACCGATCGGCTGGTCCCGGCAGCCTGGCCCGAGGGCGAGGCGGAACGGCGCCATCTGCAGTTGCTGTCGGCGGCCCTCCCGCTGGCAGCGGGCACCGTGGCCAGCCACCTCAGCGCCGGGGTGCTGCACGGGCTCCCGGTCCCGCACGAGGAACTCCAGCGGATTACCACGTTGCGCGGCGGGTCCGGGCACGGCACCCGCCGCGACACCCGTTGGACTCGCCGGGCACGGCTCCCCACCAGTGATGTCACCACGGTGCAGGGGATTCCGGTCACCACCCTGGCCCGGACCGTCGCCGACCTCGCGCGTACGCTCCCCTTCCCGGACGCGGTGGCGGTGGCCGATGCCGCACTGCGCCGGGGATCCGAGACGGCCGAGGATGCCCGGCTGCGGTTCCTGGAGCAGCTCCGCCATCGGCAGAGCGGGAACGCGCTGGCCCGTCGGGCCCTGGTGTTCGCCGATTTCCGTGCCGAGTCGCCGGGGGAGTCACGCTGTCGCGCGAGCTTCGCGCTGGCCGGCGTACCGATTCCGCAGTTGCAGTACGAGGTGTACGCCGACGGGCGACTGCTCGGGCGGGCGGATTTCGCCTGGCCGGAGCAGCGGCTGCTCGGGGAGTATGACGGGATCGGCAAGTACGACGCCCTGGTCGGTGGGGACACCGCCCGAGCCATCCGGCAGGAGAAGGCGCGGGAGGGCCGGATCTTCCAACTCGGCTGGAACACCATCCGGTTCACCCACACCGACCTGCAGGACCTGGCGGCGTTGCGGATCCGGGTGCTCGACGCGTTGGACCGCAGTCGCTGACCCCGCAGTCCTGATCGAACTGCGCCACCGCCATCGAGCTTCAGTCCGGGCAACCCAACTTCGGTGCGCCGGGAAGCCCGATAGCCATCGGTGACGCTGGGTGACCCCGCGTACGCCGGATCAGGCGGGGAGCGTGAGGACCTCCACCCCGCCCTCGGTGATCGCCACGGTGTGCTCACTGTGCGCGGTACGACAACCGGTGGCGCTGCGCAGCGTCCACCCATCGGTCGGATCGGTGACCAGCCGCGCGGTATCGACCATCACCCAGGGCTCCAGGGCCAGCAGCAGGCCCGGGCGCAGCTTGTACCCCCGCCCGGCGCGCCCGGTATTGGGCACGTGCGGATCCTGGTGCATGCTCGACCCGATGCCGTGCCCACCGAAGTCGGTGTTGATCGGGTAGCCGGCGCCGGCGAGCACGGTCCCGATCGCATGGGAGATGTCCCCGAGCTTCTTGCCCGGTCCGGCGGCAGCGATTCCGGCCGTCAGGGCCCGCTGCGTGGCATCGATCAGGGCGACGCTCTCCTCGGGCCGGGAATCGCCCACCAGGAAGCTGATCGCCGAGTCCGAGGCAATGCCGTCGAGCTTGATCGCGAAGTCCAGGCTGAGCAGATCACCGTCGGCCAGGGCGTAGTCCCGCGGCATGCCGTGCAGCACCGCATCGTTGACCGAGGTGCAGATGTAGTGCCCGAACGGGCCGTCCCCGAAGGAGGGGGCATAGTCGACGTAACAGGACTCCGCGCCGGCATCCTCGATCAGTTCGCGGGTCCACTCATCGATCTCCAGCAGGTTCGTGCCCACCCGCGTACGGTCCCGCAGGTTCTGCAGGATACTGCCGACCAGCGCACCGGTACGCCGGGCCCGGGTGAGTTGCGCCGCTGTAAGGATCTCGATCATGGACTGCCCCTTCTGCCGAATACCCGACCACCGTACGCCGGACAGCACCCACCCGGGGCGACTGCCCAGTGCAGCCGCCCCGGGTCGGTCCGGGGGAGGGGCGCTCAGAAGTAGGCGTAATAGGTCGGGGAGCCCCACGGTGCCCGCTGGCTGACCCCGGTGCGGGAGTTGCCGGCGTCGATGATCTGGCCGTTGCCGGCGTAGATCGCAATATGACCGGGCCAGTACACCAGGTCACCCGGCCGGGCCTGCGACTTGCTGATCCGCTTGCCACCGGCGGCCTGCTGGTCGGAGGTGCGCTGCAGGTTGATCCCGGCGGACCTGTACGCGGCCTGGACCAACCCGGAGCAGTCGAAGGTGCTCGGCCCGGAGGCGCCCCACACGTAGCGGCTGCCGATCTTGGACCTGGCGTACGCGAGGATCTGGTCGCGCTTGGCCTGTTCACCGGCCGGCGGTTTCGGGGCCGGGGTGCTCGAGCCCGACGGGGACTGCTTCAGCGCGGCCCAGGTGTACTGGCCGACCACGCCGTCCACGGCCAGCCCCGGCCGGGCCTGCTGGAAGGCGATCACCGCGGCCTCGGTCCGGGGACCGAAGACGCCGTCGACGGCGAGGTTCGCGCCGTGCCGGTTCAGCAGGCACTGGGCGGACTTCACCACATCGCCGCGGCTGCCCTGCTTGATGACGGTCCGGGACCAGCCGGTGGAACAGCCGGCCGGGGCGGCGTCGGCGGTGGTGATCCCGACCACGGCGGCCGACCCGCCGACCGAGATGACGGCGGCGGCGACCAGGGCGATCAGCCGGGTCCGGGACTTCTGGGTGCGGGGGAGCTGGGGCAGCGTGGGGGCCATGGCGTACTCCTGGGGGTGGGCAGTCCGTGGGCTACGTCCGGAATCCTGCCGGGCCCGGGGCCCCGCGTCACCGCTGCGGCCGGCGGAACCTTCCCTCGGACGAACGCCCGGAACGGCAGTCGCCCCGCCGCGGAGTGCGGCGGGGCGACCGGTGCATCAGGTACGCCGGGGCGTACTCCTCGATCAGGACCCGAAGACGCCACCATCGGTGCGGAAGATCACCAGCGTGGCATCGCGGGGGACCGTGACACCGTCCTGGTTGACCTGCGGGAAGTTGGAGACCTTGGGGTCACCGTTGCCCGGGTGCTGGATGTTGGCGAAGCCGGTGCGCTGATCGGCGCTGACGGTGATGCCGGTGACCTCGCCGCCGCGTACGCCGGTCATCAGGCGACGGAACTCACCGGTGTGCTGGTGGGCCACGAAGAGGTGATCGTTGTTCTTACCGGGCTGGCTGCCGTCGGTCTCGACGAAGACGCGGCCCTGGCCGTCGGCCCAGATGCCGTCGGGGGAGCCGAACATCTGGCCGGCCTCATCCTTGACATCGTTGGCGATGGCGAAGAAGTCCCACTCGAAGGTGGTGCCGGTGTGGTCGTCGGCGTCGTGCCACTTGACGATGTGACCGTTCGGGTTGCTCCCGGACGGGTTGCCCGGGCGATCCTGCGCCTTGGGCGAGGTGTTGTTGGTCAGGGTGGCGAACATCTCTCCGCCCTGGCCGACGGTGATCCACTCCGGCCGGTCCATCATGGTGGCGCCGGCCTGGTCGGCGGCGATCCGGGTGTTGATCAGGATGTCCTCCTGGGTCCACCCGGCCAGCTTCGGGTTCTTCGGGGAGAGCTCGAGCCACTCACCGGTGCCGTCGGCCTTGAACGCCGCCACGTAGAGCACGCCCTCATCCAGCGGGCTCTGGCCCTGGGCCTGCATCGACTTGTAGTTCTTGGCCGAGACGAACTTGTAGATGTACTCGTTGCGCTCGTCATCGCCGGAGTAGACGACCACACGCTGGCCCCGGCCGACGGTGACGCAGGCGCCCTCGTGCTTGAAGCGACCCAGCGCGGTGCGCTTGACCGGCTTCTTGCTCGGATCGTTCGGGTCGATCTCGACGACCCAGCCGAAACGGTTCTCCTCGTTCGGGTTCTTCGCGATGTCGAAGCGATCGTCGAACTTGAACCAGTCGTAGCCGCCGCCGGCCGCGCTGATGCCGTAGCGCTTGTGCTCCGCGGTCTGGGTCCAGGCGCCGGTGGCACCCACGTAGTTGTGGAAGTTCTCCTCGCAGGTGAGGTAGGTGCCCCACGGGGTGTGGCCCATGGCGCAGTTGTTCAGCGTGCCCTTGGGATCGTTCGCACCGATCTTGGTGACCAGCTTGGCGGACTTCGCGGCCGGGCCGGAGAACTCCACCGAGGTGTTGGCGGTGATCCGCCGGTTGCGCCGGTCGGCCTGGACCTTCCAGGTGCCACCCTGCTTGGCGATCTTCACCACGGCGACACCGTGGGCGGCCTGGCTCAGCCGGACCTGCTCCAGGCTGACCGGCTGCGCGGCGCCGTAGATGTGCTCGTTCTCGCCGTACTCGTGGTTGACGACCAGCACGCCGGCGTCGTTGCCCTCGGTGAACAGCCACATGCCGTCGTGGCCGATCCCGATCGCCTGCTCCTGCTGAGCGGCGGTGAAGCCGTTGTAGTCGAAGGAGGTGCCGGAGCCGTCCAGCTTCTCCCGCCACGGGATCAGCACCTGGTACTCGTACTCCGCGGCCACCTTCGGCAGCGGGCCGTTGTCCTTGGCCAGGTTGGTGAAGGTGATCAGATCATCGGCGGTCTTGGTCGCGCCGGGGTTCGGCTTCTTCGGGGCGGCGTACGCCTCGGCGCCGGCAACGAAGCTCAGCGCGGCCACACCCAGCGAGCCGGCCAGCACGCCACGACGGGTCGCGCGGGCGGCGACAATGTCGGCGAAGAGGGGATTGGAACTCGGATTGCTCATCTCGTCGTGATCGTGCACGTGGACTCCTAGTACGCGAAAGGTAAAGTTCGGGTCGGACCGGGCCGAACCTATGAGTGAGTTGTGAACTCTCGGCGACGGCCGGGCGAACGTCGGGTGGCCGCGGAGCGAACCGAATCGGATGCGCATCGATCTGCGGTCGCCGATTTCGGCGGCCGGACTCCGACCGGGGTCTGGGGAACCATCGGACTACGGTCGTAGGTCGCACCTCAGGTCACGCAGATTTGGGTGGGGCGTTGCGGTGTTGTAGAGTGTCGGGAGCCGAAGACCGCTGGTTGGTCGGGAAACCGATCCGAAGTTCCTTCCAGGATGCCCGCGCAGGTGTGACGAAGTGCCCCCGCTTGCTCGTACGCGAGCCTGCCCGGGGAGCGCCCCGGAGCCGCCTGTGCGCCGGGGCTTTTTTGTTTCCCCCGGCACCTGCGGAACCGCCCAGTTCCTTCGGTGGGGTCGTCAACCGGCGACCACGAAGTGAAGTGGGAAGGAGAACCATGGCCAGGCCGGACAAGGCAGCCACGGTTGCGGAGTTGACGGAGCATTTCGCCAACTCCCAGGCCGCTGTGCTGACCGAGTATCGCGGGCTGAGCGTGGCTGACCTGAAGGCGCTGCGGCGCGAACTCGGGTCGGACGCCACGTACGCCGTGACCAAGAACACTCTGACCCTGATCGCGGCGCGCGAAGCCGGCATCGACGGACTCGATGACCAGCTGACGGGCCCGACCGCGGTTGCATTCATCACCGGCGATGTCGCGTCGGTGGCGAAGGGTCTGAAGTCGTTCAGCAAGAATCACCCGCTTCTGGTGCTCAAGGGCGGCGTCATGGAGGGCAAGGTCCTCGACGCCGACGAGGTCAAGGCCCTGGCCGACCTCGAGTCCCGTGAGGTCCTGCTGGCCAAGATGGCCGGTGCCCTGAAGGCAAACCTGAGCAAGGCCGCGTTCGCGTTCGCCGCGCCGGCCAGCAAGCTCGCCCGCGCCTTCGGTGCGCTCGAGACCGCTGCTCAGGAGGATCCCTCGAAGATCGGTGGCCCCGGTGCCGCCGACCAGAAGCAAGTTGCAGACACCGAGGCAGCGCCCGCTGCGGAGGAAACCGCTCAGGCCGACGCCTGAGCTGCGCATCACCACCGCAGCATCCGCTGCCCAACCCGGCACCGTGTGCCGATAACGAAAGGACGCCATCATGGCGAAGCTCAGCACCGACGAGCTCCTTGACGCCTTCAAGGAAATGACCCTGATCGAGCTCTCCGACTTCGTGAAGAAGTTCGAGGAGACCTTCGACGTGACCGCGGCCGCCCCGGTCGCCGTTGCCGCTGCCCCGGCCGCCGGTGGCGCCGGTGGCGAGGCCGCCGAGGCCGCTGAGGAGCAGACCGAGTTCGACGTCGTCCTCGAGGGCGCCGGCGACAAGAAGATCCAGGTCATCAAGGAGGTCCGTGCCCTGACCTCGCTGGGTCTGAAGGAGGCCAAGGAGCTGGTCGAGTCCGCTCCCAAGGCCGTCCTGGAGAAGGTCAAGAAGGAAGAGGCCGAGGCCGCCAAGGAGAAGCTCGAGGCTGCCGGCGCGTCGGTCAGCGTCAAGTGATCAAGCTCGGTGTCGGCACACCCCGCTGACACCGTCTGATTCGTGGCCGGGTCCCCACCAGGGACCCGGCCACGAATGTTTTCCGGGTCGATCCCGGGTGCGGTTCACCACCGAGGGCGGCCTCGGTAGCCGATGGTGGCGGATCGGGCGGCAACGGGGCGCGTGCGGCGCGACCCGCGGGGAATCAGGCGCGAGCGGCCAGTGCCGCCCCGAGCGCCGCCACCGGCTGGGCGGGGGGCGCGGGCGAGACCGTCGGCACGGTCAGCGGAGCGCGATCGGCGCACGGGGCCTCGACCAGGCGCAGGTCGGCGACCAGACTGCCCAGGCGCGGATGCTTGGTGTCCATCTCCCGGTGCAGCGCCGCCACCAGGGCCTCGCGCCGATAGGCCGCCACCAGGTAGAGCGGCTTGTCCGCCTCATTGAGCGCCACGACCCCGTCGATGCTGTCGTCGACGCCGGCCAACGTGGCGATCACCCGGGCGAGTCCGGCGGCGGCGTCCGAGCACTGGCTGGTCACGACCAGCAGCCACGCGGCGGGGGAACAGTGGCCCAGCGTCTCCACGCCCTCGGCGATGCCCATGACCGGTCCGCGCGTACGCCGGGCGGAACTGCCCTGATTGGCCACCACCACACTCTGCCGGGCCCCGCTGCAGGCCTCGATCACCGCTTCGAGTCGGGAGGCCCGGGCACTCGGCCGGCCGAGCACCCCGTAGGAACGGGTGCTGGCAAGGATCAACGCATCATATTCATCCACGGCCATGAAGGAACTCTAACGCGCCGCGCGCTGCCATTGAAATCCCCGGCAAGGTTAGTACGGGGTCTGATACCCCTCCTGGGCCCCTTGTAGGTAATCCAAGGGTAGCCTAGGTGCCCGCTAGGGCATCCCCCGGTGCATTCCGCTGTGGAGCGTGCGCAGAATAAGGCCAACAAGTGGGGCCGCCGGTCTGGCGGTCACAGTGCCATCGTTGCCACTGAAAGGGTTCGCATGACCACTCATCTGGATCTCGACAACGCCATCATCGACGACCGGGAAAAAGGCATCTACCGCGCCAACCGGTCCATCTTCACCGATGAGGAACTGTTCGAACTGGAGATGAAGCACATCTTCGAGGGCAACTGGCTGTACCTTGCCCACGAGTCGCAGGTTCCCAACCCGGGGGACTACTTCACCACCTACATCGGTCGGCAGCCGGTCGTCATCACCCGTGGCAAGGACGGCAAGCTCAACGCGCTGATCAACGCCTGTGCGCACCGCGGCGCGATGCTGTGCCGCAAGAAGACCGACAACCGACTCACCATCACCTGCCCGTTCCACGGCTGGACCTTCCGCAACGACGGCAAGCTCCTCAAGGTGAAGGACCCCGACGACGCCGGCTACCCGGACACCTTCAACGTCGACGGGTCGCACGACCTCACCCACATCGCCAAGTTCGACTCCTACCGCGGCTTCCTCTTCGGCAGCCTCAACGCCGACGTGCTCCCGCTGGAGGAGCACCTGGGTGACGCCACCAAGGTGATCGACATGCTGGTCGACCAGTCGCCGGAGGGCCTGGAGGTGCTGCGCGGCGCCTCGACCTACACCTACGACGGCAACTGGAAGGTCCAGGCCGAGAACGGTGCCGACGGCTACCACGTGACCGCCACCCACTGGAACTACGCCGCGACCACCTCGCGCCGTTCCAGCGGTGAGTCCACCAACACCACCCAGACCGTCGACGCCGGCAAGTGGGGCAAGTCCGGCGGTGGCACCTGGTCCTTCCCGCACGGACATCTGTGCCTGTGGACCTGGGCGGCCAACTGGGAGTCCCGTCCGCTGGCCGAGAAGCTGGATGAGCTCAAGAAGGAGTTCGGCGAGGCCAAGGGCGATTTCATGGTCAAGGGTTCGCGCAACCTGAACCTGTACCCCAACGTGTACCTGATGGACCAGTTCTCCACCCAGATCCGGCACTTCCGCCCGCTCGCGGTGAACAAGACCGAGGTGACCATCTACTGCATCGCACCCAAGGGGGAGAGCGACAAGGCCCGCGCCCAGCGGATCCGCCAGTACGAGGACTTCTTCAACGCCTCGGGCATGGCCACCCCCGACGACCTGGAGGAGTTCCGCTCCTGCCAGTTCACGTTCCAGGCCACCGCTGCTCCGTGGAACGACATGAGCCGCGGCGCCAAGCACTGGGTCGACGGTCCCGACGAGGTCGCCAAGTCCCTGGGCATGGACCACGTCATCTCCTCCGGCGTCAAGAACGAGGACGAGGGCCTCTACCCGGTCCAGCACGGCTACTGGCTCGAGGTCATGCGCAAGGCCACCGCTGACGAGAACAACGGATCCCACGGATCCAACGGCACCCGCTGAATCGCGACGGAATCAAAGGAGCACACATCATGACCGAGACCCTGTCGCAGAACCAGGTTCAGATCGACCAGACCACCATCGAGCAGTTCCTCTACCGCGAGGCCCGCTACCTCGACGACCGTGAGTTCGAGACCTGGCTGGACTGCTACGCCGACGACGTCGTCTTCTGGATGCCGGCCTGGGACGACAACGGCAAGCTGACCCAGGACCCGCAGCGGGAAATGTCGCTGATGTACTACGGGAACAAGGGCGGTCTGTCCGACCGCGTCTTCCGGATCCGCACCGAGCGCTCCAGCGCCACCTCCATCCCGGAGCCGCGGACCAGCCACAACATCACCAACGTCGAGGTGATCGAGCGTCGCGGGAACCTGGTGGACGTCCGGTTCAACTGGCACACCATGTACTTCCGCTACAACACGGTGGACCCGTACTACGGCACCAGCTTCTACACCATCGACTTCGGTGGTGAGTCCCCGCTGATCCGCCGCAAGACCGTCGCTCTGAAGAACGACTACATCCACCACGTCGTGGACATCTACCACATCTGATCGCGCGTGACCCCAGAAAGGTGGTCCAATGACGGACTACAAGGTAGCGCTGTCTTTTGAGGACGGTGTGACCCGATTCATCAATGTTGCCGACGACCAGACCGTCGCCGACGCGGCGTATCGGCAGCGGATCAACATTCCGGTGGACTGCAACGACGGTGCCTGTGGCACCTGCAAGGCGTTCTGCGAGTCCGGTGAGTTCGATCCGGGCTCCTACGTGGAGGATGCCCTCAGCGCGGAGGAGGCCGCGGAGGGCTATGTCCTGGCGTGCCAGGCCCGGCCCAAGTCGGACATGGTGCTGCAGATCGCGTGCACCTCGGCGGTTGCCAAGACCCAGTCGGCGACCTTCACCGGCACCCTCACCGAAGTGCATCACTTCTCGCCGACGGTGACCCGGCTGCGGATGAAGATCCCGAACCGGGACAAGCTGGCCTACCTGCCCGGGCAGTACGTGAACATCACCATCCCCGGCAGCGACGAGACCCGCTCGTACTCCTTCTCCAGCGCACCGGATTCGGAGGAGCTGGAGTTCCTGATCAAGATCGTCCCCGGCGGTCTGTGCTCGGAGTGGGCCTCGAAGGTCGCGAAGGTGGGGGACGAGGTGACCTTCAACGGTCCCCACGGCTCCTTCTTCCTCCGCGAGACGAACACCCCGCTGCTGATGGTGGCCGGCGGCACCGGCCTGGCGCCGATCCTGGCCATGCTCCGGTCGATGGAGGCCCACGGGTCCCCGCGTACGGTCCACATGGTCTACGGCGTGAACACCGACGGCGACGTGGTCGAGATCGACGAACTCGAGCGGTTGACCTCGAAGCTGTCCAACTTCACCTGGGACTACGTGGTCACCGATCCGAACACCACGGCCAAGAACGTCGGCTTCGTGATGTCGATCATCTCCGACACGCACCTGCACTCCGGTGACGCGGCGATCTACCTGTGCGGTCCGCCGCCGATGGTCGAGGCGGTGCGTACCCACGTGAAGGATCTCGGGGTCGAGCCGAACGGCTTCTACTACGAGAAGTTCACCTCCGCGTCCGCGCCGAAGGTGGCCGCGGTCGCCGAGCCGACCGCTGACGAACTGGTGGAGGCCCAGCAGACCGTCGGTGCGCCGCTCTGGGTTCCCGCGACCCGGGAGATCCAGTACGCCGGTGCCGAGGCCCGTGGCGTGATGGGGCAGAGCATGTTCCCCGAGGCCGAACTGGCCCCGGCGAGCGGCGGTGGCGGTATCCCGGACGGCTTCGGGATGCGCGACCTGATGGGCCAGGAGATGTACGGCTCGCAGCTCAGCGGGGAAACCACCGCGCTGGCACCGAACGCCGACGTGGCTCCGGTCCAGGGCTCGCGAACCATCATGGGCGAGGAAATGTTCCCCGCGGCCGAGATCACCTCGGTCGGGGGCGACCAGCCGGCCGGAATCGCCGCGCACTTCGTGCCCGGTGCGGCCGACCTCACCACCGACGGCTACGAGATCGGCGAGGAGCATCCGCCGGTGACCAAGTCCGACGCCATCTTCGAGGCCCGCCGGGCCCTCGAACTGGGTGCCCTGGAACTGGTCATGGGACGGATCAACTCCCAGCAGGTCGCGGGCTACCGGATGCTGGCCGAGGCCACGTTGCCCTACGTCAAGGGAGATCAGTTCGTCGACGCGATGGCCTACACCGAGACCAACGCGGCCTTCCACGACTACCTGTTCACCCTGACCGGTAACGATCACCTGCGGCAGGCGTACACCCGCCTGGGGGTCAAGGGTGAGATGGAGTCGACGCTCAAGAACGCCCACTGGTGTCACCCGCTGGTGGCCAAGGATCACGTCGACATGGTCAACGCGATCGAGGCCGGCGACCGGGAACGGACCCGTCAGTTGTTCATCGCGCACGCCGAGCGGTCGCAGATGACCATGCGGCGGGCGATGGCCGATCAGCAGGCCCGGACGGTCAGCACCACCGGCCGGTTCACCGGCAAGGCGGTCCTGATCACCGGTGCCGCCCAGGGAATCGGTGAGGCCGTGGCCCGCCGGATCCATGCCGAGGGTGGCGAACTGCTGCTGGTGGACCGCTCCGAGCTGGTCGAGAACGTGGCCGCGGGCCTGGACCGGGAAGGGGCGCACGCCCAGTCCCAGTTGGCCGATATGGAGACCTTTGAAGGCGCGCAAGCGGCGGTGGATGCCTGCATCCGGCGCTTCGGGCGGGTCGACATCGCGATCCATGTGGTCGGCGGCACGATCTGGCGCAAGCCGTTCGAGGAGTACGCCCCCGACGAGATCGAGAAGGAGATCCGGCGCTCGCTGTTCCCGACGCTGTACTCCTGCCGTGCGGTCCTCCCGGAGATGTACGCCGCGGGGCAGGGCACGATCGTGAACGTCGGCTCGGTCGCCACCACCGGCCTGAACCGGCTGCCGTACGCGGCCGCCAAGGGCGGGGTCGCGGCGCTGACCAGGTCGCTGGCCTGGGAGGCCGCCAAGCACGGTGTCCGGGTCGTGGCCACCGCTCCGGGTGGGACCGAGGCGCCGCCGCGGCGGGTTCCGCGCGGTGGGGAGCCGACCAATCCGCAGCAGGAGGCCTGGCACCAGGTCACGGTGGATCAGACCATCGAATCCTCGCTGTTGAAGCGGTACGGCACCCTGGAGGAACAGGCGGCAGCGATCTGCTTCCTGGCCTCCGATGAGGCCTCCTACATCACCGGGACGACCCTCCCGGTGGCCGGCGGAGACCTTGGCTGAACCGATTGATCCCAGGAACGGGGCGGGCCGAATGGTCCGCCCCGTTCCGGCTCGCCCGGCGTCGGGGGAAGGGGAGGGCGACGAGGTGTTTCCCCTGTCCGGCGCGGTTGCCCCGGCCACTGCCCCCGTGGCCGCTCCCGACGACAACGACGAGTCCCTCGACGTCGCGGACGCCCAGGCAGCGGTGCCGGTCCCCGCACCCGTGGTCGAACCGAAGACTCCCGCCTATCCCGAACATCTGGATGCCGCCGGGGTCCAGGCCCTCGCCGCCGCGGCCGGCATCAGCATCCCGGAAGCGAATGCCCGCCGGTTGGCCCGGCACGTGGACGGCTCGGCCGAGCAGTTGCTGGAACTGCTGAACACCCACGACCCCGAGACCTGGCAGGCGCTGGACGCCCCGCTGCCGCCCACCGACAGTGCGCTGCAGCAGATGCGCACCCTGTTGGACGAGGCCGATGAACAGGTGCGCCGACTGGTCGACGCGTGCGCGACCATCGGCCGCTGGTCCCGCGTCGAAGAGGTCGCCGAACTGGCCGAGCTGGAGGAGCCGCTGCCGGTGGTCGATCGCGCCGTGGCACTCGGCCTGCTCCAGGTACGCCGGGCCGCGCTGCGCCGCCTGCTCGGCTTCAGCTCGCGACTGGCCCGGGCCGCGGCGTACGAACTGATGGGGGTGGCCCGGCAGAGCGAACTGCACTCCCGGGCCGCCGAGATTCTCACCGACACCGGGGCCCGGCTGCAGCAACGGGCGCTGGCGATCGGGGGTCCCGACGCCGAGGTGGCCGAGGCGATGGACCAATGGGCCGCCAAATGTGCCAGCGAGGGGGCGTGGGAGCGGGCCGGCGAAGCGTGGCTGGCCGCCTCGCGGATGTCGGTGACCGAGGCGGAGGCCGCCCGGCGGCTGGTGTCCTGTCTGGATGCCAAGGTCAGCTACGGCAACCTGTTCGAAGTGCTGGCGCTGACCCCCGAACTGGAGCCGGCCCCCGCCTCACCGATGCGGGAGGCGGTGCTGGGCTACCAGCAACTTCTGCTGGGACACCGCGACGAGGCCGGGGTCCTGCTGCGGCGCGCCTGGGAAATGGCTCCCGAGGAGGACCGCGCGGCCCGTTCGGCGATCGCGCACCGGCTCACGCTGCACAACCTGGTCGACTGGAACTGTGCCGAACTGATCACCTGGGGCCGGCGGGCGATCGAACTGGCCGACGGTGCCCTGCCCTCGGTGCCGTCGGGCCTGGAGGCGCACACCATGTTGGGCCTGGGCCTGGGCGGGGAGGGGCGGACCGAGGAGGCGCTGGCGGCGTACGGCCGGGTCACCCGGTCCTCGCTGGGTGGGGCGCAGGGCCAGCGCGCGATGATGGGGCAGGGCTGGCTGCATCTGGCCCTGGACCGGGTCGCCCTGGCCGCCCATGAACTGGACATGTCCGCGCCGATCGCGGCCTGGCGGGGCTCGACCCGCGTGTCGCTGTGGTCCTACGGCTGGCTCGCCCACGCCCGACTCGCGCTGGGTGACCTGAGCGCGGCCCAGGCGGCGGTGGACCGGGCGCTGCCGATCCTGGAGGAAACCGGACAGAATGTCGCGCTGCCCCTGGTGCACTGGGCCGGAGCGCAGATCGCCGCCCTGCGCGGGGACATCCCGACCGCCGAGCGGCATGCCGCGCGGGCGGCCTCGGTGCGGACGGACTACCAGGGGATGCACGTGGCGATGACGATGGCGCGCGCCCAGGTGTTCACCGCTCAGGGGGACTACGCCGGAGCGCTGCGGGCGATGGAGCCGTTGGCGCAACTGAAGCGGTATCACGGGATCGACGAGCCGGGGTTCTGGCCCTGGCAGGATCTGTACGCCGTGGCGCTGATCGCGGTCGGGCAGACCGATCAGGCCGATGAATTTCTGCGGCCGCACGAGGCCCTGGCGGCCGAGCGCGGGCATCGCTCGAGCATCGCCCGGATGGCTTCGGCGCGGGGGCGGATCCGGTTCAGCCGGGGCGATGTGGCCGGGGGGCGGGAATCCTTCGAGTCGGCCCTGGCGGTCATCTCGGACCTGCCGCTGTCCCTGCTCCGGGCCCGGATCCAGTACGCCTTCGGCCAGGCGCTGCGCCGGGCGGGCAAACGCCGGGAGGCGGAGGCGGAGTTGTCGCATGCCCGGCGGGGGTTCCTGGCGATGGGGGCGCAGGGGTATGTGGACAAGTGTGACCGGGAGCTCAAGGCGGGCAGCCGGAGCCGGGATTCGGAGTCCCTGACCGAACTGACCCCGCAGGAGCAGGCGGTGGTCGAGCTGGTGGTCCAGGGGATGTCGAACCGTGAGGTGGCGGCCAGTCTGTTCATCTCGGTGAAGACGGTGCAGTATCACCTCACCCGGGTGTACGCCCGGCTGGGCGTACGCTCGCGCGCGGAGTTGACGGCGCTGCATCACGGCAGCTGATCGGTAGGTCGGTTCCGGCGGGGGTGTCGGGCGGTTCGCGAGGCGTGGGGGTCGGTTTCGTGGGGCGAGGGTCGGTTCCGCGGGGTGAGGTTCGGTTTCGCGGGCGTGGTTCGTGATCGCTGGCGCTGCAGGGACCGCGTACTGAAACAAGGCCAGCGGACCGCTCCGATGGCCCGCACACCGGCCCGGCCGGCGAAGGTGGGCGGCCAGCGAAATTGGTCGGATTGCCCTGTGGACAACCCCGTTCGAGGGCAGCGCCGCGGCGTACGGATGAGGTCTGCTGGAGCCGTGGACCAACAGATCTTCACCACCCAGAATCTGCGCACCCGCGGGTACACCCACGACATGATCCGCCGGGCCTGTGCCGACGGCTCCCTGGTCCGGCTCCGCCGGGGCCGATTTCGCCGTCCTCGGGTCAGCGATGGCCAACCCCTCGATGCCTGGCCGACCGACGAGGCCGAGCACCTGCACCGGTTGCTGCTGTACTCCGCGCTTCCGCTGGCACTGGGTACCGTGGCCAGCCACCAGACGGCGGCGATTCTGCACGGGCTTCCGGTGCCCGCGCGGGAGTTGGGCGTGCTCGCGATGCTGCGCCCGGGAGCGGGCCAGGGATACTGCAGCCGAACCCGACGGCTGCGGCAGGCCCACCTGCCCGATACCGAGGTGGTCGACCTGTCCGGGATTGCCGCCACTTCCTTCTCCCGGACCGTGCTCGACCTGGCCCGCACCCTCCCGTTCCCCGATGCGGTGGCGGTCACCGATGCCGCGCTGCGGCGCGACCCGGACGCGGCCGAGTCGGTCCGGGCGGACCTGCTGGGCCGGCTCCGGCAGCGGCGCCACCACGGCAACCCGGCCGCTCGGCGGGCGGTGCTCTTCGCCGATCCGCGGGCCGAGTCGCCTGGTGAATCCCGGTGTCGGGCCACCTTCGAACTGGCCGGAATCCCGATTCCGCGACTCCAGCTGACGCTGCAGGTCAACGGCGAGTTCGTGGCCCGGACCGACTTCGGGTGGGAGGAGCATCGGGTCGTCGGAGAGTACGACGGTCGGCAGAAGTACGGCAGCGACCCCGGCGCGGTGCTGACTCGGGAGAAGGCGCGCGAGGACCGGATCCGGGAGCTGGGTTGGCGGATGATCCGCTTCGTCAGTGCCGATCTGCGGGATCCGGATTGACTGCGTACCCGTGTCCTCCGGGTGCTCGGGACCACGGAGCGCCGGCCGTCGGGGTCGCTGTAGCAGGCCGGTTCGCGGGTCGACTTCGGGGGCGCGGGCCGAGCTTCGGTACCTGGGGCTGGGGTCGGGTTCGCTGGGCCTGCAGGACCCGCGTACTCAATAGAGCCCCGCGGAGCGCCGGTAACCCCCGCGCCAGGGGCGGGCTGGGCTCAGGTTTGCGGGCCGACTTCGGGGCCGCGGGCCGAGTTTCGGCGGCGCGGGCCGGATTCGGGTTCGCTGGCCCTGCAGGACC
>NZ_AUHH01000033.1 GCF_000423085.1 Granulicoccus phenolivorans DSM 17626 = NBRC 107789 = JCM 15570 | reverse complement strand
CATCATCCCTGGGCGCGCAAGTACCGTCCGAAGTGCGGCACGGTGAACGCGATCCGACCCCGTTCCCCGGAATAGATCAGGCCCTTCTTCATCAGGGCATCGCGCGCGGGGGACAGAGACTGCGGTTTGCGGCCCAGATGCTGGGCGACCTGCGCGGTTGCCACCGCCTCATCGTCGGTGTCGGGGTTCTCGTACGCCACATCGGCCATCGCCCGCAGGTACTCCCGCTCCCCGGGGGTGGCCCGCTCGAACCGGGACCCGAAGAACCCGATCGCCAGCTCCGATTCCGCCTCCGGCGCGGCCATCGCGACATCGTCGGCGGTGATCGGGGACTGCGGGGCCAGATCCCAGGCGACCTTCCCGTACGCCTGGATGAAGTACGGGTAACCCCCGGTCGCCTCGTACATCGTCGCCAGCGCATCCTCGGTGAAGTGGGCGCCCTCGTCCTCGGCCGGAGCCTGCAGCGCCTGCGCCGCCGCGGCCCGGTCCAGTCGATCGATCCGGGAGTACCGGAACAGCCGCTCCGAATAGGACTTCGATGCCGAGAACACCGCGGGCACATGCGGCAGCCCGGCCCCGACCACGATCACCGGCAGTCCGGTCTGGGACAGTTCATGGCAGGCCGCGCACACCGCCGACACATCGTCGGGCTGCAGGTCCTGGATCTCGTCGATGAAGATCGCGATCCCCTTGCCGACGTCCTGGGCCAGCCCGCCGACATCGGTCAGCAGCTCCACCAGGTCGATCTCGATGTCCCCGGAGTCGGCCCGTCCGGTCACCGCGGCCGCGTCGATCCCCGGCTGCCACTTGTCCTTCAGCTTGGCCGCCGCGGGCGCATCGCGCTGCACGAAGGACTTGATCACCCCCAGCACGTGCTGGGTGTCGTCGGCGGAGGGATGGCCCAGTTCGCGGACCGCCACATGCAGCGCCGACGCGATCGGCCGCCGGATCCCGTGATCGGGTCGGGCCTCGAACTTGCCGGTACCCCAGCCGGCCCGGACCGCGGCCGAGCGCAGCGAGTTGAGCAGCACCGTCTTGCCGACCCCGCGCAGCCCGGTGAGCACGATCGAACGCTCGGGCCGGCCCCGGCCGATGCGCTCGACGACAACCTCGAACATGCGCATCTGTTCGTCGCGGCCGGCCAGTTCCGGCGGACGCTGCCCGGCGCCGGGGGCGTACGGATTGTTGATCGGATCCACCCGGACAATCTATTCGCGTATCTAGCGCTCAGCTAAGAGGCGCGCAGCGACTCCGAGACCGAGGCGCGCCGTTTTCGGCCCAGACTCAGCACCAGCAGCCCCTGGGCCAGCGTGTAGGTCGCCATCACCGCGAACGACACGGTCGGCGTGGTCGGCCAGAAGCCGAACAGTCGCAGGGCCAGCAGTGAGTCCGACACCACGTAGGAGATCCCGGCCACGGTGCCCCACAGCCCCAGCCCGGTCGCCACGTACGCCATCAGCACCACCGCCAGCGCGTACGCCACCACCGCCGTGCCCAGCCAGCCCGCGCGTGGCACCACCACCGCGACCATCACCAGCGGATACAGGACGTACGCCAGGGTCCACCACCGATGCGGCTCGGCCCACAACTGCCCCCACGTCCGGGGCCACAGGCCGTCGTGCCGATAGCGCCACAGGGCGAGCAGCCACAGCACCTGCGAGGCCAGGAAGAAGCCGATCAGGGCCAGCAGCCCCGGATCGCCGGACAGGAACCTCGGGACGGTGTCGCCCAACCAGGCCAGCAGCAGCGCGGCGACCCCCAGCCGACCGATGTTCCGGGCCGCCAGCAGCAGCGTCGGCATCAGCAGGACCTGGGCGACACTCGACACCGTCGTCTGCCCCACGGCGATCCCGATCAGGTTCGCCGCGACCGCCAGCAGGAACGGGATCCAGCGCAGTCGGTTCATCCGGGGATCTCCTCGACCGCGATCCGCAGAATCAGCACCGTCGACTGACCCGGCAGCAACCGCACCGCCCCACGCCCGTGCTGGAAAAATCCCACACACAGCATCTCGGGCCACTCCTCGGTCAGTTCGGGGGTGGTGGCCGCCCGTTCGGCGCCCGGGTTCCACACCGCGATGTGCGAGTGACCGGTTCCGCGCAGAATGATCCGGCGATGCAGCACCGGATCGGAGATCACCACCGGCTGGGTCGATTCGAACATCTGGTCCAGCTGGTGCCCGCCCGGGATGTGCAGGGTGCCCACCTGGGTGTCCTCCCGGCCGGTCTGCAGGTCGACCAGGTCCGCTCCGCCCAGGCCGTCGATCCCGGCCCGCGCCACCTGGCCGACGCGCAGGTGCGGGATCAGGCCGCCCTCGTAGCTGAAGGAATCGGTGCCGGTGTTGTGCACCCGCAGCCGCAACTCCAGTTCGGGGCCGAAGCGGTACTGCGTCCGGGCCAGGAACGGGTGGGTGAAGAAGCGACGATCGGCGACGTCGGCCTCGGTGCAGCTCCACTCCTGGGTGACCTCGCCGTCACTGATCTCGCTGCGAACCAGGTGCCAGTCGACCTCATGGGCGAAGCCGTGTCGCGGCGTGTACGGGGTGCGGCTCGGCCCCTCGGCGAACCACGGGAAGCAGACCGGAATCCCCGAATGCACGGTCGGCCCGGGTTGGTAGATGTTCTCCCGGCTGTACCAGATCACCGGTTGGGAACCGGGACTCCATGCGGCGATCTGCGCGCCGCGGTCGTGGATCACGAAGCTGCCGCCGCCGGGCACGGTGCCGCTGCTGTGACCCTCGATTCCTGCCTGAGTGCGTTCGTACACGATTGCCTAGCTGGTGGGGGTCGGCTGGTCTTCGGGAAATGGTACCGAGCGCGCCACCGGGTCGGGGCTTCCGGGATGGCCCGATGATTCAGGGGCACCGGATGATCCAGGGCACCGGTTCGGCCGGGGTCAGCCCAGCCCGAGCCCGAGCACCAGGCCGACCAGCACCACAGTCGCGACCGCCTCGCCGATGCCGGCCTGCTTCGGGGTGACCGTACGCCCGCGCCCGGGACCGAGCAGGGGCACCAGCGCCGCCCGGGCGGTCAGCGCGGCGAAGAACACCGGCACCCAGATCGAGACCGCTCCCAGCGCGGCGGCGACTGCGAAGCCGAGCGCGCCGGCGGCGTGGTACCCGATCGAGGCGGCCAACCAGGGCCGGCTGCCGCGCTCGCGGATCAGCGTCTTGACGTAGAGCACCGTGCCGAAGAAGTACCCGAAACACACCAGCGGGAGCAGCCAGGACGACCCCAGCGCGGCCGGGGCACTGTCGAAGCGGACCGTCTGCGCCATCAACGACGCCGCGGCGGTGGTCAGCAACCCGCCCAGCAGGTCGCGTTCGTGGCGGCGCCACGCCAGCACCAGGGCCGGAGTCAGCAGCACGGCGTACGCCGGGACCCAGGTGAGCAGCACCGGCGTACCCCACAGCAGCGTGAGCACCCCGAACCCGGCCGCGACCGCGGTCCAGGTGAGCATCGGGCGGCGGAATCGGGGCTGGCGATGCGACTTCAGCCACTGCGAGGCGGCGAAGAAGGCGAAATAGCCGAACAACCACGTCCCGAACAGCGGCAGCAGATGCGCCGACCATCCCCCGGCGAGGACCCGCTGGGTCACCCCCAGCAGATACGGGGTGAGCAGCATCGCCCAGGCGCCGTGCTGATTCGGGATCCAGCCGGCACGGGACCGGCGGTTCCGGGGTCGCGGGCGCGCCAGGGTCGTCATGACCTCAGTCTAGAGATTTTCCACGGCTGTCCTGTGGAAAAAGGCGCAGCGCTGTGGACGGTGCGGTGTGATTCCGGCGACACTCAGCCCCGGACCGAGCGCGTCACCAGGTATTTCGGGTGCCGGCTGACGATCTCGGTCGGCCCGATCCGGCGCCGCAGGGTCGGCAGGTAGGGCAGGTGCGCGTTGAACACCAGCCACAGTTCCCCGCCCGGTTCGAGGACCCGCGCCGCCTGCTCGATCATCGCGTACGCCGGCCCGGAATCCTTCGCGGTCCCGACGTGGAAGGGCGGATTGCACACGATCAGCGGAACCGATCCGGTGGGCAGCCCGGTGAGCCCGTCGGCCCGTCGGACCGTCCCGGTCAGCCCGTTGGCGGCCAGGGTTTCCCGGGTCGCCGCGGTCGCCGCCCAGGACTCATCGAGCGCGGTGACCGGATGCCCACGGCGGGCCAGCAACGCACTCAGCGTCCCGTTGCCACTGCCCAGGTCGAGCGCCGGGGTCGCGGCCGGGAGCCGGTCCAGCAGGTCGACCAGGACCCGGGTGCCGGGGTCGATCCGGGTGCCGGCGAAGGTGCCCCCGTGGGCGCTGAGGACCAGTGGCCCGCCCAGGGCCGGCGGCAGGTCGACGGTCGCCCGGCGGGGCCAGGTCGGCGTGCCCGGTCGCGGCTGTCGGGCATGCAGCACCCGGGACTTCTGCCGGCCGAGGCTGGCCCGGACGCTGCCGAAGCGGGCGGCGAGTGCGTCGTTCATCGAGTGGGTCAGATACTTGACCCGGCCGCCGGCCAGCAGTGCGATGTCGTCCCGGGCGACCCACTCGGCGTACTCGCCCAGCGCGCCGACCGCCTTCGGCGTACGCATCAGCACGGTGTCGACGGTCGCGGTCGCCGGATCGACCACCGGGACCCGCAGCCGCTGTTCGGCCAGCAGCGAGTCGCACCAGCCGACCACCGGATGCTCCGCGGCCAGGGCGTTCGCCAACTCGGGGGCATCCAGGACCAGCAGCCGGCCCGGGGCAGGGGGCATTTCGTCGATCAGCAGCCGATCCACCGGATCGAGCCCGGCGGCGGGTTCGGGCGGGGGATCGGGAACCTGGGTCACCGGGCCATTCTTTCTGATGGAACCAGAATGCGTGATCCCGCTCACCCCCGGTAGGTTGACCCCATGCCGGATGAATCGCTGCGGATCCATGTGATCGCTGATTCCACGGGCGAGACCGCAGCCCGGCTCGCCCGCGCTTGTCAGGCCCAATTTCCGCATCACATCTTCCGGCTCATCCGGCATCCGCGGGTGACGTCGCCGGAGAAGCTGTTCCCGATCTTCGAGGACATCAAGGAGGACGCCGCCACCATGAAGGTGGCCGTGTTCACCACCCTGGTCGACCAGGTACTGCGCGACATGGTCGCCGAGGCCTGCCGCGAGATGGGCCTGGAGCACATCGATTCGCTCGGTCCGGCGCTGCGGCAGCTCGAGTCCGCCCTGGGCAGCAGCCCGGACCTGGCCGCGGCCCGCCCGGTCAGCGTCGACACCGACTACTTCACCCGGATCGCGGCGATGGAGTTCGCGATCCGGCACGACGACGGGCAGCTCACCCACCGGCTCAAGGACGCCGAGATCGTGATCATCGCCGCGTCCCGCTGCGGCAAGACCCCGCTGTCGATGTACCTGGGCTACCTCGGGTTCCGGACCGCGAACATCCCCCTGGTGGCCGGCCTCGAGCCGCCCAAGGAACTCTTCGAGATCGAACGCTGGCGCATCGTCGGCCTGACGATCCATCCCGAACGCCTGCAGCAGATCCGCGAACGCCGGGTCGCCGCGATGGGCGGGCGCAGCCGACGCAAGGACGGCTATACCGATCTGGGCCGGATCGTCGAAGAACTCGACGAGATCACCGCGGTCCAGAAGCGGCTCGGAGCGCCGGTGCTCGATACGACCCGGACGGCCCTGGAGGAATCCGCCGTCCGAATCATCGACATCGTGGAATCGCGCGCTGCGGCCCACGGAGCCAAGGTCCGAACCGGGACCTTGCACGAATTCGACCCCGAACCCTGAGCTGGGGGAGCAAAGGAGAGATGGCAATGACGCAGTACGTCTATGACCTGGCCGACGGTAACGCCTCGATGAAGCCACTGCTCGGTGGAAAGGGCGCAGGCCTGGCCGAAATGGCCTCCCTCGGGGTGCCGGTCCCCGATGCGTTCACCGTGACCACGCAGGCGTGTGTGGAGACGATGAACCGTGGCGGCGAGTGGCCCGAAAGCCTGTGGGGCGAGGTCACCGAGGCGCTGGCCCGGCTGGAGGAGCGGACCGGGCGCAAGCTCGGCGCGACCGAGAAGCCGCTGTTGCTGTCGGTTCGCTCCGGTGCGGTGCAGTCGATGCCGGGCATGATGGACACCATCCTCAACCTCGGCGTCTCCGATGAGACCGTCGACGCGCTGGGCCGCGAGGCCGGCAACGAGCGGTTCGCGTGGGACTCCTACCGCCGCTTCATCTCCATGTACGGCGAGGTCGTCGAAGGTATCGCCTCCCACGTGTTCGAGGATGCGCTGGCCGCGCTCAAGCTCGAGAAGGGTGCCGAGCAGGACACCGATCTGACCACCGAGGACCTCAAGGAACTGGTCGCCCGCTACAAGAAGTTGGCCAGCGACGAGCTCGGCGGCGAGTGGAGCTCCGACCCGGTCGAGCAGCTGCGCCGCGCGATCGACGCGGTCTTCAAGTCCTGGCTGAACCCGCGCGCGGAGGTCTACCGCAAGGCCAATAACATCTCCGCCGACCTGGGCACCGCGGTGAACGTGCAGCAGATGGTCTTCGGCAACCGGGGCGAGACCTCGGCGACCGGGGTGCTGTTCACCCGGAACCCGTCCACCGGCGTCAAGGAGCTGTACGGCGAGTTCCTCACCAACGCCCAGGGCGAGGATGTCGTCGCCGGGATCCGCACCCCGCGGCCGCTGGCGGAGATGGAGCAGGTGCTCCCCGAGGCGTACGCCGCGCTGCTGGACACCATGAACAAGATGGAGCAGCACTACCGCGACATGCAGGACATGGAGTTCACCATCGAGAACGGTGAACTGTTCATGCTGCAGACCCGCACCGGAAAGCGCACCGCGGCCGCGGCGATCAAGACCGCCTCGGACATGGTCGCCGAGGGGCTGATCACCAAGGAGGAGGCGCTGCAGCGGATCGAGCCGGCCCAGCTCGACCAACTGCTGCACCCGACCATCGACCCGAACAACACCGTCACCGCGCTCGCCACCGGTCTGCCCGCTTCGCCGGGCGCGGCCGTGGGTACCGTGGTGTTCTCCGCCGACGAGGCCGCCGAGCGGGGCGAGAACGGGGAGAAGGTCGTCCTGGTCCGCTTCGAGACCACGCCCGACGACATTCACGGGGTGCTGCAGGCGCAGGGTGTGCTGACCTCCCACGGCGGGATGACCTCGCACGCGGCCGTGGTCGCGCGCGGGTTCGGCAAGCCCTGTGTGGCCGGTGTGCCCGGGCTGCGGATCGACCTGGAGAACCAGCAGTTCACCATCGACGGCACCGTGGTCAAGCACGGCGACACGGTCACCCTGGACGGCGGCACCGGTGAGGTCTTCCTCGGGGCGCTGGCGCTGGTTCCCGCGCAGATCAACGACGATTTCTCCAACGTCGTTTCCTGGGCCGACGAGGTGCGCCAGTTGGGCGTACGCGCGAATGCCGACAACGGCCCCGACGCCGCCAAGGCCCGCGAACTCGGTGCCGAGGGCATCGGCCTGTGCCGCACCGAGCACATGTTCATGGCCGCCGACCGGCTCCCGGCGATGCACAAGATGATCCTGGCCGAGACCGACGAGGAGCGCGCGGACGCCCTCGCGGAGATCCTGCCGATGCAGCAGGCCGACTTCGAGGCCATCTTCACCGAGATGAAGGGGCTGCCGGTCAACGTGCGGCTGCTCGATCCGCCGCTGCACGAGTTCCTGCCGAGCCTGGTCGATCAGTCCCTGCTGGTGCAGAAGCTGGAGCTGACCGGGGGCGATCCGGCCGAGCTGGCCGCCGAGCGCAAGACGCTGGCGCAGGTGAAGCGGCTGCACGAGCAGAACCCGATGCTCGGCACCCGCGGTTGCCGGCTGGCGATGCTGTACCCGGAGATTCCCGAGATGCAGGCCCGCGCGATCATCCGGGCGGCGCTGGCGGTGCTGGAGCGGGAGGGGGAGACCGTCGAGGTCGAGATCATGATCCCGCTGGTCGCGCTGCAGGCCGAGATCAAGATCCAGCGCGAGATCGTGGTCGACGCGGTCGAGGACGAGCTGGAACTGGCCGGCAAGGAACTGCCCTACACCGTCGGCACGATGATCGAACTGCCGCGGGCCGCGCTGGTGGCCGATCAGATCGCGAAGTATGCCGACTTCTTCTCCTTCGGGACCAACGACCTGACCCAGACCGGGATCGGGATCTCCCGGGATGACGCGGAGAACGGCTTCCTCGGTCACTATGTCGATGACGGCGTGATCAAGTCCAACCCGTTCGCGACCATCGACGTCGACGGGGTCGGCGAACTTGTCCGGATCGGTGTCGAAAAGGGCCGGGCGGTCAAGCCGGAGCTGAAGCTGGGCGTGTGCGGCGAGCACGGCGGTGACCCGGCTTCGATCGAGCTGTTCCAGAAGTTGGGGCTGGACTATGTGTCCTGCTCGCCCTTCCGGGTGCCGATTGCCCGGTTCGCGGCGGCCCGCGCGGTGCTGAACCAGCGCTGATCGACCCCACCAAGTGCCCGGGACCCGGTGGTCCCGGGCGCTTGTGCGTTCGGTACCGGCCGGTTGTGTCCCGATTTTGACTCCAGGTGCCCGAAATTGGCCGGATCGGGGCGAATCGGAGCCGCTGGTGGCAGAATCGGGACAGGTTCGGACCGATCCGGGGTTGTTCGGGGGTTTTCTCTGCCCACGGGCCGAACCTGATCCGACCGTGGGCCCGGAGAATGCCGGGGTGCGGGTTTCGGTGATGGCTGCGCGGGCAAGTGGGCGTACCTTCATTGGGTGATGACCTTGATGGTTCCGATGAACCTTTTCGACCCGGTGACCCTGCTGAACGGATGGGGTCCGTGGGCGTTGCTCGGCATTGCCCTGATGGTGTTCATCGAATCAGGGGTGCTGTTTCCGTTCCTGCCCGGTGACTCGCTGCTGTTCACCGCCGGCCTGCTGCATCAGCCGCTGAACCTCACCCTGCCGGTGCTGATCCTCGTCGCCGCGGTCGCGGCGATCCTGGGTGACCAGGTCGGCTACTTCCTCGGGATCAAGTTCGGTCGCAAGCTCTTCAAGCCCGATGCCCGCTTCCTGAAGACCGCCTACCTGGAGAAGGCCGAGCGGTTCTTCGCCAAGTACGGTGGCGTCTCGCTGGTGCTGGCCCGGTTCGTTCCGCTGGTGCGCACCTATGTGCCGCTGGTGGCCGGGATGGCGCGCTACCGCTACCCGCGCTTCCTGCTGTGGAACATCATCGGTGGCACCGCGTGGGCGACGGTGATGATCGTCGCGGGCTCGCTGCTGGGCGGGGTTCCGTTCGTGCGTGACCATGTGGACCTGATCGCGGTTGCCATCGTGGCGCTGTCGCTGATCCCGGTGGCGTTCTCGATCATCAAGGGGCTGCGCAACCGCCAGCCGGCCCCGGCCGAGGAGGCCGCGGGCGAGTCGGCCTGAGCCGAGTCACTTCCGTCACTTCCGGGCGCGCCGCGGCACTGTGCCGCGGCGCGCCCGAATTGTGCTCCGGCAGCATCGGACCGTTCGGGTTCGGGATGTGGGCAGCGTCACCGGGCATTCGGACATCGCCCGGCGGGCCAACTGCCATACTGTGCCCAAACCCCTCGGAACGGAGCTGCCACGATGACCGATGCGAGCACCCAGCAGACCTTTATGCTGCCTGACCACAATCTCGGCCTGGATCTGATGCGAGCCACCGAAGCGGCCGCCTTGGCCGCTTCCTACTGGATCGGGCGCGGCAACAAGAACGCCGGCGACGGGGGTGCGGTGGATGCGATGCGCTCGGTGCTCAACGCGATCCGGATGGACGGCACCGTCATCATCGGGGAGGGGGAGAAGGACGAGGCCCCCATGCTGCACAACGGGGAGAAGGTCGGGGCGGGGTCGGGTCCGGCGATCGACATCGCGGTCGATCCGATCGACGGGACCCGGCTGATGGCCGAGGGCATGCGCAACTCCATCGCGGTGATCGCGGCGTCGCCGGCGGGGACCATGTTCACCAATACCGAGTGCTTTTACATGAACAAGTTGGCCACCGGGCCCGAGGCCGCCGACGCGCTCGACATCGAGGCCCCGATCGCCGACATCCTGGCCAAGATCGCCAAGGCCAAGGGCAAGGCGATCGGCGATGTGACCGTGGCCCTGCTGAACCGCGACCGGCACAAGCCGCTGATGGCCGAGATCCGCGCGGCCGGGGCCCGCACCCGGCTCTACACCGATGGTGACGTGGCCGCCTCGGTCGCCGCGGCCGACGACTTGAACGATGTCGACCTGCTGGCCGGCATCGGCGGCTCGCCCGAGGGCGTCATCACCGCCTGCGCGATGCACGCCATGGGCGGGCGGATCGTGGCCAAGCTCGCCCCCACCAGCGACGAGGAGCGGCAGAAGACCATCGCCTCGGGCATCGACCCCGACCAGGTCCTGGACACCTACGACCTGGTCGGCAGCAAGGACACCCTGTTCGTCGCCACAGGCATCACCGACGGGGACATGTGTCACGGCGTCCACTTCTCCGCGCGCGGTGCCTCGACCCAGTCGATCGTGATGCGGTCCTCCTCCGGCACGGTCCGGTTCGTCGACGCCCTGCACAACCTGACCAAGGTGCACGACTACGCCGAGCGTCACGGGTCCGGCCCCGAGCTCGGCGAATTCTGAGTTGCGGATCCTGGTCACCGGGGCCGCCGGATTCATCGGCCACCGGCTGACCGCGGCCCTGCGCCGCGCCGGACACCGGGTCACCGCGCTGGATGCCCTGCGCGGTGACCCCGGCACCCTCGAGGTACGCCGCCGCAGACTCGGACGCCTCGGCGGCCATGTCGTCGACCTCGCCCGGGATCCCCTCGACCCGTGGCTGAACGGGATCGACGCCGTCGCCCATCTGGCCGGGGCGACCGGCGTACGGTCGAGCTTCGGGACGGGCTGGGCGACCGCCGTCCGGGACAACGTGACCGCCACCGGGCGCCTCGCCGAGGCGGCCGCGGGCCGGGCCCGGCTGGTGCTGGCGTCGAGCTCGTCGGTGTACGGGACCGTGGCCAGCGGCCTGGTCGGCGAGGACGCGCCTCAACAGCCGCACAGTCCCTACGGCGCCAGCAAGGTCGCCGCCGAGGCTGCGGTGCAGGCGTACCGGCACAGCCGCGGGTTGGAGGCGGTGATCCTGCGCTACTTCACCGTCTACGGGCCCGGGCAGCGCCCCGACATGGCGATCGCGCGATTCCTCGCCGCGGCCGGGGCCGGTCGACCGCTGGAGGTGTACGGGGACGGCTCGCAGACCCGGGCCTACACCTATGTCGACGACGTGGTCGCGGCCACCACCGCCGCGCTGACCCGCCCCGGCATCGACGGCGGGGTGTGCAACGTCGCCGGTACCGAGGCGGTCACCGTCGCCGAGGTGGCCGCCCTGATCGCGGAGACCCTGCGGTATCCGCTCGAGATCGTCGCGCGGGCCCCGGCCGAGGGGGACGTCGCCCGGACCGCGGCCGATCTGAGCCGGGCCGCCCAAGTGCTGGGTTGGACCCCGCGGGTCGGCCTGGCCGAGGGGATCGCCGCCCAGGCGGCGGCAGCGGGGCTGACCGGCGTACGGGCTCCGGCGGTGGGGCAGTGACCGGCGGTCCCGACCTCCGGACCGCTCGGGACGCGCGGTCCGCCGCGGCCCCGGCGGCCGCGTTCGTCGCCTTCGACCGGTTCCCCGGGCCGAAGGGCTCCGCGGTCCACATCGGCCGCTCCGCCGGTGCCCTGTTCGAGCACTTCGGCTCGGGCCTGCTGGCGTGCCTGGGCGGCGGTCTGCTGCCGATCGCCCAACGCGAGCCCGGCTTCGACATCATCCGGTTCGTCGAACCCATCCCGAACCTGCTGGACCGCGCCGATGCCTTCGCCTGTTTCGTCGATGACACCCTGCGCCGGCACCGCGACACCCTCCAGGTGGTCCAGGTCCGCGATCCGTGGAGCGCGGCACCGGCGCTGGCCGACCCGCGGCGCCGGCATCGGGTGGTCTACGAGGCCAACGGGTTCCCCTCGATCGAACTGCCGATGGCCTGGCCGGGGGTCCCCGCCGACACCCTGGCCCAGATCGCCCGGATCGAGGACGCCTGCCTGGCCGGCGCCGATGCCGTGGTCACCCCGTCGGCCACCATCGCCGCCTGCGCGATTCGCAAGGGCGCCGACCCGAATCGGGTCACGGTGGTCCCCAACGGCGCCGACCCCGTCGGCGCGACCGAACGCCCACCCGGGGCGCCCCGGCGCTACCTGGTCTACGTCGGCGCGCTGCAGCGCTGGCAGGGGTTCGGCACCCTGCTGCGGGCGATGGCCCGGCTGACCGACCTCGACGTCGACCTGGTGGTGTGTTCCTCGTGGCCGCGGCGCCGGGCCAAGGACTGGGTCCGGTTCACCCACCGGCTGGGCATCGCCGACCGGGTGCACTGGGTGTACGAACAGCCCCATGACCTGATCGCGGGCTGGCTGGCGCACGCCGAAGCGTCGGTCGCGCCGCTGGCCGATGTCGCCCGCAACGTGGAACAGGGCTGCTGCCCGCTCAAGGTGGTCGAGTCGATGGCCGCCGGAACCCCGGTGGTGGCCAGCGACCTGCCCTGCGTACGCGAACTGGTCGACGACACCACCGCGAAACTGGTCCCCCCGGACCGGCCCGCCCAACTCGCCCGGGCCCTGCGGGTGCTGCTCGACGACCCTGCGCACCGCCGCGCTCTCGGCGAGGCGGGCCGCCGCCGCGCCGCGGAGCGGTTCACCTGGGACCGCGCCGATGCGACCCTGCGTACGGTCTGGGACGGACTCACCGCCCCCGCCCCGGATCACCCCGCGCTGGCTCTACGATAAGCCCATGTTCTCCGCGACCAAGAAGAAGGTGCAGGCGCTGCCGCCGCTGCACCGGGATCTGGTGCTGGAGCGCACACTCGGGTACGCGCAACTGCCGCACGACTGGGAGTATCTGCTCGCTTCGATCGCCCAGCACCAGGCGGTCACCGGCGGCAAGCGCAAGTACGCCCTGCCCGGCCCGTTTCTCGCCGTCGCGCTGCCGCTGCTCCGGGTGATCCTCGCCGATGCCCGCCCGGAGGCACCGGTCGCGCTGCTGGTCGACGATCGCCTCGACCTGGTCTTCGGCCCCGGAATGCCGCTGCCGGACCATCACCATCGCCGCGGGATCAAGATCGCCTGGATGGTCCAGATCCCGATCCAGGCCGAGGCCCGGCTGCGCGACGGGTCCCGGCTGCGCATCCGGATCGTACGCCGGACCCGGCGACTGACCTGGCGACAGCGGGGCTCGGTGAGCCACAAGACCAAGTTCAAGTCGAAGGACAAGGCGTACCACCTGCTCCAGGTGGCGCTGCGCCTGCCGCGCGGGGTCGAGCCGGTGCGGCCCCCCACCCCGTCCCCGAACTGGCTGAGCGTGGCCGTGAATCCGGGGGACCGCTACGAGATCAGGGCCGACACGAAGACCACCGGGGACGAGATGCCGAGTGTGAACCTCATCCTGCACGTGCTGACCGAGGCTTTCCGCTGGTCGCCGACCGCGCGGGCCACGGCGGTGCCGCGATGAGTGGGCAGTATCCCCCGGACTGGGAGCATTCCCCGCACGGTTCCGAGCCCGGGCCGAGTGGGCAGCCGGCGTACGGGCAGCCGGGGTACGGGCAGCAGCCGGGGTACGGGCAGCCGTCGGGCCAACCGGAGCCGGCCGTCCCGGCGGAGCAGGCCTGCCAGGTGACCACCGGCTTCTATCTGCTGTCGCGGTGCACGAGCTTCGGGGTCGACCAGTGCGCCAACTGCGGCCGGCGGGTCTGCGCCCTGCACGCGATCTCCGGCCCCGGCGGCGTCCTGTGCCCGGAATGCTTCGTGCTGGCCGGCCAGCACAGCGAACCCACCGACCGGAGCTGGGCGCTGCAGTACCGTCGCCGCTACCGCGAGGACGCCGGCCGCGAGCTGCAGGATCCCGGGATCTGGTGGGCCTTCGACCGCTACGACCGGTATCGCTTCGCCGCCGGGCGCGGGGGCGGATTCGGCGGCGGTGGTGCCCACTACTACGCCGCGGACTACGACGAGGACGACGACTCCTACGGAATCTTCGACAGCTGATGCGCCGGATTCTGTGGCTCACCGAGCATCATCCACCCTCCCGCGGCGGGATGGCCCACTCCAGTGATCGGATCACCCGCGGCCTGCGGGCGGCCGGGGACCCGGTCGATGTCGTGCAGTTCACCCGCGAGGGGCCCGGACCGCAGCTGAGCACGGGGCTGGGTGGTTCGACCCTGATCTGCCCGCTCGGTGCGGATCCCGAACACGGGCTGGCGACCGCCTGGCTGGAGGTGGAGCGGCTGAGCGCCCGGGCCGAACCGGCGTACACCCATCTGGTGGCCTTCGGCGGCACCTGGGCGATCGTCGCCGCCCCGATCTGTGCGGCCTGGCTCGACGTGCCGCTGCTGACGCTGCTGCGCGGCGTCGACTTCGACCAGGGGGTCTTCTCGCTGCGCCGGCGGGCGGCCCTGTTCGACGCGCTGCGCGCCTCGGCCGCGGTCGCGACGGTCGCCGGCCGGACCGCGGAGCAGGCCCGGGCCCTGCTGCCCGGCACCCGGGTGGAGTACATCGCCAACAGCATCGACACCGCCGACTGGACCCTGGTGGCCTCCGACCGGGCGCGGGCCCGGGCCTGGCGGGCCGCACACGTGCCCGTCGGCCGGCGGGTGCTGGGGCTGATCGGCCAACTGAAACCGAAGAAGGGCGTGCTGGATCTGCTCCGCGCCCTGGTCGATTCCCCGGCCCGGGAGGAATTCCACATCCTGCTGGTCGGCGACCTGGACCCGGCGATCGAGGAGTGGCTGAACGAGGATCCGGGGCTGACCTGGTCCCGGCTGGAGTTCCTGGACCGCTTCGAACTCGCCTGGGTGTACGCCGCGTGCGACCTGATCGCGCTGCCCTCGTTGCATGACGGGCTGCCCAATGTGGCTCTCGAGGCGGCGGCGCTCGGGCGGCCACTGCTCGCCTCCGATGCCGGTGGTCTGCGAGATCTGGACCGGGCCGGGGCGATCGCGTACGCCTTCCCCGCCGGCGACTGGGATGCCTGCGCCCGGGCCCTGACCGCGGCGGCCGACGCCGACCCCGCCGAGTTGGCCCGGCTGGGGGAGCAGGCCCGGGCCGTGGTGGCCACGGAGTTCACTCCGGACCGGGAGACCGCGCAGTATCGTCGCCTGCTGGCCGAGACGGCCCGCTGAGCGGCTCCGCGTGGGCGCGCAACCGCCACGCCAGTAACCACAGCGCCAGCACCGCGGCGGTACTGAGCGACAGGGCCCAGATCCCGGCGGTGGCGGAGACCACCACCTCGAAGATGAACCCGGTCACGCCGGCGACCAGCATGGACACCGCGACCAGAGCCGCGACCAGAAAGTGGTTCCCCACCCGGACCACGTCGGGCTTCATCCGCTTGGCGAAGTGCAGCCGGTGCACGAGCACCGGCGTCATGCCCAGCAGGGTGGCGGTCCCGGCCAGCGCGACCAGCACCAGATAATGGACGACCTGGACAGAGGTCAGCCGCCCGAACCCGGACTGAAAAGCCACCGCCAGCAGGAATCCGGAGGTCAGCTGCGTCCCGGTGAGCACGACGCGCAGTTCCTGCAGAATGTCGTTGAAGTTCCGGTCCGCGCGCATCTCCGGGGTCTCGTAGCGCCCTCGCTGCAACTCCTCCACAGCGCCATCCTGCCACTGCGCACAGCGGGCAACTGAGCGAAACGGCTCCGGAACTTGGCTCGCTCAGTCATGATGAAGTGATGAGAACGGACCGCCGATGAGCCTGCTGGCACTTGCCATGGGCGGCGGGTACGGGCACGCGAGCCGGGTGGCCGCGGCCCGCTGGACCCTGCAGGTGACCGCGCCCACGCTGGTGGTGGTGTCGGATCCGCACCTGCCGGAGGCCCTGGCGCCGGGCTGTTCGCTGATCTCCCCGCCCGCCGCGGTGCGGTCGCGGGCCGAGCTGCGCGCCTGGGTGCGCGACCTGCTGGCCGAGCAGGCGCCCGATGAGGTGTGGGTGGACGCCTTCCCGGTCGGGGTGCTGGGCGAACTCACCGACGACCTGTTCGAGGACCGACCGCTGCGTCATCTGGCCCGTCGGCTGCGCTGGGATTCCTACGTACGCCGGCTCACGATCCACCCGCCGCGCTACGACACGGTCTGGGTGACTGAGGAGCTCGAACCCGCCCACCGGGCCTGGCTGGCGGCCGACTCCGGGGTGCTCGAACCGTTGGCGCTGAGCGATCCGCCGCTGGACCCCGGCCCGGCCGCCGCGGTCGACCTGCCCGAGGGGGTCTGGCTGGTGATCCACAGTGGGCCGTTGCAGGAGGTGGCCCAGTTGGTCGCGGTCGCCCGGGCGTACGCCTCGGGCCCGATCGTGATCATCGCACCGGGGGAGGGCCTGCGGCTGCCCGGCGTCCATGCGTGGCTGCAGGTGATCCCGGCGGCGCCGCTGGCGGATCGACCCGAGGTCGCCGGCGTGGTGACCGCGGGCGGGACGGCGTCGCTGCGGCAGTATCGACATCTGGGGGATCGGCATATCGTGGTGCCCCTACGGCGCCCCCTGGACGACCAGGCCTGGCGGGCGGCGCATCGTTTCTCCGGGTCCCAGGGCTGAGGGGGCCGGACCGGATACAGGAGGTGCGGATGGGGACGTTCGTGGAGGTTCCGGCCCAGACCGTGGTGACCCTGCTCGACACGCTGCTGGCGGCGGACTGGGTCGAGGCGGAAGCCGAGGTCGACGGGATCGCGGTGGTCTCGGAGATCGATCCGCCGCGACATGTGGTCGAGCTGATCCGCAGCGACGAGTTCTGGGACGCGCCGGACTCCGGGCCCGGTTCGGCCGCCGACTGGTGGGATCGGACCGACCCGCGGATCACCGAGATCGAGCGGGGCCTGTGCGATCGCTTCGGTGATCCGCAGCGGCACAACCAGACCGAGGACATCACGCACGGCTCGGCGCTGGATGTGGTGCTGATGGCGGAGAACCTCGACTGTGCCGATGTGTGGCCGGTGGCGCAGCGTCGGGTGATCCTGCTCAGTGGGCAGGGCGACCCGGAATTGCCGATCATCCTGCAACTGATCGTGGCGCCGGCGGCGTACGTGGAGGACAAGTCGATCGACCTGCTCGGCGACCGACTGCGGCCCGACGCGCCCTGACGGAAGAAAACTCCCGCGCGGGGTGTTGCAGCAACGATCACTCTCGCGAATGAGGTTTCCATGGCTTTGAATGTCGATATCTGGTCCGACGTGGCGTGCCCCTGGTGCTACATCGGCAAGGCCCGCTTCGAGAAGGCGCTGGCCGAATTCGAGCACGCCGACGAGGTCACCGTGACCTGGCACTCCTACCTGCTGGACCCCTCGCTCCCGGAGGCCTTCGACGGCACCGAGCGGGACTACCTGGCGCAGGCCAAGGGGATGCCGGCCGAGCAGGTGCGCCAGCTGACCGCGGTGGTCGAGGAGAACGCGCGGGCCGAGGGCCTCGCGATGGACTTCGAGAAGGTACGCCCGGCGAACTCCACCCGGGCCCACCTGGTGCTGCAACTGGCCAAGCGGACCGACGGAGTCGACGCGAACGCACTCAAGGACGCCCTGTTCCGGGCCCACTTCGTCGACGGCGCGGTGATCTCCGATCCGGAGGTCCTGGTCGGTCTCGGCGCGGAGGTAGGCCTGTCCCGCGACCAGGTGCTGGCCGCGTTGGACGATCCCGCCCTGGTGACCGCCTTCCAGAGCGACCTGCAGAACGCCCGGCAGCTCGGGGTGACCGGGGTGCCGTTCTTCGTACTGCAGAACAAGTACGGCGTCTCCGGCGCGCAGCCCAGTGAGCTGTTCGGCCAGGCGCTGAACAAGGTCTGGGCCGAGATCAGCCCGGCGAAGCCGGCCCTGATCACGCTGGACGGTCCGGCCGGTGAGGCCTGTGGCCCGGACGGCTGCTGACCCGCTCCCCGACGCTCTCCTGGGGCCCGCTCCGATTTCGGGGCGGGCCCCGGCAATTTCTGTCAGCGGCCGGATCTAGGCTGGATTGTGGTCGTGATCACACGGCCACTCCGATAGGAGACAGACATGTCCACTCGTAATGGCGCACCCACCTGGATCGACCTGGGAACCAACGATCTGGCCGGGGCCAAACAGTTCTACACCGACCTCTTCGGCTGGACCTACCAGGACACCGGCGAGGAGTTCGGCCACTACAACATCATCCTGTCCGAGGGGGCGCCGGTCGGCGGCCTGATGGACATGACGGCCAACCCCGAAACCGCCGACCAGCCGCCGGCCTGGGGCGTCTACCTGAAGGTCGCCGACATCGCCGCGACCACCGAACTGGTGCGCACCCACGGCGGCCAGGTCCTCTTCGAGCCGATGCCGGTGGGCGACATGGGTTCGATGGCCATCTATCTCGATGCCACCGGAGCCATGGTCGGGGCCTGGCAGGACGGCACCTTCAGTGGGACCGAGTTCACCCTCCAGCCCGGCTCCCCGGTCTGGTTCGAGATCATGAGCACCGATTTCGACGCCTCGGTGGACTTCTACCAGCAGGTGTTCGGCTGGGAACTGAGCGCGATGCCCAGCGACGGCGACGACAACTTCCGCTACTCGACCTTCGGTGCCGGCAATGATGCGGTCGCCGGGATCTGTGATGCCTCCGGGTTCCTGCCGGCCGGGACGACCTCCTACTGGCGCTACTACCTCGGGGTGGTCAATGCCGATGAGACCGCCGCGCAGTTCCGGGCCAAGGGCGGCCAGGTGCTCGACGGGCCCGCCGACTCGCCGTTCGGCCGCTTCGCGACCGTCGCCGATCCGCAGGGGGCCCAGTTCCAGATCAATCAGGACCCGAGCGCATGAAACGTGCGGCCACCTGCCTGTGGTTCGATGACCGGGCCGAACCGGCGGTGGACTTCTACGCGGGGATCTTCGACGAGCTCACCGTGCTGGAGAAGGTGCGCACCCCGGACGGCACGGGCGCCGGACCGGTGCTGTTGGTGATCTTCGAGCTGGCCGGGCAGCGGTTCACCGCGTTGAACGGTGGTCCGGTGTTCACCCTGTCCGAGGCCGCCTCGATCGAGGTGCACACCGACGATCAGGCCGAGACCGACCGGATCTGGGACGCCTTCCTGGCCGCCGGAGCGGTCGAGCAGCAGTGCGGCTGGCTCAAGGATCAGTTCGGGCTGTCCTGGCAGATCGTGCCGGACCGGCTGAACGACCTGCTGGCGGATCCGGATCCGGCCCGGGCCAAGGCGGGCATGGATGCCATGCTCAAGCAGACCCGGATCGTGCTGGCCGACATCGAAGCCGCCGTCGCGGCGGCCTGAACCCATCACCCAGTCAGGGGGCATCGCATGTCACGCGTTGTTCATTTCGAGCTTCATGCCTCGCAGCCGCAGGTGCTGATCGACTTCTACACCAAGCTGCTCGGTTGGGAGTTCGCTCAGTTCGGGGACAATCCCTATTGGGCCATCATCACCGGTACGACCGGGGACGGCATCAACGGAGGGCTGGCGCAACGGCAGGGCGATCCGCCCGAGCCGGGCTCCCCGCTGAATGCGGCCACCATCGTGGTTCCGGTCGACAACGTCGATGAGTCGTACGCCGCCGCCCTCGCCGACGGGGCAGCAGAAGCTATCCCGCCGGCCGATGTGCCGGGGGTGGGTCGGTTGGCGTACATCCAGGACCCGGACGGAAATGTCGTCGGATTGCTCACCCCGGCTCCCGGAGGGATGGATACCCCGGGGGCCTGATCAGGATTGGGTGACTGAGACGGTTGGGTGACTGAGCCGGTTGGGTGACTGAGCCGGCGGCTCAGGAGGCGTAGCGGCCCGCGCTGCGGGCGCGGGCCTTCTCCGCCTCGACCTCCCGGTCCTTCGGCGGCGCGGTGGTGGTCAGCGAGGACAACAACGCCACGGTGGCCGCGGCGACCTCGTCGACGGCGCGGTCGAAGGCCTCCTGATTGGCCTGTGAGGGTTTCGTGTAGCCGGAGACCTTGCGTACGTACTGGAGTGCGGCGGCTCGGGCCTCATCCTCGGTGGCGGGCGGCTCGAAGTTGAACAACGGGCGGATATTGCGGCACATGGGGCGACTCCTTCGGGGGTCTTCCCAGTCTGCCACCAGCGGTCCGGGCCGGGCCCTGCGCAATGGGGCCACGCGCGGGGCAGTGGGGCCGAGCGCGGGGCAGTGGGACCGAGCGCGGGGGGCGACCCGGCCCGGGCACTCGGGGTGCGACCGGCCCGGCTCTGCTCGGCGAGCGTCCGGCCAGGCTCTGCTCGGGGAGTGACCGGCCCGGCTCTACTCGCGACCGCCCGGGCACTCAGGGCGCGACCAGGCCGGCGAACTGTTGTCCGCCCGCTTCGGCCAGCCTTTCCGCGGCCGCCTCGGCGGTGGCGAGGTTCTGCGCGGTCGGCCTGATCCACCAGTCGGCCCGGATGGACAGTTTCTTACCCGAACTCTTCGGACGCCACGTTCCCAGCAGTTCTCCTTCGGCCACGAGCGCGCCCGGACGGCCCAGGACCGGCCAGAGTTCTTTGTGCCGGGACGCGTCCGCCAGCAGATGCCGATCCTTGGCGGCCAGAAACAGGTCGAAGCCATTGAGCAGCAGGACCCGCTCCGGGTCGGCCGGCTGCGCCTGTGCCAGGGTGTCCGCGTCCTCGGGCAGGATCCAGGCCTTCTCCCCGGCCCGGTCCACCTCGATTGCGTCGCTCGGCCACAGCGTCTTCGCCTCGGTCACCGTTGTGTCGAGGTAACCGGACAGGTCTTTCGGGGTGGCGGGACCGAGTAGGCGCAGGTAGGCCCGAGCGATCTGATAGCGCGGCGGGACCGCGGCCGGATCGCCGGCCGAGCCCGATCCGGTGGCCCAGGGGGTCGGGGTCCAGCCGGGGATCCGACGCAGTACCGGCGGGTTAGTGCCTGGTTCCAGTTCGATACCGCCGTGCAGGGCGGACAGCCGGAACAGTTGCTCGTGCGGATGGACCACCCCGCAGGGACGGCAGTCCACCTGGAGTTCGTCGCGCAGGACCTGGTGCAGCCGGCCGGAGACGACGCCCTTGCCAGCCGGGTCGGCGCACGCCGTCCACATCGCCGCGGCCATGTCGGCCCAGCCGGTGAGCATCTGCTGCACCTTCTTGGCCGCTCCGGCGGACCGGCGTTCCGCGTCGCGCTCGGACACCGGGCACAGCGCCTGCTCGACCTCGGCCAGATCGGCCCGGCGGTAGAAATGCGGTCCGCCACGGATGCCCCACACCAGCGCCAGGGGGTCGGAAAAGTCATCGGTGACCTCGACCGCGTCGCAAACGGAGATTCCCCGGTTCAGCAGCGCGACCCGTCCAGCGTTGCCCTGGCCGTGCTGGATGCCCAGATCGAGCACGGCGAGGCTGTCCACGCTGCGTGCCGCGGTGTCGGTCTCGGGGGTGTCCAACTGTTGGCGCTGCCAGCGATAGCGAAGGACTTGCTCACGGTTCACGTGCATGGATCCACCTCGATGCTTCGGTGTGTGCCGATAGTGACTCTACTTCGGGGTACAGGGGTCGAATCCGCTGATTTCTGCGATCTGGGGACAGAATCGGACCGCAGATGAGTCCGCTGAGCCACCTCCGGTGGGCGACGGACGGCGGAGCGTGACCGGGGACCGAGGCCTGGCCGTGGCCCTGGGAATTCGGTGGGGCAGCGAGGGAACTGTGCCGGGCAGCACCCGCAGTAGGCCATGGGGCGTAGGGAGGGCGCCGGGCAGCACCGGCGGCGGGCCGTGGGGCGAGGGAAGCCGTGGGTGTCTCACCGGGGAGCGACGGTTCAGGCCCGAGCAGCGAGGACATGTGGGTGGGCGGCGAAGGGGCCGTCCAAGCAGCGAAGCCCCAGCCCGGGGAGCGAAGGCAGCGGTGCTCGCTCCCCGCCATGAATCCTCGCTCGTTGCCGTGGTGCAGGTCCTGGATCGGCGTCGTGGCGGGGGGGGCGAGGGAAATGTGCCGGGCAGCACCCGCAGTAGGCCATGGGGCGAGGGAAGCCGCGGGTGTCTTACCGGGGAGCGACGGTTCAGGCACGAGCGGCGAGGACTCGTGGGTGGGCAGCGAAGGGTCCGTCCCTGGAGCGAAGCCCCAGCCCGGGGAGCGAGGGCAGCAGTGCTCGCTCCCCGCCACGAACCCTCGCTCGCTGCCCCGGTGGTGGCGGGTCCGGCCATCGTGACCGGAGCCCGCTACGCCACCCGGCCCGGCGCGCCGACCCGACCTGGCCCGGCACGCCACCCGGCCAGGCACCCGACCCAACCTGGCCCCGGCACGCCAACCAGGCTCAAACCGGCGCGCCGACCCGGGCCGGCCGCCTCGACCCGAACGCATCCGTCAACCCACCGACGCGACCCGGGCGCCGAGCTACGAGCCTGCCGACGGATCCCTCAGTGGCCCCGGTCGATCCATTCCTGCAGATGCGGCCGCTCGGCACCGATCGTGGTCGAGTCGCCGTGCCCGGTCAGCACCACGGTCTCATCGGGCAACGGGAACAGCTTCTCCTTGATCGACGCGATGATCGTCGGAAAGTCCGAGTACGACCGCCCCGTCGCGCCCGGGCCGCCGGAGAACAGCGTGTCCCCGGAGAAGACCACCCCGTGCTCGCCCAGCTGCGGCGCGATCAGACACATCGACCCCGGTGAGTGGCCCGGCGTCGAGACCGCCTCCAGAGTTACGTCGCCGACAGTGAACTTGTCCCCGGGGTGCAGGTCCTCGTCGAACTTCGCATCCCCGTGCACGGCCTGCCAGAGCATGGTGTCGACCGGGTTCAGGTAGGTCTTCCCACCGACCAGCCGCTGGGTGGCCAGGGACTCCCGAATGTGATCGTCGTGACCGTGGGTCAGCACGATCGCCGACACCTCGCGACCACCGACCAGGTCGGCGACCGCCTGCGGATCGTGCGCCGGATCGATGATCAGGCAGGTCCGGTCATCGCCGATCACGTAGACGTTGTTGTCGACCTCCCAGGTACCCCCGTCCAGCGAGAAGGTCCCACTGGTCACGATCTTGTCGATGCGTACGCTCACGCCGGCACCTCGTTGATCTCGACGACCGAACGCAGGACCTTGCCTTCCTTCATCTTGGTGAAGGCCTCCTCGACATCCCCCAGACCGATCCGCTCGGAGACGAAGCCGTCCAGGTCGAGCCGGCCCAGCCGGTACTGCTCGACCAGCATCGGGAAGTCCCGGCTGGGCAGGGTGTCCCCGTACCAGGCGGACTTGATCGAGCCGCCGCGGCCGAACACCTCGTCCAGCGGGATCTCCCAGGTGGTGCCCGGATCCGGTACGCCGACCAGGACCACCCGGCCGGCCAGATCCCGGGCCCGGAACGCCTGGGCGAAGGTCGGCGCGATCCCGACCGCGTCGACCACCAGGTCGGCGCCGAAGCCACCGGTCAGTTCCTGGATCGCCTCGACGGCATCGACATTCTTCGAGTTCACCGTGTGCGTGGCCCCGAACTTCTTCGCGGTCTCCAGCTTCTCGTCATCCAGGTCGACCGCAATGATCGTGGTCGCCCCGGCCAGCTGCGCGCCGGCGATCGCGGCGGTACCGACGCCGCCGCAGCCGATCACCGCGACCGACTCGCCACGCTTGAGCGCCCCGGTGTTCAGCACCGCGCCGATCCCGGCCATCACGCCACACCCGAGCAGGCCGACCGCGGCGTACTGCTCGGGGGCGAGGTCGCCCTCGATCTTGGTGCACTGCCCGGCCGCGACCAGGGTCTTCTCGGCGAAGGCGCCGATCCCCAACGCCGGCGACAGCGGGGTCCCGTCGGCCAGGGTCATCTTCTGGGTCGCGTTGAAGGTCGCGAAGCAGTACCACGGCTCCCCGCGGCGGCAGGCGCGGCAGTTCCCGCAGACCGCGCGCCAGTTCAGGATCACCCGATCGCCGACCGCGACCTCGGTGACACCCTCGCCGACGGCAGCCACTACGCCGGAGGCCTCGTGCCCCAGCAGGAACGGGAAGTCATCGCCGACACCGCCGACCTGGTAGTGATGATCGGTCTGGCACACGCCGCAGGTGATCACATCGACCAGGGCCTCCCCGGGCCCGGGGTCCGGCACCAGAATCGTCTCCACAGTTGCCGGGGCGTCCTTCGCCTTGACGACCACTGCCTGGACTTCGTGTACACCCATGGATGCCTCCGCTGTGAGTTCTCTCGCTGTCGGTCCGACCCTACTGGCGACCCGCGAGACGGACCAGCATGCTTGCCTCCCGCAGGTGACAGGCAGCCAGCATCGGTTGCGCCGAAACGCCCGAAAACGCCCGATTCTGGAAACGAACGACGCCTGCCTGTCATTCGGGCTCGAGACCGAACACCGGAATCAGCCGGTGCGCGGTCACCGCATAGTCCTCGAAGGCCGGCCATTCCCGGACCACGGCCTGCCAGGCATGGGCCCGCTCGGCACCGGCCAGTTCCCGCCACCGCCACGATCCCCGGTGCCCGCGTACGGTCGCCTCGACCCGCGGCCCGGACGCCCGCAGATTGTGCACCCACGCCGGGACCACCGGCTGTCCCCAGTTGGACCCGACCAGGAAGATCCGGTCCGACTCACGTACGCCCAACAGTGTCGTGTGCCGCACTTCGCCGCTGCGTCGCCCGGTCAGGTGCAACACCACCGGACACGTCCCCGGCAGGAACCGCAGCAGGGACCAGCGGTACCCGCTCAGCCGCCCGATCGCCGCATCACTGCGCACGATCAGGCCGCGCAGGGACGGCCGGGTCAACGATCGGAGCACCGCGGGCACAGGCATGATTCGCTCAGCCTAATGCTCCGCCGCGACCGGCCATTGCGAACCGACCAGAACCGGTTCGACCCGCCCTTACCGCGCGGGGTCGGGCACGGTAACGTCGGACAAGCAGTCACTTCCCTCGACAGAAAGTTCCGCGATGCCGTACGCAAGTTCCTTATCGGGAATCTGGATCGCCGACCCGGCCCATTCCACGCTCGGCTTCGTGGCTCGCCACGCGGTGGTGACCAGAATCCGCGGCAAATTCACCGACTTCGACATTCGCATCGATGCCAATGCCGATGACGTGGCGGCGTCCTCGGTCACCGCGAAGGTCCGGGTGGCCAGCGTGGAGACCAACCAGGAGCAGCGCGATCAGCACCTGCGCAGCGCCGACTTCTTCGATGTGCAGCGGTGGCCGGAAATGACCTTCGTCAGCACCGGGGTCGATGAGGTCGACGAGGATTCCCTGCTGATTCAGGGGGATCTGACCATTCGGGACGTCACCCGCAGTATTTCCTTGCCGATGGACTTTCTGGGCGTCCAGTACGACCCGCTCAGCAAGGTGGAGCGGGCCAGTTTCGAAGGCAGCCGCCGGATCAATCGGCAGGATTTCGGGCTGAAATGGAATGTCCCGCTGGACACCGGTGGTGTGCTGGTGTCTGAGCGGATCACGATCGAGTACAGCATCAGTGCCGTACGTGAGCAGAGCATCGACGAAGTGCTCAAGAGTGCAGGAGCCTGAGGTGGCCGAAAACCAGAAGTTGGGCGAGAAGTCGGAGCCGGACGCTCCGAAGGACGCCACCGACAAGCCGGCCGCGGCCGGCGGAGCGAGTGCCGCCACCGCCGGGAGTACCGCCACCGGGGCGAGTGCCGCCAGCGGGAGCACCGCCCGGACCGGCGGGCCAGGGGCGTCGGACCAGATTCGCCCCAAGGTGATCCGGACGATGGAGTTCCCGGTCCGGATGCGCGGGTACGCCGTGGAGGAGGTCACCGACTACCTCACCGAGGTCGCCGACGCGGTCGAGGACCTGCAGGCCGAGAACCAGGATCTCCGCGCGCAGAACGAGCAGTTGCGCCGCCAACTCGATGTCTCCCGCCGCAATGCCGCCCGGGCGGAGAAGCAGCTCGAGGCGCACGCGATGCCCGCCCCGGTGGCGTCCGCCGGCAACCTCAGCGACGGCGCGCAGGCCTCGCAGATCCTGCTGCAGGCGCAGAACCTGGCCGACCGGCTGGTCACCGATGCGCAGACCGAGGCCCATATGCTGGTGGCCGAGGCCGCCAACGTTGACTCCATCGACTACGTACGCACCTATGCCAAAGTCACCCACAAGCAACTGGAGTCGGTAGTCTCCGAGTTGCTGAAGCAGATCCAGTTGCTGGGCAAACTGGCCAACCAGGACAACCGCGCCACCACCTGGGAGGCCATGAAGCACTGACCGGCGAGACGAGGAGCCCGACCGAGGACCATGAATCAGGTTGTTACGTGGCTCACTGACCTCGGTTCGTTGATCGACCGGTTGCTGCGCTCCGATCTGGCTGGGCTGCGACCGGCGTACGACAATTGGACCTGGAGCCTCACACTCACCCTGGTGCTGCTGGTGGCGACCTCCACGCTGATCGGCCACGCGGTGGTGCTGGCGGTCAATCGGGTGCACGGCGCGGGCGTGGTGATCAGTTCCCTGCTGAACGGTCTGTACGCCGTGGCCAGCACCATCGGGGAGTCCGTGGTGCTGTGGCTGATCGCCCGCTGGACCCTCGCCGAGCCTCCGTCGCTGGCCCTGGCCCTGTGGCTGGTGGCGGTGGCCAGCGCGCCGCGCCTGTTCCATTTCCTCGAACTGGTGCCCTGGATCGGGACCTGGCTCGGGCGGCTCGCCCAGGTGTGGAGCTTCGTGCTGCTGTGGCAGGTGGTGTCGACCTTCCTCGGCGTCGGAGCGGTGGTCGGGCTCCTGCTGGCGGGGGGCACCTGGGTCGTGACGTACCTGGTCACCCAGTTGGTCCGGGCCCCGACCGGTCGGCTGCTCGAGGTGATCTGGTACCGGGTGACCGGGCGCGACCTCTACCACAACTCCCGCGAAATTCTGCTGCGCGCGGTCGTCAGCGATGATCCCGAGGAACTCGACCAGCGCCTGGACGGCCCGCTGGTGGTCGACGGCGTCACCGTCGTGCAGCCGGAGGACGAGCGATGATCTGGGGAATCCTGGTCGCCCTGCTCGGGATCCTGACCGTGATGCTGCTCACCGCGCCGCTGGAAACCCTGAGCTGGTGGGCCCGGCGCGGTCCCGAACAGACCCGACGCAGCATCGAACACCGGCGCAGCCTGACCCCCGAACCGGGCGATCCGACCGACTGCTACCTGGTCTACTTCTCCGGCGTCGGCGTCGCCGAACCGAGCATCATCCCGAAGCCGGAACTGCCGCTGTTGGACAGCCTCACGAAGCGCTTCGGGGACAACCTGCGCATCGTGACCGAGATCTACCCGTACGCCATGGAGAACCGCGGCCTGCTGAAGGGGCGCCGGACGGCGTGGTGGTGGCGCTTTCTGATCAGCCTGAAGGGCAAGCGCTTCGGCGCCCTGTCGGCACTGGTCTCGTTGCGCAATGTGATCCAGGTGCTCGTCTCCGCCGACCGACGGTACGGGCCGATGTTCTCGGCGGGGGTGGCGCGTACGGTCTGGAAGGGCCTGCTCGGCGCCGGCTACCAGCCGGGCAGCAAGATTCCGGTGGTGTTCATGGGCTGGAGCGGCGGCGCCCAGATGGCGGCCGGGGCGTCCTGGTACCTGTCGGCGGCCGGCGTCCCGACCTACCTGATGGCGCTGGGCGGGGTGATCGCCGACGACCCGGGGATCGACCGGCTGCAGCACCTGTGGCAACTGATCGGGACCAAGGACGGGGTGATCCCGCTGGCCCCGATCGCCTTCTCCGGACGCCGGCCCTGGGCACGGGACTCCAGCTGGCAGCGCGGGGTCGCCGACGGCCGGGTGACCGAGCACGTGCTCGGCCCGTTCAAGCATTTCGGCCACGGCTCCTACCTCTCCCGGCGCCGGGCTCCGGACGGCAGGTCCTACCGGGACGTCACGATCGACACCGCGGGCGATCTGCTGGTCGCCGAGGGGCTGGTCCGGGAGCAGGACCCGGCGTAGCGCCGGGCACCCTGCGGGCCTAAAGTCGGCACATGACGCAGTTCGCCCACGACAACGAGTTGGTCCTCCCGTTTCTGGGGCTGCTCGCGGCCCACCCGCGGACGCTGGCCGAACTGCAGGTCCTGCTGGGCCCGGGATCCCGCTACGAGCACGGCGGCCCCCAGCAGGGCACGATCTATTCCCACCTGCTGACCATGCAGAACGCCGGCTGGGTACAGCGGGCCGGGCAGGGGGCCGACGAGCAACTGCGGATCACCGAGGCGGGAACCGCCGAACTGCGCCGCCGGGTCGCCCGGGGGATCACCGACGCGTCGTGGACCTCCGGCTCGGGCTTCGTCACCGCGCTGCCGTTCCTGCCGGTCTTCCCCGCCGAGCAGGCCGCCGACCTGCTCGCCGAACGCATCCGGGGCCTGCAGGCCCGGCAGGAGGAGTTCCTGCAATCGGCCGATCTGGGCACCCGCGACGACGCCACCCGCGCCAAGGACGACTACCTCCATCGCCGCTCGATCTGGGAGATGAGCTGGCTGGAGGACTACCGACAACGCATCCTGGCCGGCGACTGGGGACCGAGCGGGGCATGAGCACCCCACCCGCCTGGCTGGAGCAGGCCCCCGCCCGGCTGTGGTCGGAGTTCCCCGCCTGGTTCGCCGATTTCACGCCACCCCCGCAGACCACCCGCCGCTCGGCGGTCCTGATGCTGTTCGGCGAAGGGCCCGGTGGGGTCGACGTGCTGCTGACCGAACGCGCCCGCAGCCTGCGCCGGGCGCCGGGCCAGGTGGCCTTCCCCGGCGGCGGGACCGAACCCGGTGATGCCGACGCCACCGCCACCGCGCTGCGGGAGGCCTGGGAAGAGGTCGGGGTCACCGGGGTGCGCGTCCTGGCCGAACTGCCGCAGCTCTACCTGACCCCGCTCGATGACGCGGTCACCCCGGTGGTCGGCTGGTGGCCGGCGCCGACCGAGCTGGTCCCCGACCCGATCGAGGTGGGCCGGGCGGCCCGGGTGCCGGTCGCCGAACTGCTCGATCCGGCCAACCGCTTCATGGTCCGCGGCGACTGGGGCGAGACGATCGGGTTCGCCGCCGAGGGCCTGTTCATCTGGGGGTTCACCGCGGGCCTGCTGGACCACCTGTTCAGCTCCGCCGGGGTGAACCGGCCCTGGGACCGCGAGCGGACGCTGCCGCTGCCGACCGACATCCTCGCGACGATGCGCCGCGGGCGTTAGTTCAGCGACTGATCCGGCGGCGGCTGGTACGCCACGGTGCCGGTGTTGTGCACCAGATCGGTCTCCCGGCGCAACAGTTTGACCAGCGAGACCAGCCGGCGATAGGTGCTCGGCTCCTCCAGCAGCGCCTGCCGCGTCGCGACCGGGAGGGGAAACGCCCCCGCCACCGCGTACGCCAGCTGGGCCGGCTCGGCCTCGATCTCGGGGATCCGCCCGCCCATCGCCGCGGCGTACTCGAACAGCGCATTGCGGACCTGGGCGGCGGCCTCGTGCAACGCCGCTTCCGGTGCGCCGGACGGATCCGACAGTCGCTCCACCGACGCGGTCCGGTACGGCACCTGCGGATCATCGAGGAACTCGGTGATCCGGAACCGCCACAGCCCCATCGCGGTGATCCGGGCATGATTCAGGCCGTCGGCGACATCGACCAGCCGGACCGCACACCCGACCCGGAACAGATCGGTCGGTTGATCTCCGACCTCCTGCCCCACCCGGATCGCGACGACCCCGAAGGTGCGTTCCGGCTCCGGCAGGGCGAGCAGATCCTCCAACAGGGTCAGATAGCGGGGCTCGAACAACCGCAGTTGCAGGGGCACCTCGGGGAAGTGCACCTGCCCCAGCGGAAACAGCGGCAGGTAGCGATCGGCAGACACAGGGCGAGTGTGACACATCCCGGCGCCCGCACGTCGGTGTGGGCATCGGGGCGCCGGGTGACCCGGGACCGGGAAGGATGGGCCCCATGCTCGATCCGCACCCGCCCCATCCGGACCCGACCGATCCGCAGCCTCCGGCCCGGCCCGACCCCGACCATCGACATCTGCTTGAGGTGGCCCGCGACCATGCCCTGGTGGTCAATGAGGCGCAGGCGCACTTCTTCGACTGGTTGGGTCCCTTCGAGCGTTATCACAGCGACGACACCGAGCCGGTCATCTACTTCGACGAGCACCCGATCCGGGTGCAGTGGCTCGGGTCGGTGTCGAACACGTCGCGGACCTGGCTGTGGGCGTGGGCGAATCCCGGCTTCGCCACTTCGGAGACGGCCGGCTGGACCGAGGCGGCGACCTGGCTGCGGGATCAGGCGCCCCGGCAGGATGAGTTCTGGCAACTGCGGACGCCGCTGTTCCCGATCCCGCTGGTGCCCGGGCAGCCCGAGGCCACCTGGCCGGTGTCCTATCTGGCGTTCACGCTGCTGCGGCCCAAAGCGCTGTTCTCCCTGCCCCATGCCGACGGCAGATCGTTCCTGTCCATCCACGACGAGGCGGTGCCGTGGGCGCAGCCGGATCCGGACCGGTTCGCCGACCTGCTCACCCGGACCCTGCACCGCGCCGGGGGCGGGGCGGCCGGGATGATCCGGGCGTACGCCCGGTGGTACAGCCTGCCGCTGACCGGGCTGGATGCCGACCGGCCCGATCGGGCGACGCTGCACTTCGGGCCGGAGCGGGCGCTGCACCTGCAGGTGAGCGACACCGACGTCCGGTTCGGGTGAGTCGGCTCCCGGCTCAGGCGACCAGATCGGCGTAGTCGGGGTGCTTGTCCAGCCAGCTCTTGACGTAGGGGCAGGTCGGGATGATCTTCTCGCCGGACTGGCGGATTCCGTCCAGGACGTGGCGGACCAGGCCGCCGGCGATGCCGCGGCCGCCGAATTCCTTCTCCACGATCGTGTGCTGCAGATCGAAGACGCCGTCGGTGTGGACATAGGTCAGGACCCCGGCGACCTTCCCCTCGACCTGCGCCTCGAACCGATGCTTGGCCTCGTTGCGGGTGAAGACGGGATCGGTCTGCGTGGTGTTTTGGCTCATGGCATCCACAACATCAGGGTTCCGGGGATTCTTCCAGACCCTCGCTCGGCCGACTCGCGCCCTCCGGGTCCCCGGGCCGGGCAGCCAGGGCGGTCCGCAGCCGGTCCAGCAACGGGAGCTGTCCCTTGACCAGCCGGTCGGCGGCGGTTTCCAGACTGACCCATTCGGCCCGGTCGACCTCGGGATACTCCCGGACCCGGCCCGACCCGCGCGGCCATTCCACCTCGAAGGTATTGCTCGCCACGAAGGCCAGATCGGGTGCGGCCACGGCGTACGTGCGCAGGCGTTTGCCGCCGGACAGTTTGATCTCGCCCAGGTCCAGTCGGTCGCCGTCGGGTGCCGGTACGCCGATCTCCTCGGCGAACTCGCGCTCGGCCGCAGCAGCCGGGGTCTCCTCAGCGGGGTCGTACATCCCCTTCGGGACCGTCCAGGCATGCTGCTGCTTGCGCGCCCAGAAGGGCCCGCCCATGTGCGCGATGAAGACCTCCGGACCGGCCGGGCCCACGCGGTAGCCCAGCAACCCTGCTGAATACACTGCCATATCCGCATTCTTCCCCGTCCGGCCCGCCCGGTCGCAACCCCGCCGACCGGCGCCCGTACGCTGAGGGGATCATGCCGGCCGCCGAACAGGGGGAATGATGGGCAAGAGTCCGCTGGCCGGACCCCGGCCGAACGACCGGACGGAGTTCGCGGTCCCGATCGACGAGGCCGAGGGCCCGCTGGTGATGGCCCTCGATGTGGGGTCGACCGCCTCGCGCGGCGGCCTGCACGACCTGCGCGGGGTCCCGGTGCGCGGCTTCCGGCACAAGCTGCCGCACAGCTTCACCGTCGGCGCCGACGGCTCGGCCACGATCGATGCCGAGCAGGTGACCGCCGAACTGGCGCAGATCCTCGACGTCGTGGTGACCCACCCGGCGGTCCGGGACCGGATCGTCGCGGTCGCCCTGGACACCTTCGCGACCTCGCTGGTCGGCATCGACGCCGAGGGCCGGGCCACCACCCCGTGTTTCACGTACGCCGACTCCCGCAGCGCCGACGACCTGGCCCAACTGCGGACCGAGGTCGACGAGGCCGAAGTGCAACAGCTGACCGGCGCGCGGCTGCACACCTCCTACCTGACGCCCCGGTTCCGCTGGCTGCGTCGGGCCTTCCCCGAGGAGTTCGCCCGCACGGTGCAGTGGATCTCGCTGGGGGAGTACGCCTATCGCGCGTGGCTGGGGCGGGCGTACGCCGGGACCGCGACCGCCGCGTGGACCGGGCTGCTCGATCGGCGGACCGGGCAATGGTCGGCCCGGATGCTGGAGCTGGCCCGGATCGCCCCGGAACGGCTGTCCGGAATCGGGGACGAACCTCTGCTCGGCCTGCTGAGCCAGTCGGCGCTGCGCTGGCCCGCGCTGGGGGAGGCCCGCTGGTTCGCGCCGATCGCCGACGGACTGGCCGCCAATGTCGGCTCCGGCGGGGTCGACGCGACGACGATCGTCACCTCGATGGCGACCTCCGGCGCGATGCGGGTCCTGCTGCCGCGGATGCCGGAAGTGCTGCCGACCGGGCTGTGGTGCTACCGGATCGACGACACCCGGTGCCTGCTCGGCGGTGCCCTCAACGATGTCGGCCGGGCGCTGAGCTGGGCCACGGGGACCTTCGCGCTCACCCAGGATCTGGCCACGATCGCCGAATGGGACGCCTCCGATGCCACCCCGGTGGTGCTGCCGTTCCTGTCCGGCGAGCGCTCGACCGGGTGGGCCGGGAACGCCCGGGCCCTGTTCGACGGGGTCGGCGCGGCCACCGACTCGAACAGCATGACGCGCGGGGTGTTGGAGGGCGTGATCGCGAGTTACGCCCGGGTCGGCGCCCAGCTGGAGCAGGCGGCGGGGGAGGTGACCCGGGTGGTCTGCGCCGGTCGGGTGTCCCAGGATGTGCCGGGGCTGACCCAGCTGCTCGCCGATGCGCTCGACCGCCCGGTGCTGCCGGCCACGTTCAAACGCTCGACCCTGCGCGGGACCGCCCTGCTGGCCAGTGCCGTGGTCGACCCGGCGTACAAACCGGCGCCGCCGCCGCTGCACGAGGCCCGGATCCCGGACCCGGCGCACCGCGCGCACTGGCAGCGGGTCGCCGAGCGGTCGGCGAAGCTGTACGCCGCGGCGGTCGGCTGACCGATCAGGGCCGGCGTCGGGACCGGCGGACGAACAGCTCCGGCGGGATCGCCATCACCACCACCGCCAGCAGGGCGAGGGCGGTGCCGGACAGGGTGTACGCGGTGACCCCACCACCACTGGGCATGACCAGGTCCAGCACGACCGCGCCGACCAGCTGGCCGGCGATCATCGACATTCCGGTCAGCAGGGCACCCAGGTAGCGGATCACCAGCGCACTGACTGCGATGAACACGCAGCCGGCGGTGCCGCCGAGGTACCACCACCAGTGTCCCGACAGCAGCGGCGGCCAGGTGCCCGTCGCGGGCCCGGTGATCGCGTGATAGATCAGCCAGACCACCACCAGCAGGAAGGTGCCGGCGATGAAGTTGATCAGCGTGGACGGGATCGCCGAGCGGTAGGCGACGGTCTGTCGTCCGTTCAGCGCCTGCTGGAAGGGGTTGGTCAGGCCGGCGGCGAGCGGGAACAGCAGCGGGAGCAGCAGGGCCCACGGGCTGTCCGCGGTCCGCAGGGCGGGGGTCACCGACCAGGTCACCGCCGCCAGGGTGACCAGGGCGCCGATCACCCGGATCGGGGTCGGATTGCGGCGGCCGGCGGGGCCGACCCCGAACAGGTCGACCAGGATGCCGCCGATCAGCTGGCCGGTGACCAGGGCGACGGTGAACAGGGCCAGGCCGACGATCGGGACGGTGATGGTCTGGCTGATCACCAGCAGGGCCCCGATGAAGCCGGCGCACAGCCACCACCAGCGGATCTCGCCCCGGCGCAGGGCCGGGACCACCCGGCGGATCGTGCGCCGCCCGGCCGGGGTCAGCACGGTGATCAGCACCATCACGATCAGGCCGCTGCCGAAGGAGACCACCGCGGCGCCGACCCGGTCCTGGGACTGGGCGGCCAGGTTGGCATTGACCCGGCCCTGGAACGCCATCACGCCGCCGGCGAGGACCGCCGCGACCAGGGAGAGCCACATAGTGCGCGCCGGGTGGCGGTGGGTCTGGGGGTTCGGCACAGGAAGGGAGAGTATCGGCTGGCTGCCGCTCCGACGGAATCCACGGGTCGGCGGGACTCGACGCAGGGGCGTCCGATGCGGTGGGATGGACCGGTGCTGAACTTCTCCGGAGCCCAACCCTGTCCCTGCGGATCGGGCGCTACCTTCGCCGCCTGCTGCCGGGTCCTGCTGAACGGCGAGCGGCAGGCCGCGACCGCCGAGGAGTTGATGCGCTCGCGCTACACCGCGTACGCCCTGCAGTACGGCGACTATCTGTTCCGCACCTGGCATCCGCGCACCCGGCCGGCCGAGGTGCTGCCCGCGCCGATGGCGTGGACCGGACTGATCATCCTCGACGTCGTGGACGGCGGACCCGAGGACGAGATGGGCGAGGTGGAGTTCGAGGCGGGCTACCTCGACGGGGACCGGCCGACCGTGCTGCGGGAACGGTCCCGCTTCGCCCGGCGGGCCGGTCGCTGGTTCTACCTCAATGCCGACACCCTCTCCGTCGACTGAACCGGGGCCCCGACCGGGCCCCGAGCGGCGCCCGACCGGCGCCGGGTCGGCGGCGGACCGGCGGCCGAGTCGGTCGGGAGCGACGCGCCGGGCGGGTCCGGGCGAGGATTCCCGGGGTTGGTCGGCACCGGTTAGCATGAACGACGTGAGTGCTGCACGAACCCGGCCGCTGCGGCCGACTCCGGTCGGTCGTGCCGTCGCCGCACTCCTCACCGTGGCGTTGCTGGCGGCCCTGCTGCGCCGCCTTCCGGTGGCCGTGGTGATCTGTTTCGATCCCCAGCAGCCGCTGTATTCCTGGATCCCCGGCGAACTGCCCGGGCACTGTGTCACCGCTCCCGGCACCACCATCGGCGGCACGCTGATGGTCGCCGCGACGCTGGCGGTGCAGTTGGTGGTGTTGCCGCTGCTGCTGGCCACCGCGGCCGTGCTGGCCCGCGAGGTCGGCCGGGCGCACACCCGGGTCCGGCTGCTGGTGCGCGCCCTGTGTGTCGGGCCGGTGCTGCTGGTCCTGCCCGGGCGTACCGAGTTTCCCGCCGCCGAGCCGGTCCCGGTCGGTGGGCCCCGGGCCGAGCGCCATCCGCGTCGCGGGCCCCCGGCTTACGAACTCGCCGCCTGAGCGTACGCCCGCCCCGCGTACGCCTGCTGCCGAGGCAGCCCTGCGGCCAACTCGTCGGGCACCCATCCGTCGTACGGGCTGCCAGCCCCGAACCCAAGGACCCAGCATGGCCACCAACAAGAAGTCGAACTCCGCCGACGCCTCCCGGCGCGCGGCGCTGCGGGCACAGCAGGAAGCTGCGCGGCAGAAGGAAAAGCGGAACAAGATCCTGATCCGGGTTGCCTGGGGCGTCGGCGCCGTGGCGATCATCAGCCTGATCGCGGTGATGATCTTCACCCTCACCGGGACCCGCGGCAACGGCAACACCGCCACCGTCGGAAACCGCACCCCCAGCGCGGTCAGCAATGACGGGGCGCTGGTGTTCGGCAATACCAACGCGAAGGTCACCCTGACGGTGTACTCCGACCCGATGTGCCCCTACTGCGGCCAGTTCGAGCGGGCGAACGGGGATGACATCGTCAAGGCCGTCCAGGCCGGCCGGATCCAGCTGCAGCTGCACCCGCTGGCGTTCCTGGACCAGATGTCGCGGGGCACCCAGTACTCCACCCGCGCCTCCAACGCCCTGGTCGCGGTCTCCGACGCCGACCCCGAGGCCGGCCTGCGCTTCTACCAGAGCCTGTACGCCGCCGGCACCCAGCCCGAGGAGAACAGCTCCGGCCTCACCGACGATCAGCTCGCCGATCTGGCCCGCAAGGCCGGCGCCCACGAGGATGTCGTGACGTCGCTGAAGGACCAGAACTACGCCGGCTGGGTCAAGGACCAGACCACCAAGGCCTTCGATTCCGGGATCACCGGTACGCCGACGATCCGGATCAACGGCAAGGACTTCACCGGGGACTTCCGCAGCCCCGGCGCCATCGAGCAGGCCATCACCCAGGCCGGGGCCTGATGCCGCGGAGTCTGCGCGCGCTGCGCCAGTCGCATCGGGTGATCTACATCACGATGTTGATCTCCGCGCTGCTCAGCCTGACCGCGTCGTTGGTGCTGTCCATCGACGCGATCCAGCTGGCGGCCGACCCGAACGCCGGCTTCGCCTGTGACATCAACTCGGTGATCAGTTGTGGCACGGTCGCGCGGAGTTGGCAGGCGCAGCTGCTGGGATTCCCGAACTCCTACCTGGGGTTGATGGCAGAGCCGGTGGTGATCACCATCGCGGTGGCTGCGTTGGGTGGGGTGAAGTTCCCGCGCTGGTTCATGCTGGCGGCCCAGGCGGTGTACACGATCGGGCTGGTCTTCGCCTACTGGCTGTTCTTCCAGTCCTACCTGGTGATCAACGCGCTGTGCCCCTGGTGCCTGCTGGTCACGCTGTCCACGACGCTGGTGTGGACGTCGTTGATGCATGTGAACATCCGGGACAACAACCTGTACCTGCCGCAGCGGGTGCATCGCGGGTTGAAGGCGTTCGTCGAGGCCGATCTGGATCTGCTTGTGGTGCTGGTGTGGCTGGTGTTTCTGGTCACGCTGATCGTGGTGAAATACGGACCCGCGCTGGTCGCCTGATCGCCCCGGTTGCGAGGGGGTTACTTCGCTCCAGTGCCAGGGAGCCGACATCGGTTGCCGAAATGAGCCCGATTCGGGCGTCTGAGCGCAACGAATGTCGGCTCCCTGTCACTCTGCGGAGTATCCCCTCCTTCCGGGCTCCCCGTCCGTTCGGCCGAGCGCTCTGCCGCGTTGCAACCGTCAGCCAGCGAAGCAACTTCTCCGGGAGCGAGTGCTGGTGACCTCGCTCCCCGGGATGAGCCTTCGCTCCTTGCCAACTCCCTTCGCTGCCCGGCCCGCTCGCGTCGCTCCTCGGCCCGCGTGCGTCGCTGGGCACCCCCGAAATTACTGAGGGCCCGATCCGGATCGCCGGATCGGGCCCTCAGTGCTGGAGGCGTCAGGACTGCTTGCCGTAATCCTCGCTGCTGCCGTAGTCGGTCTGCTCCCCGTAGGAGGTGGCCTCCCCATACGAGGTCTGCTCACCGTAGGACGCGGTCTCGCCGTAGGAGGTCTGCTCCCCGTAGGAGGCGGTCTCGCCCGACGGGCCGGCCTGCGGCTTGATCTCCGGCTCGACCTTGGGCGCGGCCTTCGCCTCCGGGGCTGCCTTGACCTCCGGAGCCGCCTTGGCCTCGGGCTCGACCTTGGGCGCGGCCTTCGCCTCGGGCTCCGGCTTGGGCGCGGCCTTCACCTCGGGCGCGACCTTGGCCTCCACCGGACGCTCCTCCAGCAGTACGCCGGCGGCCTGCGGCTCCAGGGCGGCGGCCTCGGCCGGGGTCAGCTGACCCCGCTGCACCGATTCGAGCAGCAGCTGGGCCACGTCCAGGACCTCGACGTTCTCCCCGATCCCCTCGGCCTGCTTGGCGGTGACCCCGTCGGAGATCATCACCCGGCAGAACGGGCAGCCGGTCGCCACCGCGGCATTCGGCTTGTCGCCGAGCACCTGCAGCGCCTCCTCGGTCCGGTTGAGGTTGATCCGGGTACCGATGGTCTCTTCCATCCACATCCGGGCCCCACCGGCGCCACAGCAGAACGACTTCTCCCGGTTGCGGTTCAGCTCGGTGAATCCGGCACCCGGGATCGCCCCGACCAGTTCCCGCGGGGCGTCGTACACCTGGTTGTGCCGACCCAGGTAGCACGGGTCGTGGTAGGTGATCGAGCGGCCGGCGACCGAGGCGTCCTGCGGGGCCACCGGGGTCAGCTGCCCGTCGCGGACCAGCCGGTTCAGCAACTGGGTGTGGTGCACCACGTCCAGTTCCAGCCCGAGCTGGCGGTACTCGTTCTTCAGCGTGTTCATGCAGTGCGGGCAGGTGGTGACGACCTTCTGGGCCTTGGCCTCGGTGAGGGTCTCCTTGTTCTCCGCGGCGAGCTGCTGGTAGACGAACTCATTGCCCGAGCGGCGGGCCGAGTCACCGGTGCAGGTCTCGTCCTTGCCGAGGATGGCGAAGGTGACCCCGGCGGTGTGCAGCAATTCGGCGACGGCCTGGGTGGTCTTCTTGGCCCGGTCTTCGAAGGCGCCGGCGCAGCCGACCCAGAACAGGTAGTCCACCGAGGTGAGGTCCTCGACGTCCTTGCCGACGATCGGGACCTCGAAGTCGAGGCCCTTGGTCCAGTCCAGCCGGCCCTTCTTGTTCAGGTTCCAGGGGTTGCCCTTGGACTCCAGGCCCTTGTACAGCTGGTTCAGCTCCGACGGGAACTCCGACTCGATCATCACCTGGAAGCGACGCATATCCATGATGTGGTCGACGTGCTCGATGTCGACCGGGCACTGCTGGACGCAGGCGCCACAGGAGGTGCACGACCACAGCACGTCGGGGTCGATCACCCCGGCCAGCCCGTCCGGGCCGATGGTGATCGGGTTGCCGTGCGCCTGCGCGACGGCGTCCGGGTTCGGCCCGACCAGAGCGCGGGCAGCCTCATTGCGGGTCTCCTCCGGCAGCGACTCGCGTACGCTCTCGGCGGCCTGCAGGTAGGGGGCCTTGGCGTACGCGTGTTCGCGCAGGCCCATCACCAGCAACTTCGGCGACAGCGGCTTGTCGGTGGCCCAGGCCGGGCACTGGGCCTGGCAGCGGCCGCACTCGGTGCAGGAGGTGAAGTCCAGCAGGCCCTTCCAGGTGAAGTTCTCGACCTTCCCGACGCCGAGCAGATCCTGGTCCTCCTCGGCCAGGTCCTCGAAGTTGTCGAAGTCGAATTCCTTGCCCCGGATGTTGATCGGCTGCAGCGCGGCCAGCGAGGTGCGGCCGTTCGCGTTGCGCTTGAACCAGATGTTCGGCCAGGCGGAGAACCGGTGCCAGGCCACGCCCATGGTCTGGTTCAGGCCGAGCACGATCATCCAGGCGAAGGAGACGATGATCTTGATCGCGGCGACCCACACGATCGCGGTGCGGATGGTGTCCTCGTTGCCGATCTGGGGGAGCAGGAACCACGACAGCGGGAACTCGCCCTTGTGGTCGGTCTCCGGATGGAGGATGGAGAGCAGCTGATACTCCAGTGCGCGCAGCGTCATGATGCAGACGCCGACGGCCAGGATGGTGAACTCCACGTACACCGCCTGCCAGGTGCGCGAGCCGAAGAAGCGGCCCTTGCCGGTCCCGACCACGACGAAGCGGTTGATGACCAGGGCGGCGATCCCGATGAAGGTCAGCCAGCCGAAGATCTCGGTCACCCAGGCGTACACCGGCCAGTGACCGATGATCGGCAGCGCGGCTTCCTGGTTGAACAGCTGCGCGACCGCGTTCGGCAGGGTCAGGAAGAGCACGATGAAGCCGAAGGCCACCATCCAGTGCGCCGCGCCGACCCAGCTGATCTGCAGCATCCGGGTGTGCCCCAGGGTCTCCTTGACCAGGGTTCCCCACCGGGATCCGGGGTTGTCCGCCCGGCCCAGAGTCGGCTGGCCGAGTTTGATGACGTTGACGATTTTCACGATGGCGCGAATGAAGAGTGCCAGGCCGACCACCATGACGGCCAGGGCAAGTATCGCGGGCACCAGATGCTGAACCGGCACCGTGCCTCCTTGAGTCGAGTTCTGTTCGGGGTCAGCATAAAGGAGGTGCCTCGGCCCGGGGACCGGTTCGCGGGGCTGATGCCGGACCGGAATCCGAACAGTCCCATAGGGTAGGGGTATAGGGTGCCCTCGGCCTGCGCCCGATCAGCGGCTGTCGGGGTAGCCCGACACCGACCGGCCGGGTTGCGGGATAGTGGTTCGGACGACTCCGCCGTTGGATGGAGGTATGACATCGATGCAGGTCACCTCCGACGATGAGCCCGCTGGCTGGCAGTCCTCTCCGCACCCGTACGCGTCCCCGGATCCGGCGCCCGGGCCGCGTCCGTACGCCTGTGCCAGCGACCCGGCCCCGGCCGGCGTCCGGCTGAACGATCCGAGCGCGGCGGCGACCGGACTGCAGCAACAGCGCCCGGGCTGGCTGCACACCCCCGAAATGCGGCGGCTGGGCCATGACACCGCCTATCTGTTTGCCGCCTGGCCGCTGGCGCTGGTCGCCTTCATCCTGGTGATCACGCTGTTCTCGACCGGGGTCAGCACGCTGATCATCTGGGTCGGGCTGCCGATTCTGGTGCTCAGCGCGCTGACCGCCCGCGGCTTCGCCACCGCCGAGCGGAAGATGCTGCGGCTGTGGCAGGATCGCCCGGCGCCGGGGGTGTACGTCGCCCGCGACGGCTCGTGGTGGCGGCGCTGGCTGGGCGTACTGAAGGATCCGCAGAGCTGGCTGGACCAACTGTGGACGGTGACCCAGTTCACGGTGTCGACGGCCACCTGGAGCATCGCGGTCACCTGGTGGGTGGGCACGCTGGGCGTGGTGCTCGGCCCACTGGCCGCGGTCATCCTCAACGCCACCCTCGGCGGCGACTACAACGGGCTGGGGGATCTGCTGAACCTGCCGGGCAGCAAGCTGTTCTGGGACGTGCTGGTGAACTTCCTGGGCGGGCTGTTCTTCGCGGTCACGCTGCGGCCGGTGCTGCGCGGATCGGCCTGGGTGCAGAGCAGTCTCTCGCATGCCCTGCTCAGTTCGCGGGCCGAGACGACCGCCCGGATCAACGAACTGCGCGACACCCGGGACGCCGCCCACCGGGCCGAGACCAGTGCCCTGCGCCGGCTGGAGCGCGACATCCACGACGGACCGCAGCAGCGACTGGTCCGGCTGAACATGGATCTGGCCCGGGCCCGGCGGCTCGCGGCCACCGATCCGGAGCGGGCGCAGATGATCCTGGCCGAGGCGATGGAGCAGAGCCAGGACACCCTGGCCGAACTGCGGCAGTTGTCGCGGGGGATCGCCCCGCCGATCCTGGTCGACCGGGGTCTGGCCGCCGCGATCGGGGAGGCGGCAGCCCGCTCCAGTACCCCGGTCGTGGTGCAGGCCGACCTGCCCCGGGAGATCCCCGACCAGGCGGCGACCGCGGCGTACTTCACCGTGGCCGAGGCGCTGACCAACCTGAACAAGCACGCCCGGGCCGGCCAGGCCGAGGTGTACGCCGGGGTGCAGGACGGGTGGCTGTTCGTCACGATCAGCGATGACGGGATCGGTGGGGCCGCCCTGGACAAGGGGCACGGGCTGGCCGGGCTGGCCGAGCGGTTGCGCGGGGTGGCCGGCCGCCTCGATGTGGAGTCCCCGGTCGGCGGACCGACGGTGGTCCAGGCCGCGATCCCGTTGGCCGGGTGATCCTCGGTAGCGTGGAGGTCATGCGGATACTGCTGGCCGACGACTCGGTGCTGTTGCGGGAGGGGCTGCGGTTGATCCTCACCGACGCCGGACATGAGGTGGTCGATCAGGTCGGCAACGGGGAGCTGATGGTCGCCCGGGCGCTGGCGCTGCGGCCGGATCTGGTCATCTCCGACATCCGGATGCCGCCCTCGCACACCGACGAGGGGTTGCGCGCCGGCGTACGGCTGCGGGCGGAGTGGCCGCAGGCCCCGATCATGTTGCTGAGTCAGTACATTGTCGTGTCGTACGCCGAGGAACTGCTCGCCTCCGGGCAGGGCGGGATCGGCTACCTGTTGAAGGATCGGGTCTCCGACATCGACACCTTCCTCGATGCGGTCGACCGGGTGGCCGTCGGTGGGATGGTGCTCGACCCCGAGGTGGTGGCCCAGTGGATGGGCAGGCGCCGGGTCCAGGATCCGTTGGGACAGCTCACCGCGCGGGAGCGGGAGGTGATGGAGTTGATGGCCCAGGGGCACACCAACGCCGGGATCGCCCGGGCCATGGTGGTCACCGAGGGGGCGGTGGAGAAGCACACCCAGCGGATCTTCGCCAAGCTCGGCCTGCGCGGCGACCAGGAGGTGCATCGCCGGGTGACTGCGGTGCTGGCATTTCTGCAGGGCTGACGGGATCGGTTGCGGCGACTCTGACGGGAGTTGTTTGCGTAACGGAGAGACAGACAGTCCCTGCGGATGGTTCGGGGCACTGGATGCGGGACGTCATGCGCAGCCCAGAAGACTCGCTCGACCCCGAGGTAAATGCCTTGTCAAGTGGTCTATTCTTCGTCCGAGCGGAGGTGTCTCCCGGCCGGGCGGTACGTGGGCGGAGGTGTGTGGCTCTTCTCCACTTCTGGATCATCCCCGCTCGTGCGGGCAGCACATCGCGATCACGGTCGGCAGGCAGTTCTGCGTGGGATCATTGTCGACGGCGCTTGAAAACTGGTCAGTTTCGGCGGCGTTACTGTCTACTCTTCAACCGCCGTCGACAACCAAGCCGGCCCGGGGATCATCCCGCTCGCGCGGGGAGCACTCAGGCAAACTGAGCGGCGACATGCACGAACGGGGATCATCCCCGCTCGCGCAGGGAGCAGTTCCCCCGGAACATGGGCACCTCGGTGTATGCGGGATCGTCACCGCTCGCGCGGGGAGCACGTGATACCGGACCAGTCCACCGAAGTGGTCTGCGGATCATCCCCGCTCGCGCGGGGAGCACCCGGTGGAATCCTTGAGGGTCCGGAGCTTCCAGGGATCATCCCCGCTCGCGCGGGGAGCACGCCGACAGTTGCCCGAGCGCGTACGCTTTGGGGGATCATCCCCGCTCGCGCGGGGAGCACGCGGATGGTGATCAGGTTGCCCTGCTTGATGCCGGATCATCCCCGCTCGCGCGGGGAGCACTGCACGCCGATGATCACGGCGGCTTGGGAGATGGGATCATCCCCGCTCGCGCGGGGAGCACCCCTCACGGGGTGGGTCGGGGGCCTCTTTTGCGGGATCATCCCCGCTCGCGCGGGGAGCACTCGATCAGGTCCCGCTCAATGAGCGGAATCGTGAGGATCATCCCCGCTCGCGCGGGGAGCACTGCCGCCCATTTAACGCTATGTAGTTTCCAAGAGGATCATCCCCGCTCGCGCGGGGAGCACTTGATCTGCTCCAGCTCTACTGCCCCGCCGACCGGATCATCCCCGCTCGCGCGGGGAGCACGGTCATGAGATTCTCCTCTGTTCGCTGGGGGTGGGATCATCCCCGCTCGCGCGGGGAGCACGCTTCGGTTGCTATGTCAACCGCTTTAGGTGGATCATCCCCGCTCGCGCGGGGAGCACTCTCGTCGGTCGTGTAGTCCGGCTGCATCGAGCGGATCATCCCCGCTCGCGCGGGGAGCACGCACGGCCGGACAGGTGCCTACTGCGGCCCTGTCCGGATCATCCCCGCTCGCGCGGGGAGCACTCCGCGTACGACTCGCAGACGGGGTATCACGCGGGATCATCCCCGCTCGCGCGGGGAGCACCCTCGGCAGCGGCATCATCAACCTGCTGATCAAGGATCATCCCCGCTCGCGCGGGGAGCACAGCAGCCTGTGACCACCCGCCCGGCCGTCTATAGGATCATCCCCGCTCGCGCGGGGAGCACCGACCAGATCGGACAGGGATTTGTAGGCAAGTGCGGATCATCCCCGCTCGCGCGGGGAGCACCGCACCCAAGCCGGGGCGGTGCATCAGATCACGGGATCATCCCCGCTCGCGCGGGGAGCACAACCGGGGACTCATCAAGCAGTGCATCGACTTCGGATCATCCCCGCTCGCGCGGGGAGCACTACCGGGAACGGGTAGTCTCCCTGGTCCCACCAGGATCATCCCCGCTCGCGCGGGGAGCACATCACCGCCCCCCGACCGCTCGCCGATGTCCTGGGATCATCCCCGCTCGCGCGGGGAGCACCGCCCCACTGGCCGGATGCACCCATGCTCGCTCCGGATCATCCCCGCTCGCGCGGGGAGCACTCCCGGAGGGTCACGACCTCCATATGCTCCGGCGGATCATCCCCGCTCGCGCGGGGAGCACCTACCCCGAGGGTGGCCGCTGGATTCAGGTCGAGGATCATCCCCGCTCGCGCGGGGAGCACGGACCACCGCCTGTCCGGTGATCTGCGGGGTCAGGGATCATCCCCGCTCGCGCGGGGAGCACGCCACATCCTTGAACATGCCCTCGCCCGGGATCGGATCATCCCCGCTCGCGCGGGGAGCACGCTGGCCGAGAGCACCGAAGAGATCCGGATCGCGGATCATCCCCGCTCGCGCGGGGAGCACCCGGTGTCGCCGTGGAGGATGGTCCATCCGGTGGGATCATCCCCGCTCGCGCGGGGAGCACGTCACGGCGTGACGCGTCCGTGACGCGCTTCTCGGATCATCCCCGCTCGCGCGGGGAGCACGTAGCCCGCCAGATGCTCGGGGACCTCTACCTCGGATCATCCCCGCTCGCGCGGGGAGCACCGATGGTTGAGGTTGAGTTTCAGGCGGAGGGGAGGATCATCCCCGCTCGCGCGGGGAGCACATGAACTCCGCGGGCGACAACGCCTCCCGCAGAGGATCATCCCCGCTCGCGCGGGGAGCACTTGCGTGACCGCGCGAATGAGCTGGGCGGAGAGAGGATCATCCCCGCTCGCGCGGGGAGCACGGCCGCGCTCCTGGTCCGGGTGATCGTGACTGCGGATCATCCCCGCTCGCGCGGGGAGCACGGCACCGGCTACCCGGACGCCTACTTTGACGGGGGATCATCCCCGCTCGCGCGGGGAGCACCCGGCAGGCTGGGGCAGTCCGACCATGCATCAGGGATCATCCCCGCTCGCGCGGGGAGCACTCGTCAGTGGTTGCCATGCTGATCTCCTTGGTGGGATCATCCCCGCTCGCGCGGGGAGCACTGGTCCCCGACCGCGTATCCGGCGGGGTGGGAGGGATCATCCCCGCTCGCGCGGGGAGCACGCCTGTGACGTGCGACGGCAGGCCGCCGAGTGGGGATCATCCCCGCTCGCGCGGGGAGCACTGAGAAAGTGCGTCCACCAGCGGCCGGGCAGAGGGATCATCCCCGCTCGCGCGGGGAGCACGCCTGTGACGTGCGACGGCAGGCCGCCGAGTGGGGATCATCCCCGCTCGCGCGGGGAGCACTGAGAAAGTGCGTCCACCAGCGGCCGGGCAGAGGGATCATCCCCGCTCGCGCGGGGAGCACACCTGTTTGAGCGCAGTCTGACCGGCCACCGAAGGATCATCCCCGCTCGCGCGGGGAGCACTGCGATCGTGTCGAACACCGGTTACCCCAGCAAGGATCATCCCCGCTCGCGCGGGGAGCACTCGGTCGGCTCGGACCGGAAGGTGCCCGCGAACGGATCATCCCCGCTCGCGCGGGGAGCACCGGACGATCTACACGTCCGGGTCGGGCGTAGGGGGATCATCCCCGCTCGCGCGGGGAGCACTGCCCGGAGCTGCGCCGGACCTCTCCCGCGACCGGATCATTGTCGACGGCGCTTGAAACTGAGGCCGAACCGACGGTTGAAAACGAGGCCACCGGTTCGTGTTGTTCCTAGTCTGCCGTGTCTTGCGTCTTGATGCTGGGCAGGGTTTCGATTCCGCGGTTGCGTAGTCGGTAACTGGCGCCTTTGAGGGTGAGGACGTCGGCGTGGTGGACGACGCGGTCGATCATCGCGGCAGCGACGGCCTGGTCACCGAAGACACCACCCCAGCCGCTGAAGGGCAGGTTGGAGGTAAGGATCAGCGAAGCGTGCTCGTAACGGCTGCTGACCAGCTGGAAGAAGAGGTTCGCAGCGTCTTGGTCGAAGGGCAGGTAGCCGACCTCGTCGACGATGATCAGTCCGTAGCGTCGTAGCCGGGTCAGCTCGAGCGGGAGTCGGCCGGCGCGGTGGGCGTCGGTGAGCCGGGTGACCCACTCGGTCGCGGTAGCGAACAGGATCCGGTGGCCGTGGTTGGCTGCCGCGATCCCCAGCCCGGTGGCCAGGTGCGTCTTCCCGGTGCCGGGCGGGCCGAGCAACACGACGTTACGGGCTTCGGTAAGGAACCCGCCCGAGGCCAGCGCAGCGATCTGTTGACGAACGGCGGGTTGAGCATCCCAGTCGAATTCCTCGATCGTCTTCCTCGCGGGGAATCCCGCGGCCCGGATCCGTAACTGTGCTCCGGAGGCGTTGCGTGCGGCGACTTCACGGTCGAGGACCGCGGCCAAGTACTCCTCGTAGGTCCAGCCCGCGTCACGGGCGTGGTCGGCCAGCCGGGCAGCAGCTTCGGTGATCCGGGGTGCCTTCAACGCGCTGGCCAGGTAGGTCAACTGCTTGAGCGCCTCGCTGGCCTCGTTCTTCTTCGTGGCCATCAGGCCACCTCCCCATCCCGAAGGCCAGCAACAGCACCGGCACCAAGGCCAGCAACTGTGCCGTCACCAGGGTCCGCAGCTGCGGCGTTGCCGAGGCCGCCGTTGAGCAGGCCGAAAGCGCGGTCGTAGTCGGCCAGGTCCCGGTCGAATGCCTCCCCGGGATCTGCGGCGGGTCGGGGCCGTTGGAAATGTTCCCGCAACGCCTTCGCAGCTGTGACGTGGGCGGGGTCGGTGACCGTCATCCCGCGGGCCCAGACCCGGTCATGGGCCGCGACCCGGCGCCCGTCGTGACGGACCACGACCCGGGACAGATCAGCGCGGACCTCGACGAACCTGCCGATCACGTTCGGATCAACGGAGTAGTCATTGCTGTCAACGCGGACGTAGTAGTCGCGTCCGAGCCGGACCCGGTTGACCCAGCCGATCACCGGCGCCACCGGTGGCAGCGGCAACATCGCTGCTCGGTCGGCATCGAGCAGATCGACCGGTCGAGCCTTGATCGTGCGCACCACCCTGGCGTTCGCGGTCTCCAACCACTCGGTGAGCTGGGCGTTGAAGTCAGCTGCAGACGCGAACGAGCGGCCGGGCATGAAAGAGGTCTCGAGGAACCCGTTCCTGCGTTCAACGACTCCCTTGGACTCAGGGTCGTAGGGCTTGAGCCGCACCAACGTCGTTGCCAGCGTCCCGGTGAACGCGCCGATCCCTTCGGCGTTGCGTTTACCGCGGCCGATGCCGGCCTCGTTGTCCCAGATCAACCTGCGTGGCACCCGACCCAGCTGCTGCAGCAGTTCCCACATCCCCAGCAGCAGGTCCTGGGTGTGTCGGGTCGGGATCATCCTGGCGACCATGAACCGCGAGTGCGCCGCGGTGATCACCATGACCGGTAACAGGCTCGTGGTGCCGTCCTCCAAGGGGATCTTTTTCGGCGGGAACCACAGATCGCACTGCGCAGCGTCCCCGGGCAACCACGTCAACCGATCCGAGGGATCGATCGGCCTGTGTTCGGGCCGCAGCCGTCGCACATGCGCGCGGAACCAGGTGATCGACCCCTCCCAGCCGACCCGTTCGGCGAGCACTGTGGCCGGCATGCTCGGAGTGTCGGTCAGCAACTGCCGCACCGCCGGTTCGAACGACGTGAACGATGTCGGCACCGCCGGCCGCTCGTACTTCGGCGGACGATCCGACGCGACCGCCCGCGCTACCGTTGACCGCCCGATACCCAGGTCCCGAGCGACCTGACGCTGCGGCACACCATCGGCAACCAGCCGCCTGATCAGAGCCCAATCCTCCACAGAGATCACCCAACCAATCTGTCTGGGTGGCCTCGTTTTCGACTGCCGCTATGGCCTCATTTTGGAGTGCCGTCGACAATCATCCCCGCTCGCGCGGGGAGCACGCTCGGGCAATCCGTCCGGGTACACGCGCGGGGGGATCATCCCCGCTCGCGCGGGGAGCACGCGTTCCCGGGCGGGCATGCGGGTCTGGAGTCCGGATCATCCCGCTCGCGCGGGGAGCACGCCGGAGCGGTTTTTTCGGGCCTGTGGGGGATGGGATCATCCCCGCTCGCGCGGGGAGCACGACGGCGAAGACGGCAAGGGAGTTGGTGGAGGAGGATCATCCCCGCTCGCGCGGGGAGCACCTGACAATCGAGGTGGACGTGTGAGGACCTTCGGGATCATCCCCGCTCGCGCGGGGAGCACTGCGGGCACTCATCGCCGAGGTCGGGGCTGAGGGGATCATCCCCGCTCGCGCGGGGAGCACCAGGACGAGATCAGCCGCAGCCGCCTCTTGATGGGATCATCCCCGCTCGCGCGGGGAGCACGCAGACGCCCTACCGGAGGGGTCGAGCGCCTACGGATCATCCCCGCTCGCGCGGGGAGCACACCGTCCGCGCCGTCGTGAGCGGCGTCGAGGTCGGATCATCCCCGCTCGCGCGGGGAGCACAAG
>NZ_AUHH01000032.1 GCF_000423085.1 Granulicoccus phenolivorans DSM 17626 = NBRC 107789 = JCM 15570 | reverse complement strand
GTACCGGCGTGCTTTGGTCGTGCGTCGGTCGATCACCGCGACGGTGGCCCGGGCCCGACCCGGGGTCTGCCGCAGCCGGGCGGTCAACTGCTGGCGGGCATGGTCACGGTTCCAGCCGGTCACCGCGACCACCTGATCCAAGATCTCGCTCTTGCCCTTCTTCGGCGCCGCCGCATAAGCCTGCGCGTACTTCTTGGTCACCTCGTACCTGGCAGCCAACGACAGATCCTTCACACTCACACCCCATCGTGACCGCCACCCACACTTCCCGGGGAAAACTATGTGAGGCACGGCACCCTGCTACGCGGGGACTCTGTGTGAGTCTCGTCGGGAACTTTTCGGATGCCGGACGGAATGGATACCCTGCCCTGAGCAGACCTGCGGGCCGTCGCGGTCCCGGAAAAGGAGAGAACCATGGCCGAGCCCACCGAGTCCGCACCCGAGAAGTCGGGCCGGGTCATCCTGGTCACCGGTGGCAACCGCGGGATCGGCGCGGCGATCGCCGCTCACCTGGCCGCGGCCGGGCACCGCGTGGCGGCCACCTATCGCAGCGGGGACGTCGCCCCCGGAATCCTCGGCGTCCAGTGCGATGTGACCGACCCCCAGCAGGTCGACGCGGCGTTCAAGCAGGTCGAGGCCCAGCTGGGGCCGGTCGAGGTGCTGGTGGCCAACGCCGGCATCACCAAGGACACCCTCGCGATGGGGATGAAGGACGAGGCCTGGCAGTCGGTGATCGACACCAATCTGACCGGCTCGTTCAACGTCACCCGGCGCGCCCTGCGTCCGATGACCCGGGCCCGCTTCGGTCGGATCATCTACATCTCCTCGGTGGTCGGACTGCTCGGCTCGGCCGGTCAGGTGAACTACGCCGCGTCCAAGGCCGGTCTGGTCGGTCTGGCCCGCTCGCTGGCCCGCGAGGTCGGCTCCCGCGGGATCACCGCGAACGTGGTGGCACCGGGGTTCATCGAGACCGACATGACCGCCGAACTGTCCGAGAAGCAGGTCGCCGACTACCACGCCCAGATTCCGCTGGGCCGACTCGGCCAGGTCGACGACATCGCCGCCGCGGTGGAATTCCTGGCCAGTGACGCCGCGGGCTACATCACCGGTGCGGTGATCCCCGTCGACGGCGGCCTCGGCATGGGCCACTGAGTACCCGACGGACAGACTGAAGGAGCAGAGCATGGGAATTCTCGAGGGCAAGAACATCCTGGTGGCCGGGGTCACCATGAACACCTCGATCGGGTACGCCGTGGCCCGGATCGCCCAGGAGGAGGGCGCCACCGTGGTGGTGTCGAACTTCGGGCGGGCGATGAGCCTGACCAAGCGGGTGCTGCAGAAGTTGGCCCCGGTCCCGGCGCTGATCGAGATCGACGTCACCAACGCCGACCACCTGGCGAATCTGCCGCAGACCCTGCGCGAGGTCGGGATCGACCGGCTCGACGGGCTGGTTCATTCGATCGCCTTCGCCAACCCGGAGACCGCGCTGGGCGGAAAATTCCTCACCACCCCGCCCGAGGATGTGAAGGCCGCGGTGGAGGTGTCGGCGTACTCGCTGACCTCGCTCACCATGGCCTGCAAGCCGCTGTTCGGCGGGACCGCGTCGGTGGTCGGGCTGACCTTCGATGCCACCGTGTCGTGGCCCAGCTACGACTGGATGGGGGTGGCCAAGGCCGCGCTGGAATCGACCAGCCGGTACCTGGCCCGCTACCTCGGCCCCGAGGGCGTACGCAGCAACCTGGTCGCGGCGGGCCCGATCGACACCCTGGCGAAGAAAGCGATCCCCGGGTCGGCCGACTTCAACACGATCTGGGGGGAGCGCGCCCCGCTCGGCTGGGACGCCACCTCCAACGAGGCCACCGCGAAGGCAGTCGTCGCGCTGCTCAGCGACTGGTTCCCCGCCACCTCCGGGGAGATCATCCACGTCGACGGCGGCATGCACGCGATGGGCGCCTGACCCGTACCGCTCACTGCGGCGGCGGCTCCACCCAGCTGACCGCCGCCGACAGCGCATCGATCGCGGCCCGCTGGACCTCCCGCAGGGCGGTCCGGCGGGTCTGGATCGCATGGGAGTGCAGCAGGCCGGAATCATCGGCCAGGGCGGCATCGGCGGCGTGGATCAGCCGCAGCGCCTTGGTCGCCAGCTTCTTCGCCCGCCCCCCGTACGCCGCCGGCAGCGGCGCGAACACCGGTTCCGGCCGCTCGCCCGAACTCATCTCCTGGGCGGCCAGCGCATCGGCGATCCGCAGGACGGTCTCGCTGAGGTGCCGGTCCGCCTCGGTGGGGGCGGTCGGCAGCGCCGGCTTCTCCGCCGGCAGCACCACCCACTGCACCGCCGACCCGACCGGCTGCGGCACCCAGCCCAGCCCGCCGGCCTGGGAAACCACCGCGGCCCCCATTTCCAGCGCCAGCCGGGTCAGCGCCGCCGGTCCGCGCAGCGCGCCGAGCATGCCCGGGCGGGGCAGGATCAACGACCAGTCGCCGGGATAGCGCGTGATCGCGGCGCGCATCGCGATGTCCAGCTCGTTGGCGGCCAGCGGATTCAGATCGAGCAAACCTTCGGGGTCGACCACATGGTGCGCCACATCGTCGGCGACGACCTCCCGCGCACTCACCTCGGCGCTGACCGCCGTGTGCCGCAGGACGTTCAGGTTCCCGGTGAGCCGAATGGCTGCCTCAATGGTCACGGGCCCTCCTGGTTGCCTCAGGCGTGTGGTTGTCGGTCTGGTGTCAGCGTATCTGCGCTAAGTTTGCCCGCATGGTGGCTGTGGTGGATCTGGCTGATGTGAGCATCGTGCGCGGTGGGTCGTACCTGCTGCGGGACGTCACCTGGCGGGTCGAGGAAGGTGATCGCTGGGTGATCATCGGCCCGAACGGAGCGGGGAAGACGACCCTGCTGCGGGTCCTGGCCACCCAGATGCACCCGCGTTCGGGCACCGCGGAGATCCTCGGCGAACTGCTCGGAGCGGTCGATGTGTTCGAACTGCGCCCGCGGATTGGGATGACCTCGATCGCGGTCGCCGAGCAGGTCCCCGGCCGCGAGATCGTCCAGGACGTCGTCGTCTCCGCCGCGTACGCCGTGCTCGGCCGGTGGAACGAGACCTATGAGGAGGACGACTACGCCCGCGCCCGGGAACTGATGTCCCAGATGCGCGTGGAGCACCTGGCCGAACGGACCTTCGGCACCCTGTCGGAGGGGGAGAAGAAGCGGGTGCTGGTCGCCCGGTCCCTGATGACCGACCCCGAACTGCTGCTGCTCGACGAACCCGCCGCCGGCCTCGACGTGGCCGGCCGGGAAACCCTGGTCCGGATCCTCGGCGAGTTGGCCGCCGACCCGTACGCCCCGACCAGCGTGATGGTGACCCACCATGTGGAGGAGATCCCGGCCGCGGTCACCCATGCGCTGTTGCTGCGACAGGGGCAGGTCGTGGCGGCCGGCCCGATCGCGGAGACGCTGACCTCGGCGAAAATGAGCGACACCTTCGGGCTTCCCCTCGAGGTGACCCACGACCGCGGCCGCTGGACCGCCCGCGCGGCGCAGTGAGCGATGCCGGTCAACCTCAATGATTTCCTCGGCCAGCAGCTGTGGCTGTGGTGGCTGATCGCGGCGATCCTGTGCGCCGCCGCTGAACTGATCTCCGGCCGCTGGCATGCCGCGGCCCTGGCCGCCGGGGCGGTCGGCGGCATGGTGACCGCCGTCTTCGTCCCCGGCCAGTTCTGGCTCCAGGTGGCGATCGCGGTGGCGGTGGCCGCGGTGGCGCTGCGGCTGCTGCGGGGTCGGCCGCCGCGTACGCCGGGGGTGGAGCAGCCGTGACCCCGCTGGATCTGTTCCTGGTCGGGCTGGCCGGGGTGGCCGCCGGCCTGATCAACTCGGTGGTCGGTTCGGGCACCCTGATCACCTTCCCGACCCTGCTCGCCCTCGGCGGGCCGGGACTCACCGCGGTCTCGGCGAACGCGTCGAACGCGGTCGGGCTGGTGTTCGGCAACGCCTCGGCCACCTACGCCCTGCTGCCGGAACTGAGACCGCAGCGCAAGCGGCTGCTGCGCCTGGGGGTGGCGTCCCTGCTCGGCGGCACCACCGGGGCGCTGTTGCTGCTGCTGTTGCCCAGTTCGGCCTTCGATGTGATCGTCCCGGTGCTGGTCACCCTGGGCATCGTCCTGGTGATCACCCAGCCGATGCTGTCCCGCCGGGTCCAGGCACTGCACGCCCGAAAGACCGATCCGGCCACCGGGGAGACCCGCGATCCGGTCTGGGTCTGGTTCGCGATCCTGCTCGCCGGCACCTATGGCGGCTATTTCAGTGCCGCCCAGGGAGTGCTGGTCCTCGGCATCCTCGGCATCGGCCTGATCAACCAGTCGATGTCGGAGATCAATGCGATCAAGAACGGCCTGGTCACCATCGTCAACGGCATTGCCGCGATCATCTACATCTCGCTGGGTCGGGTGTACTGGCCCGGGGCCATCGCGATCGCGATCGGCTCGATCATCGGGGCCTCGATCGGCGCCCGGGTCGGCCGCAAGCTGCCGGCGGTGGTGTATCGGGTGATCATCGTCATCGTCGGCGTCATCGCCCTGGCGTACCTGCTGCTGGTGCACCGATGAGAGAACGGGTCAGCGACCCCGCCGACCCGCGGCTGCACGACTATCTGCGGCTGCGCGACACCTCACTGCGCCGCAAGCTGGAAACCGCGGAGGGGCTGTTCATCGCCGAGGGCGAGAAGGTGATCCGGCGGGCGGCCGAGGCCGGCTTCACCCCGCGATCGTTCCTGCTCGCCGAGCGCTGGCTGGACTCACTGGCCGACGTCCTGGACGCCTGGCCCGAGGTGCCGGTGCTGGTGGTGACCGAGGCGTTCGCCGAGGAGGTCACCGGTTTTCATGTGCACCGCGGCGCGCTCGGGTCCTTCCACCGCCGCACCCGGCACAGCCTGGATGATCTGCTCGGGATGCGCCGGTTGGTGGTCTGCGAGGACATCGTGGACCACACCAATGTCGGCGCGATCCTGCGTTGTGCGGCCGGGCTCGGCTGGGACGGCGTACTACTGGCCCCGCGGGCGGCCGATCCGCTCTACCGGCGCGCGATCAAGGTCGCGATGGGGGCGGTGTTCTCCCTGCCCTGGGCCCGGCTGGAGCACTGGGGCAGTGACCTGGACCGGCTGCGCGAGGCCGGCTTCACCACGGTCGCGATGGCGCTGCGGGAGGACGCAGTGACTCTGGACGAGGCCGCCGCGCGGGTCGGCGACGGGAAGATCGCGCTGCTGCTGGGCACCGAGGGAGCCGGGCTGTCCGAGCACTGGCTGGGGCAGGCCGATCTGGTCGCCCGGATCCCGATGCAGCACGGCATCGACTCGCTGAACGTCGCCGCCGCGGCGGCGGTCGCCTGCTATGTGCTGAACCCGGACGCCCGTTAGCGCTCAGTCCTGCGGCGGGGCGGGCTGTTTCGGGCTGACCGGCCAGTCCGCGAGGTAGCGGTCGGCCACGCTGTCGTGCTGGGCGTACAGCCGCTTGCGGGCCTTCGAGGCCAGCCGGTCGCCGAAGACGGTCCCGTTCAGGTGATCGGTCTCGTGCTGCAGACAGCGCGCGAGCAGCCCGGTGCCCACCACCTTGACCGGTTCGCCGTTGTGATCCACGCCCTCGCAGATCGCATGGTCGGGCCGGGCCAGGGTCTCGTACGCCCCCGGCAGCGACAGACAGCCCTCCTCGGCGGCATCGAGGTGCCGGTTGCGGCCGTCCGGGGTGGTGACCACCGGGTTGCAGATGACCCCGTAGTGGCGGACCTCATCCTCGTCGGGGCAGTCAAAGATGAACAGGGAGATCCCCTGCCCGACCTGGGTCGCGGCGAGCCCGACCCCCTGGGCGGCCGCCATCGTCGCGAACATGTCGCGGATCAGGGTGTGCAGGTCCTCGTCGAAGGTCGTGACAGGGGTGGTCGGGGCGTGCATCACCGGGGTTCCCCAGCGGGTGATGGGAAGTACGCTGCCACCGGTGATCAGTTCGTCGAGGGAGACCATGGGCTGCATCGTAGCCGCGCCGGGCCGGGCTCCCGGGCACATTCCAGTGCGGCGGGCACACTGGGCGGGTGAGTGAGGACCCGGAGTTGTCGGAGGGGTGGGCCGGACTGTTGGCGGCCTATGCCCAGCACCTGGCCGGGGAGCGGAATCTGTCCGCGCACACGATCCGGGCGTACGAGGGCGATCTGGCGGGCCTGTTCGCGTACCTGGACCGGCTCGGGGTGCACGACCCGCAAGCGGTCGGACTGCGGGAACTGCGCAGTTGGCTGGCCAACCAGCAGACCCGCGGCGCCGAACGCAGCACCCTGCAACGCCGGGCCGCCGCGGCCCGGGTGTTCTTCGCCTGGTGTGAACGGACCGGGCGCAGCGGGCAGAATCCGGCCGAGGCGCTGCGTTCCCCGAAACTGCCCAAGCGGCTGCCGCAGACCATCACCGCCGAGGTGGCCGACCAGATGCTGGCGGCGGCCGTCGCTCGGGCCGGCGCCGATGACGGCCCGGTCGGTTGCCGGGATGTGGCGATCCTGGAGGTGCTCTACGGGGCCGGGATCCGGGTCGCCGAACTGTGCGGCCTGGAACTGGCCGACCTGGACACCGCCCGCGGCGTCCTCCGGGTCGTGGGCAAGGGCGACAAGGAGCGCGCGGTACCGCTGGGCCGTCCGGGGTGGCGGGCCCTTGACGCCTGGTTGGCGGTCCGCGACACCTTGGCGGCCCCGACCGCGGGGCCGGCGGTGTTCGTGGGGGAGCGCGGCGGCCGGATCAACCCCCGGGTGGTCCGCCGGGTCGTGCACCGGGCCCTGCAGGTGGTGCCGAATGCGCCCGACCTGGGACCGCACGGACTACGGCATGCGATGGCGACGCACCTGCTCGAGGGCGGCGCGGATCTGCGCAGCGTGCAGGAGATGCTCGGGCACGCCTCGCTGGCGACCACCCAGATCTATACCCATGTGAGCAACGAACGGCTCCGTGCGGCCTTCGAGCAGGCGCACCCCCGCGCCTGATCCGTGACTGGCACCCGACGGTCAGGTGAGGCTGGGGGCCGCAGCCCGGGCCATCGCCAGCAACTCGGGATCGACCGGCCATCCCTCCCGGTCGATCAGCCGAAGCATGATGACCAGAGCGACATCGGTGTCATCATCATGGAGTGCGTCCACGACGTCCCACCGATCATCCGGCCCGATGTTGGGGATGATCTGCGCGAAGACGTGATAGACAAGATCATCAAACTTCATGATCACCACGTTACCTCCCGGTTGCTCCCGTACGGGAGCTCGCGGCTGCTGATAACGCCGAGCGCGGTGGCCTTCACTTGGTTCACTCCCGGTCCGTCCAGCGGGTGACCGGTGATGATCGTCCCGTCGATTTGCACGCGGACCTTGAGCCGAACTCCGCTGATCTCGCCGAAGCAGTTGATGAAAGACCCCGCTCCCCGCACTGCCACGATCGGGGAGCGCGCCACCGCCAGCACCGCCAGCACAATGTCGTCATCGGTCCAGGTGCTCGGAAACCATGTCTTGCGATGGCCGGGAGCGGGCAACACCCCAAATCGATGGCCGCCTGTGCCCTTGTCATCGCCATCGAGCAGGTGGGTGCGGCGGTGGTTCGGCAGCCTGAGGTCTGGAACGCCGCACAGGTCGGCCCAAGGGCCATGTTCTGCCATTGGTGGACAGGCCTCACAGCCAAGCCTCCGGATTGACCAGCTGGCCGTCGACCCAGAGCATGAAATGCAGGTGACAGCCGGTGGAGTACCCGGTCGAGCCGCTCAGGCCGATCACCTGGCCGGCCTGCACCGTGGCGCCCGGGCCGACCAGATAGCGGATCGCATGGTTGTACGAACTGCGCATCGGACGGCCGTTGACCAGGCCGTGGTCGAGCATCAACCGGTTGCCGTACCCGGCGTTGTAGTAGATATCGGTCACCCGGCCCGCGGCGATGGCGCGCAGTGGGGCTCCGCAGCCGGTGCCGAAATCCAGCCCGTCGTGCAGTTTGTAGACCCCGGTGACCGGATGCACCCGCATCCCGAACCGGGAGGTGAGCGGCCCGTCGGCGGGCCGGACCAGACCGCGGGAGCCCGGTGGGGGAGCGGGCCCCTGGGGCACGTCCGTTCCCGCCGACGCCTGCTGCTCCGCGGCCGCGCGGCGGGCCGCCTCCCGGGCGGCGGCCCGTTCCCGGGCCTCGGCGGGGGCCGACCCGGGCAGCATCCGGACCGTCGCGTCGCCGGTGGCCAGCAGCATCGGATCGAGGTAGTCCTCCCCGTGCTTCAGCCCCCAGTGCAGGCACGCCGCCGCGGCACAGTCGTGACCGGCGCGCAGCGTACCGATCTGTTCACCCATCGCCACTTCGGCACCGACCGGCAGGGTCGCATCGACCGGTTCGTAGGTGGTGCGCACCTCACCGTGGTCGACGGTGATCACCGGGCGCCCGGCGATCGTCCCGGCAAAACTGATCCGCCCCGCCGCGGCCGCGCGGACCACCTGCCCCGGCGTCCCCGCCAGGTCGACCCCGCGGTGCCCGGCCAACCACCGGCGTTCGGGTGGCCGGAACTCGGTGACCACCCGGACATTGCCGGCCAGCGGAGTCACCGACGGCGACGGCAGGGTCGGGACCGCCTGCGCCGGCCCGGCCGCCGCGATCCCGAGCAGCAGGCCGACGAGCCCGGCGAGCAGCCCCGAACGGATGAGAGGATGGGTGGCGTTCATGCGGGAAGGATGGTCGCCGGCTTCCGGATCGTGCGTCGGAGTCGAGCACCTGTGGACAGCGCTTCGCCCGGCGTACGGCTGTGGATGACCGGCCGATCACTCAAGTGGCGCCGTTTTGGGCGGAGGCATACACTATTGGCAGCAGCTCACCGATGTGGGCTGACTTCGCATGCAGTCTTCCGGGTTCCCGGGTGGGAGCTTACGGTCCGGCTTTGCCGGTTGCTCTCCCACACTGCATCAGGCGGTGCCGAAGGTCGGCACCGGCACAACCGATCGGCTCCGCCCTGCGCGGCGCCACAAGGAGGAACGGCCATGGCCGTCGTTACCGCACGCCAGTTGCTCGAGTCCGGCGTTCACTTCGGGCACCAGACCCGCCGGTGGAACCCGAAGATGAAGCGCTTCATCTTCACCGAGCGCAACGGCATCTACATCATCGACCTGCACCAGTCGCTGACCTACATCGACCAGGCGTACGCGTTCGTCAAGCAGACCGTCGCCAAGGGCGGACAGGTCCTGTTCGTGGGCACCAAGAAGCAGGCCCAGGAGGCCATCGCCGAGCAGGCCACCCGCGTCGGCATGCCCTACGTCAACCAGCGCTGGCTCGGTGGCATGCTGACCAACTTCCAGACCATCTCCAAGCGGATCACCCGCCTCAAGGAACTGGAAGCGATGGACTTCGACAAGGTCGCCGGATCCGGTCTGACCAAGAAGGAACTCCTGATGCTGCGTCGGGAGAAGGAGAAGCTGGAGAAGGACCTCGGCGGTATCCGCGAGATGCCGCGCATCCCGCAGGCCGTGTGGATCGTCGACACCAAGAAGGAACACCTGGCCGTCGACGAGTCGCGCAAGCTGAAGATCCCGGTCATCGCGATCCTGGACACCAACTGTGACCCCGACGAGGTCGACTTCCCGATCCCGGGCAACGACGACGCGATCCGCTCGGTCACCCTGCTGACCCGGGTGATCGCCGATGCCGTCGCCGCCGGTCTGCTGGAGCGCTCGGCCGGGCACACCGGTCAGGGCCAGACCGCGACCCCGGAGTCCGAGCCGATGCCCGACTGGGAGCGCGAGCTCCTGGAGGCCGGCCAGAGCCCGGCCGCGGAGTCCGCCGCCGACGCGACGCCTGCCGCCGACGCGACCCCGGCCGCCGACGCGACTCCGGCCGCTGCGCCGGTCCCCACCGCTCCGGCTGCTAACGTCGCTGCGGACGCTCCGGCTCAGGACGCTCCCGCCGCACAGTGACGCGGTCGACCGACCTCCAAGAATCCCACCAGTCAATCGCGAGAGACAGGGAAATCCCACATGGCATCGTTTGCTGCAGCCGACGTGAAGAAGCTCCGGGACGCCACCGGCGCCGGAATGATGGACGCCAAGAAGGCGCTGACCGAAGCGGACGGCGACTTCGACAAGGCGGTCGACATTCTGCGTGTCACCGGTCTGGCCAAGGCCGCCAAGCGCGCTGAGCGGGACGCCGGCAACGGTCTGGTGGCCAATGCCGGGAACGCGCTGATCCAGCTCGGCTCGGAGACCGACTTCGTCGCCAAGAACCAGGAGTTCATCGACCTGGCCGACGAGATCGCGAAGGCCGTCAACGACGCCAAGGCCAACGGGGTGGAGGCCGCGAAGGCGGCCAAGCTCCCCTCGGGCAAGACCGTCGAGGAGGCCGTGGCCGACCTGGCCGCGGTGATCGGCGAGAAGCTGGAACTGAAGGATGCCGTCTACTACGACGGCAAGACCAAGGTCTACCTGCACAAGCGCGCGTCCGACCTGCCCCCGCAGGTCGGCGTGCTGGTCTCCTACGAGGGTGACAACGACTCTGCGATCCACTCGGTGGCGCTGCAGATCGCCTCGATGAAGCCGCAGTTCCTCGACCGCGACACCGTTCCGGCCGACGTCGTCGAGCACGAGCGTCAGGTCGCCGAGGACAAGTCCCGCGAGGAGGGCAAGCCGGAGAAGGCGCTGCCCAAGATCGTCGAGGGCCGGGTCAACGCGTACTTCAAGGAGGTCTGCCTGGTCGATCAGGATTCGATCTCCGAGGACAAGAAGTCGGTCGGCCAGCAGCTCAAGGAGGCCGGGCTGACCGTCAAGGAGTTCGCCCGCTTCGAGGCCGGCGCCTGATCGGTCGGATTTCCCGCAGCAGGTGGGCCCGCGTCACTTCGGTGGCGCGGGCCCGTCGCTTTTCCGGCGCCCGCCCGCTCGTCGGTATCCCATATGGGTGGGTCGGTGCCGCGGGTGGGCCGGCGTACGGTTTGATTGGTTCGACACAGAACCCAACCGAGGAGACCGCATGGCCCCCTACCGCCGCGTCCTACTGAAACTGTCCGGAGAGGTTTTCGGAGGTGGCAAGGTCGGTGTCGATCCGGATGTCGTGGCCAGCATCGCCCGCCAGATCGCCGGTGTGGTCAACGGCGGGGTCCAGGTGGCGGTGGTCGTGGGCGGCGGGAACTTCTTCCGCGGCGCGGAACTGCAGCAGCGCGGGATGGACCGGGACCGGGCCGACTACGTCGGCATGCTCGGTACCGTGATGAATGCGCTGGTGCTGCAGGACTTCACCGAGAAGGCCGGCATCCCGACCCGGGTGCAGAGCGCGATCCAGATGCAGCAGGTCGCCGAACCCTATATTCCGCGGCGCGCCGAACGGCACATGGAGAAGGGCCGCGTGGTCATCTTCGGCGCCGGTTCCGGGATGCCCTATTTCTCCACCGACACCGTGGCCGCCCAGCGTGCCCTGGAGATCAAGGCCGACGTGCTGCTGATGGGCAAGCAGGGGACCGACGGGGTGTACGACGCCGACCCGAAACTGGTGCCCGGGGCGAAGAAGTTCGACGCGATCTCCTACGACGAATACCTCACCCGTGACCTCAAGGTCGCCGACGCGACCGCCATCTCGATGGCCCGCGACTACAAACTGCCGATGATCTTCTTCTCCCTGGACACCGAGGGCAATATTGCCCGGGTCGTCGCGGGTGAGAAGATCGGTACGACTGTGCACGCCTGAGGCGGCACAACCACAGTTCGCGCCAGCCCCGCTGGCACCTAGGGAAGGATCGATCACGTGATCGCCGACATTCTGGCCGAAGCCGAAGAGAAGATGGACGCCGCGGTGGCGCACACCAAGGACGAGTTCGCCGGCATCCGGACCGGTCGTGCTCACCCCGGCATGTTCAACAGCCTGATGGCCGAGGCGTACGGGCAGGCGATGCCCATCCAGCAGATCGCCAGCGTCCAGGTGGCCGATGCGCGGATGGTGGTGATCACCCCCTTCGACAAGTCCACCCTGCACTCGATCGAGAAGGCGATTCGCGACTCCGACCTGGGCGTGAACCCGGCCATCGACGGCACGATCATCCGGTGCAGCCTGCCCGAGCTCACCGAGCAGCGGCGCAAGGAGTACACCAAGCTGGCCAAGACCAAGGCCGAGGACGCGAAGGTCTCGATCCGCAACGTCCGCCGCCACGCCAAGGACGGCCTGGACAAGCTGGTCAAGGACAAGGAAGCGGGCGAGGACGAGGTGGCCCGCGCCGAGAAGCAGCTGGAGGACATCACCAAGAAGCGCGTCGACCAGATCGACGAGGTGCTCAAGAACAAGGAAAGTGAGCTGCTCGAGATCTGATGTCCGAGCCCACTGCGCAGGCCCCGCACCGCCGCAGCCCCGGTCGCGATCTTCCTGCGGCGATCTTGGTTGCGGTGGTTCTGCTCGGCCTGATGGCGGTCTCCCTGCTGTGGGCGCACTGGGCCTTCGTGCTCCTGGTTGCGGTTCTGCTGACCTTCGGGGTGCACGAAGTCGCCCAAGCGCTGCGGCAGGTGGAGATGCGTCCTGCCCTGTGGCCCCTGGCCGTGGGGACGATCCTGATCGTGTCCTCCAGCTACCTGGTGTCGAAGTTCCACCTGGTGGATCTGAACCCGTCCACGATCACGTTGTCGCTGATCGGCCTCACCGCGCTGGTGTGTCTGATCTGGCGGATGCCCGGGGGAGCGCACGGCTACGTCCGCGATGCGGCCGCGAGCATGTTCATTCTCGGGTACATCCCGGTCCTGGGGTCCTTCGTCGGGCTGCTGGTGGCCGGGGACAACGGGGCGGGCCGGGTCCTCACCTACATCCTGATCGTGATCGCCGGCGACACCGGGGGCTACCTCTTCGGCGTCCTGTTCGGCAAGCACAAGATGGCCCCGACCATCTCCCCGAAGAAGACCTGGGAAGGGCTGGCCGGATCATTCGCGCTCGGCATCGCCACCGCGATCGTGCTGGCGATTTGGGTCCTCGGGGTAGCGTGGTGGGTCGGGCTGATTCTCGGAGTGGTCGTGGTGATCGCCGGTGTCTGCGGAGACCTGATCGAGTCGCTGATCAAGCGCGATGTGGGCCTGAAGGACATGGGATCGGTGCTGCCGGGACACGGCGGCGTGATGGATCGGCTCGACTCCTTGCTGGCGGCCTGCCCGGTGGCCTGGCTGACCATGTTCCTGCTGATTCCCGGAGGCTGAGATGAGTGAGATCGATCTGGCGAGCGCCACGGCGGCCGACGGGGTGAGCCCTCTGCTGCCCCTGCTGGCTCCCTCTCGGCGCGGCAAGCCGCCGCAGCACTGGGCCGATCTCACCCCCGAGGCCCGCAAGGAGGCCGTGGTCGCCGCCGGCCTGCCCGCGTTCCGGGCCAAGCAACTGTCCAAGCACTGGTTCGAACGGCTCACCGACGACCCGGATGAGTGGACCGATCTGCCGGCCGCGCAGCGGGAAGCGCTGCACGCACAGTTGTTCCCGCCGCTGCTGACCTCGGTCCGGGAACAGACCGCGGACAAGGGGACGACGGTCAAGACACTGTGGCGGCTGTTCGACGGCGCGCTGGTCGAGTCGGTGCTGATGCGCTATCCCGGCCGCGTCACGATGTGCGTCTCCTCCCAGGCCGGCTGCGGGATGAACTGCCCCTTCTGCGCCACCGGCCAGGGCGGGCTGCAGCGCAGCATGTCGGCCGCCGAGATCGTCTCCCAGGTCGTCGACGGCGCCCGCCGGCTGGCCCGCGGCGAGATCGCCGGGGGTACCGGCAGGGTGAGCAACATCGTGTTCATGGGGATGGGCGAACCGCTGCACAACTACAACGCCGTGGTCGCCGCCGTGCGTACGCTGAACGCGCCCGAGCCGGACGGGCTGGGCATCTCCGCCCGCGGGATCACCGTGTCCACCGTCGGTCTGGTGCCGCGGATGCACCAGCTCGCCACCGAGGGCGTACCGGTCACCCTGGCGCTCAGCCTGCACGCCCCCGACGACGAACTGCGCGATGAGATCGTGCCGATCAACCAGCGCTACAAGGTCGCCGAGGTCCTCGACGCCGCCTGGGAGTACGCCCGGGTCACCAAGCGCCGGGTCTCCATCGAGTACGCCCTGATCCGGCAGATCAACGATCAGGCCTGGCGGGCCGACCTGCTGGCCAAGGAACTGAAGAAGCGCGGCGACTGGGGCTGGGTCCATGTGAACCTGATCCCGCTCAACCCGACCCCCGGCTCGAAATGGACCGCGTCCGACCCGGCCGATGAGCGCGAGTTCGTCCGTCGGTTGGAGGCCCACGGCGTCCCGGTGACCGTACGCGACACCCGCGGCCGCGAGATCGACGGCGCCTGCGGACAGTTGGCAGCCACGGAGCGCTGACGCGTGCCCGAAGTAGTCTCGCCGGTGGGTAAGACAAAAGTCCCCTGCTGCAGGGGTCACTGCCCGGCCACCGTGAGCGGTGGTGACCGGGCTGGCCGCGTTGCTCAAGTCCGGTGATTAGATTTTGGAAGTCCCCGCGATGATCAAGGCGTGACTGTCCAGTACCCGTAGCTGAGAAGGTCCGAGCAGTCTCCCCACTTGCCCATCGAGTAGCTCCACTCCCAGTGACCGCTGGTCCACCCACTTGTGCGGGTTTCCCAGTGCCTGCTGAAGGTGCTCTCCCAGGGAATGCAGAATGCCTCATTCTGATAGTGGCCTGTGGTGTTGGCTCCCGTGGCGGAGTTGCCCACCCAATAGGCCGTCTCGTACCAGCCGGTGTACGAATACCACGAGCGATCGTTCCACCATGCAACGGGCCCGGACGAATTCCAAAGGAAGTCGGCTCTTGCCTCACTGACGTGGATGTCCACAGGGTCGCGCACAAACGCGTTGAGGCGTACGTACCAATCACCATCCGCTGAGGGAACCACGACCGGCTCGCGTGAAGCGGCTGGTCCCCGGGCCAGAGCCCATGCGGTCCCGGGCGTCTCCGCAAGCGGATAGGTAGCGACCGCCATAGAGCGCTCGCAAGTGCTTGGGTTGAAGGTGGTCTCGACAGCAATGGTCACACGAGGCCCCTTCCCCGGGGCTCCTGCCCCTGACGCGTGGAGGGGGCATCGGTCCTCCCTGTTCTGGGAGCGAGCCGATTCGTACCTTACAGTCTCAGCCCCTGGGAGGGCGTTCGCGTCGAACTTGTAGTGAATAACGCCTGCCTCGTCGGTGTACGTCTGCTCGACAGTCTTGGGGACCTCTTCGGCTGCTGCGATGGGGGGGGTGCGCGACCGAAAGTCCGCTGAGAACCAGCAGGCAGACCAGGCCCAAGCCCGCGAACCTCTTTGTTCGATACATCTGGAGTCCTTTCCGGGAAAATCCCGCTGAAGGTGCCGTTCGACTTTGGGGGCGTGATCACCCTAGGCCGATATACTTTGTGGCGCAAGGTAAATGATTCGGAGCGTACTTTCGTGGGCCGTCTATGCTTCTGAGTCTTGTCCCTCGGTGGTTCGTGGAGTCATACTGTGTAAAGCATGGTACTAAGTGGCCCTTTGGATAGTCTTCGTCGCGGCATTGCAGAGTTCTGTGTGCTGGGGATCCTTGATGGTGGAGAGGCCTATGGCTGGGAGATCTCCAAAGTGCTCAGTGAGCGGGGTCTCATCGCAGGCGAGGGGACGTTGTACCCGCTGCTGAACCGGTTGCATCGCGAGGGGTTGGTGTCCACGCGCTGGCAGCAAAGCGAGAGTGGTCGCCGGCGAAAGTACTACGCGCTGACTGGCGAGGGGTACGCGCGACTGAACGCATTCCGCGGAGTGTGGGGCGAGTTTCGAAACAATGTCGACAAAACGATTGGAAGTCATGATGGAGGGCAGGGCTGACAGTCAGGTGCTGGGCGCGTCGGTGTCCGCGTATCTGCATTCAGTGGAGGCGGAGTTGGCGACGATCCCTCGGTCGGATCGTCGGGATGCGCGCGCCGCCGTCGAGGATCATCTCCGGGAGTCCATCGCGAAGGGTGCATCGGCATCTGAGGCCATTCGTGACACCGGCTCGCCGCGAACTGTTGCCGGGCCGTATCTGCAGGCTTATGAGGACCGGACCGGGCGCCGGGCGGAGCCGCCGTTCCTGACCCCGGCTCGGGTGGTGCAGTTGATCGCCCTGGCGTTGGTGGTGGCCGGCATCCTGGTCGCATTCCTGCTGCCCGGTGGCGTGAGCGTCGACGGCTCCGGCCGGGTCCGCAGCACCTACCTGCTGCCGCAGTACGGCCCGGGCATCCTTGTTCCGTTCCTCATCCCGCTCGCCGCCGCCGCGATCCCGCTGCTCGCGGGGCTCTGGCGACGCACCCGCAGTCACTGGCGACTGTTCGCCGTCCCGGGGGCGCTCGTGCTGACCGGCTTCGCGGTTGTCGCGTCCGCCTCGGTCGGCTGGTACTTCGCGCCCGCGGCCGTGGCGGCCCTGGTGGCGGCTGCGCTCCCCGGACGTCCCCGGATCGCTGCTGGCGACCGGGCGGTGGTGACCGCCGAAGGTTGAAGGCCGTGGGAAGATCGGTGACGGAGGTCGCCATCGACCGCGTCCGGCCCCGGAAAGGCGGCCGATTTCCTCCAGTGGGAAATTTTGCGTTTCTTCACAGTGTCATCCGAGGGTAACCCGGCGCAATTGTGGCGACACTGGTGGAGACAGCAAGCAGCTCCCACACGAAGGACACACCATGACTGCGTTCCAGAATGACGTCGAGGCCGTGCAGGCCCTGAAGGAAACCAATGGCTCCGGCTGGGATGCGATCAACCCCGAGTATGTTGCCCGGATGCGCGCCCAGAACCGGTTCCGGACGGGCCTGGAGATCGCTCAGTACACCGCCGACATCATGCGCCGCGACATGGCGGAATACGACGCCGACTCCTCGGTCTACACGCAGTCGCTCGGTGTCTGGCACGGTTTCATCGGCCAGCAGAAGCTGATCTCGATCAAGAAGCACCTCAAGTCCACCAACAAGCGCTACCTCTACCTGTCCGGCTGGATGGTGGCGGCGCTGCGCTCGGAGTTCGGTCCGCTGCCCGACCAGTCGATGCACGAGAAGACCGCGGTTCCGGCGCTGATCGAGGAGCTCTACACCTTCCTGCGCCAGGCCGATGCCCGCGAACTGGATCTGCTGTTCTCCCAGCTGGATGACGCCCGCGCCGCCGGCGACCAGACCGCCGTGGAGTTCCTGACCTCGCAGATCGACAACTTCGAGACCCACGTCGTGCCAATCATCGCCGACATCGACGCCGGTTTCGGTAACCCCGAGGCGACCTACCTACTGGCCAAGAAGATGATCGAGGCCGGCGCCTGCGCCATCCAGATCGAGAACCAGGTCTCCGACGAGAAGCAGTGTGGCCACCAGGACGGCAAGGTCACCGTGCCGCACGAGGACTTCATCGCCAAGCTGAACGCGGTCCGCTACGCGTTCCTCGAACTGGGGATCGACAACGGCGTGATCGTCGCCCGCACCGACTCGCTGGGCGCCGGTCTGACCCAGAAGCTGGCCGTCTCGACCACCCCGGGTGACCTGGGCGACCAGTACAACTCCTTCCTGGACGTCGAGGAGATCTCCGAGGCCGACCTCGGCAACGGCGATGTCGTCATCAAGCGCGAGGGCAAGCTGCTGCGCCCGAAGCGTCTGGCCAGCAACCTGTACCAGTTCCGCAAGGGCACCGGCGTCGACCGGGTCGTGCTCGACTGTGTCACCTCGCTGCGCCACGGTGCCGACCTGCTGTGGATCGAGACCGAGAAGCCGCACGTCGAGCAGATCGCCGAGATGGTCGACAAGATCCGCGAAGAGGTTCCGAACGCCAAGCTGGTCTACAACAACAGCCCGTCGTTCAACTGGACCCTCAACTTCCGCCAGCAGGCGTACGACCTGCTGGTCGAGCAGGGCAAGGACGTCTCGGCGTACGACCGCGACAAGCTGATGAGCGTGGAGTACGACGACACCGAACTGGCCCAGCTGGCCGATGAGAAGATCCGTACCTTCCAGAAGGACGCTTCGGCCCGCGCCGGCATCTTCCACCACCTGATCACCCTGCCGACCTACCACACCGCCGCGCTGTCCACCGACAACCTGGCCAAGGGGTACTTCAGCGAGGAGGGCATGCTCACCTACGTCCGCGACGTGCAGCGTCGCGAGATCCGCGAGGGCATCGCCACCGTGAAGCACCAGAACATGGCCGGCAGCGACATGGGCGACAACCACAAGGAGTACTTCGCCGGTGACGCCGCGCTCAAGGCCGGTGGCAAGGACAACACGATGAACCAGTTCGCCTGATTCCTCACCCGACCGGGTGCGACCAGGTCCCCCGGACAACCCCGGCCCTCCCGATTCGTCGCGGGAGGGCCGGGGTTCCCGCATGTCCGGGGTGCGCGCCTACGGGGCCGGCGTACGGGTTGATGGCACCGCGGAAGCCAAACTGGTAATGGTCGCTGAATTCTGGGTATAGAGTCCCCTGCGGACCCGTAACGGAGCAGTAGGAGTAGAGAAGATGGACGCAAAGCTTCAGAGTGTCTTCGACGGCGTTGTCCGCCGTAACCCTGGTGAGGCGGAGTTCCATCAGGCCGTCGCCGAGGTTTTCGAGAGCCTCGCCCCGGTGCTCGCGCGCAACCCGCAGTACGCCGAAGGAGCGGTGCTGCAGCGGATGTGCGAGCCGGAGCGCCAGATCATCTTCCGGGTGCCGTGGCAGGACGACCAGGGCCAGATCCACATCAACCGCGGTTTCCGGGTCGAGTTCAACTCCGCCCTCGGCCCCTACAAGGGCGGGCTGCGGTTCCATCCCTCGGTCTACCTGGGCATCATCAAGTTCCTCGGCTTCGAGCAGATCTTCAAGAACTCGCTGACCGGCATGCCGATCGGCGGCGGCAAGGGTGGCTCGGACTTCGATCCCCGCGGCCGCTCCGACGCCGAGATCATGCGCTTCTGCCAGTCGTTCATGACCGAGCTGTACCGCCACATCGGTGAGTACACCGACGTCCCCGCCGGTGACATCGGCGTCGGCGGACGCGAGATCGGCTACCTGTTCGGTCAGTACAAGCGGATCACCAACCGCCACGAATCCGGCGTGATCACCGGCAAGGGCCTGAACTGGGGCGGCTCCCGGGCCCGCACCGAGGCCACCGGCTACGGCGCGGTGATGTTCACCGAGGAGATGCTGAAGACCCGCAGCGACGATCTCGACGGGCGCCGCGTGGTCGTCTCCGGGTCGGGCAACGTCGCGATCTATGCCACCGAGAAGGCGCAGCAGCTGGGCGCCAAGGTCGTGGCTTGCTCGGATTCCTCCGGCTGGATCGTCGATGAGGCCGGGATCGATCTGGAACTGCTCAAGGAGATCAAGGAGATCCAGCGCGGCCGGATCAGCGAGTACGCCGACCGCCGCAGCAGCGCCCGGTTCGAGTCCGAGGGCACCATCTGGAGCGTCCCGTGTGACGTCGCGCTGCCCTGCGCGACGCAGAACGAGCTGAACGCCGCCGATGCGAAGCAACTGGTCGAGAACAAAGTGATCGCGGTCGCCGAGGGTGCCAACATGCCGTGCACCCCCGAGGCCGTGGCGATCTTCCAGGAGGCCGGGGTGCTGTTCGGCCCGGGCAAGGCGGCCAACGCCGGCGGGGTGGCCACCTCCGCGCTGGAGATGCAGCAGAACGCCTCCCGCGACGTCTGGTCCTTCGAGTACGCCGAGGAGCGGCTGCACCAGATCATGATCGGCGTCCACCGCCGCTGCGCCCAGACCGCCGAGGAGTACGGCGCCCCTGGGAACTACGTGCTCGGCGCCAACGTCGCCGGGTTCATCAAGGTCGCCGACGCGATGATCGCCCAGGGCCTGATCTGAGAAAACCCCCGGGCGGCGCTGTGAGTGCCCTGAAAACCGGGGGCAGTGGCCGTCGCGGGGCCTAGCCTGGCCGGGTGAAAACAGCACAGGGTGTTGCCGTCCTCGTCGCGGCAGGGCTGCTGCTGGCCAGTGGTTGCGCGCGAGCGAACGTCGACCAGTCACCCGCACCGGCGGAGTCCCCTTCGGGGAGTGCGGCGCCGGCGCCGTCACCGACGTGGTCGCCGCGGACCGCGACGGTGGTGATGAACGGCGACCTGCTGTGGCACAACACCCTGGTCTTCGGCGCCCAGACCGACGGGCGGCGTACCGGGAAGACGCTGGACTTCGAGCCGCTGCTCGAGGGGGTCCGCCCGGTGGTCGAATCGGCGGACCTGGCGATCTGCCACAACGAGGTTCCGATCGCCCCGAAGGGCGGCCCGTACAGCTACTACCCGACCTTCAGCGCGCCGGAGGAGACCCTCGACGCGGTCAAGGCCCTCGGGTACGACGTATGCACCACCGGGTCGAACCACAGCCTGGATCAGGGCTTCGCCGGGCTCAAGCGGACCCTCGACGCGATGGATGCCCGCGGGATCCAGCACAACGGCACCGCCCGCAGCGAGCAGGAGGCACGGACGCCGACCATCTTCACCACCGCTGCCGGTGTGAAGATCGGGCTGGTCGAAGGGGCGTACGGCACCAACGGGATCCCGCTGCCCGACGGCAAACCGTGGGCGGTCCAGGGCATCCGGATCGACGACCTGCTGTCCCGCGCCCGGGCGACCAGGCAGGCCGGGGCCGACATCGTGCTGGTCGCGATGCACGACGGTGAGGAATACCAGAGCGCGCCGACCGCGGAGCAGGAAGCCCTGGCCGACGCCCTGACCAAGTCCCCCGATGTCGACCTGGTCTACGGCCACCACGTCCACGTCGTGCAGCCGATCACCCGGAAGAACGGAAAGTGGGTGGCCTACGGCCTCGGCAATCTGGTCGCCACGCACAAACAGGACATGCCGCGCGGGTACGAGGGGATCACGCCCCGGTTCACCTTCACCGAGCAGGAGCCCGGGAAGTTCAGCGTCAGCCTGGCCGAGTACTTCCCGACCCTGGTCACCTACGGCGATGGCAGCAAGCCGGCCCGGACCTATCTGGTCGATCGGGCACTGGCCGACGGCACGGGTGATCGGGCCCGGCTGCTGGCGGCCCGGGAGCGGACGAACCAGGTCGTCCACTCCCTGGGCCACGACGAGGGCCTGACCGAGCACTAGCTGTACCCGGCGACCGGGTCCGGTCAGGACAGGCGCAGATCCACCCAGACCAGCCGGTGGTCGCTGGCCGGGAACGGATATTCCCCGGTCAGCCGCGACAGCGGATCCGCCTTGGTGGGCCAGAAGACGCCCGCGCCGCTGGCCTGCAGGCCCTTGCGCGAGGGCAGCACGTAGTCCGCGCGCAGGTTGCCCGGGCGCGGGGTGTCGGCGAAGTCGGCGGTGTCGTACGTGGGGTCGCTCAACTGGGTGGCGTTCGCGCCGCCCTGCAGCGCGGCCGCTTCGGGACCCCCGGCCGAGGTGGGCAGCGGATCGACCAGGCGCTTGTTGTCCAGCAGCTGCTGGATCGCCCCGGGAGCGGAATCGCCGTCGTGCGGATCGGAGTTCTGATCACCCATGATCACGAACGACTGGCTCGGGTTCAGGCCGCCGCGGCCACCCCGGTCGTCGTAGATGTAGCGGCCCTGGCCGGGGGTGATGTAGTCCGCCCAGAAGCGGATCTCGTCGGCGTTGCGCAGCTTGTTGCGCTGCTCGGGTCCGTCGAAGGAGGGCGGGGTGGGGTGGCTGGCCAGCACGTGCACCGTATCCCGGCCGATGCGGACCGGCACGTCCCAGTGCGACTTCGACGACAACCGGAAGTGGGCCAGAATCTCCGGGGAGTACCAGTCGGCCGGGGCCGGGGTGGCCGGATCGTCGGGGAGCCGGGCCCCGGGCATGTCGCGCCACAGGAAGTTCTGGAAGGTCCGGACCTGGTCGGCGGCGATCGGGTACTTCGACAGGACCACCATGCCGTACTGGCCCGGGAAGAAGCCGAACCCGTAGGCGTCATCGGCGTCGGTGGTGGACCCGTTGCGGTTCAGGTCGTAGCCGGTCGGGACGCCGGTGTTCACCGGGGCGGTGTACGCGTAGGGGTAGTCGATCGCGGCGGCACCGTTGTGCGCCACCTGGAGGTAGTTGGTCCGGAACAGGTCGACCGCCGAGCCGTCGGCCACGTAGTCGAACTCGTTCAGCAGCACGACATCGGGTCGGTTGCGCTGGATCGTCTCGGCCACGGCGGCGGCCTGGGCGTTGTTCGGGGTCGCCAGGTCACGGACCAGGTCGCCGGCGTTGTTGCGGTTCAGCGACGCGTTATAGGTGGCGAACCGGATCTCCGGAGTCGCCGGGGGAGCGGCCTGGGCGGCCGGGAGCTGGGTGGCGGTGAGGGTGAGGGCGGCGGCAGCCAGGGCCACGCTGGTCAGGATCTTCACGACAGCTCACGCTAGGGCCGGCCCTCGACGCCGCAGAGAATTCCGGGTGAACATTGGCCGAGCAACGGCTCACCGGGTGAGCAGGTCGACCGCCTCTCCCGGGTGATCGACCAGGTGCAGCCGTTCGGCCATTGGACGGCCGGCCGCCAGGGCACTGAGCAGCGACCAGGCCGGCAGGGTCTGCGTCCAGTACTCCCGGCCGACCAGGACCAGCGGCGCGATCAGGGTGTCATCGGCGGCGTAGTAGTTGCCCGTGGTGGCCTGGAACAGCTCCTGGATCGTGCCGGCCGCCCCCTCCAGAAACACGATTCCGCCCCGGCACCTATGCAGCAGGGTGTCCTCGCGCAGGGCGTTCTGGAAGTACTTCGCGATCGCGGTGGCGAACTGATTGGGCGGTTCGTGCCCGTAGAACCAGGTCGGGATCCCCACGCTGTGCCCGGCCCGCTCCGCCGGCCAGGCCCGGCGTACCGTGGCCGCGGTCCGGGCCCAGTCGTCGATGCTGTGGTGGAACGACGGCACCCGGGTCAGTACGTCGAGTGCCTCGGCCAGTCCGGCGGCGGTCTCGGCGCTCGAATGTTCGGGTGAACCGAACCAGGCGCCCAGGTTCGCCGCCTCCATCGCGCCCGGTCCGCCGCCGGTGAGTACGGTACGCCCGGCCCGGGTGAGCGCCTGCGCCATCCGGGCCGCGGCGGCGTACCCGGCACTGTCGCGCGCCATCGCATGGCCGCCCATCACACCCACCAGTCGGTCCGAGGCGAGGTGTAGTTCGTCCAGGGCGTTGCTGATCGCATGATCGTGCAGGGCCATCGCCAGCGAGGGGCTCGCCGCCGGGTGCGGACCGACCCGGCGCGACCAGGCGTACACCCGCGCGTCGAGGGTGTGGGCGTAGTGCGGCCGGTCGTACAACTCGTCAGCGGTGTACAACTGCCCCCGATACGGATCGAACGGCAGCGCCGGCAGCTTCGGAAAGACCAGGGCCCCGGCCGCGCTGAGCCACTGCTCGACCTCGGGGTCGAGGCCGCAGCCCAGGAACGCCGCCCCGGCGACGTCCTTGGTCCGCAGGGCAGCACCGCGACCGGTCAGGTCGACCGACTGGACGAACCAGCCGTTCAGCGAGTGGGTGTGGCGCAGGTGCTCATCGAACTCGTCGAGCGTTTCGATTTCCAGGTACTGACGCACCGCGCCACTCTAGCCCGGTCCGGTCAGCCCCGGATGGTGCCGGTGAACAGCAGGTACTCCCAGCGCATGTGTCCGCCGTTCCAGTTCGCCCGGGTCAGGTCGTCGAGGGCGTCGTCGAGTTCGCGGGTCCGTTCGGGATCGTCGGCGATGTTGCGATAGACCGCGATCGTGGGTCCGTAGCTGGATTTGAACAGTTCGCGGAACTGCACCGGATCGGTGAACGCATCGACCGCTACCTCCTGGGTGCGGTACTTGGTGTCGACGGTCCGGTCGCCGAGCAGGGACTCGACGTGGTCCACGCTGCCCCACAGCGGCGGGGGTTGTACGCCCGGGGGTGGGGTCGGGGCGTACGGCTTCATCACGGCGAACAGTTGCCCGATGAAGCCGGCCGGAGTCCAGGACGCCAGGCCGATCCGTCCGCCGGGGCGGCCCACTCGGACCAGTTCGGCGGCAGCCTGCTGGTGATGCGGGGCGAACATCACCCCGACGCAGGAGGTGATGACGTCGAAGGAGTTGTCGGGGAAGGGGAGCGCCTCGGCATCGCCGGGCACGGTGGCGACGCTCAGGCCCTCGCTGCGGGCCCGCCGGTCGCATTCGGCCAGCAGCCGGTCGCTGAGGTCAGTTGCGGTCACCCGGGCGCTGCGCCGGGCGGCGGGCAGGGCCGCATTCCCGGCGCCGGCCGCGACATCGAGGACCTGCTCGCCCTCGGTGATTCGCACACCGGCGACCAGGTCGCTGCCCATGTGGGGAATCACGGTGTCGGCGATGCGGGGATAGTCGCCCAGGTCCCACATCGCGCGGTGCTTTGTTTTCAGCTCGTCGAGCCGGAGTTCAGTAGTGGTCATGCCTCCAGCGTGCGCTCGCTCGGGCGGGCGGAGAAGTACAGGAAGGGGACTTTCCCGGTACAGCATCGGGACCCATCATTGGAGTCATGGCAGTCGTCAGCGAGGACCGGACCCAGACCTACGGACAGTACTGTCCGGTGTCGCGGGCCCTGGAGTTACTCGGGGAGCGGTGGGCGCTGCTGATCGTGCGCGACCTGTTGTGCGGCACGACCCGGTTCAACGACCTGGCCCGCGGCCTGCCCGGGCTGTCCCGGACCCTGTTGGCAAAACGATTGCGCCAGTTGGCCCGGGCCGGGCTCGTGGACCATCTGGCCGGGGAGTACGTGCTGACCCCGGCCGGCCGGGAACTGGAGCCGATCGTGTTCGGCCTGGGCGGCTGGGGCGCGCGGTGGGCGTTCAGCGACCCCACCCCGGAGGAACTCGACCCGCAACTGTTGGTGTGGTGGATGCACGATCGGATCGACACGTCCGCGATTCCGGGGAACCGGCACGTGATTGCGGTGATCTTCACCGACGAGGCGCGGTCGTTCTGGATTGTGATCGACCGGGGGACGGCGTCGGTGTGTGAGTCGGACCCGGGCTATCCGGTCGACCTCACCGTCCGCGGGGCGCTGAGCGACCTGTACCGCGTCTGGCTGGGCCGGGTGCCGGTGGACCGGGCCGTACGCCGGGAGGTGATCCGGGTCGAGGGGGATCGCGCCTGGACCAGTCGGCTGTCCACGATCCTGCAACGCAGCCCGATCGCACCCCTGGTCCCGGCGGAGGCCGATCCGGCCTAGTCCGCCGTGGTCGCGCGGGCTCGCCGCAGCAGCGACCGGTTCACCGCGCTGTGCGGTCTGAGCGCCAGCCGCTCGTCGACGAGGGCCTCGGCCAGGCCGGTCAGCTTTCCGCGGACCGCGGCCTCGGCCAGCGTCCAATCGATCACGTCACGCTGGGCGTGGCTGCCGCCGAAGGAGTTGGCGATGAAGCGGGCGCCGAACAGCAGGTCGGCGGCGGTGGCATAGTCGCCGCGCCAGAAGGCCGCGAAGCCCTCGACCAGCGGCCGGGCGGTGTCGCGGCGCCAGGTGTCGGTCTCGGCAGACTCGTCGGCGAGGTTGCAGGCCGCGACGATGCGGTCGACCTGGTCGAACCGGCCGGCCCCGAGATAGGCCATCACCGCATGCCAGTCGTTGAACGGATAGGAGCGCCCGTCGGCGTGGGCGTCCCAGGCCTGCGCGAGTTCGGTCCAGCGGTCGCCGACGTCGCAGCCGATCAGGTGCAGTCGCCAGAGCAGGGCGGAGGCGTCCACCATGTCGATCGACACCGCGCTGCGGTCCTGCCGGATCGGCCCGTCATACAGCGCCAACGCCTCCGGGGTCTGACCGAGCTCCAGATGGCACAGGGCCCGGTGCCACCAGTTGTGGACCTGGAAGAAGTTGTCGTCCCCGGACCAGTAGGGCTCCCGCGCGAGCATCCAGCCGATGCCGTCCTCGGCCCGACCCTGCATCTCCATCACGTGCGCGACGGCATGGTGCGCCCAGCAGTCGAGTGGCTGCGCTTCGACCGCGCGCCGGCCGACCTCCTCGGCCCGGCCGTAGTTGCCGGTCTCCTCGAGGCCGAAGGCGTACATGCCGAGCAGGATCGAGTATCCGGGCAGGTCGTCGGACCAGCGAGCCAGCACGCGGGGTATCCGGTCGCGCAGGTCGCGGGCGCTGGCGCGGAAGAAGTCCATCAGGTGGCCGGCCTGCAACGCCACCAGATCATGCGGATAGTCCGCGTTGTGCCGATCGAGCGCGACGGCCGCGGCGGTCCACTCACCGCGCAGCAGGAGGTCGAGGGCAGCGGCGTGGGACGCCTCCCGTTCCGAGAGCCGCATCGACTTCAGGTGCTCGACAATCGTCGCGGCCTCGGCGGTGGCGTCCGGTTCGGTGGCCGTGCCGTACAGGTAGGCTTTGAGGACGTACGCCATGGCGAAGTCCGGAGCCGTCTCGATGGCCTGATCGACCAGGGCTACAGGATCTCCGCGGTAGAGATTGAAAGCCGCCACGGCCTGATCGAACAGCGCTACGGACTCGGCGGTGGCGCCGGGGAGAGCATTACCCTGGGCATCGAACATGACGGTGATCCCCCTTGATCGGAAGCGGGCCTGCCGCGCCTCCACCAATCAGCGTACGACCGGGGCCACCTCCCGGGGAATGCGTACCTGTCATCGGTCTATCGGACTCCCGACCGGCGGCACGACGCCCCGCCACGCGAGGTGACGGGGCGTCGGCGCTCAGTGATCCGACTCAGGCCGGCTGCGGAGTCCGCGCACCGAGCCGGGCCCGGATGAATTCGGCGACCGCGAGGCGCTGTTCGGCGCACCGGGAAACCGCCAGGGACTGCCAGAACGCACCGTGGGCCAAGCCGTCGAAGCGCTGGAATCGGGCGTCGACGCCCTCGGCCGCGAGACGCTCGGCCAGGTCCTCGGCCTCATCACGCAGGGTGTCGCACTCGTTGGTCAGGATCAGCGTGGGCGGCAGGCCCGACAGGTCGGCCCGCTCGGGAGCCAGCCGCGGATCGGTCGCATCCTCGGGGCCGTTCAGATACTGCTCGCCGAACCACACCAGATCATCGAGTTCGATGACGTAGCCGGTGGCGAACTCCTCCCGGGACGCGGTCTGCCCGGCGACGCTGACCAGCGGATAGATCAGCGTCAGCGCCGACAGCGCCGGACCTTCCACCGAGGCCCGGTGGGCGGCCGCCAGGGCCAGGGAGCCACCGGCGGAGTCGCCGGCGACCGCGATACGCGCCGGATCGCCGCCGTGCTCGGCGATGTGCTCGGCGGTCCACTGCAGGGCGGCATAGGCGTCGTCGTGGGCGGCGGGGAAGCGGTGCTCGGGGGCGCGCCGGTAGGTCGGGGTGACGATGATCGCGCCGGAGCGTACGGCCAGGTCCCGGGCGGGTTCGTTCACCACGTCGAGGCTGCCGCCGACGAAGCCGCCCCCGTGGACATAGACGAGCACCGGGAAGGGTCCTTCACCGGCGGGGGTGTAGATCCGCAGCCGCTGCTCGGGGTCGTCACCGTACGCGTGTTCGGAAACCTGGGCGACCTCCGGAGCCGGCGCCTGCATCCCGACGAACGACTCGATCACTGCCCGGGAGGTCTCCACGCCGGCGGCTCGGAACCCGGCGAACCTCTGCTGCTTCAGCGCCTCGACGATGAAGCATTCGGCGGGGTCGAGGGCCGGACTCATCGGGGCCCCGGTCACCTCGGCGGTCGAGTTCGCGGCATGGAAGCCGCGGAAGCCGTTCTCCTTGACGTTGTCGCAGATCGCTCGATAGCGGGGCGCGCCGCCGAGGTAGACCAGCACCCGGCGCGGCTTGCCCGGGATGTTGGCGCCCATGTACCAGCTGCTCGGGGAGGTCGGCAGCAGCGTCATCTCCGACATCGCCGTGGTCTCCTGGACCCACTGCTCCTGCGCCTGGACGCTCGGCTCGATGACGGTGTGGCCATGCTGGTCCATCCAGGTGAGGATGTCGGCGATGTAGTCGACGTGATCCTCGATCGCCAGCGGCATGTTGTAGAGCACCGACGGGCTCTGCGGACCGGTGATCAGGTAGAGGTTCGGGAACCCGTGGACGGTGAGGCCCAAGTAGGTCTGCGGCCCGTCGGCCCAGGTCTCCTTGAGGGTGTGCCCGGCGCGGCCCTTCGGGTTGATCGCCAGCATCGGTCCGGTGCAGGCGTCGAACCCGGTGGCCAGGATGAGAACGTCGAGTTCGTACTCGGTGCCGTCGGCCAGGCGTACGCCCGCGGCGGTGACCCGGTCGATCGGATTGCTCTTCACGTCGATCAGGTGGGTGCTCTCCCGGTTGTACGCCTCGTAGTAGTCGGTCTCCAGCGGGGGCCGCTTGGTGGCGTACGGATAGCCGGTCGGGCAGAGCAGTTCGGCGGTCTTCGGATCCTTGACCCGATCGCGGATCTTGTCCCGGATGAAGTCGGCGGCGGTGTCGTTGGCCTCCTTGTCGAGCAGCACGTCGGTGAAGCTGTCGATGAACAGCCGGAAGCCGCCCTTGTCCCAACGGTCCTGGTAGACCGCCCGGCGGTGCTCGGGGGAGACCGCGAGTGCGGACGGTTCGACCTCGTCGTAGGGCACCCCGAGGAAGTGGTTGCGGGAGGCGTCGCGGATCTCGGTGTAGCGCGCCTTGTTGGCGTCCTCCTCGCCCGGTGCCAGCGGGTAGTTGCCGATCGGGGTGGCGAAGTTGGGGGTGCGCTGGAAGACGAACAGGTCACCGGCGACCTTGGAGATTTCGCTGATCGCCTGGATGCCGGTGGAACCGACGCCGATGATGCCGACCCGCTTGCCGGTCAGGTCATGGTCCTCGCGCCAGTTTCCGGTCAGGAGGGTCTGGCCCGCGAAGTCCTCGACCCCGGGGAAGTCGGGCACCTTCGGCACCGACAGGGTGCCGGCGCCGGAGACGAAGTGGCGGCCGGTGATCGTGTCCCCCTGATCGGTACGGATCACCCAGTGATTGCGCTCGTCGTCCCACGCGGCATCGGTGATCCGGGTGTTGAACTTCACGCTGCGGCGAATGTCGAACCGGTCGGCGCAGTGATTCAGGTAGCGCAGGATCTCCGGGCCGGCGGCGAAGCGCTCGCTCCACTGCCACTCCTGCTGCAGGTCCTCGTCGAAGGAGTAGGAGTAGTGGACACTCTCGATGTCCACCCGGGCGCCGGGATAGCGGTTCCAGTACCACGTGCCGCCGACATCGCTGGCGGCATCGAAGGCCTGGACGGTCAGTCCCATCTGGTCGCGGAACTTGTGGATAGCGTAGATGCCGGCAAATCCGCTGCCGATGATGATGACATCGACATCGGGGGCGATGGTGTCCGTGGTGCTCGGATCGCTGTTGCTCATGGGGAGTCTCCTTCGCGACGACTCTGTCGTGATTCGGGTCACCCCAGTGTGCTGAGCGGGGAGCGTCGGGCACCCCCGTAGATCTACGTGACTACGGCCCCCGGATCGCGATGCCGGACGAACCACGCCGGTACCTCGGCGCGGGAGCGCAGATGCAGTTTGGCCAGCACGTTCTCGACGTGGCCCTCGACCGTACGCGGGCTAAGGACGAGCTCGGCGGCGATCTCCCGGTTACTGCGGCCCTCGACCAAGTGGGTCAGCACCTGCTCCTCCCGGGCCGTGAGATTGCTAGCAGCCTTGGCCGAGGTCGGTTCGCTGAGCGCGAGCCCGAGCGTGACGGCCTCGCCGCGGGTCCGGGGTGGCGTGCCGCCGGTCAGCGGCGGGGGAGTGAACTGCTGATGATGCCGGTGCAGGTGCGGCCCGAAGGCGGCCGCCGAGGTGCCCAGGATCTGCCACACCCGATCGGCGGCACAGGACAGTTGCCGCGACTGCGGGGACCGCTTGCCCATGATCCAGGTCAGCAGGAGCAGGACCAGGGCGATACAGATGCCGTCCTCGAAGGACTCCTGGATCTGCAGCGCCTGCCGGGCGCTGGTTCGGGCGGCGTCCGATTCGCCGCGGCGCCACAGGGCGATGCCCTGCACCCACAGCGCGTACGCCAGATCCCACTGCTCACCGGTTGACCGGCACCACGCGATCTGGTCCCGGCAGGTGGCCAGGGCATCATCGAGCCGGTCGCTGTAGACCTGTGCCATCGCCATCTGGAAGGTCGCCATCTGTGCCGACCCGTCGTCCCCGTGCGCCGACAGCACCGGGATCGCCCGGGCGTACGTGTCGACTGCCGCCTCCACCTGCCCGCTGAACAGCAGCAGCAGACCGGTCCAGGCCTCGAGCCGGGCGCCGAGGAACTCGTCTCCGGTCGCGGCGCGCAGGGGTTCGGCCTCGTCGAGGTACGCCCGGGCGGACTCCCGGTCCCCCTGGATCAGCGCGATCCAGGCGGCCACCGCGAGCACGTGGCCGCGCTGGACCGCGGGGAGTTCGGCGGTGTTCAGGATCCGATCGGCCCAGCGACGGCCGTCGCTCAGCTGTCCGCCGGCGATCCAGTGGTAGCGAAGCTGCACCATCAGTTCTGCCGCCTGGTTGTGGCGGGACGGATCTTCCATCGCCCATTCGAAGGCGGCCAGGATGGTGGGGTGTTCCACCCGCCAGGTGCGCAGTGAGGTGGCCTGGCTGTCGCTGCACCAGCTCGCCACTCGCTGATCGGCGCGGTCCAGGCAGAATTCCAACAGCCGGTCGTGCACCATGGCCCGTTCACCGCGCTCGGTCAGCAGCTCGGTGCCGTAGTCGCGGATGGTCGCCAACTGCCGATAGCGGACCTGGCCCCGGGTGGCCCGGTCCACGACCAGGACCGACTTCGCCACCAAGCCATCGATGACATCGAGGATGTCCTCGGGCGCTACGTCCGGGGATGTGCACACGTGCTCGGCGGCGTCCAGGGAAAAGCTGCCCCGGAACACCGAGAGGCGGGCCCACAGCAGCCGCTCGGCCGGGCTGCAGCGTTCGAAACTCCAGGCGACCAGGGCGCGCAGGGTCCGGTGTCGATCGGGGGCGTTCCGGTTGCCGTGATTCAGCAGGGCGAAGCGGTGGTCCAGCCGCTTGGTCAACTCGTCGACCGAGAGGACGCGGAGCCGGATGGCGGCCAGTTCCACCGCCAGCGGCATGCCGTCCAGGCGACGACACAATTCAGCGACCTGCTGACAGTTCTCCTCGGTCACCTCGAAGCCGGGGGCAACCGCCCGCGTACGCGCGATCAGCACCTGCACCGAGGCATGTTCCAGGATGCGGGCGAAGTCATCGGTCGGCGCCGGCACCGACAGCGGCGGGAGCTCATAGACCTGTTCGCCGCGGACCTCCAGAACCACGGTGCTGGTCGTCAGTACGCGCAACCCCGAGCACTTGGGCAGGACAGCGGTGAGGAAATCGGCCACTCCGTCGGCCACGTGTTCGCAGTTGTCCAGCAACAACAGCGCCGGGGCGGCACCGAGATGGCGCGCTACCTGCTCCTGGGGTGGCCGGGCCGAACTCTCCGAGACGCCGAGGGTCCGCGCGATCTGCGCGGCGACCTCGCCGGCGGAGTGAATGGCGGTCAGATCGACCACGGTCGGCCGGAGGTGTTCGGTGATCCGGACGGCAAGGCTGGTCTTGCCGATTCCGCCCGGCCCGGTGATCGTCACCAGGCGCGAAGACTCCAACAGCCGGGTCACGGTTGCCAGGTCCTCCTGGCGTCCGAACAGAATCTCGGCGTCGCCGGCCACGCGTCCTCACTTCCTCGTGCAGCCGGTGTGTGAGCTGGGACACATCCCCGGCAAGTGGACCAAGGATACTCCCGGGGAAATTCGGGCCGCGCAGTTGCTCAGGCGGCGACGAAGTCGGTCAGCAACTCGGCGAACCGTTCGGGTTGGTCCTCGCCGATCAGAGTGGAGGAGCCAGGTAACCGGACCAGCCGGGCGTCGGGGTAGTGGTCGGCCAGTCGGGGACCGTGGTCGGCCGGCATCAGCCGGTCCTGCTCGGCCCACACCACCAGCACCGGCCCGGCGAAGGCGCTCCACCCGGCGGCCAGGTCGTCGAGTCGCTCCGGCGGCGGTGCGCCGACGAAGAACTTGACGAAGTCGCGCCGGATCTCCGGATCCTTGCGGGCCGGGGTGAACCAGTCCTGCAGCAGGTCGTCGGGAATCCCGGTCACCGACATCCCGCCGTAGCCGGCGGGCATCCGGCGGAACCTGCGTACCCGCATCAGTTGCAGGAACAGCCACAGGACGCCTGGCACCCGCTTGCCCATCGCACTCATCGGCCGGACGGGGGCGGGCGGGAAGTTGTCGAACGCCTCACAGGTGGCCAGGACCAGCCGGGCCACCCGATCGGTGCGGTCCTGATTGATCAGGAACTGCCCGCCACCCCAGTCGTTCAGGACCAGCGTCACGTCGCTGAGTTCCAGGGCGTCCAGAAAGTCCCCCAGCAGGGCGGCCATCCCTTCCTGGGAGAGGTCGGCATCGGCCCGCATCGGCCGGCGGTGCCCACCCATCGGTAGCGTTGGGGTCACGACCCGGTACTGACCCAGCAGCGGCACCACCTTGCGCCAGCAGCGTCCGTCCATCGGTACGCCGTGGGCGAGCACGATCACCGGGCCCGGGCCGCCGGTGTCCCCGTACTCCAACGGTCCGGACGGTAACTCGATCTCGGGCATCGCTGCCACCTCGGTTCACTCGGGATTGATCGTGTTCACGCTAACCCCGGCGAGTGGCGTACCGATATCGCCCGAGAGCGACTGTTCACCAGCTCGACTTGGTGATTCCCGGCAGATCCCCCCGGTGTGCGGCTTCCCGGAAGTTCACCCGGGAGAGGCCGGCCTTGCGCAGGTACGCCCGGGGCCGCCCGTCCACCTGGTCGCGGTTGCGGACCCGGCTGGGGGAGGAATCCCGCGGCAGCTTCGCCAGTGCCCGGCCGGCTGCCATCCGGTCCGCCAGATCCAGCGAGGTGTCCCGGGCGGCGGCCCGCAGCTCGGCGCGGCGTTCCCGATAGCGCTCGACCAGGACCTGTCGCTTCTGGTTGGCGACGATCTTCGACTTCTTGGCCATCAGCGTTGCTCCTTGAATTCCACGTGTCGGCGTACGACCGGGTCGTACTTGCGCAGCACCAACCGGTCCGGATCGTTGCGCCGGTTCTTCTTGGTGACGTAGGTGTAGCCGGTCCCCGCCGAGGAGCGGAGCTTGATGATCGGCCGGACCTCCGAACCCTTTTTCGCCATCAGAGCTTCACCCCGCGACCCTGCAGATCCCGGACCACGGCCTCGATGCCGCGCTGGTCGATGGTCTTGATCCCGCGCGCACTGACCTGCAGCGTGACGTTGCGGCCCAGCGACGGCACCCAGTACCGCTTGCTCTGCACATTCACGTTCCACCGCCGGCGGGTGCGTCGATGGGAGTGGGAGACCGCGTTGCCGAACGCCGGTTCGGCTCCGGTCACCTGACATTTGCGTGACATGGCGTCCCTTCGTTTAGAATGACAATCATTCTCAATAGTCTGCAGGGAGTTTCACGATGAAGCAAACCGTCCATCGCCGTTACGGTGCCGGCCGCAAGGAGGCGCGATGAAGGTGGGGCGTCGTCAGGTGCCGGTGATCCTGATCAGCGGCATCCAGGAGGGCGCGGTGGCCTCGGCCAGCATCTCGCTGCAGCTCGGGCTGCCCGGCGCCGTCGGCGTGATGCACACCATCGATGCCGAGCGGGAGATTCTGACCCGTGTGGTCGGCGACATCACCGGGGTGATCGAGCACGAGGAGATCAACCTCGCCCACACCTGCATCACCTGCGCCATCCGGGAGGACATCGTGCCGACCCTGGAGCGACTGGCCGCGCAGGGAAAGTGGACCAGCATCGTGGCCTGCCTGCCGGTCACCGCGGAGGCGAACCAGGTCTGCCGGGTGCTGTCCTGGGCTCCCGGCAACGCCCCGCATGTGACGGTCGCCGCGGTGGTGACCGCGCTGGACGGGGCCACGATCAGCGAGGATCTGCTCGGGGACGAGGCGCTCGGGGAACGCGGCCTGGCCACCGCCGTCGATGATGACCGCGGCGTCGCCGAGGTGGCGACCGCGATGGTGGAGTACGCCGACGTGGTCTGTCTCACCCAGCTGCCCGAGCACGACGAACTGGCCCTGCTCACCGCCCTGGCGCGCCCGCGCGTCCCACTGGTCGCCGATCCGTGCCTGCTGGATGCGCCCGCGCTGGCCGCCGGCGTACACCGGTCCCGGGCGTCGGAGGGCTGGATCGACGAGGTACGCGTGGGCCCGCTCCCGCCGCTGCCGGAGGCCGGCGTGTGGCGCCTCGACCTCCACTCCGACCGGCCCTTCCACCCCGGCCGGCTGTACGAGGAGATCGAGACCCTCGGCTCCGGACCGCGGCGCGCCCGGGGCTGCTTCTGGTTGCCCACCCGGCCCGACGCGATCTGCGCGTGGGACAGCGCCGGCGGCCAGGCCAGTGTCGGCTCCACCCAGAACTGGGGTGCCGCGCGCCGGCAGACCCGGATCACGGTGGTCGGGCTGGCCGGCGACGACGGGCACCGGGAGATCGAGGCCGCGTTCCATCGCTGCCTGCTCACCGACACCGAGATCGCCACCCGGGGTCAGGTCTGGGAAGAGATCTGGGACGGGCTGGAACCCTGGCTCGGCCCGATCGAACGCGCCGCCTGAACCCGCCCCACCATCATTCCCGTCCGAGGAGAACCATGAAAGTCCGCAATTCCCTGCGCGCGCTGAAGCTGCAGCCCGGCGCCCAGATCGTCCGCCGCCGCGGGCGTACGTTCGTGATCAACAAGCGCAACCCGCGCCTGAAGGCCCGCCAGGGCTGACGGGTCAGCCGCGGTCGGACAGGTAGGACCCGACGACCGCGGCCCCCAGATCATCCAACTGGGGGGCCACGACCCGGCCCTCGACCCGGCGGGCGAGTTCGTCGAGGAAGCGTTCCAGCCCCGGATCACCGCCCAGCCGGAAGAAGGTGATCTGGCTGCCCAGGCGCATCGCGGCATCGAGTTCCTGGACCGTGACCGCGATCGTGTGCGGGGCCGGCGGATAGTCGAAGTACGCCTCCCCGTCCGGCTCCAGGTGCGCGGTCGGCTCGCCGTCGGTCACGATCAGCAGCACCGGCTGCGCGGTCGGATTCCGCCGGAAGAACCGGTTGGCCAGCATCAGCGCATGATGCAGGTTGGTGCCCTGACTGCGCGCTCCCGGCAGCGCGGTCAGCTCGGCGATGTCCATCGCCATCGCCTCGCGACCGAACCCGATCAGGGTCAGCTCATCCCCGCGGAACCGGGTGGTGATCAACTGATGCAGCGCCAGCGCGGTCTGCTTCATCGGCAGCCACCGGCCCTCCATCACCATCGAGAACGAGGTGTCGACCAGCAGCGCCACCGCCGCCCGGGTCCGGGCCTCGGTCTCGGTGACCTCGACATCATCCAGCCCCAGCCGTACGCCCGCCCGCGGGTCACCCCCCTCGGCCACGGTCCGCGCGACCGCATTGGACACCGTCCGGGTGACATCCCACGGTTCGGTGTCGCCGAACTCCCAGGCGCGACTGGAGCCGGTCCGTTCCCCGGCGGCCCCGGCGGTCCGGGTGTCGCGTTGCCCGCCGCGCCCGGCGATCCGGTCGGCGACATCCTTCAGCAGGGTCTTGCCGAGCTGCCGCATCGCCCTGGGGGACAGCCGCAGCACATCATCGGAGCCGCGTTCCAGGTAGCCCGAGTCCCGCAGCGCCTTCTCCAGGTCCCGCAGCCGCTGGGCGTCCACGCCGGCCTCGGCGCCGAGCTGGCGCATCAGGGTGTCCAGGTCGATGTCGTCCAGGCTCGCCCCGGCGTACTCCTGGGAGAGCTGCTCGGACAACTGATCCAGCTCGGACAACTGCTGCATCACCCCGGTCGCCTCGCCCATGCCCAGGCCCTGCTCACCCTCGAAGCCCTCCTCGCCCCACCAGTCCTGGTCCGGGCGGAGGTTCATCAGGTTGTTGTCCAGCCGGGACAGCGCCTGGCTCAGTTCGGGGGAGCCGAAGGCCTGCTCGGTCAGCGCGTCCAGTTCCGCGCGCTGTTCGGGGGTGAGCGAGTTTCGCATCCGCCGCGCGGCCGCCGCCCGCTGGGCCAGGGCGTCCAGCAGTTCGTCGATGGTCTGCGGATTCTCCGGGAAGAACTCCCCGTGCTTGGCCATGAAATCGGCGAACTGCTGGTCGGTGTCCTCGCCCCGGGCGTGCGCCTCGAGCAGCTGGTTCAGGTCGGCCAGCATCTCGTTGACCGCCTGCCGGTCCGCCTCGGTCGCGTTCTGCAGCGCCTGCTTCATCCCGGCGAAGCGCTGATCGAGGGCCTCGCGGCCCATCAGGTCGGCAATCTGCTGGTACGCCTGCCGCGCCTCGGGGCTGCGCCACTGGTAGTCGCGCAACTCGTTGACCGCCTCGGAGGTGCGGCTGGGCAGGTTCTCCAGTTGCATCTCGGCGAACCGGGCGTCGTCGTCGAGGTCGCGGGCCAGCTGCTTGCGCTCGGCGAGCACGGCCCGATCCAGCAACTCCCGGATCTCGCTCAGCGTGCCGTCCAGCTTGTGCCGGCGCAGCAACTCCGATCGCTTCCGGGCCACCTGGCGGGCCAGATCGTCCAGGCCGCGATCGCGGCCGCCGCGGCGCAGGTACTCCTGCAGGGCCCGGCGCAGACTGGTGCCCTCCATCACCTCGCGGCCGATGTCGGCCAGCGCATCGGCGATGTCGACCGGCGGCGCGAGCGGATCCGGCCCACCCAGATAGCGCCCGTACCGGGCGAAGCCGCGATGCTCGTGGCGGCCCTGATTGTCCTGACGGCCTGACATGCGCCCAGCGTACGCGGGGGCCCAATGCCGATTGCGGTCACCGGGCATGAGCTAGGGTGGCCGCACCCACACGGGAGCCCTCGGCAGAGGGCTGAGATCGAGCCGACGCCGCTCGGGACCGTCCGAACCTGTCCGGGTCATACCGGCGAAGGAAGTGAGGACTCTCGATGTCCGAGATCCATCCCAAGCATCACCTGCAATACCTCGTCGACGGTGACGTCCGCGTGCCGGTCACCGCGGTCAGCCTCGACGATTCCCCCGATGGTCACGCCAACTCCGAGGTGCACCTCTACCGCACCGCCGGGCCCGGCAGTGATCCCGCGCTCGGGTTGCCCGACCAGCGCACCGCGTGGATCCTCGACCGCGCGGACGTCACCGAGTACGCGGGCCGCGAGCCGTCCCTGCACGACGACGGCCGCTCGGCGGTCCGGCGCGGTGCCGCCTCCGAGCAGTGGCGGGGCGCTCGCCGCCGGCCGCTGCGGGCCAGCGCCGGGCGTACCGTGACGCAACTGCACTACGCCCGCCAGGGCCGGGTCACCCCGGAGATGCGCTACGTCGCGCTGCGCGAGAACGTCGACGTCGAACTCGTCCGCAGCGAGGTCGCCGCCGGCCGGGCGATCATTCCGGCGAACATCAACCATCCCGAGTCCGAGCCGATGATCATCGGGCGCCGCTTCCTCACCAAGGTGAACGCCAACATCGGCAACTCCGCGGTCACCTCCTCGATCGAGGAGGAGGTCGCCAAACTCAGTTGGGCGACCCGGTGGGGCGCCGACACCGTGATGGACCTGTCCACCGGCGACGACATCCACACCACCCGGGAATGGATCGTGCGCAACTCCCCGGTCCCGATCGGCACGGTGCCGATCTACCAGGCCCTGGAGAAGGTCGACGGTCGCGCCGAGGACCTCTCCTGGGAGGTCTTCCGCGACACCGTGATCGAGCAGGCCGAGCAGGGCGTGGACTACATGACGATCCACGCCGGCGTCCTGCTGCGCTATGTGCCGCTGACCGCGCAACGGGTCACCGGGATCGTCAGCCGCGGCGGATCGATCATGGCCGGCTGGTGCCTGGCCCACCACGAGGAATCCTTCCTCTACACCCACTTCGACGAGCTGTGCGAGATCTTCGCCCAGTACGACATCGCCTTCAGCCTCGGCGACGGACTGCGGCCCGGTTCGGTCGCCGACGCCAACGACGAGGCGCAACTGTCCGAGCTGCGTACGCTGGCCGAACTGACCCGGCGCGCCTGGGCGTACGACGTGCAGGTGATGGTGGAGGGACCGGGCCACGTGCCGCTCGACCTGGTCCCCGAAAACGTCCGGCTGCAGCAGGAGTGGTGCGACGGGGCCCCGTTCTACACCCTCGGCCCGTTGGTGACCGACATCGCTCCCGGCTACGACCACATCACCTCCGCGATCGGTGCGGCGGTCATCGCCCAGCACGGCACCGCGATGCTGTGCTACGTCACCCCCAAGGAACATCTCGGCCTGCCCAACCGGGACGACGTGAAGACCGGGGTGATCACCTACAAGATCGCCGCGCACGCCGCCGACATCGCCAAGGGGCATCCGGGCGCCCGGGTGCGCGACGACGCCCTGTCCAAGGCGCGCTTCGAGTTCCGCTGGCGGGACCAGTTCGCGCTGTCACTGGATCCGGACACCGCGATCGGGTTCCACGACGAGACGCTGCCGGCCGAGGGCGCGAAGACGGCACACTTCTGCTCGATGTGCGGTCCGAAGTTCTGCTCAATGCGGATCAGCCAGGACATCCGGGACAACCACGCCGACGTGCTGGCCGGGATGGCCGCCAAGTCCCGGGAGTTCGTCGAACTCGGTGCCACCGTCTATCTCACCGACGGAGGTGCCGACCGGCGGTAACGTAGCCGACCGTCGGCACGAGGAGTGGGGCCGGCACGAAGGAGTGGGCATGACAGTACGTTCGGAGCGGCCCGGTACGGCCGGATCGCTGGCCGCTTCGGCGTACGTCTTCGCGGTGGTGATGATGGGCACCACGCTGCCGACCCCGCTGTACCCGCTGTTCCAGGAGCGGTTCGGGTTCGGCGGCCTCACCACCACCGTCCTGTTCGCGGTGTACGCCGGAGGCGTGATCGCGACCCTGGTGCTGTTCGGCCGGCTCTCCGACGCGCTGGGGCGCCGGCCGGTCCTGCTCGCCGCGGTCGTGTCGGCCCTGCTCTCGGCGTTCTGCTTCTTGGCCGGGCAGCAATTCTCGCAACTCTGGCTGCTGTTCGTGGGCCGGATCCTGTCCGGGCTGGCGGCGGGAATCTTCACCGCCACCGGCACCGTCGCGGTCCTGGAGAATGCGCCGCCGAAGCACGGCCGGCTGGGCAGCGCGGTCGCCACCGCCGCCAATATCGGCGGCCTCGGCCTGGGCATCCTCGTCTCGGGGCTGATCGCGCAGTGGGCCCGGTCCCCGCTGCCGACGCCGTTCGTGGTCCATGCGGTGCTGCTGGTGCTGGCCGGGGTGGCGCTGCTGGCGGTGCGGGAACGGATCACCAGCGACCCCAGCCGGTTCCGGCTGCAGCTGCCCCGGATCCCGACCGAGGCCCGGGGCATCTTCGGTCCCGCGGTGCTGGGCGCCTTCCTCGGCTTCGCCGTCTCCGGGATGCACTCCGCAGTCACCCCGAACTTCATGACCCAGGTGCTGCAGGTGCACCAGCCCGCCCTGATCGGGACCGTGGTCTCGCTGCTGTTCCTGACCTCGGCGGTCGGCCAGATCGGGCTGCGGAACTACAGCGATCGGACGCTGATCACGGTCGGATCCATCGCGCTCGCGGTCAGCATGGTGGTGCTGATCCTTGCGCTGCTGGCGCCCTCGCTGGTCCTGCTGCTGGTGGCGACCGCCCTCGGCGGCGTCGGCCAGGGACTGCTGTTCATGACCGGGCTGCGGGCGGTCACCACGGTCACCGAACCCGCCCATCGCACCGAGGCCACCACCAGCTACTTCATCATCGCCTACATCGCGATCTCGCTGCCGGTGGTCGCGGTCGGCGTCCTGGCGAACCTGCTCGGCCTGATCCCGGCCGGGGTGATCTTCGCGATCGCGGTCGCCGTCGTCGCCCTGCTCGGGCTGCGCAGCGTACTGCGCTTCGGGTGATCGGCCCCGGCGCGCTCAGCCGTAGATGGTCTCCCCGCCGCCGGTGTCCTTGCTGATCCGGCGGGACAGGTACAGCCCCTCCAGGGCCAGCTCGATCGCGCTGGCCCGTTGCGCCGGGGTCCGGGCATCCAGCCGGTCGGCGATCCGGTCGTAGAGGTCACCCTCGAGTTCGGGCAGCGCCGCCAGGAGTTCCGCCGCGGTCACCCGGTCCCCGGTGGTGATCAGGGTGGATCCGTCCAGCGCGCGGACGAGCTCGGCGAAATCCAGCCCGGACAGCCGTTCGTGCACGGTGTCCATCGTCGCGGTCCGCAGCAGGTGGGTCAGGATCTGGTCCTGCCGGCCGTCCTCGCCGAGCTCGAATTCGATCTTGCCGCCGAGGACCTCCACCGCCGGGATCAGGTCGACCGGTCGGGCCACCGCCTCGGCCTCCCCGCGGATCGTCGCCCGGTGCAGGGCCGCCGCGGCCACGGTCTCGGCCCCGGCGATCGCGAAGCGGGCCGACACGCCCGAGCGCTGGTCGACGGCGCTCGAACCGCGCAATTCCCAGGTGAAGTGCGCCAGCACCTCGATCAGGGCGTCGGGCACCTCGGCGACCAGGTTGGCCTCCTGCCGGATCACCTTGACCTCGTCGGCGATCTCCAGCGGGTAGTGGGTGCGGATCTCGGCACCGAAACGGTCCTTCAGCGGGGTGATGATCCGGCCGCGGTTGGTGTAGTCCTCCGGGTTCGCACTGGCCACCACCAGCACATCCAGCGGCAGCCGCAGCACATAGCCGCGGATCTGGATGTCGCGTTCCTCCATCACGTTCAGCAGCGCGACCTGGATCCGTTCGGCCAGGTCGGGCAGCTCGTTGATCGCGACGATGCCCCGGTGGCTGCGCGGAATCAGGCCGAAATGGATCGTCTCGGGGTCGCCCAGACTGCGGCCCTCGGCCACCTTGATCGGGTCGACGTCACCGATCAGGTCCCCGACCGAGGTGTCCGGGGTCGCCAGTTTCTCGGCGTACCGCTCGCTGCGATGGCGCCACTCCACGGGCAACTCGTCGCCGGCCTCGGCGGCCCGACGCCGGCCGCCGGCGGTGATCGGGTGGTAGGGGTGCTCGCCGATCTCGGACCCGGCGATCACCGGGGTCCACTCGTCGAGCAGGCCGACCAGGGTGCGCAGCAGGCGGGTCTTGCCCTGACCGCGTTCCCCGAGCAGAACGATGTCGTGACCGGCCAGGATCGCGCGCTCGAGCTGGGGGAGCACGGTGTTCTCGAAACCGTGCATGCCCGGCCAGGGATCCTGCCCCGCCCGCAGCGCGGCGAGCAGATTTTCCCGGATCTCCTCGCGCAGGGTCCGGTACCGATGCCCCGAGGCGCGCAGCTCACCGACGGTGGCGATGGTGGGGCGGTTGCTGGTGGGTTCGCTCACGCGATCACTGTACGCGCGGTGCCAACGGCCGGGATGGAAGACTGGGATCGTGCGCGACATCGTGATTCTCGGTAGTACCGGATCGATCGGTTCCCAGACCCTCGACGTGATCCGGGAGCGACGTGACCAATTCCGGGTGGCCGCCCTCACCGCGGGCGGCTCGAACATCCCGCTGTTGGCCGAGCAGATCCTGGAGTTCGCCCCGCCGCTGGTGGCGCTGTCGCGGCCGACCGCGGTGCAGGACCTGCAATTGGCCCTGTACGCCGCGGCGAAACAGCGCGGCTGGGCGACCGGGGAGATGACGCTGCCGAAGATCGTCGCCGGGCCCGAGGCCAACCTGGAAGCGGCCCGGCTGCCGTGCGATCTGGTGATGAACGCGATCACCGGTGCCGCCGGGCTGACCGCGACCCTGGCCACCCTGGAGGCCGGCACCAAGCTCGCCCTGGCGAACAAGGAATCCCTGGTGATCGGCGGGCGCCTGGTCACCGACAAGGCGGCGCCGGGGCAGTTGATCGCGGTCGATTCGGAGCATTCGGCGATCGCCCAGTGCCTGCGCGCCGGGCGTACGCAGGAGGTCCGGCGGGTGATCCTGACCGCCTCCGGTGGTCCCTTCCGGGGCCGCCGCCGGGAGGAACTGACCGAGGTGACCCCGGAGCAGGCGATGAAGCACCCCACCTGGAACATGGGCCGGGTGATCACGATCAACTCCGCCACGCTGGTCAACAAGGGCCTGGAACTGCTCGAGGCGGGCCTGCTCTACGACATCGACCTGGACCTGATCGAGCCGGTGGTCCATCCGCAGTCGATCGTGCATTCGATGGTCGAGTTCCACGACGGCTCCACCATCGCCCAGTGCTCCCCGCCGGACATGCGGCTGCCGATCGCGTTGTCGCTGAGCTGGCCGGACCGGCTGGCGAACGCGTCCGCGCCGATCGACTGGACCCAGGCGGCGAGCTGGACGTTCGAACCCCTGGATCACGAGGCGTTCCCGGCAGTCGACCTGGCCCGCCGCGCCGGTCAGCTCGGCGGCACCGCCCCGGCGGTGTTCAACGCCGCCAACGAGGCCTGCGTCGACGCGTTCTGCGCCGGCACGCTCAGCTTCCTCGGCATCGTCGACACCATCGCGCGAGTCCTGGACGAGCATGTGGCCAACGCCGAAAATCCGGAACCGGCCGGTGGCGACGTATTATCGAGCAGGCCCCGGGGAGCGGGGTTGGTGGGCGCCGATCGGGTGACCATCGATGACGTCCTGGCGGCCGATGCGTGGGCTCGCGCACGCGCCGCGGACATCTGCGCCTAGGAGACACCGTTGGACACCGTGATCTACATCATCGGGGCGATCGTGTTCTTCGCCCTGATCATGTTGTCGGTCTCGCTGCACGAGTTCGGGCACATGGTCCCGGCCAAGATCTTCGGGGTGAAGGTCACCGAGTACTTCGTCGGGTTCGGCAAGACGCTGTGGTCGTTCCGGCGCGGCGAGACCGAGTACGGCCTGAAGGCGCTCCCGCTGGGCGGTTACGTCAAGCTGGTCGGGATGTACCCGCCGAAGAACGGCAAGGTCCGCGGGAACACCAACCCGGTGATGACGCTGATCGAGGACTCCCGGGCCGCGGAATGGGAAGACATCAAGCCCGAGGACGACGGGCGGCTGATGTATCAGCAGAAGAGCTGGAAGAAGCTCATCGTCATGCTTGCCGGGCCGGCGACCAATCTGATCCTGGCCTTCGTGATCCTGTGGGGCGTGTTCGGGATCCACGGCATCTACCAGCCCCAGCTCACCGTCGCCAGTGTCAGCCAGTGCGTGGTCACCGCCGACCGGACCGACCAGACCTGTCAGCCCGGTGACCCGATCGCGCCGGCCGCGCAGATGGGCATGCTGCCCGGGGACCGGATCGTCGCGTTCAACGGGGAACCGGTACGCGACTGGGAGCACCTGCAGGAGATCATCCGCGGCAACCTGGACCGCAGCGCCCGGATCACCGTCGAGCGCGACGGCCGGCAGGTCGACCTGACCCCGGGGAACACCATGATCACCGGGGTCCAGGACAAGCTCGACCCGTCGAAGACGATCGAGGCCGGGTTCCTCGGCGTCAGCCCGACCACCGAGAAGGTGCACCTCGGGCCGGCGGGCACGCTGAACCAGATGTGGACGATGACCAGCCAATCGGTGATCGCGCTGGGCCAGTTCCCGGTCCGGGTCTGGAACACCGCGGTGGACCTGGTCACCGGCCAACCGCGCGACGTCAACGGCCCGATGAGCATCGTCGGCGCCTCCCGGGTGGCCGGTGAGGTCAGCTCGACCGACCAGATGACCGGGGCGGACAAGGTCGCGACCTTCTTCACCCTGCTGGGCAATGTGAACCTGTTCGTCGGCCTGTTCAACCTGGTGCCGTTGCTGCCGCTGGACGGCGGGCACATCCTCGGCGTGATCGTCGAGTGGATCCGCCGCCAGGGAGCCCGGATCTTCCGGCGGCCCGATCCGGGCTTCATCGACACCGCCAAGATGCTGCCGGTGGCGTACGCGGTGTTCGCGTTCATTGCCATTTCGGGGGTCGTCCTGGTGGCAGCAGACATCTTCTCTCCGGTCACCCTGTTCTGAGCAGGGCTAGGCTGGACCCGTCGGACTCATCACAGAAGGAAGCACCCATGGCGATTGATCTGCCCGCACCCCAGGTACGCGAGGAGCCCCCGGTGGTCGCACCGCGCCGGGTGAGTCGGCAGATCCGCGTCGGGGACGTGCTGGTCGGCGGCGACGCACCCATCTCGGTGCAGTCGATGACGACCACCCAGACCACCAATGTGAACGCCACCCTGCAGCAGATCGCCCAGTTGACCGCGGCCGGCTGCGACATCGTCCGGGTGGCGGTGCCGAGCCAGGACGACGCCGAGGCGCTGCCCGAGATCGCCAAGCACTCGCAGATCCCGGTGATCGCCGACATCCACTTCAACCCGCGCTACGTCTTCGCCGCGATCGACGCCGGCTGCGCCGCGGTCCGGGTCAACCCGGGCAACATCAAGGCCTTCGACGACAAGGTCGCCGACATCGCCAAGGCGGCCACCGATGCCGGGGTGTCCCTGCGGATCGGGGTGAACGCCGGCTCGCTGGACAAGCGGCTGCTGGCCAAGTACGGCTCGGCGACCCCGGAGGCGCTGGTCGAATCGGCGCTGTGGGAGGCCTCGCTGTTCGAGGAGGTCGGCTTCCGGGACTTCAAGATCTCGGTCAAGCACCACGATCCGGTCGTCATGATCAAGGCGTACCAGCAGTTGGCGGCGGCCTGCGACTACCCGCTGCACCTGGGCGTGACCGAGGCCGGACCGGCGTTCCAGGGCACGATCAAGTCCGCGACCGCGTTCGGGGCGCTGCTCAGCCAGGGCATCGGGGACACCATCCGGGTCTCCCTGTCGGCCGATCCGGTCGAGGAGGTCAAGGTCGGCACGAAGATCCTGGAGTCGCTGAATCTGCGGCCGCGCAAGCTGGAGATCGTCTCCTGTCCCTCGTGCGGGCGCGCGCAGGTCGACGTCTACACCCTGGCTGAGAAGGTCACCGCCGGGCTGGAAGGGCTGACGGTCCCGCTGCGGGTCGCGGTGATGGGCTGTGTGGTGAACGGTCCGGGAGAGGCGCGCGAGGCCGACCTCGGGGTGGCCTCCGGCAACGGCAAGGGGCAGATCTTCGTGCACGGTGAGGTGATCAAGACCGTCAAGGAGGCCGACATCGTGGAGACCCTGATCGAGGAGGCGCTGCGGATGGCCGACTCGATGGAGGAGTCCGGTTCCCCCGAAGTGTCGGTGCACTGAGGTGCCCCGCCACTAGGGTGGCGGCATGGTGAACCAGCACAGCGGCGCGGACGAGCACTCGACCCGCATGCTGACCGACCGGGACCTGCCCCGGGTCCGGAAGCTGCTGGACACCGACCCGATCGACCACGTCTTCGTCGCGGCCCGGGTGGAGCAGTACGGCTTGGAGCCGTGGCGGCTGGGCTGCCCGGTCTGGGGCTACTTCGTCGGTGAGGATCTGGTGTCCCTGCTGCACCAGGGCGCCAACCTGGTGCCGGTGAACGCCGACCCGGCCACCGCACTCGGTTCGGCGGTGCTGGACACCTTCGTGGAGATCTGCACCGGCAAGCGGCTTGCCACCTCGATCGTGGGCCGCTCGGCCACGGTGCTCGAACTGTGGCGTCGACTCGCGCTGCGCTGGGGGCAGCCCTGGGCGGGCGTACGGGAAGTGCGGGCGCACCAACCGATGATGGCGATCAACCGGGATCCGCTGGTGCCCGGGGATCCCCGGGTACGCCGGATCGGCCCGGAGCTGCTGGGGCCCTACTTCCGCGCCGCGGTGGAGATGTACACCGAGGAGGTCGGGGTGTCTCCGATCAGCAACGGGGACTCCGGGCCGTACCGGGCGTACGTGCGGCGGATCATCGAACAGGGCCGGGCCTTCGGGATCGTGGAGGGCGGCCGGGTGCTGTTCAAGTCGGATCTGGGCTCGGTCTGCGGCGGCGTCGCCCAGGTCCAGGGGGTCTGGCTGGATCCCGAACTGCGCGGTCAGGGACTGGCCGCTCCCGCGGTGGCGAGCGTGGTGCGCCTGGCCCGGGAGCGGTATCCGGTGATCTCGCTGTACGTCAACGACTTCAATACCCGCGCGATCGCGACCTATCGGCGGGTCGGGTTCGCCCAGACCGGGGACTTCGCGACGGTTCTCTACTGACTCGACGCTAGGCTGCCTCCTGGCGAACCCGGGCGGGCCGGAGCGTCGAGAGTCGGAGGAGTGCCTGTGAGCCAGTTGGCGCGGTTGTCGGAACTGTTCGTCCGGACCCTGCGGGAGGACCCGGCCGATGCCGAGGTGCCCAGCCACCGCTGGCTGGTCCGCGCCGGGTACATCCGTCGCGTCGCCCCGGGCATCTACAGCTGGCTCCCGCTCGGCCTCCAGGTGCTGCAGAACGTCGAGAAGATCGTCCGCGAGGAGATGAACGCGATCGGCGCGCAGGAGGTCCGGTTCCCCGGACTGCTGCCGCGGGAACCCTACGAGGCGACCAACCGGTGGACCGAGTACGGGCCGAACCTGTTCCGGCTCACCGACCGCAAGGACGCCGACCTGCTGCTGGGGCCCACTCATGAGGAGATGTTCACCCTGCTGGTGAAGGATCTCTACTCCTCCTACAAGGATCTGCCGCTGGCGCTGTACCAGATTCAGATCAAGTACCGCGATGAGGCGCGGCCCCGGGCCGGCCTGCTGCGCGGGCGTGAGTTCATCATGAAGGACTCCTACTCCTTCGACATTGACGACGAGGGCCTGCAGCGCTCCTACGACCGGCACCGGCAGGCGTACATCAAGATCTTCGACCGGCTCGGATTCGACTACGTCATCGTCGAGGCCATGTCCGGGGCGATGGGCGGCTCGCAGTCGGAGGAATTCCTCGCCGTCGCCGAGAACGGCGAGGACACCTTCGTCCGCTCCCCGGGCGGGTACGCGGCCAACGTCGAGGCGGTCCGGATCGCGCCGGTCCCCGCGGTGCCCTATGACGATGCGCCCGCCGCGCGGGTCGTGGACACCCCCGACACCCCGACCATCGAGGCCCTGGTCACGCTGCTGAACCAGCGGCACCCCCGGGCCGATCGTGCCTGGACCGCGGCCGACACGCTGAAGAACGTGCTGGTGATGCTGCGCCATCCCGATGGCACCCGGGAACCGCTGGCGATCGGCCTGCCCGGTGATCGCGAGGTCGAGGCGAAGCGCCTGGAGGCCCACGTCGAGCCGGCCGCGGTCGAGGCGTTCACCGAGGCTGACTTCAAGGAGTACCCGAATCTGGTCAAGGGCTACCTCGGCCCGGGTGCGCTGGGCCTGGGAGAGGTCGCCGAGGGGGCCGCCCCCGATCCGGGCCGGATCCGGTACCTGGTCGATCCGCGGGTGGGGGAGGGCACCGCCTGGGTGACCGGTGCGGACGAGTCCGGCAAGCACGTGGTCGATCTGGTCTGTGGCCGGGACTTCACCGCCGACGGGCTGATCGATGTCGCCGAGATCCGCGCCGGCGACCCGGCTCCCGACGGCTCCGGCGAACTGCAACTGGCCCGCGGGATTGAGATGGGTCACATTTTCCAGCTCGGTCGCAAGTACGCCGACGCGCTCGGGCTGAAGGTGCTGGACCAGAACGGCAAGCAGGCCACGGTCACCATGGGGTCCTACGGGATCGGGGTCTCCCGGGCCGTGGCGGCGGTGGCCGAGGCGACCTGCGACGAGAAGGGCCTGGTCTGGCCGCGGACGCTGGCCCCCTACGACGTGCAGGTACTGGCCACCGGCAAGGGCGAAGAGGTCCTGGCCAAGGCCACCGAGATCGCCGAGGCGCTGGTGGCCCGGGGCGTCCGCGTACTGCTGGATGACCGGAAGGCGTCGCCCGGGGTGAAGTTCGCCGATGCCGAGGTGCTGGGGATGCCGACCTCGGTCGTGGTCGGCCGGGGGCTGGTGGATGGGGTCGTCGAGATCCGCGACCGGCGTACCGGTGACAAGCGCGAGGTTTCGGTTGATTCGGCAGTGGATGAGGTGCTGGCGGAGATCGGTCGGGGGTGACCGCAGAGCCCGGAATGCCGGGTCATAGGCTTGGGTATGGCTGAAATATATCCTGATGCAGAGTTGTATCCGTCCAAGCCCGAGGCCGTCGCGGCGTACCTCCGCGAACACGGTCCGGACCCAGGTGTGAGCGCTGATTCGCTCACGCTGCTCGCCTCCTATCGCTTCGATGACCCCGGCGGCGACGTCGGGATGGAGGTCCATCTCGTCACCGACGACACGGGGCGATTGCTCCAGGTCCCGCTGACCTACCGAGGAGTACCGCACGAGGCCCTCGATGAGTTACTGGTGATCGATCACTCGGTGCTCGGGCGCCGATGGGTCTACGGCGGCATGTCCGACACCGAGTTCCTCACCCAATTGGTGGACACGATCGTCGGTGCTGGCGTCGGAGCCCGTCATGTCGACATGCGCGACGGCTCCGAGATCACCGAACGGGTGGCCAATGTTCGCGGGACCGGGATGTCCGACGAGGAGGCCCCGTCGGTGGCCGGGGCGGCGAACCCGGGACTGAGCGAAGGCTCGGTCCTCGTACCGCTGATGGGCGGGCTCCTCGTGTTCGATCTGCAGCCCGACCTCGAGGTTGATCCTTCCGAGCGGACGTCGAACGGCATGCTGTTCGGCACCTGGCCCGGCCAGGACGACGAGGTGTTGCTGGCCACGATCATCCCGGGGAGCCGCCCACCGGTGGAGTAGACTGCGGCGGTGCTGCCGCTGGAGGTAATGATCCCTTCGGGCACTCCCGGCGTGGGGGTGCCCCTGGCGATTCTCTTCACCTTGGTGGCGATCGCGTTCGCGGCCGGGTGGGTCGACGCCGTCGTCGGCGGCGGTGGCCTGATCCAGCTGCCGAGCCTGATGATCATGCTGCCCGACAGCACCCCACCCCCGTACATCCTCAGTACCAACAAACTGTCCTCGGCGGCAGGCACCCTGATCGCGACGGTGACCTACCTGCGGCGGGTCCGCCTCAAGTGGGCCACCGTGCTGCCGCTGATCGGGTGTGCGTTCGCCGGCTCCGCGCTCGGGTCCTCGCTGGCGCGCTACCTGCCGAAGGCGTGGATGACGCCCATCGTGTTGGTCGCGATCATCGCGGTCGGCATCTATACCGTACGCAAGCCCAACCTCGGTCTGGAGCATCGGGAACTGCACTCCGGGGCCGCGCACATCGTGCGGGTATGCCTGATCGGACTGGTGATCGGGTTCTACGACGGGGCCCTGGGCCCGGGAACCGGCTCCTTCTTCGTGATCGCCATCGTGGCCCTGCTCGGCTACGGGTTCCTCCAGGCCACCGCGTACGCCAAGGTCGCCAACCTGACGACCAATGTGGCCTCGATCCTCGTCTTCGGATTCCACGGCGAAGTGCTGTGGCTGCTGGGCGGCTGCATGGCCGCGGCGAATCTCACCGGCGGCCTGATCGGAGCCCGGATGGCGCTGCGGTTCGGCAACCGGTTCATCCGACGGGTCTTCCTCGTGGTGATCACGATCCTGGCCGTCCGGCTGTCCTACGACACCTACCACCAATTCTTCGGCTGATCCCGGCGCGGGCAGCCTGCGGGCCCCGCTGGCCGGGTGCCGGCGGGGTGTGGCCTCGTGGGGTGTGGTCAGGCGGCTGCCTGGTGGTCCCGCGTGGGGGCCGGGTGGGCGATGGTGCCGTGGGGGGTGACGGTGTATTGGAAGCCGGCCGGTGAGGTCCATTGGTAGAGGCCGGGTTCGGGTTGGTCGAGTCGCCAGCCGGCGTGAGTTTTGGCGCGATGGGCTTTCCGGCTCAGGGGTGCGGTGTTGGCCAGGCTGGTTTGCCCGGCCCCGGCCGGTGCCTGGTGATCGAACGGGATCGTGTGGTCCAGGTCGCAGTACCGGCTGGAGATCCCCGAGAACGGGAACACACAGGACGGGTTGCGCGCCTCCTGGATCCG
>NZ_AUHH01000031.1 GCF_000423085.1 Granulicoccus phenolivorans DSM 17626 = NBRC 107789 = JCM 15570 | reverse complement strand
GTCCCGCGACAGCAAACTCACCCGGACCCCGTCCCGCGACAGCAAACTCACCCGGACCCCGTCCCGCGACAGCAAACTCACCCGGACCCCGTCCCACGACGGCAAGCTCCACTCCGCGCCTGTTCAGCGGACCCCGCGGGCGCTGCACCAGGTGCACGAAGCAACGTGCATCGCTGCTCCATCGGATGTATCGCCTCCCCAGCGGACGTATCGCCGCCCCACCGGAAGCCCGGCTGCAGCACCGGAAGGAACGCGACATGAGTGCAGTGGAGTCCGTCGGGGGCGAGGGGCCGGAAAGTATCCAGGGCGACGGGTGTTGGCCGGACGACTCCGAGTTCCGGGCGGCGTACCTGCGGGCGCACCCACCAGAGCCTGCGGTACGCCCGTTCCCGCATTGGCTGACCCCGAACAGCGACGCTACCGAGTTCCCGCGCCTGCTGCGACACGTGCGGGATCACGGATTCTGGTGCGGGACGGATTTATCTGCCGCGGGAAGCCCACCCCCGGAACTTGCTATCGCGGGAAGCCCACCCCCGGAACCTGCTATCGCGGGAAGCCCACCCCCGGAACTTGCTGTCGCAGGAAGCCCACCCCCGAAACCTCCCATCACGGGAAGCCCACCCGCGGTACCTCCCATCGCGGGAAGCCCCGGCCGTCGGCCACAACACCCCCGGCCCCACCCACCCGACCGAGACATCCAGCCCTCCCATCGAGCCACCCCCTCCGCAGCCCCGGGCCGATTTGCGTCACAGGATCACGCCGCGCTATGGTTCTCTGGTTGCCGAAACGGCAACAAGGTCTGCGGCGCGAGTCGCATGGCCCCGTGGCGCAGTTGGTTAGCGCGCCGCCCTGTCACGGCGGAGGTCGCGGGTTCGAGTCCCGTCGGGGTCGCGAAAGCGGTAAAACCCTTGTGGTTTACCGCTTTTGTGCTTACTGGCAACAGTTGGCACGGCCAGGTAGCTCAGTTGGTAGCAGCGTTCGCCTGAAAAGTGAAAGGTCGCCGGTTCGAACCCGGCCCTGGCCACCACCTCCAGCCCGCACCGCATCCCGGTGCGGGCTGAATCTTTTCCCGGGGCCGGACCCGGAGCCCCGGCCGGACCCGGAGCCTCGGCCGGACCCCTGAGTCCCGGCCAGACCCTGAGTCCCGGCCAGACCCCGAGTCCCGGCCAGACCCGGAGATCAGGCCTTCGGCTCCCCACCGACCGACTCCCCGCCGACCGGCTCCCCGCCGACCGGCTCCCCACCAACCGGCTCCCCACCGATCGGGTACCCGTCCCAGGCGAACTCCGGCGCGGTCCCATCGATCAGGTCCGCCACCATCGACGCGAACCGGCCACAGTGCACGATGTCATGCGACTCACACCGCAGCGCATGCTCGGTCATCTCGCGCGACTTGACGATTTCGCGCTCCCGGGCGGCGAGGTCGGCCAGGTGCCCCTCGAGGATCCGGTGCCGACCGGGAGTGTCAGCATCCAGCAGGGCCCCGATCCGCTCCACCGACATCCCCGCCCACCGGTTCCGGATGATCACCGCGACGCGAACCAGATCCGCCTCGGTATAGCTGCGATACCCACTGCCATCCCGCTCGGGATACAGCAGGCCCGCCTCCTCCCAGAACCGCAGCACCGACGTTTCGACCCCGAAGCGCCCCGCCACTTCCCCGATCTTCATCCGGATCCCCCTCAGCCCTTGCCTTCAAGTTCACTTGAAGGTACATCCTGATGAACATGAATCTCAACACTGACATCCTGATCATCGGTGGCGGCCCGGCGGGTCTTCAGGCCGCCCTCACCATCGGCCGGGTACACCGCAACGCGGTCCTGCTCGATGACGGGCGCTACCGCAACGCGCCGGTCGCCCACATGCACAACGTCCTCGGCCAGGACGGCACCCCGCCGGCCGATTTCCGTAAACAGGGCCGGGAGGAATTGGCCGCCTATCCCACCGTGCAGGTGCTCGACGCCCGCGCGGAGGTTCTCGCCGGGGACGTGACGACCGGTTTCGTGGCCGCCCTCACCGACGGCCGCGAGGTCCACGCCCGCCGGGTGATCCTGGCCACCGGCGTACGCGACGAACTGCCCGACGTTCCCGGCCTGGCCGACCTGTGGGGCGACCGAGCGGCCCAGTGCCCGTTCTGCCACGCCCACGAGTTCAGTGGCACCCGATCCGGGATTCTCGGCGCGACTCGGGCCGAGCACTATGTGGCCCTGCTCCGGCCGGTCGCCGGAGAACTGCTCATCCTGCCCCTGCCCGGCGAAGAAGGCCTGCCCGCCCCGACCGGTACCCCGCAGGCCGCAGCGCCGGTCGCCCGGCTCACCGAGGTCCCCGACGGCGTCGAGGTCACCTTCACCGACGGCGGCACCGCCCGCGTCGCCGTCGTCTTCACCGCGGCCCGCTTCCACCAGTCGGCTCCCTTCGCCGAGCAACTCGGACTCGCCCTCAACGAGTCCGGCTGCATCCGGATCAACATCTTCGGCCGCACCAGCCAGGAGGGTGTGTTCGCCGCCGGTGACCTGGCGCACCATCCGGAGCTGCCGATGCCGATGCCCTCGGTCATCAACGCCCTCGCCGCCGGGCAGACGGCCGCCTCGGCCGCCATCGCGTCCCTGCTCTAGGCTGCGCCTATGGCTACCTATGTGATCACCGTCATCGGCGACGACCGGGTCGGGCTGGTCCAGTCCCTCGCCGATGCGGTCGCGGCCGCCGGCGGCAACTGGGAACGCAGCGAGCTGGCCGAGTTGGTCGGGAAATTCGCCGGCCTGGTCGTGGTGACCGTTCCCGATGAGCGCAGCGAGGATCTCGCAGCCGGGCTGCGGGCCCTGGACGGCATGCTCGAGGTCCACCTGCACGAAGCCGGTACGCCGGCGCAGCCCGCCGCGGACACGATCACCGTCACCCTCGACCTGGTCGGCAACGATCGGCCCGGGATCGTCCACGAGATCACCTCGGCGGTGCAGGCCCGGGGACTCAGCATCGACCGTTTCGAGTCCGAGGTCACCGACGCCCCGATGGGTGCGGGAACCCTCTTCTCCTGCCGGGCCGTCCTGCGCGGGGATGAGACGGCATTCCCGCTGGTGCGGGCCGATCTGGAGCGGCTGGCCACCGAGCTCATGGTCGATCTGACCCTGGCCGCGGGCGACGACGCCGCCTGAGCCGGCCGGGTGGCCGCCACCGCGCCGCCCACCCGAGCGCCCGACCCCGAACACACCACAGGCCCGAGCCATCGGCTCGGGCCTGTGGGCGCTGCGGACTCAGGCCTCCTTGACTTCCTTGGACCCCTCGGAGAGCTGGACGCCCTGCACGCCGTTCGGATCGGCGTCTGCCTCTGCGTCGGGATCAGGGATCCCCTTGCCCAGGACCCGCTTGCGCAGGTAGCGCCGCCACCGCGGCTGGTCGCTGACCTCACCGACGATCGACTGGGCATTGTGCGGGTAGACGATGTACCGCACGCCAAGGTTGATCATCGCCTGCAGCCGGTTGCGCCCACCCAGCAACAGGGCGAGGTGCAGCACCACCCAGGTGAGCCAGGCCACGAAACCGGTGAGCTGGATCTTGCCGACCTCCACCACCGCGGCGTTGCGACTGATGGTGGCCATGGTGCCCAGGTCGAGGTAGGAGAACGGCTCGATCGTTTGCCCGGCAATGGTGGCCTCAATGTGCTTGGGCACGTACTTGCCCATCTGCTTGGCCGGCTGGGCCAACTGCGGCAGCGGGTTGTCCGGGTTGACCGCGCAGTCGCCGATCGCGTACACGTTCTCCCGGCCCCGCACCCGGCAGAACTCGTCGATCTCGATCCGGCCGCCGCGCCCCTGCGGAACGCCCCAGTCGGCGACCTCCTTGTGACCCGACACACCGGCGCACCAGATGACCAGATGGGCCGGAATCACCTTGTCGTTCTTCAGTACGACCTGGTCCTGCTCGATCCGGTCCACGTTGTGGCCCAGGTGGACCTGCACGCCCTGTTTGACCAGCGCAAGATGCGCGTAGTCCCGCAGCTTCGGCGCGAACGGGCCGAGCAGGCTGGAGGTGCCCTCGACCAGGTGCACATTGAACCGGGAGGGATCCAGCTCCGGGTACGCCGAGGGGATGCCCAGGATCTTCATCTCGGCCAGCGCGCCGGCCATTTCCACGCCGGTTGCGCCGCCACCGACCACGACGATGGACAGGTCGTGCTCCGGGTCGACGGTGATGCCCTCCAGGCCGGTGAAGACCAGGTCGCGGGTGACCAGGGAGTCCGGGCGGGTGTAGGTGGTGTTCGCCAGTTCGTCGGTACCGGGGACGCCGAAGAAGCCCGGCTCCACGCCCACCGCGAGAATCAGGTAGTCGTAGGGCACCGGATCACCGAGGCCGGTGATCACTTCCTTCTTGTCGTAGTCGATCCCGAACACCGTCGCCCGCCGGAAGCGCACCTGCTTCTTGTACTTCGCCGCGAGCGAGCGCAGCGAATAGGTGACATCTCCGGGGTTCAGACCTCCGGTCGCTACCTGGTACAGCAGCGGCTGGAAGGTCGTATAGGGCCGCTTGTCGATCAAAGTGACCTGACAGCCCTGCTTCACCAGGCGGCGTACCGCATCCAGGCCGGCGAAGCCGGCACCCACAACGACTACATGAGGAACAGTCACGGGCCCCATCCTAGGAGGAAAGATCCCCGTTGTGGGAGACCCCTTTCAGGTCTGCTTGGCTGCGGAACTCGCCGAGGGCACGTACGCCCCGAGCCACTGCGCCAGCAACGCGAAGGCCTGTTTGCGCACCGGGGGATGCGAGAGCACGACATCATGCATCGCTCCCTCGACCCGGGCGAGCGTGACCAGATCCCCCAGCCGTACGCTGCGCTCGGCGATCTGATCCACATCCAGCACGATGTCGGCCTCGGCCAGCGACGCGTCCCAGGTCCGCCGGAAATCCGTCCGGGTCGAGGACAGCACCAGGACCGGAACCCCGATGTGCAGCCCGCGGGCGACCTGCTGATGCCCGGCCAGGACCGCCTTCAACCACCCGGCCCGGATCTGGGCCAGCGGCGTCGACTTCAGGGTCAGGTCGTAGTGCCACTCCCCCTCGCCCTCGTCGGCGTTGATCATCCGCTGATAGAAGCCGTTGTCGTTCAGCGAGAAGACCCGGGTCGGGGTCTGCGCGGCGATCGCATTGACCACCAGCGGCCCCACCGCACGCAGCAGCGGGGTGCCCTGCAGATCCAGCCACGGCGAGTTGAGCACCAGCGCAGCCAGTTCCCCGGGCCGCTGGGCCGCCCACAACGCCGAGATCAGCCCGCCGGTGGAATGCCCCATCAGCACGATCTCGGGATGATCGGCCGCGATCAGATCGATCGCGGCGTCGATCTCGTCGAAGTACTCGGTCAGGTCCGTGGTGTATCCCAGGAACTGCCCCGGCCGCCAGGAGCGCCCGTACCGCCGCAGGTCCAACGCATGGAACGCGTACCCCTGCTCGGTCCAGAACCGGGCCAGGTGCGCCTGGAAGAAGTAGTCGTTCCAGCCGTGGACGTAGAGCACCGCCCGATCTCGAACCTGTTCCGTCGGCGCCGGGCCGGGGTCCCCGGCCGGTTCTCCCGCGCGCGGGGCGACCGGCCGGACCAGGGTCGCGGTGATCTCAGTCTCGGGTTCGCCCGGAGCCGCCGTCGCCGTGGGCAGGGGCAGTTCCAGGCACTCGAAATCCGCCAGCAGGCGATCGGGCGACCACCTGCTGGGGGATGTGTGCTGATTCATCGCGGCCGGCGATTACCCGGAGTGACGAAGATGTCCGTACCCCTGCTCGGGGTAGTCCTCATCATCGGGGTAGTCCTCGTATTCTGCCGCCAGATCCGAGTACGCGTCGGGGACCTCCGTGGTGTCCTCCTCGTGGTGAATCGAGTCACCACGCAACTCTCGTTCCAGCGAGGAAAAGTCCGTCTCGATCGAGCGGTACTTCAACTCGCGGGCAACCTTGGTCTGCTTCGCCTTTGCACGGCCGCGCCCCATTGGGTCGACCCCCTCGCACTCGTCTGCCTGCGGGCTAGCCGCGGTCAATGATGGTTAATGTCGTGCCGCCTAGGCTACCCAATGAAATGCGCTGGGCCAACCACGGTCCGCCCAGCGTGCCATCGCCGCAGGTCGGTGATTCGGTGCGGTCGCGGTACGCGGGGTGAGGGGTCGCAGGGAAGGTCAGCCGGCATGCCCCCCGGAGAGTTCGACGGTGCCGTCACCGGCCACGATCTCACCGGCCACCCAGGCCTTGATCCCGCGCCCGGCCAGCGTGCGTACGGCCTCCGCAGCGGCCTGCGGGGCGGTGATCGCGACCATCCCGACGCCCATGTTGAGGGTGGCCTCGATGTCGGGGACCGAGATCTCCCCGAGGGTGCGGATCAGGTCGAAGATCGGTGCCGGCGTCCAGGTGCCGCGATCGATCCGGCCGGACAGCGTCGCCGGCAGCACCCGGGCCAGGTTGTTGGCCAGGCCGCCCCCGGTGATGTGGCTCATCGCGTGCACCTCGACGGCGTCGAGCAGCGCCAGGCAGTCCTGGGCGTACACCTTGGTCGGGGTGAGCAGGACCGGGCCGAGCGGGCCGCCCAGTTCGGGCACCTCGCGGTCCAGGGCCCAGCCGGCGCGCTCGAAGAGCACGTGCCGGACCAGGGAGTAGCCGTTGGAATGCAGCCCCGAAGATTCCATCGCCACGATCGCATCGCCCTCGCGGACCCGATCGGCCCCGATGATCCGGGATCGCTCGACCACGCCGGTGGTGGCCCCGGCGACGTCGTACTCATCGGCCCCCAGCAGCCCGGGATGTTCCGCGGTCTCCCCGCCGAGCAGGGCGCAGCCGGCGACCACGCAGGCGTCGGCGATACCCTTGACGATCGCGGCGATCCGCTCGGGCACCAGCTTCCCGCAGGCGATGTAGTCGGTCAGGAACAGCGGCTCGGCGCCACAGACCACCAGGTCGTCGACGAGCATCCCGACCAGGTCGAAGCCGATGGTGTCGTGCACGTCCATCGCCTGGGCGATCGCCACCTTGGTGCCGACCCCGTCGGTGGAGGTGGCCAGCACCGGCTGCTGGTACGCCGCCAGCGCGGAGGCGTCGAAGAATCCGGCGAACCCGCCCAGCCCGCCGATCACCTCGGGGCGCCGGGTCCGGGCGACCGACTCCTTCATCAGCGCCACGGCTCGGTCACCGGCCTCGATGTCGACCCCGGCCGCGGCGTACGCGCTGCGCTGGTCCCCGGTGTGCTGCTTGTCTTGGTTCAGGTCAGTCACTGATGGCCTCTTCCAGGAAGGATTCGTCGGGCGGAGCGATCGGATACTCGCCGGAGAAACAGGCGGTGCACAGCTGGTTACCGGGTACGCCGGTGGCCTCGACCATGCCGGGCAGGCTGACGTAGCCCAGCGAGTCGGCACCGATCGAACGGCAGATCTCATCGAGTTCCAGCCCGGGCGCGATCAGCTCGGCCCGGGTGGCGAAGTCGATGCCGTAGAAGCAGGGCCACTCCACCGGCGGCGAGGAGATCCGCACATGCACCTCGGCGGCGCCGGCCTCCCGCAGCATCCGGATCAGCGCGCGCTGGGTGTTGCCGCGCACGATCGAGTCGTCGACCACGACCAGCCGCTTGCCGGCGATCACGTGCTGCAGCGGGTTCAGCTTGAGCCGGATGCCGAGTTGCCGGATGGTTTGCGAGGGTTGGATGAAGGTCCGTCCGACGTAGGCGTTCTTGACCAGCCCGATGCCGTAGGGGATCTTCGACTCCTCGGCGTACCCCAGAGAGGCCGGGATGCCGGATTCGGGCACCGGAATCACCAGATCGGCATCCACCGGGAACTCCCGGGCCAGCCGGCGGCCGATCTCCATCCGCACCGCGTGCACCCGGCGCCCGGCGATGGTGGTGTCGGGGCGGGCCAGATAGACGTACTCGAAGATGCAGCCCTTGGGTTCGGCCTCGGCGAAGCGCCGCGAGCGCAACCCGTCGGCGTCGATCATGATCAACTCACCCGGCTCGACCTCCCGGATGAAGCTGGCGCCGACGATGTCCAGCGCGGCGGTCTCCGAGGCCACCACCCAGCCGTTGCTGAGCCGCCCGAGCACCAACGGCCGAACCCCCCAGGGGTCGCGGGCGGCGTACAGCGTGTGTTCGTCCATGAAGGTGAGGCAGAACGCGCCGACCAGCCGGGGCAGCACCGTGGCGGCCGCTTCCTCCAGGCTGCGATCGGTGAAGGTGGACAGCAGTGTGGCCAGGATCGCGGTGTCGGAGGAGGAGTCCATCCGGTTCTTGTGTGGCACCTCGACGGTGGCGTTGCGTTCGTGCAGCCAGGCCTCGAGCTCGCCGGTGTTGGTCAGGTTGCCGTTGTGGGCCAGCGCCAGGCCGCCGTGCGCGGTGGACCGGAAGGTCGGCTGCGCGTTGTGCCAGACCGAGGCGCCGGTGGTCGAGTAGCGGGTGTGGCCGACCGCCAGGTGCCCGTTGAGCGAGTTCAGGGTCGCTTCGTCGAAGATCTGGGAGACCAGACCCATGTCCTTGAAGACCATGATCTGTTTGCCGTTGGACACCGAGATGCCGGCCGATTCCTGCCCCCGGTGCTGCAGCGCGAACAGGCCGAAGAAGGTCAGTTTGGCGACTTCCTCCCCGGGGGCCCAGACGCCGAAGACACCGCATTCGTCCTGCCCCTTGTCGTCCCGGGCGAGATTTTCGGTGATCGCGAGCGCGTCGGAGTCGAGCTGGTCGGGCTGACCGTCAGGGCGTAGCACAACGACCACCCTACTCGCGCCGTGCGTCGCCGGCCGATTCGTCCACTCCTGCCGGTCCTGCTGGGCCGGTCCCTGCTGCTCCTCCGGGTGACTACCACCCTTCGGCGGCCGCCCAGTGGTCGGCCAGGTGATGAATCCAGTACGGGTTGACCCGATGCCCCTGGGCCCGCGCCAGCTCCGCCTCGCCCCGGTGCGCGATCCGCAGCTGGTACTCCCGAACCTGGGCGGGGTCGCGGGCCAGATAGTCGACGTAGGTGCGCTGGTCGAGCCGGTAGACCGTCTGCCGGTCACGGGAGGCACTGGCCAGGTACGGGCCGGCCTCGGCCACGAAGCGATGTACCGCGGTGGGGGAGATGGTGCGGCGGGCGATCGCCGAGCCGACCGCGGCCCAGACCCCGTCCCGGATCGGCAGTCCGCCGCCGCGGGACAGCGCCAGCGCGGTGAACAGCGGCCGGACCGCCCGGTTGTTGCTGCGCAGCCGGGCGACCGCCTTGGCGAAGACCGCGGTGGGGGTACGCCCGAGCGCCTGGGTCACGGCTCCCTCGCGGGCCAGCCGCGGCCGGGCGAGGATCTCGTGGACGACGAGGCGGGCATACAGGATCTCCTGCTCGGCGCCCAGCACGTCCGTGGTGACCGCGGCCACCTGCGCGGCGGTGAGCTCCCCCGCGGCGACCAGCGGGGCGAGGCCGTCGGTGATCGAGGTGCGGATCAGGTCGGTGTCGCACTGCACCCGGATCACCTCGCCCGGTGCGACGCCCAGTTCGGCGTACAGCTCGGGACGGGTGCCGACGGCCAGGTCGACATCGGCGCGGTGGCCCACCTGGCGCAGCACCCGGGCGACCGCCGGCGGGTCGGCGGCCCGATCCACCCCGTCGACGATCAGCCGGGTGTGGCCGGGGCCGCTGGTGTGTCGATCGACCAGCCGCTGGGTCTCCTCGGCGTTCAGCCCGGCCACGCTGAAGCCGGCGTCCACCCGGTCCTCGGTGGCGGCCACATCGCGCAGCAGTGAGGACTTTCCACCGCCGGGCGGGCCGGACACCACGACGTACCCGGTCCGGTCCAGCCGGTCCAGAACGGCCTCGCGGGCGGCGCCCAGGACCTGGTTCGGGTCAACCGGCGACGCCTCCACCGGGGTCCGGGTCGCCTCGGTCAGGCGGTGGATCCGGACCAGGCGCGCGTTCTTGTCGATGTCGAGGAAGCGGCGCTTGCTGTGGATGGTGCCGGTCAGCTCGTCGACCAGATCGTCGACCGGGATCTCGTCGTCGCGGGCGAAGGTGTGCTGCAGCACCTGTTCCAGCGCGCGGCGCAGTTCGCCGAGGTTGGCCGAGGAGTCGTTCGCGGCGGCCAGGAAGGCGATCTGGTTGGGTCCCTCCTTCTCCTCCATCACGCTGACCAGGTTGCTGATGAAGGTGCCGGACTTGCAGGCCTCGATGATCACCAGCAACCACGCGTCCTCCGGCGCCCGGGCCTCCCAGTTGGCGATGGCCGCACCCATCGCGGCCGGGGTGACGCCCATTTCCTCCACCGACTCCGGGCTGCGGGCGTGGGCCAGGGCGGCGGCCTGCCGGCCGCGGGCCCAACCGTGCCCGACCCAGTAGAGGATGGTCGGACCGTTCGCGATCCCCCAGTCGGCGAAGCGTTGGTTGACCGCATCACCGCCGCGGCTCGGCATCGGCTCGGCCCAGGGGCGCTTGGTGCAGACCCCGAAGTCGGCCAGCAGGTCCGCCACTGCCGTGACCTCGGCCGCCGCGTCGATCGCCGGGAAGTGGTCGAAGGTGTCGAAGTCGAAGGCGTACAGCTCGATCTCGTGCCCGGCCCCGGGGGCCGCTGCGTCCGCGGCCGCGGCCGCGGGGGTCAGTTCGTCGGTGGTCATGACTCCTCCTCGGGCCGGTACGCCAGGCAGCGCTGGGTGATCGCGGACTGGCCGCCGCCGTCCACCTTGAGCTGGTGGATGCCGGGCGTGGGCAGATTCAGCGTCACCTGGAAGCAGTCCTGCGCCCGGTCGTAGCGCACTCCGGGTTCGTCGATCACCCGGTTGTCCTGGTCGAACAGCACCACCGACACATCGCCGGGCCCGGTGACCCCGGTCAGCGCGACCGGGACCGGGGTGCCGACCGCGACCACATCGGGCAGCTCGAACCCGAACCGGCTCTCCCCCAGCCGCGGCCCCTGGTCGGTCTCCCGCAGGATGGTCTGCACCATCCGGATCGACTCGTCGGATTTCGCGATCGGACCGTGCTGCTGGGCCAGCGTGGCCGCCGTGGCACCGACCGGCTGGGCCGAATTGTACGGGACCGTGCCGTCCCCGTGCCGCTCGACCCGGACCAGGTCGCCGTGGTTGTCGCGGGCCAGGGTGCCGTCCGCGGTCACCTCGAAGCTGTACGCCCGACCCGTCACCTGCCCGCCGGACAGAGTCAGCGTGGACGGGGTCGGCTGCTGGATCCCCACCAGGGCGTGGTGGACGCCCGGCAGCACACGCCCCCGAACCCGGTCGTGCGCGGCGATCGCGGTCGCGGCCAGGTCGGCGCTCCCGCCCAGTGTCGCCACGACCTCGGGGGTCAGCCGGACCGGGTCCTGGGTCGGGTCCGCGGACTCCAGGCAGCGGTACATCGGCAGCAGGTCGTACAGCCCGGGCATCGTCACGCCGACCTGCTTGAGTTGTTGCTGGGGCAACGGGAACGGCGCCCCTTTGCCGGTGTTCATGATCAGGGCCGCCTGTGCGGCGCCGTCCAGCGGCGTACCGAGGGTGATGGTGGCGCGAACCTCGGCCGGGTCCGGCATGGCGCGGACCACCATGCCGCCCATCGAGTGCGCGACCAGGACCAGCCGGGGCTCGCGGGCCTCGGGCAGTTCGGCGCGGAAGCGTTGGTACGCCGGGTGCTGCCGCCACCGGGCCAGGTGCGCGGCAGCCGCCTGCTGCAGCGCGACCCCGTTGTACGCCACCGGCAGCCGCCAGTCGTAGGCGAACTCCAGCACCGCCGCGGGGTCGACGACGACCTGATCGATCCCCCGGCGCAGATCGGTGTACGGCTCGAAACCGCGCAGGATCGGCGCCCAGGCCGGAAGCTTCAGCAGCCCGGTCGCCCGGACCCGGCCGTACTCGCCGCGCTGTTCGGCCGCGTCCAGCCCCAGCCGGGGCAGTTCGGTCGTCTTCCTGGTCCACACCCGGGCGTACCAGGGCAGGTCATCGGCACCCCAGATAGTGCCGTGATCGTCTTCCAGCTTGCTCCCCATGATGCCGGGAACAATCACCACCGCATCCGGCGACACCGCCGGGCGGACCCGCGCCCCTACCACGCCTTCCCCCATAGCACAACGCTACGCAGCCCTCTGCTTTCAGGGCCAGAGGTCGGCAGTCCCACATCCGGGGGGCCCGGGTCGGCTCAGCTCGGGCCGAAGACCCCCGCGATCTTGTGCAGGGTGGGCGACTGCTGCACCGCGGTCATCAGCGAGGCACCGACCCGGACCCCCTGGCCCCGGACCAGGCGCTGGCGCTGGTACGCCTTCGGCCCGTCGTGGATCCCGCGATTGTTCAGTTCGTGGGCCAGGGTGACCGCGTCGACCAGCGATTCGCAGGCGCCGCGGGCCACGTTCGGGGTCATCCCGTGCGCGGCGTCCCCGATGAGCACCGCCCGACCGCGGACCAGGGAGGTGGTGAGCGGGGCGGTGAAGACGCGATGGACGACCGCCTGCTCCGGATCGGTCGCCGCCAGCACCCGCTGGACCGCGCGGGGGTAGTCCCGATGGGTGAATCGGATCTCCTCCAGCGCCTCGGCGGGCAGACCGGGATTCTGTCGGACGGTGGCGTACCAGTTGGTGGAGTCGCCCATGTTCGGGCTCATCCCGAACAGCATTCCCTCGCCCCACCATTCGGTGAGCCGGCCGACCATCGGCGGGATCGCGGCGGTGCCCCGGACCACCCAGGTGTCCAGGCCGTGCGCGTTGGTGCCCCAGTGCCACTTCCGGACCCGGCTGTGGACGCCGTCGGCGCCGATCACCAGGTCGCCGGGCAGGTCGCCGATGTCGACGATCCGCAGATGCTCGACCTTGACGGTCTCGGGCAGGCGGTCGGTCAGGGCCTGGGCCAGGGCGGGTCGGGTGAGCAGTTTGATGTTGGTCCGCAGGGCGAGCAGCGGGCGCCCGTCGGCGGTGGAGATGACGACCTTCTTGCACGGGACGGCCGCGTTCAGCAGGTCGTGCAGGCCGAGGTACGCCAGCGCCTTCTGCGCGATCGGCCACATGCCCATCGCGGATTCGACGGTCGGCAGCTTCTCGCGCTGTTCGAAGATGGTGACCCGCCACAGTTCGGGGTCCAGCGCCGCCGCCAGAGCCAACCCTGCGACGCCGCCCCCGACGATCGTGATCTCGTGCGTTTTGGGCATGGGCTCCTCCAGGGCTTCGGTCAGCGGGCCAGGCGTCCCAGCAGCAGCGCTTCGGCCCGGCACGCGCGCGCGAAGTCGCCCAGATGCAGGGATTCGTCGATGCCGTGCATCCGCGAATCGGGGTCCACCACGGCGGTCAGAAGAACGGTAGCCGCCGGGAAGCGGTCCGCGAAATCCTGGGCCAGCGGGATCGAGCCGCCGAGCCCCATTTCGACCGGCTCCACTCCCCAGGCCTCGGCCCAGACCTGGCGGGCGGTACCGGCGTACGGGCCGGTGAGCGGGGTGACGAAGGGGTTGCCGTAGTCGCCCAGGGTGACCGTGACCCGAGCGCCCCAGGGGGCGTGCGCCCGCAGGTGATCGGCGACCAGTTGCATCGCCTCGGGGGCGCTCTGCCCGGGGGCGATCCGCAGGCTCATCTTGGCCCGCGCGGACGGGATGAGGGTGTTGGAGGCCTTGGCGACCGAGGTGGTGTCGATGCCGATGATGCTCAGTGAAGGCTTCATCCACATCCGATCGGTCAGCGAGCCGTCGCCGATCAGCTCGACCCCGTCCAGTACGCCGATCTCCTCGCGGACGCGTTCCTCGGAGTAGTCGAGCTCGGGCCCGGCGGAACTGGTCAGCCCCGCGACCGCGACCCGGCCCCGGTCGTCGTGCAGGGTGGCCAGCAGGCGGACCAGGGTCATCAGCGCGTCGGGGGCAACCCCGCCGTACTGGCCGGAGTGCACCGCGTGGTCGAGGGTGGCGACCTCGACGGTGATGTCGCCCATGCCGCGCAGGCTGGTGGTGAAGGCGGGCGTACCCACCTGCCAGTTGCCGGAATCGCAGATCAGGAAGACGTCACAGGCGAGCTTGTCGCCGTGCTTGTCGAGAATCTGGTCGAGGGTCGGGGAGCCGATCTCCTCCTCCCCCTCGATGAAGACCGTGACGCCGATCGGGGGTTTGCCGGCCCAGGCGCGCAGCGCGGCCAGGTGGACACCGATGCCGCCCTTGTCGTCGGCGGCACCGCGGGCGAACAGGCGTTCCCCGCGCTGGGTCGGATCGAACGGGGCGCTGGTCCAGGACTCCTCGAGTCCGGTGGGCTGGACGTCGTGGTGGGAGTAGAGCGTGATCGTCGGCTGGCCCGCCGGGGCCGGGAAGCGGCCGAGCACGGCCGGCTTGCCGCCACCTTCGCTGATGATCTCCACCTCCGGGCAGCCGACCTCGCGCAGTTGCCGGGCGACGAACTCCGCGCTGGCCCGCACATCGGCGACATGGTCGGGATCGGAACTGATCGACGGGATCCGGATCAGCTCGGCCAGGGTCTCGCGGACCCCCGGGAGTTCCCGCTCGACGGCGGCAAAGATTTCAGCGGAGTCGGCCATACGAGAAACCCTAGCGCCGCAAGTCCTTGCATTGTCGGACAGCCGGTTCCCTTGCCCGATCGCTAGAGTCGGTGCAAGGATGCTGCAGCGGGGGGTTATACCGCGCTAAGCCATGAAGTTGGGGGACTCGCATGGTGGTCAGTCGCGGTGGTTGCGTGATCGGAGCACTCGTGCTGTCCCTGGGACTCGGGGCGTGCACCACGCCCTTCGATGTGCTCCGCTCACGCACCGATGCCGGCCGGGCGGTCCCGTCGCAGGCTGCCGGCGAGCACCCCGCCGGGCCCGCTTCGATCGCCCCGGTCACACCGGCGGACCGACCGACCGCCCCGGCCGCCGAGCCGAGTACGCCGGCCCCGCGCCAGGATGTCGAGCTGGAACCGCAGGCACCGGCACCGTCCGGGCCGCCCGGGCCCACGACGCAGCCGCCGGCGACGGGCGGCCGGGCCACCGGCGGTGGGAGTGCTGGGGGTGGCGCTGGCGGCAACGCTGCCGGGGGCAGTGGCACGGCCGCGGCGGGCGAGTGTGGGCAGGCGCAGTTGTCCCTGTGGGTGGTCGCCGACCCGGCGGCCAGTGGCGCCGACTTCGATGCGTACCTGTTGTGGCTGCAGAACCTCGGCTCGGCGGCGTGCACGATGAAGGGCTTCCCGGGGGTCGATTTCGTCGCCGCCGACGGTCGCCAGATCGGGGCCGACGGGGCCCGGGATCGGACCTATCAGGGCAACCAGATCACCCTGAGTCCGGGTGAGCGGGCCGCCAGTGAGATCCGGATCAAGCGAACCTCGGCGGTGTCGGGATGCCAGGCGGTGCCGGCGTACGGGATCCAGGTGATTCCGCCGAATACCCGGTGGCTGACCGCGTACGCCCTGCCCGGGCTGCAGGCCTGCGCGAACGCCGCGGACAAGCAGTTGAGCGTTCGCTCGGTTCGCTTCGTGGGCTGAGGGCGTCCGCGCGCCTCAGGTGGCCCCTGGCCGCCTCGCGCGGTGCCAGCGACGGGTCGAGCGCTTCCGCGACAGGTCCGTCCCATCGAGAGGCTTCCCGCGATGGATCGCTCGGGCGGGCACCTTCCCGCGATGGATCGCTCGGGCGGGGACCTTCCTGCGATGGATCGCTCGGGCCGGCCCCTTCCCGCGATGGATAACTCGGGCCGGCACCCTCCCGCGATGCGATCCCCGACCCCGCGATTCACCAATGCTCCCGCGACTGCTGCAGCAGCAGCGGGAAGCAAGTCGACCCGCGCGATGAACAAGTCCGTCGCGGCAACGGCCCTGGGCGAAGTATCCATCGCGGGAAGCTGCGAGGCCGCCCCGCCGGTCGCGGCCCACTCCCCCGGCGCCCTCCCGGACCTCCCCGGCCTCGCGTCCCCAGACCTCCCCGGCCTCGCGTCCCCAGACCTCCCCCGGCGCCCTTCCCAGACCTCTCCGGCGTCGCGTCAGCCCCCAGTCCGGCCCCCACGCGCCGGTCTACTCGAGAAAGTGGGCCGATTCTGCCGCCAGACCACCGAAAACCCCCGATTTCGGCCCGATCAAGCCGTCTGGTGGCAGGATTCGCCCACTCGACGGCTGCGCCAGGGGCAGGCTTCGCCCGCGGCGGCAGACAGGTGATCGACAACGGCGGGACGAGATAGCAGAGCAAAGGCCCAGTACAGGAAGCCGCCCGGCGCCAGATCGGTCGCGCGATGGCCGTTGCCCTCCCGGACACCCTCGGCGCAGACCTGGGCAGCCCCCAGGTGCCGGTCTACTCGAGAAAGTGGGCCGATCCTGCCGCCAGACCACAGAAGACCCCCGATTTCGGCCCGATCAAGCCGTCTGGTGGCAGGATCCGCCCACTCGAGGCCGACTCCCCGCCTCTGCGCGGCGGGGTCAGCCGATGGCCCGGCGGGGCACGGCCTCCGGTGCGCGTGCCGAAACGATCCCGGCTGCCCGGCGCGGCTTCACCACGGGGATCCCGGCCATCTCAACGCTGATCTCGCGCGCCAGCTCAAGCGCCGCCTTCTCCAACTGCCGGGCCCGCTCCCGAGTCACTCCCAGCCGAGCCCCGATTACTTCCAGAGTCTCGGGTTCAGAAGTGAGCACTCCGTAGCGAGCTCGCAACACAAATGCCCCGCGGGGGTCCTCGAATTCCACCCAGTCCATGACCTCCGTATACCGCTGCTGGAGAGCCAGCCGGTCGACCACAGCCTCGACAGTCGACTCCGGCGCATCAGCGCTCAGCTCGGTCAGCATCGAGTCGTCGAAGTCTTGGATATCCTCGACACTCACTATTGCCTGGGAGAATCGCGCCAGCTGTTCAAGCGTCGGCCGATCGACGTCAAGCTCTGCGATTCCGTGAGGGTGCGCCTTCAGTAGCTGGCGCCAGGTCAACTGCGCCGATTTTCGGGCGCGATCGACCTTGCGCATCAGGTCACCGACGTGAACCGGAAGCCGAATGGCACGTCCCGTGTCCGCCATCCCACGAGCGATCGCCTGCTTGATCCACCAGGTCGCATATGTCGAGAATTTGCCTCCCAGGGTGTAATCGAACTTGTCAACCGCATGCATCAGCCCGATATTGCCGTCCTGAACCAGATCCAGGAACTCGACACCACGTCCGGCGTATCGCTTGGCGAGCTTGACCACCAGCCGCAGGTTGGCCGAAATGATTCTTTCCTTGGCTGCCGCACCCAATCTCACGAGGTTCTTCAACTCCGCCGAGGGGAAGTGCTCATCGCCCAAATGCAGCAGATACTCGGCGTAGAGGCCAGCCTCGATGGTCTTGGCCAATTCCTGCTCCTGGGCCGAGGTCAGCAGCGGCATTCTGCCGGCCTCCTGCAGATAGAGCTTCGTGAGGTCAGGCAAAGTCGCCGTGGTCAGGATCGGCTCAAGCTCCCCTTCCTCCGTGATCTCCTGACCGCAATCGGTGGCTCCGCCCGGAGCATCGCGGGCTTCCGACGAGCCTGCGACGACCGAGGTGGGGCTGTCGCCACCTCGCGAATCATGCGTTTCGTCCGACGCAGGATTGGAGGGCTGATCCCTTCCAGCGGCCTGCGCGGGCAGGGTACCGAGGTGTCCGGCCAATGTCGTGCCGGCGCCAGGATCCGCGTGTTCGCCCAAGAAGGCCAGAAGGTCATCCAATTCCGGCCGGGCCAGATCGAAGCGTCGAACTTCTTGGGCATAGGGAAGGCACAGGTCGTAGAAGTCGGGCACGTAAGCACCTGCGAAAGGATCCTCAACAGTTTTGGCGGCGTACAGCACCACGAAGCGAGCAACCTTTCCCGGGCGTTTGCGAAGCACACGGCCGAGCCGCTGTACCAGTTGGCGGCGACTCCGGTTGGAGGCGAGGATGATGCCGAGATCTGCCTCAGGCACATCGACCCCCTCATCGAGGATCCGTGGCGCTGTCAGTGCGCTCACCGTCCGATCCCGGAAGAAGTCGATCCGTTCTTCCCGCTCATCTTGGTCCAGGCCAGCATGGACCGCAGCAGCTGTGTACCCCATCTGTTGCAGCATCTCTGCGGAACGCTCACTGGACTCCTGAGTCTGGGTGAAAACGATCGTGCCCGCAGAGGCCCTGACCGCAGGCGCCAAAGCGGCCAGGGCGAACTGCTTCACTCGCGTCTCGGCCAGGAGCTTCTTACGTCGCGCGAAGCGCGCCAAGTATCTTCGAGCCAACCCCCCGCCGCTGGAGGCGGTGCGGTCATCCGCCATCGTGCTCACGGCCTGTAGAAACTCGCCAATGGGGTCGAGCGGGATTCCATATCGGACGACCAGCGTGTCCCGGTCCTTTCGCAGGCCCTCGGAGAGTTCGTCGTATTGGGCCCGCTCTTCCGGGGTGAGCGGCACGCTCACGTGGGCGAATCGAAAAGGTGCGATGAGCTCCCCGGCCAACGCCTCGCCGTAGCCGACCTCATAGACGGTGGACCCGAAATAGGAAGCGAGGACCTTGTCCCCGGAATCCCCGCGTTCCAACGTGGCCGTCAGGCCGAGCCGCCACTCATAGTGGGGGCGCAGTGCCCTTGAAAACTGCTCTGCACCGTAGCGATGGCATTCATCCGCGACCAGAAGCCCTTGTTCGCCGCGCTTCAGTACGGGTCGATTCATCGCCGCCTGGACCGTCGTAACGCAGACTTGCCATTGGGCATCCGGTCGGATTCCAGCCACAGCCTTGACCCTCGGAAGTAGTTCCCGAAGAGTGCTGAGCCATTGTTCCACCAAGACACGTGAGGGCACGATGACCACACTGCGCCGCCCGGCCGCGAGTGCCTCGGCAATGGCCCCGACGCCGACGCGCGTCTTCCCGGCCCCGGTGACCGCTTGGACCACACCGCGCCGATCAGCGGCCCGCCAAGCCTCGAGTGCGGCCTGCTGCCACGGATAGAGATCGACCGAGTGCCGCCGACTCAGCGGAGAGGCGCCGACCGGACCAGCCCCACTTCCCGACGCGTCCCCCGCGCTCGAGGTCATCGACAGCCTCCCTCGTCCTCGACACTGAGAAGACGCTATCGGTGGGTGGTGACAATTTGCTCGGTGCGCCAGAGAAGGCCGACGCGGAGGCGCCGATCCAAGAACCACAATCCTGTCCCGCCACTTTCAATCTATGCCACAGATGGGGGCTTGTGGCAAGACCCGGGTCCGGGCGCACAATCGGCGCCGTGAGTACTTCCTCCGCCACCACCGAACCCCGCTCCGGATCCGCCTTCGCCCTGCCCGAGGCTCTGTCCGCCAAGGCCACCGCGACCCTGATCGCCGCCGACGAGCAGTTCTTCGCCCGCGTCGCGGCCACGCTGGACACGACTGTCACCGACCTCACCCAGCGCCTCGCCACCGCCCGGCGCGCACCGGGGACCGGCGGGACCGCGGCCCTGGAGCGAGATCAGGAGGTGCACCGGCTGACCTCCCAGCTCCGGCTGATGAGCCGCTACGGCCTCGACCTGTGCCTGGGCCGAATGGTCGGCACCGACGGGTCGATCACCTATGTGGGCCGGCTGGGCCTGCGCGACGGCGACGACCCGCTGCTGGTGGACTGGCGCGCGCCGGCCGCCGAGCCCTTCTTCGCCGCGACCCACGCGCAGCCCCTGGGCCTGCGCAGTCGGCGCCGGTATCGCTGGTCCCACGACCGGGTGGTCGACTACTGGGACGAGGTCTTCGACCCCGACGCTCTGGTCGACGGCGCCCCGCTGGACGACCAGTCCGCCTTCATCGCCAGTCTCGGCGGGGCCCGCACGCCGCGGATGCGCGATGTGCTGGCCACGATCCAGTCCGACCAGGACGCCATCATCCGGGCCGACTCCCGCGGCGCCCTGGTGGTCGACGGCGGCCCGGGCACCGGGAAGACCGTCGTGGCGCTGCACCGCACCGCGTTCCAGTTGTACGCCGACCCGCGCCTGGGACACCGACACGGCGGCGTCCTGTTCCTGGGCCCGTCACCCCAATATCTCGACTACGTCTCCGACGTACTGCCCAGCCTCGGCGAGGAGGGCGTGCTGACCGCCACCCTGCGCGACCTGGTCCCCGAGGGCGCCACGGCCTCCCGCGAGCCCGATCCGCAGGTGCGCTCACTCAAGGCGCAGGCGCCGCTGGTCCACGCGATCGAGGCCGCGGTCGCCCACTACGAGCGGCCGCCGCGGGCCGCCGTCGACGTGGACACCGACTGGGGCGAGGTCCGCTTCACCCCCAGCGACTGGGCCGACGCGTTCGGCGCGGTCGAATCGGGCACTCCGCACAACGAGGCCCACCCCGAGATCTGGGAAGTCCTCGGCGAGATCGCCGCCGATCAGCTCGGCGAGGATCTGCTCGATGAATGGGGCGAACCCGAGGTCGAGCCGGCGGAGGTGGTCGCCGCGCTGCAGGAGGACGAGGAACTGGTCGCCGCCCTGGCCGAGGCCTGGCCGATGCTGCAGCCGACCGATCTGGTCGCCGAGTGGTGGTCGAAGCCGGCGTCTCTGCAGCGGTGCGCGCCGTGGCTCACCCCCGGCGAGGTCGCCACGCTGCAACGCGCCGAGGCGTACGCCTGGACCGACGCGGACCTGCCGCTGCTGGACGCCGCCCGACGCCGGGTGGGCGACCCGACCGCCGGCCGTCGGGCGCGGGAACGGGCCCGGGCGCTGGCCGACAACCGACGCGAGATGGACCTGCTGATCGACCAACTCATCGCCAGCGACGCCACCGAGATGCAGGTGATGTCGATGCTGCGCGGGGAGGACCTGCGCGGCGCCCTGGACGACCCGGATGTGGTCGCCGAGGCCGAACCCGATCGGCTGCTCGGCCCGTTCGCCCATGTGGTCGTCGACGAGGCCCAGGAACTGACCGACGCGCAGTGGCAGATGGTGCTGGCCCGCTGTCCCTCCCGCAGCCTGACCATCGTCGGGGACCGGGCCCAGGCGCGGCACGGGTTCACCGAGTCCTGGACCGAACGGCTTGAACGGATCGGCCTGGACCACATCACCGTGTCGACGCTGTCGGTGAACTACCGCACCCCGGCCGCGATCATGGCCGCCGCCGAGCCGGTGATCCGGGCCGCGCTGCCGGACGCGAACGTGCCCACCTCGATCCGCGAGACCGGCGAGCCGGTGCAGTACGCCGCCCGCGCCGACCGGGACCGGCTGCTGGCGGACTGGGCCACCGACCATCCCGCCGGGATCGCCTGCGTCATCGGCGACCCGACCTACCCCGGCGCCGACCGGATCTCCTCCCTCACCCCCGAACAGGCCAAGGGCCTGGAGTTCGACCTGGTCGTCCTGGTCGATCCGCCCGCCGTCGGCGATCGGATCGAGAGCGCCTTCGGGGACGGAATCGAGGGCGCGGTCGACCGGTACGTGGCGATGACCCGGGCCACCGGCCGGCTGGCGATCCTGACCTGAGCCGACTCGTACGCCCGACACAGCGATCGCACAGCAACCGCACAGCCCCACCCGGGACGGTAGTTGCAGTCCCGAACACCCGATCAGAGGAGAGCATCATGACTGACCCGAATCGCCCTACCTTCGAGGGCCGCATCCTGCCGAATCCGACCGAGCCGCCGCAGGATCAGGGCCTGCAGTTCGATCTGGGGACGCTGCGGACCCGGCGCGGCCTGCTCGGCCTGTTCGGCGCCGGGGCCGCCGCCCTCGCGATCAGTGCCTGTACGCCCGGCGGCAGCACCGGCACCACGCCGAGCGCCGCGACCACCCCCAGCGCAGCCGCCACCACCGCCGGCGCTGCCGCCACCACCGCGGCAGCGGCCGCCGCCGACCTGACCGAGATCCCCGAGGAGACCGCCGGCCCCTATCCCGGCGACGGCTCCAACGGCGCCGATGTGCTGGAGCAGTCCGGCGTGGTCCGCAGCGACATCCGGTCCAGCTTCGGCACCTCCACGACCACCGCCGAGGGCATCCCGCTGACCATCAAGCTGACCGTCCTGGATCTGGCCAGCGGTGGCGCGCCCTTCGCCGGCGTCGCGGTCTACGTCTGGCACTGCGACCGGGCGGGCAACTACTCGATGTACTCCGCGGCGGTCAAGAACGAGAACTACCTGCGCGGCGTCCAGGTCACCGATGCCGCCGGGGTGGTGGAGTTCACCAGCATCTTCCCCGCCTGCTACTCCGGCCGCTGGCCGCACATCCACTTCGAGGTCTACCCGGATCAGTCCAAGATCACCGACGCCGCGAACAAGATCGCGACCTCCCAGCTCGCCTTGCCGCAGAACGTGTGCGACACGGTCTACGCCACCAGCGGCTACGAGCAGTCGGTGACCAACCTGGCCCGGATCACCCTGTCCAGCGACAACGTCTTCGGAGACGATTCCGCCGCTCACCAGCTGGCCACGATGAGCGGCGACGTCAGCTCCGGGTACACCGCCGCGCTCACCGTCCCGGTCGATACCCGGACCACCCCGAGCGCCGGCAGCGCCCCCGGTGGCAACGGCGGCGGTCCCGGCGGCCGCTGACCCCAGCGCCGCCGCCGGCTCGAGCAGCGGACTATTTGAGCAGCCGGGACATCCGCCGGTCGGCCAACGGCTTCCCGCCGGTCTGGCAGGTCGGGCAGTACTGCAGCGAGGAGTCGGCGAACGACACCTCCGCGACGGTGTCGCCGCAGACCGGGCACGGCTCGCCGGTACGCCCGTGCACCCGCATCCCGGACTTCTTCTCCGCCTTCAGATCCTGGGCGGCCAGCCCGGAACTGCGCGCCACCGCATCGCCGAGTTCGGCGCGCAGGGCGGCGTACAGGCGATCGGTCTCCTCCTCGGTGAGCCGGTCGGCGCCCTTGAACGGGGACAGTTTCGCGGCGTGCAGGATCTCATCGGAGTAGGCGTTCCCGATCCCGGCGAGGATCTTCTGGTCCCGCAGCACCCCCTTGAGCTGCGCCCGACCGGCCTGCTTCAGGATCGCGGCGAAGGCGGTGCGGTCGAAGTCCTCGGCCAGCGGATCCGGCCCGAGCGTGGCGATCCCGGGCACCTCGGCGGGATCGTGCACCACGTACACCGCGAGCTTGCGCTGGGTCCCGGCCTCGGTGAGATCGAACCCGGACCCGTCGTCCAGGACCACCCGCAGCGCCAGCGGATTCTTGCTCGGCCGCGGCGGCTTCACCGGCATCTCCTCGCGCCAGCGCAGCCAGCCGGCCCGGGCCAGATGGGTGATCAGGTGCAGCCCACCGACGGTCAGATCGAGGAACTTGCCGTGCCGGTCGATCTGCTCGACCTCCAGTCCGTGCAGCGCGTCCAGCGGCGGGGCGTACGTCTTGAGCGCGGAGAACGCGGTCAGGTAGGTCTGTGCGACCACCCGGCCGCGGGCACGCTCGATGAGGAAGGTACGCAGGGACTCCACCTCGGGCATCTCGGGCATGGTTCATCCTCTCCCGGGCAGGTCCCAGCAGGGCGGCGGCACGGTCAGGGCCTCCTCGAGCAGATCGAGATAGTCGGCCCGGGTCACCTCGATCACCCCGAGGCTGGCCAGGTGGTCGGTCTGCCACTGCACGTCGAGCAGCCGCCCCTCGGGCCCGGACGCGCGCAGCAACTCCACCAGCGTGACCAGGGCGACCTTGGAGGCGTCGCGGCCGAGTTCGGGATGGTGGAACATCGATTCCCCGGCGAACAGACCGCCGACCGAGATCCCGTACAGCCCGCCGACCAGCACGTCATCGGCGTTCCAGACCTCGACCGAGTGGGCGTACCCGGCCTCGTGCAGCGCGGTGTAGACCTCGGTGACCTCGGTGTCGATCCACCGGCCCTCCCGGTGCGGATCGGCACAGCCCTGCACCACACCGCGGAAATCCTGGTCCACGCTGACCCGGTACCGCTTGATCATCTTGCGCAGCGACCGGGTCACCCGCAGGCCGTCCAGCGGAAGAATGCCGCGCTCCATCGGGGAGAACCAGCCGACGAAACCGTATTCGTCCAGCGGCATCGGGAACAGCCCCAGCCGGTACGCCTCCAGCACGGCCGGCGGATCCATCTGTTCGCTGCCGAACACCAGATCCTGATCCGGCCAGGTGTCGGGGTCGGTGGGGTTGATCACGAGGCAATTCTGACCCCGGCCGTCAAGCCCCACCGGGTAACCGGGGAATCAGGGTCGGCTCCGGGGAGATACTGGTCGCCGTCTTCGCCGCACTGCGTAGGCTGGAGGGGCCGCCGCGCGAAGGAGATTGCAGATGGCCAACAACGTGAACAAGATGATCGCCGACTCGCTGGTCCCGGTCGCCCATCTGGCTCCCAACGCCTCCTCCCGCGCGCTGCGGACGATCCTGCAGGTGGCGATCGAGGGGTGGAAGCAGTTGCCCGGCGCCCGCGTGGCGGCCGCCCAGGCGATGCAGAAGCACGGCGCGGCCGAGCCGGCTATCGACTCGATGGTCAAGCAGCACGTCGGCCTGGCCGGCGCCCAGGGCTTCGTCACCAACATCGGCGGCCTGATCACGATGATCGTCGGGGTCCCGGCCAACCTCGCCGGGGTCACGATCCTGCAGGCCCGGCTGGTCGCCAGCATCGCGCATCTGCGCGGTTACGACCTGAACGACCAGCGGGTGCGTACCGCGATCGCCATGTGCATGGTCGGGGACGACCTGGCCGAGGCGCTGGAGGAGCAGGGCCTGCCGTCCAGCCCGTTGGTGATTGCGACCGCGCCGGTCTATGACCCGATGCTGGATCAGAAGATCTCCGACCGGGTGGCTGCCGAACTGGTCGCCCGGATGACCGGCAAGGGTGTCGCGGTCGCGATGAGCAAGCGGATCCCGGTGCTCGGGGGCGGGATCGGCGCCGCGGTCGACTCCTACGACACGCATCGGGTGAGCCGGTACGCCCGCAAGAACCTGCCGAGCCGGCGTACCGCCTGAATCCGGCCCGGATTCCCGGGCTCGGGTGCCGGCCCGGTTCGCCCGGTTGCGCTCCCGCGGCCGCGGCGCTGGTTGAATGGGCGCCATGAGCACGCTGACCTTCGCCAACGTCGTGGACGACTCGATCCTGGTGTACGTCGAGGACCAGGCCGCGTACGCACGCTGGCTGGACGAACAGACCGGCGGGGGCGTCGGCGAGCACAAGATCGATTTCGCCCGGCGCCAGATCACCTACGAACCGAAGCTGCACAAGCGCAACGAGGTCGTCGCGGTCGCCCATGTGGCCGGCTGGGTCACCCACGATCCGGCGCGGCTGACCTGGGCCTGGTCCGATCCCAACTTCGCCGATCAGCCGATCACCAAGCTCGTCGAACGGGTCCGCGCGTTCGGGCAGGCCCGGGAACTGTCCGAGCTGACCACCCCGGTGATCGATCTGGAGGAGTCCCAGGTCACCCGGACGGTGCTGCGGATGGCCGCGGTGTGTTGCCGAATCACCGCCTTCGCGGTCGGCCAGGTGGTGTCCTCGGGTGGCACCGACCTGGTCCTGCTGGTCGATCCGGCCGGTTTCACCCCGCCCCGGGCAAGTGTTCACACCTTCGCCGAGGCGGTGCGGGCGCCGATCGAGCAGGACCTGGTGCATGACCATCGCCGCGCGGTGCAGGGCTACGTCCAGGCCCGTCAGCTCAAGTACGGCTGGGACCAGGGCTTCCACACCATGCGGGTCGGCTGCCCCGACGGGGACATGACCGTCCGGTTCAACGACCAGGGCCTGCTCGACGCGGTCGGCCAGGGCTGAGGCCGGCTCGCTCGACGCCGGCGGACTCAGCCCTGGATCAGGCCGATCGCATTCCCGTCGCCGTCGACCAGGGCGGCGGTGATGGCGCCCCCGCCGACATCCTTGGTGTCCTGGGTGAGGGTGGCACCGGCCGCGACCAGTTCGGCGACCGCGGCGGCGACGTCGGGAACGGTCCAGAACGGCACCGACCCCTTCAGCCCCTGCGCGTGGCCGTTCGGGTTGAGGGCGATCTCCAGACCGTTGATGTTGTAGCCGACGTAGTACGGGGTGTCGGTGTGCGGCTCGGCCCCGAGCAGGGTGCCGAACAGCTTCTTCGCGGCGTCGAGGTCGGAGACCGGGTAGATGATGCTGCCGAGAGTGGACATGATGTGTTCTCCTTCGGGGAATCCCGATTCGGCGGAATTCCTTGGGTGGTGTCACAAGCCGGTGGTGCGGCCCGTCAATCAAGTGACGGATCGGCTGCACCGAGTGTGACAGCACCACCACCGGATCAGCGGAGGAAACGATGAGCACCGAGGACTTCGAGGCCGAACGGCCTCGCCTGACCGCACTGGCGACCCGGATGCTCGGGTCGGACGCCGAGGCCGAGGACGTGGTCCAGGAGGCGTGGCTGCGGTATCAGCGCCATCGCGGGGAGACCGGGGCCGCGGAGATCGAGAATCTTCCCGGCTGGCTGACCACGGTCACCTCCCGGCTGTGTCTGGATCACCTGCGCAGCCGGGCCGGCCGGGAGGAGTTGGCCGACCGGGTCGCCGAGGTGCCGCCGGTGCCCACGCCGGGGCCGGAGGAGAGCACCGAGTTGGCCGATTCGGTCGGGGCGGCCCTGGTGGTCGTGCTGGAGACGCTGACCCCCGACGAGCGGGTCGCGTTCGTCCTGCACGACCTGTTCGGGCTGCCCTTCGACCGGATCGCGGAGGTGCTCGACCGGTCGGTTCCCTCGGCCCGTCAGCTGGCCAGTCGGGCGCGGCGACGCGTACGCGGGGGCGAACCCGAAGCCGTCGGGACCGGGCCCGATCGGCGGCGGCGCCGGGAAATTGTCGAGGCGTTCCTGGCCGCGGCCAAGGGCGACGATTTCGCCACCCTGCTCGCCCTGCTGCATCCGGACGCGGTCGTCCGGGCCGATGCGGCCGGCCGCGAGATGGGCGCCTTCGAGGCGACCGGTGCCGATCCGATCGCCCAGTTCTTTGCCGGCGGGGCGCAGGCGGCCCGGCTGGTCACCGTGGACCGGGAGGCGGCCGTGGTCTGGTCCCACCTGGGCCGGATCATGGTGGTGTTCTCCTTCACCATCGAGGCCGACCGGATCACCGGGATCGACCTGATCGCCGACCGGGCCGCGATCGAGGCGATGCAGGTCGGCCGGATCCGCGACTTCGACGCCGGATGACGCCGGGCCTCAATACCGGTGCCAGCTGACCCGAACCTGCGGGTGATCGCCGGCCGGCCTCTGCTCGCTCAGAAAGATCCGCCAACGACCCCGGCTGAGCTGGGTACCCGGCGGCTCGCCCCACGGCTCGGCGTGCCAGCCCGCCCGCTCCAACTCCGCGGCCGCCGCCGGGATCTCCGCGGGATCGGCGGCGTACGTGCGGTTGATCTCGGGATAGTAGCCCCACAGACCCCAGGTGTTGCCCGCCTCCTTGGATTCCTCCAGCAGCCAGTCCGCCGGCAGCTGGGTCCGATCGGCAACCGCCCGGATCCGGCCGTGCGAGGGGGGCGCATCCCACCACCAGGCAACCGACAGGGACAGACTCACCGCGAGCACCCCGACCAACAGGGCGATCCGCAACCGTCCCCGCAGCATCCCGGCGACGATCGCGGCCGGCACGATCCAGCAGCCGATCCCCAAGAACGCCCACCCGGCTGCGGAGAACGACAGGTCGGTGAACAACCCGAGCACACACACCAGGAACGCCCAGGCCAGGCTCCCCAGCACCAGACCGATCACCGTGAGGATCTTTCGCATGCCGCGAGCCTAGGAAGGCGATGGGTCGGGTCCCCGGGCCGGCCGCGTCACCTTTTCGTCCGACAGGCACGTCGCCGCCGGTGCGGCGTACCCCGTCAACTGGCCGGGGTCACCTCCACCGCGACCGGCGTGGGCCGCTTGCCCTCCGGCGGGTGATGCCCGTGGTGACCGCGCACCCGGGTGACCACCCAGGGCGCCAGGTGCCGGATCGCCCAACTGAGGTGACTGCCCGGCCCGCGGGCGGGGTTGTCGGTGGGCTCGTGCGCATCGCCGGCGCCGTCACCGAGCGGATCGGCCCACTCCGGTCCCACGCCGGGCACGCCCACCAGCCAGGCCAGCGCCGCCCCGGTCCGCAGGTGCCCGACGGCGTTGATGTGCAGCCGGTCCGCCCAGATCCGGGGGTCCGCGGCCATCGGGATGTGCGCGAAATCGAGCAACAGGACGCCGTGCTCGGCGGCCAGCTCGCGGGTGATCCGGTTCAGGGTCAACACCCGATCCCGGACCACCCGACTGGCGGGGCTCCACGCCGAGGTGTCGGGGGTGGTGAAGGTGAGCACCGTCGCTCCGATTCCGCGGGCCCCGGCGAACATCTCCGCCAATGCCGTCGCCACCGTGTCGAAGTCCGGGCGCGGCGCGATCACGTCGTTGACCCCGGCGACGACGGTCATCAGGTCCGGGTGCATCGCCAGCGCCCGGTCGAGTTGGGTGGCGCGGACCTGTTCGGCGCGGTAGCCGGCCACGGCGAGGTTGGCGTACTCCAGCGGCTCGGTCTGGGCCATCGCCAGCCGGGCGGCGAACCGGTCGGCCCAGCCGATCCAGGACCCGTTCCCATCGGGGTCGACCAGGCCCTCGGAGGTGGAGTCGCCGATCGCGACGTAGCGCCGCCAGGTCCGCGGCGCCAGCGGGGTGGAGGCGTACGCCGGGTCGAGGCGGGTCACCAGTCCGCCTCCGGAATGTCGGCCCGGGCCGCGGTCAGCAGGTCGGCGAACGGTTCGGCCAGGCCGGGATTGCAGGCCCAGGCGAAGGCCTCCAGCGGGGGCGTACCCGCTCCCCCGGGCCCGCCCAGGATCGCGCCCGCCTCACGGGCGACCAATACCCCGGCGGCGTGGTCCCAGGGCTTCAGACCCACTTCGTAGTACGCATCGACCCGTCCGGTCGCGACCGCGCACAGATCCAGGCTGGCCGCTCCCATCCGGCGGATGTCGCGGACCCGCGGCAGGACCGCGGTGAGCATCCGGGCCTGGGCGGCGCGCCGCTTGGCGGCGTACCCGAAACCGGTGGCGACCAGGGCCCGGCCGAGGTCGTGCTTGGGTTCCAGTTCCAGCCGGTGCTCCCCCAGGTACGCCCCCTCCCCGCGCACCGCGGCGTACACCTCGCCGGGGCCGGGGTTGGCGACCGCCCCGGCCAGCGCGGTCCAGGTGGCGGGGTCGGGGTCGCCCTCGACCGCGGCGATGGAGACCGCCCACTGCGGGATGGCGTACAGGTAGTTCACGGTGCCGTCGATCGGGTCGACGATCCAGGTGATTCCGGAGGTGCCGGTGACGCTGTTGCCCTCCTCCCCGAGGATCCCGTCCCGGGGCCGCAGTCGGGCGAGTTCGTCCCGGATCCAGGTTTCGGTCTGCTGGTCGGCGAGGGTGACCACATCGGTCTGGCTGGACTTCACTCCGGCCACCTCGACCCCGGCCACTCGCAGCCGGGCCGCCTGCTCAGCAGCGGCCGCGGCGACGGTTTCGGCGATGATGCGCAGCTCATTCACGGGCCCTACTTAACCACGCGTTGCAGCCGTGCGAAGGGGCGCTAGGCTCTGCCCCATGGCTCAGCAGAACCTGCGCGAATACATCGATCATCTCCGACAAATGGGCTACTCAGTACGCGGCGGCAAGGGCGAAGACCCCGACCTGATCGATCCGGGCGGTTCGGCGGTGGAGACCTGGGAAGAGGACTACCCGTATCCCACCCGGATGAAGCAGGACGAGTACGACGAGATCAAGTACCAGCTCCAGATCGAGTTGCTCAAGCTGCAGTACTGGGCCCAGGACAACGACCGGCGCTTCGTGATCGTGTTCGAGGGCCGCGACGCGGCCGGCAAGGGTGGCACGATCAAGCGCTTCACCGAGCACCTCAATCCGCGGTACGCGCGGGTGGTCGCGCTGGCCAAGCCGTCGGACCGCGAGGGCGGCCAGTGGTACTTCCAGCGCTACATCCAGCACCTGCCCACCCACGGCGAGATCGTCATGTTCGACCGCTCCTGGTACAACCGCTCCGGCGTGGAACGGGTGATGGGGTTCTGCACCGATGAGCAGTACGAGACTTTCATGGAGCAGGCGCCGCTGTTCGAGAAGATGCTGGTCGATTCCGGCATCCACCTGACCAAGTTCTGGTTCTCGGTGACCCAGCACGAGCAACGCACCCGGTTCGCGATCCGCCAGATCGACCCGGTCCGGCGCTGGAAGCTGTCGCCGATGGACCTGGAGTCGCTGGACAAGTGGGAGGCGTACACCACGGCGAAGGAAGCGATGTTCCTGCGCACCGATACCGACTACGCGCCGTGGATCACGATCAAGTCCAACGACAAGAAGCGGGCCCGGATCAACGCGATGCGGGCCTTCCTGAGCCAGTTCGACTACGACGACAAGGATCACGCGATCGTCGCCGAGCCGGATCCGAAGCTGGTCCGCCGGGGCCGGGAAGCCGTCGGCGACTGAGCTTCGGCGGGTTCGCCGACCGGGGCCCGGGACCCCTGCTCTACGGTGGGGGTCATGGTCAGCGTTGCCGAAAATCTCATCCGGATGCTTTCGCTCAATGGCGTTCGGCGGGTCTACGGCGTACCCGGCGACTCGTTGAACGCCATCACCGAGTCGCTGCGTACGCACCACGAAATCGAATGGGTCCACGTCCGCCACGAGGAGACTGCCGCCTTCGCCGCCGGGGCGGAGGCGGAGATGTCGGGCGAGTTGGCGGTGTGTGCCGGCAGTTGCGGCCCGGGCAACCTGCATCTGATCAACGGGCTCTACGACGCCCAACGCAGCCGGGTGCCGGTACTGGCCCTGGCCGCGCACATCCCGACCTCCGAGATCGGCACCGGCTACTTCCAGGAGACCCATCCCCAGGAACTGTTCCGGGAATGTTCGGTGTACGTCGAGTACGTCGCCGACCCAAAGCAGCTGCCACGGCTGCTCGAAGTGGCCATGCGCGCCGCGATCGAACGCCGCGGCGTGGCCGTCCTGGTCATCCCCGGGGACGTGGCCTCCGCGGAGGCCCAGGACACCCGCGAGGTCCGGGTGACCCGGGCCCGCTCCACCGTTGTCCCGGTGGCCGCGGACCTCGGCCGGGCCGCGGCGGTGCTGAACGCGGCCGGGTCGGTGACCATCCTCGGCGGCGCCGGGACCGCCGGCGCCCACCGCGAGGTGCTCGCCCTGGCGGAGCGGTTGCAGGCGCCGATCGTGCACGCGATGCGCGGCAAGGACCACCTGGAGTACGACAACCCCTACGACGTCGGCATGACGGGACTGCTCGGCTTCTCCAGCGGCTACAAGGCCATGTGGGAGGCCGAGGCCATCCTGATGCTGGGAACCGACTTCCCCTATCCCCAGTTCTTCCCCGACAGCGCGCAAGTGATCCAGGTGGATCTGCGCGGTGAGCAGATCGGCAAGCGGCACCCGGTCGAGGTCGCCCTGGTCGGCGGGGTAGCCGAGACCGCGACGGCCCTGCTGCCGCTGCTGGAACCGAAGAAAGACCACCACCTGCAGACCGCGCTGAAGCACTACGCCAAGACCCGGGAGAAGCTGGACGACCTGGCCACCCCCGCTCGTCGCGGAGCCGCGGTCCATCCCCAGTACCTCGCCCAGCGGATCAGTGCGCTCGCCGCCGACGATGCGGTCTTCATTCCCGATGTCGGTTCCCCCGTGGTGTACGCCGCGCGCTACCTGAAAATGAACGGGCGGCGCCGGCTGCTCGGCTCCTTCTCGCACGGGTCGATGGCCAATGCCGTCCCGCAGGCGATCGGCGTACTGGCCCGGGAGCGGGACCGGCAAACCGTCACCCTCTCCGGGGACGGCGGCCTGACCATGCTGCTGGGTGAGTTGCTGACGCTGGTGCAGATGCGTCTGCCGGCGAAGGTGGTGGTGTTCAACAACTCCTCGTTGAACTTCGTGGAACTGGAGATGAAGGCCGCCGGGATCGTCCCCTTTGCCACCGATCTGGACAACCCCGACTTCGCCGCCGTCGCCCGCGCGATGGGGATCAAGGGCATTCGGGTGGAGAGCTCCGAGGACGTGGATGCCGCCCTGAGCGAGGCCTTCGCGTACGACGGACCGGCCCTGGTGGACGTGGTCACCGATCCGCAGGAGCTGACCATCCCGCCGACGATCCAGCTCGAACAGGCCAAGGGCTTCGCGTTGTACACCCTGCGGACGGTGATGTCGGGGCGTGGTGACGAGCTGATCGACCTGGCCCGGACGAACCTGCGCCAGCTGTTCTGAGGCACCGACGGCGTGCGGTCCGGGGGCGACGCTCGGCCCGGGGCCGGGTGCACCCCCGCCGCACTACGCTGCCGGGCCATGGATCCCCGAGCCCAGCCACGATTGAAACCGACCCGCCGGCACCTGCTCCTGGCGGCCCCACTGGGACTGTTCGCACCGCTCCTGGGCTGCAATTCGCGGCCCGGCGTGGCTGAGGTGAACGAGGCGATCGCGGCGGCTCCCGGGGTCACCGGCTCCGAGATCAGCGTCGGCCCCGGTGGCGGGCTCGGCAGCAGCATCATGGGGAGCATCTCTTTCGATGTCCCCGCCGACCGGTTGCGCGAAGGCGTGGACGAGGCCTGGCGCCATGGCGTACAGGTGCTCCACCAGGTGTTCGAGGGTGCTCGCGGCAACCTCGTTCAGGGTGTTTCCGGGATCACCCAGGGCAAGGAGTTTTTCGTCGCCGAACTCGTCGACCTGGGCGACTCAACGGCGCTCACCATCGGGCATTTCTACGACCGCTACGGGATCGGCTGAGGGCCCTTCGGCACCGTCCGGGCCGGGGCAGGCGGACTAAACTGGGGGCATGCTATCGGCGAGCGGGACCCTCAATCGCCGCGTGGGAATCACCATGGCGGTGTCGGTGGCCAGTGCGGTCATCTTCTTGTTGCTCTACAACGCGCCGGGGCCGCAGTGGCTGCTGCGAACCGTGCTGTGGGTGGCCTGTGGCGGGGCTTTGGTGATGATGCTGACGCTGGCCGGCCGCTCGGGCGGAAAGCCGTCCACGCTGAGCGCACTGGTGTTCTGCGCGACCGCGTTCCTGAGCATGTCGGGGGCGATGGCGCTCGCCCTGTTCGCCTGAGCGCCGGGGTGACCGGATCAGTTGCTCGGGAGCGGACCTCCTGTCACACTCATTCATGTTGACGGTTCAACTCGTTCTGTTCCCGACCTTCCCGGAGCGCCCATGCCCCTGCACCCGCTGCTCGTTCACTTCGCCGTCGTCTTCGTGATCCTGGCGGCCCTCGGCCAGATCGGCGCCGTCCTGGTCCCCCGCGTACGCCACTGGCTCGGCTGGGTGCAACCCGCATTCTCAGCCGTGACATCGCTCACGGTGCTGCTGACCGCCCGCGCCGGAGATGAACTCCTGAGCACCCACCTCGGCCACGCCGACCAGGATCACCAGGCGGCCCTCACGCATGCCGGCTGGGGTGAGACCCTGACCGCCTGGGTCCTGGTGTTCCTGGTCCTGGTGGTGGCATTCTGGCTTGTCGCCTCGACAAAGATCGGACCGGAGCGGCTGCGCCACCCGGTGGTGAAATGGGTGATCGGCGGGCTCAGCGTGGCCGTCAGCGCGGTCCTGCTGTTCCTGGTCTTCATGACCGGGGACACCGGTGCCGCCTCAGTCTGGGGCCAATGACGGTTTGTCAGACCCTGGTCTGAATCGTTGCCAAACTGTGAACTTCACAGGTTCTATGGGATTGTTTTTAGGGCACATCTCGTTCATTGAGGTGTAGGCGACAACCAGCCGGAGGAGGACCATGCGCAAGGCAACCACCACTGCCGAGCACACAGCCGAACCGACCGTCGACCAGGCCGAACTGACCTGGGTCGATCACACCGAAGAAGAGCGCGAGGACAAGGAACCTGAAGAAAAGAAGGGCCTTGGCCTGTCGGGGCCTGCGGTCGTGGGGGGTGCCCTCGCCTCGATGACCTCGGCCGCGATCGGCTCCCAGTTGGGTGTCGCCGGCACGATCGGTGGTGCTGCGCTGTCCAGCGCTGTGCTTGCCGTGGCGAGCGCGGTCTACACCAAGACGCTGAATCAGGGGCACCAGAAGATGTCCAAGGCGTTCAAGCGGAATGTACAGGCGCATCGTGAGCACCACGACGCAGCCGCGGAGACCAAGTCGCTGCCCACGGTGCAGGTCGACTCGGCGCCGGCCGACACGGTGACCAACGTGGCTCCGGCCACCGGGACCGCCGATTCGACCGATGAGACCCATGTCCTGCCGATCGCCGAGGATGTCCCGGACACGACGCAGCCTGCGACCAAGCGTCGCCCCCGGCTGAAGACGGTGCTCGTCGGCGCGGCGGCCACCTTCGTGATTGCCATCGCCGGGGTGACCGGTTACGAGCTGGTCACCGGCCATGCCCTGTCCGGCGGATCGGGCAGCACGGTCAGTCAGATCGTGTCCAGCAACGGAGCCGCGCTGAACCCGAACAGCGCGTACTCCCAGCAGAAGCAGGCCGAGAAGCAGGCCGGCACCACCGGTACCGACTCCCAGAACCAGCAGCCGGCGACCGACCCGACCGCTCGCCCGACCCAGGGCCAGGCGACCAACAACCCGACCGCGCAGCCCACCGGCGCGGCCACCACGCAGAGCCGGCCCACCACCGGCGCGACCGGTGCGAACCCGACCCAGAGTTCGACCACCGGTACGGGTACCGGGAGCAAGGCCACCACGGGCAGCACCACTGGCTCGGGGACCAACTCCGGGACCGGGTCGAACTCCGGGACCGGCACCGGTTCGGGGTCGAACTACAGCAGTGGATCGACCTCCGGGACCGGTACCAACTCCGGCACCGGCTCGAACTCCGGCACCGGCTCGAACACCGGGACCGGCTCGAACACCGGGACCGGGTCGAACACCGGCACCGGCACCGGCTCCAATTGGACCGGAAGCAGTTCGGGTTCAGCTTCGACGAGCACGCAAGCTCCCCCCGCCAACTGACGCTCGCGTCCGGACGGACATGCGTCGGCCCGGGCCCTCAGGCCCGGGCCGAAGTGCGTCATTGGACCTACTGTTCGTCCTCATCCGGGTCGACGTCCTCGCGAACGATCTCGGCCAACCCGTCCTTGGTCACATCATGCTGCGGCTCCACCAGGATCTGTCGCGCCACGTTGTAGTAGCCGAACTGATCCAGCATCATCGCCGCCTGCTCATTGGTCATCCCGTACGCATGGGCGAGCATCCGGACCTGCTCGGTGTACATCGCGTGCAGTTTGCGTACGCCATTGAGGAAATCAAGTTGCTCGGCCATGAGTGCTCCTGGGGGTAGGGGTCAGAGGGCACAGTACCCACCGTCGACCAAGTGCGCGGAGGCGGTGATGAAAGACGCCTCGTCGGAGAGCAGAAACGCGGTCAGCGTCGCGACCTCCTCGGGCTCACCGAGCCGCCCGGCCGGGTGTTTGGACACCAGCGAGTCGTAGAAGGTCTTGTCGACCTGGGCCAGCAGCGGCGTGTTGATGTAGCCCGGCATGACCGCATTCACCCGGACCCCGCGCGGGCCGTAATCGACCCCGGCCTGTTTGGTCATCCCGATCACGCCGTGCTTGGCCGTGGTGTACGCACTGTTCCCGATCCCGGTGGCCACCAGCCCGTGGATCGAGGCCATGTTCACGATCGACCCGCCCCCGGACTGCTCGATCGCCGGAATCTCATAGCGCATCCCGTACATCACCCCGGCCAGGTTGATGCTGACCGTGCGGTCCCAGCCGTCCAGATCGGTCTCCCCGGTGGGGGTGGGCTGGCCCCCGATCCCGGCATTGTTCACCGCGTGGTGCAGGGCCCCGAACTTCTCCAGCGCGTACGCCACGGCCCGCTCGTTGTCCTCGCGTACCGAGGTGTCCTGGACGAACCCGGCCGCCGCGCCGCCGGCGTCGGTGATCTCCTTGACGACCACATCGATCGCGTCGGAATGAATGTCGGTCACCAGCACCTGCGCGCCCTGGCGGGCGAGGTTCAGGGCGATCGCACGCCCGATCCCCGACGCCGCCCCGGTCACTAGAGCCACCCGGCCGCTGAAATCGAACATGAGTCCCCCTCGACTTGGTACCCACCTGGGTGAGTACCAAGTCTAGGCGTGGCTACAGGGCGTACGCCGCCCGGGTGGCCATGTCGATGGCGGCCACCGCATCCAGTTCGGCAGCGGTGTGCGCGCCCCCGATCAGCTCGGTTTCGCCCCCGGCGGCGACCAACTCGTCGTACAGGGTCCGGTCGCTCTCCTGGCCGGCGCACACGATGACGGTGTCGACCTCGAGCAGGTGCTGGGCCCCGTCCAGGGTGTAGTGCAGCCCCCGATCGTCGATCCGGTCGTAGCTGACTCCGGCGATCTCCTGCAGCCCGGCATGGGCCAGCCGCGCCCGCAGCGTCCAGCCGGTCGACTTGCCCAGGCTGCGGCCGAACCGGCCCGGGGTGCGCTGCAGGATGGTCACCTCATGGGCCGGGGGCTGCGTCCGGGGCCGCCGCTTGGGGCTGAGCAGCCCGCCGGGCTCGGCGATCGCGGGATCCACGCTCCACTCGGCCAGGAAGACCTGCGGATCGGTGGTCTCGCTCGGATCCCCGAGCAGGTACTCCGCGACATCGAAGCCGATTCCGCCGGCCCCGATGATCGCGACCCGGTGCCCCGGGGTGACCCGGCCGGTGAGGACCTCGAGGTAGCTGGCCACGCTCGGATGATCGATCCCCTCGATCGCCGGGATCCGGGCATGCACCCCGGTGGCCGCGACCACATGGTCGAAGTCGGTCAGCTCGGCGGCATCCACCGGCCGGCCGAGTTCGGTCTTCACCCCGAGTTCGCCCAGGCGTACGCCGAAGTAGCGCAGCGCCTCATTGAACTCCGACTTGCCCGGGACCACCCGGGCCAGGTTGAGCTGTCCGCCGATCCGGTCCGCGCCGTCGTACAGCGTCACCTCATGGCCCCGTTCGGCGGCGGTGATCGCGTACGCCAGCCCGGCCGGGCCGGCCCCGACCACCGCGACCCGGCGGCGGACCCGGGGCTCGGGCAGCAGGAAGTCGAGTTCGCGGCCGGCGGTCGGGTTCATCAGGCAGCTGGCGGTCCGCTCGGTGAAGATGCGGTCCAGGCAGGCCTGGTTGCAGCCGATGCAGGGGATGATGTCCTGGGTCCGGTCCTGCAGCACCTTCTCCGGGAAGTTCGGGTCGGCCAGCAGCGGCCGGGCCATCGACACCAGATCGGCGTCCCCGGCGGCGAGCAGGTCCTCGCCGGTCTGCGGGGTGTTGATCCGGTTGGACGCGATCACCGGGACGCCGACCGCCTGCTTGATCCGCCGCGCCGCGAACGCCCAGGCCGCCCGGGGCACACTGGCCGCGATCGTGGGGACGCGGGACTCGTGCCAGCCGATGCCGGTGTTCAGCGCATCCGCACCGGCGGCTTCGACCCGGCGGGCCAGCTCGAGGGTCTCCTCGCCGGTCAGCCCGCCCTCGACCAGTTCGATCGCCGAGATCCGGTAGATGATCGCGAAGTCGGGGCCGACCGCGTCGCGGACCCGGCGCACGATCTCCACCGGCAACCGGAATCGCCCGTCGAGGTCGCCGCCGAACTCGTCGGTGCGGTCATTGGTGCGCACCGAGAGGAACTCGTTGATCAGGTACCCCTCCGAGCCCATGATCTCCACCCCGTCGTAGCCGGCCTGCTGGGCCAACCGGGCGGTGGTGACGTACTGCTCGATGATCTCCCAGATCTCCGCGGTCGCCAGCACCCGCGGGGCGTACCGCTTGATCGGCGCCTTCGCCGCCGACGGCCCGACACATTCGGGCACCTCGGCGTACCGGCCGGCGTGCAGGATCTGCAGCACGATGGCCGCCCCCTCCTCGTGCACGGCCGCACAGATCTCGCGGTGACCGTGCTCGGCGATCGCCTCGGGGGTGTCCAGAACGGCACTTTCGGGGTCCATCCGGCCGTCCGGGTGCGGGGCCATGCCACCGGTCAGAATCAGCCCGACCCCACCGGCGGCGCGGACCCGGTAGAACGCGGTCAGCCGCTCGATCGGCCGGTCCAGGGTCTCCAGCCGGGTGTGCATGGCGCCCATCACCATCCGGTTGCGCAGGCGCAGACTGCCCAGTTGCAGCGGGGCGCGCAGGTGCTCGTAGGTCACTGTTGCTCCTTGATGAGGTCCTTGACCCGGAACTTCTGGATCTTGCCGGTGGCGGTCCGGGGCAGTTGCGGGACCACGGTAAGGAATTCCGGCCAGAACTGTTTGGCCATCTCCCGGCCGGCGAGGAACTCGGTCAGCTCCGGCAGCGTCGGCGGGTTGTCCGGGTCGACCGGGACCACGAACGCGGCCGCCCGTTCCCCGAGCCGTTCGTCCGGGATGCCGATGATCGCGATCTCGCCGACCTTCGGGTGCTCCAGCAGGACGCCCTCGACCTCGACCACCGGGATGTTCTCCCCACCACGGATCACCAGATCCTTCGAGCGGCCGGCCAGCCGGATGTAGTCCTCGTCGTCCATCCGGGCCAGGTCCCCGGTGTCGAACCAGTCGTCGACGATGAAGGAGTTCTCGAACAGGTCGGGCCGCTTGAAATAGGTCACCAGCAGCGACGCCCCGCGTACGCCGAGGCGACCCACCTGCCCCCGCGGCGCCTCGTTGTCGTACTCGTCGAAGACCCGCAGTTCGTTCCACTCCATCACCTTGCCGTCGCTCTCGGCGGCCCGCTCGGGCGGATCGGAGGCCAGGGTCGAGGAGATCGCCCCCACCTCGGTCATCCCCCACACCGAGAACAGTTGGGCCCCGAGTTCGTCGCGGGACCGGGCGATCAGCGACGGCGGGATCGGTGCCCCGGCCGAACTGATTCGGCGCAGCGTCCGCGGGCGCAGGCCGCTGTGCTGCGCGGTCGCGCACAGGTCGAACACGAACGGGGCGGCGGCCATGGTCCAGGTCGCGCCGTACTCGTCGGACAGCTCCAGGGCGACCTTGGGGTCCCACACGTCCTGGATCACCACCGTCTGTCCCAGGCAGGCCGGCATCGAGACCGCGCCGTAGAAGCCGGTGGTGTGCGACATCGGCGAGAACCCGATCGGCACATCCTCCCCGGTCAGCCCGAGCGCGACCACCGACGGCATGAACCCGGCGTACACGGTGTTCCAGGTGTGCACCACGCCCTTGGGCTCCCCGGTGGTCCCGGAGGTGAACTGGATCTGCGCCACCTGGTTGGCGTCCGGGCGCAGCGCGTCCAGGGTCTCGGCCGGATGCGCCGCGGCATGGGCCGGGTCGTCGAAGTACGCCGCGAAGTCCTCGACCCCGGCCGGCAGGGTGGCCGGATCGGCGTTGACGGCGAAGACGCGCTCCAGGGTGGCCACCTCGGCGACCACCTGGGCGGCCAGTTCGGCGTGATCGAAGCCCCGGTAGCTCTGCGCGGTGATGAAGACCTTCGAGGCCAGCCGCTCCACGATGAAGGACACCTCGCGGCGCCGCAGGATCGGCAGGATCGCGTTGGTGACCGCCCCGATCCGGCCGGCGGCCAGGTGCAGTGCGTTGATCTGCCACCAGTTGGGCAGCTGGAAGGAGACCACGTCCCCCGGCCCGACGCCGAGATCCAGCAGCGCCGCGGCGTACTGGTCGACCTTGGCGCGGAACTCGGCCCAGCTGAGGGACTCCACGCCCACCCCGGCGCGGTGCGCGATGACCGCGGGCTTGTCGGGATGGGTGGCGGCATGGTCGAGCAGATCGTCGATCAGCGTGCGGTCGCGCCACCAGCCGCGCTCCACGTTGCGGCGCACCAGATCGGGATCGACCTGGACGCTGACGGTCCGGCTGGTGGATTCGTATTCGTTGGGGCTCATCTCGACTCCTCGAAGACACTCGGCCCGGGGGCACCTCGTTGTGTTACGAGTACGCTATGACGCAACGGCCGAAAGTTCAACCGTTGAGTCGAATATTGATCTACAGAGTTGCTTTTCTGCTCTATGGGACGACCCTGGGACCCGGGGTTGCCGTGGTTTAGGGTCTGCTGATTAAGGTTCGAGGGAGATCCGTAGCGCCAGGAGGAGACGTGAGCACGACAGCCAAGGAACAGGGCTCGACCCGGGTGTCCCGGCGCCGCGACCGGCGCAAGGCGGAGATCGTGCGCACCGCGACGCTGGTGCTCGCCGAGGCCGGCTACCTGGGCATGAGCCTGGAGGACGTCGCCGAGAAGACCGACATCGCCAAGGCCACCCTGTATCACTACTTCTCCTCCAAGGACGACCTGGTGGCCGCTGCCCTGGAGTCGCTCACCCAGGAGGTGCTGCGTCGACTGCAGGAGCGCGAGGAGGCGGTCGGGCAGAGCTCGGCCCGTGACCTGCTGGCCGCACTGATCGATGAGCAGGTGCTGATCCTGACCGAGACCGCGCCGGAGGTGGCGGCCGCCTTCTCCTGGCCCCGGTCCTGGCCGGAAAGCTTCGAGGCACCGATGAAGGACATGCGCCGGCGCCACGACGCGGTCTTCCGCCGCGTGGTCGAGCGCGGCGTCGCCGAGGGCGAGTTCCACCTGAGCGACATCAATGTGACCCTGCAGTGCCTGCACGGGATTCTGAACCAGTCCTCGGTCTGGTTGCGCCCGGGCGCCTATCACGGCGACCAGGCCGAGGCCCGGGCGCGAATCGTGGAGAGCGCGCTGCGGATGTTCGGCTGACCCTCCGGCCGCCCCCGGACATGGCGAATGCGCCTCCCGTCCGTGGCGACAGGGAGGCGCACCCGGGTGTGCAGCCGTGCGGTCAGCCGATCAGCCGGCCCCGCTTGTTCAGCCGGCCATCGTGAGGCCGCCGGAGACGCTGAGCACCTGGCCGGTGACGAAGTCGGAATCGGCGGTGGCGAAGAAGCGCACGCCGGAGGCAACCTCCTCCGGGGTACCCAGCCGGCGGAACGGGATCGCCTTCTCCAGGCCGGCGCGGATCTTCTCCGGCAGGGTGTCGAACAGCGGGGTGTCGGTCGGGCCGGGGCACACGCAGTTGACGTTGATCTTGTAGCGGGCCATCTCCCGGGCCAGCGACTTGGTGAACGCGATCAGCGCGCCCTTGGTGCCGGCGTACACGGTCTCGCCCATGCTGCCGACGCGGCCGGCATCGGAGGCGATGTTGATGATCTTGACGGTCTTCTCGGCCGCGACGATCGGGGTGAGGAAGGCGTGGCACAGCCGGACCGGGCCGAGGTAGTTCACCGTGACCAGGGCGGTCCACAGGGCGTCGTCGTTGTTCAGGAAGGGCTCGACCCGGTCGAACCCGGCGGCGTTGACGATCACATCGGGCAGCGCCAACTGCTCGACCACGTCATCGCGCAGCTGCAGGATCGCGGCGGCATCACCGAGGTCGGCGGCGAAGGCGACGGCCTTGCCGCCGGCGGCCTCGATGGCCTGCACGGCGTCGGCGGCCCCCTCGGCGTTGCGGTCGACCACGGCAACGGTGGCGCCGGCGTCGGCGAGATTGCGGGCGATGGCGCGGCCGATTCCGGACGCAGCACCGGTGACGAGGGCGATCTTGTTCGTGAGGGGCATGCCACTTCCTTGTGTTTGTCCGGTTCTGGATGATGCCGACGCTATGCGGGTTCGACTCATTTTTCAACCCTTCGGTCGATTTTTCCTCTCAAGGGTCGACTTTTCAGCCTTTTGATCTGATACTGGTGGCAGGCCAACGTCGACCCAAGGAGCCACGATGCCCGCCGAGCGCATGATGCCCACCGAGGAATCCGATGATCTGATCCAGCTGACGCGGGAGATCGTCGACAAGGAGATGCGACCCATCGTCGATCAGTACGAACGCGAGCACACCTTCCCCCGGGAAGTGTTTCGCACCCTCGGCCGCGCCGGACTGTTGACCCTGCCCTTCCCCGAGGAGTACGGCGGCCTCGGCCAGCCCAACGAGGTCTACCTCCAGGTCGTGGAGGAGATCGCCTCGGCGTGGGCCGCGGTCGGTGTCGGGGTGAGCCTGCACACGCTGTCGTGCTACGCGATGACCCGGTTCGGCAGCCCGGAGCAGAAGGACCGGTGGCTGGCGGGCATGCTCAGCGGCGAGCAGCTCGGCGGCTACTGCCTGTCCGAGGCGCACGCCGGTTCCGACGCCGGCGCGATGAAGACCCGGGCGGTCCGCGACGGCGAGGACTACCTGATCAAGGGGGCCAAGGCCTGGACCACCCACGGTGGGGTCGCCGACTTCTACCTGGTGATGGCTCGTACCAGCGACGACGGCGCCAAGGGCATTTCCGCCTTCCACGTCGACGGGAAGACCGAGGGGATGACCGCCGATCGCCCCGAGGACAAGATGGGCCTGATGAGTTCCCCGACCGCCACGATGCTGTTCGACAACGCCCGGGTCCCTGCCGAGCGTCGGATCGGTGCGGAAGGACAGGGGCTGCCGATCGCGTTCAGCGCCCTGGACGCCGGTCGCCTCGGCATCGCCGCGGCCGCCGTCGGGGTCGCCCAGGGAGCCCTGGACGCGGCGATCGCGTACGCCAAGGAGCGTGAGGCCTTCGGCAAGAAAATCATCGACCACCAGGGACTCGGCTTCCTGCTCGCCGACATGGCCGCGGCGGTGGAGTCGGCCCGGGCCACCTACCTGCACGCGGCGCGGCTGGCCGATGCCGGCCGGCCGTACTCCCGGCAGGCCTCGATCGCGAAGCTGATCGCCACCGACAATGCGATGAAGGTCACCACCGACGCCGTGCAGGTCTTCGGTGGGGCGGGCTACACCAAGGACTTCCCGGTCGAGCGCTACATGCGCGAGACCAAGGTGATGCAGATCTTCGAGGGCACCAACCAGATCCAGCGGCTGGTGATCAGCCGGGATCTGGCCCGCTGAGCGGGGTCAACAGCCGGCGTACAGTTCGCGGCTCTGCAGCCGCTCGGTGGTGACCGCCATCATCCCGTTGACGACCCCGCTGACCGAGTCGGTGAGGAACACCAGGGCGCCGTCGCCGTTCTCCACGTAGGGCAGGTCGACGGCCCCGGTGTTGGTCTCGAAGGTGTCGTGCTGCAACTGCCGGCCGTACGCCCGGGCGACCTCGTCGCCGGTGCTGCCGATCCGGATGTCCTTGCCGGTACGCACCAGCGCGCCGGTGTTGACCAGGATCTCCAGGACGACCTGCTCGCCGTGGGCGGTCTGCTGCCCGACGCTGAAATACACCTGGTGATAGCCCTCGGTCGCGACGTACGGGGAGCAGAAGTCCTGGGTACTCGGGCGCAGCATCCCGAGCTGGACCCCTTTCTCGACCGGGTCACCCACACGCAATTCCCCCAGCCGGCCCGGCTCCAGGGCCGGGCCGCGCTGGGCATACTGGGTCGCGGCCACCACGGCACCGACCCCGATCAGCACCACGACCAGGGCCACCAGGGCGACGATCAGCGGCCGCGACGGCCTGATCCGGGACTTGGCCGGCCCGGCCCCGGTCGCCGTCGGCTCGGTGGGTTGCTTCGGGGCGGCGCCCTTCCCGACCGCGGGGCCGGTCGGCGGGGCCCAGCCGGGATCGGGGGCGGAGACGGTGGGCACCCACTGCCCCTCGGGCGCCTCGGCCGGCGAACCGTCGGGGTGGGTCCAGAACGGCCACTGCGGCGGCGGGGTCGGATAATTCGCCGGCGGTACCCAACCGGACGCGGGCGGCTGGGCGGGCCACCCGGGGGGCGAATTGAACCGGACCTCACTCATGGTGTCCAGCCTAGGCGAGGGTGGGGACAGCCTCGCATTTTCGGCCGGACGCTCCGCCGGACGTAGGATCGGCCGGTGCCCCGCCTCCTCGCCGATACCCGACCTCTGCGCAACCCCGATTTCAAGCGCCTGTGGACCGCGAACATCATCACCGTGATCGGCGCCCAGGTGACCGTGGCGGCGGTACCGGCACAGCTGTACCAGATCACCCAGTCCTCCGGCATGGTCGGCCTGACCGGCCTGTTCGGTCTGGTTCCCCTGGTGGTGTTCGGGCTGTGGGGCGGAGCGATGGCCGACGCGTTCAACCGGCGTACGCTGATGCTGATCAGTACGCTCGGGCTGATCGGCACCGCGGCCCTGTTCACCGTGCAGGCGGCGCTGGGACTGAACAATCCCTGGCTCATTCTCGGCCTGTTCGCGATCCAGCAGGCCTTCTTCGCGATCAACCAGCCCACCCGGACCGCGGTGCTGCCGCAGTTGCTGCCCAAACATCTGCTGCCGGCGGCGAACTCGCTCAACATGACCGTGATGCAGTTCGGCGCCATCGCGGGGCCGCTGCTGGGCGGCGCGCTGATCCCGGTGCTCGGGTACACCGTGCTGTACCTGATCGACACCCTGTGCCTGGTCGCCACCCTCTGGGCGGTGCTGCACCTGCCGTCGCTGCCCCCGCCGGGTGGGCTGAGCAAACCCAACGTCGCCTCGGTGCTGGACGGGCTGGCGTACCTGCGGACCCAGCCGATCCTGATGATGAGCTTCGTGGTCGACCTGATCGCGATGGTGTTCGGCATGCCGCGGGCGCTGTTCCCGCAGATCGCGCACGAGTCCTTCGGCGGCCCGCTGGAGGGCGGCTGGCAGTACGCCGTGCTGATGGTTGCGATTCCCGCCGGGGCGGCGCTGGGTGGGGTCTTCTCCGGCTGGGTCTCCCAGGTGCGGCGGCACGGTCGGGCGGTGATCCTGTGCATCATCGTGTGGGGCCTGGGGATCGTCGGCTTCGGCATCACGCTGTGGCTGGCGGTCGGGGAACCGTGGCCGTGGCTGGGCGTCGCGACGCTCCTGCTGGCCATCGCGGGGGCCGCCGACATGGCCTCGGCGGCATTCCGGCAGACCATGCTGCAATCGGCGGCCGACGAGTCGGTCCGCGGCCGGCTGCAGGGCGTGTTCATCGTGGTGGTGGCGGGCGGGCCGCGGCTGGCCGACACCCTGCACGGGGCCGCTGCCGCAGTGGTGGGCACGGCGATCACCACCACGGGGGGTGGCGTGCTGGTGATCGTCGGGGTGATCCTGGCGGCCCTGATCGTCCCGGCCTTCTGGCGGTATCGGGCCTAGTCGGGCGCCTCTACACTGCTGCGGTGGCCAAAGGTTTGCGCTCCTCGGCGCTGAGCACCGTCGACTCCCTGGTGATCGGGGTCGCCTCGACCGGCCCGGCGTACTCGATCGCGGCCACCCTCGGGCTGGTCGCCGCCGGGGTCGGGCTGCAGGCGCCGGCGATCGTGCTGCTGGCGTTCCTCCCGACGTTCTGCTGTGCGCTGGGCTACTACCACCTGAACCGGGCCGAGCCCGACTGCGGCACCTCCTTCGTCTGGGTCTCCCGGGCCTTCGGGCCGGTCTGGGGCTGGCTGTCGGGGTGGGCGATCGTGGTCTGCGATGTGCTGGTGATGGCGTCGCTGGCCCAGGTCACCGGGCAGTACACCTTCCTGCTGGTCGGGGCCGCGGAGATCGGCGCCGATCCGACCCACCCGGCCGTACTCGCGGTCGGGGTGGCCTTCATCCTCGGGATGACCTGGCTGTGCGTCCGTGGGATCCGGGTGTCGGCGAAGCTGCAGACCGCCCTGGTCGGGATCGAGGCGGTGATGCTGCTGCTGTTCGCGGTGGTGGCACTGGTCCGGGTCGGGGCCGGATTCGCCGCGGGGACGCCGATCCCGGGCTCCAGCCTGCCGAGCTGGGAGTGGTTCGTCCCGATCAACATGGACCTGTCGACCTTCGCCAACACCGTGCTGCTGATGGTGTTCATCTATTGGGGCTGGGACTCGGTGCTGTCGGTCAACGAGGAGACCCGCGATCGGCATCGGGCCCCGGGCCGGGCCGCGCTGACCGCCACGGTGGTGCTGCTGGGGATCTATCTGCTGACCACCGTCGCCGCCCTGGCGTACGCCGGGGTCGGGACGACCGGACTCGGGCTGGCCAACCCGGACCACTTCGACGACGTGATCGCCGCCCTGGGGACCGCGGTCTTCGGCGATTCAGCGCTGGGCCAGGTGCTGGTGCACCTGCTGGTGCTGATGGTGCTCACCTCCGCGGCGGCCTCGACCCAGACCACCCTGCTGCCGACGGCGCGGACCACCTTCTCGATGGCCTTCCACCGGGCGCTGCCGGCGGTCTTCGGCCGGGTCCACCCGCGCCGGCTGACCCCGAGTGTGTCCACCTGGGCGATGGGCCTGGTGTCGGTGGCGCTGTACATCGTGCTGAACTTCACCGCCGGCGGCGGAATGATCGCCGATGCGGTCACCGCCTGCGGGATTGCGATCGGATTCTATTACGGGATGACCGGGCTGGCCTGCGCGAAGCTGTACCGCGATCGGGCGGTGGGGCCGGGGCAGGTGCTGTCCCGGCGGATCCTGCCCGGCCTCGGCGGGCTGATGATGCTGGCCGCCGCGCTGTGGCTGACGATCACCTCACTGGCCCCGGACTTCGGTGAGACCGTAGTGCGGATCGGGCCCTGGGAGATCGGTGCGGTGTTCGTCCTCGGCGCGGTCGGGATGCTGGTCGGGATTCCGCTGATGCTGTGGCAGCGCCGGGTCGGGCCGGACTTCTTCCGACACGGCTTCGCGCGGACGCTGCCGGCCGCCGATCAGGTTCCGGAGCCGGTACGCGAGCAGGGCTGAGCTCCGGCTCAACTGCCGGTCACGCCACCGCGACCATTGCCGGGCATCCGGCGGGAATCATGACTGGCCGCGATCCCGGTCGGGGTGACCTCGATGACGACCCGGTTGGGGCTGTCCAGCAGCCGGCGGAACGCGGCCGGATCGGCCGGTTGATGCCGCCGGGTGAACTCCCCGAAGAACCAGTCCTTCCGGGCGGCGTCGCGATGTACCACGGCGGTCCCGCGCAGGGTGAGCATCTGCCGCCCGGGCAGGTCGGTGCCGGCGTTGGTCACCACCAACGAGACCCGCGCGTCCTCGGCCAGTCGATCGACCTGCGGACGCCCGGCCACCGAGGTGAACCAGAAGTGCCCCTCGGCGAGCAGGAAGCTCATGATGACTCCACTGGGCCAGCCGTCGGGCCCGCGGAAGCAGAAGGTGCATTCGGTCTGCGCCGCCAGCAGTTCGTCGCGTTCGGCCAGGCCGAGCCGGACGCTGCGCAGATTCTCGATGTCATCGATTCCCAGGCGACCCATGTCGCTCCTTTCGCGTTCGCCCGAGCGTACATGCGAATCATGCCTATGAATAGGCCCAGTGGCTATCCACCGTTCAGCTCGTGTTTCCCCAGCCGTTCTCCGACGCAGTAGAGTCGGTGTGTCGGACGACGCGGAGGCGAGATGGCGACAACTTTCGAGGCCAATCTGGAACGCTGGGCCAAGTCGGCATACCTGATTCTGCGCGATGACGTCGCCACCCGGTATCACGCGACCATCACCTACAGTGACCTCGCCGAACGCGTCCAGAAGCACTCGGGAATCGTCGCCAAGGGCCCCTCGCGGCAATGGATCGGCAAGGTCCTGGGCCTGGTCGTCCGGGTCTGCCACCACAACAGTGACCCGGCCCTGTCGGCCCTGGTGGTGCACAAAACCGACGGGATGGTGGGCGCGGGCTACGACCTGGTCCTCAAGGTCGCCGCTCTCCCGGCCCTCACCGATCCGCAGGAGCGCGAGGAGCACGCCGCCCGGGCCCGGTTGGAGTGCTACCGCAAGTTCTGCCACTCGATGCCGGCCGATGGCGGTACGCCCGGCTACTCGACCATCTACACCGAGAAGGCCGCCCGCGCGGCCCAACGCGCCGCCCGGCCGCCCAAGCCGGAGGAGAACGCGCGCCCGCTCAAGTTCTGCCCGACCTGCTTCGTGGCCCTGCCCGCGACCGGTATCTGCGACGAGTGTGAATCCTGAGCGACGACTCGCTCCGGGCCGACGGCGACGTGGTTGCCCCGGCCTCCCTCACCCGGGATGTGTGAGAATCGCGCGGTGACGATCATCGCAGCAGCAGACGGTTCCGCCCTGGGCAATCCCGGCCCGGCGGGGTGGGCCTGGTACATCGACGACGACCACTGGGCCGCCGGCGGTTGGCCCCACGGGACGAACAACATGGGCGAGCTCAAGGCCGTGCTCGACCTGCTGCAGCAGACCGCGGGCAGTCCCGAGGAGCTGCGGGTGCTGTGCGATTCGCAGTATGTGATCAACTCGCTGACCAAGTGGCTGCCCGGCTGGAAGCGCAAGGGCTGGAAGAAGTCCGACGGCAAGCCGGTGCTCAACGTGGAGCTGCTCAAGGAACTCGATGCGGCGCTGGCCGGGCGTACGGTTCGCTTCGAGTGGGTGAAGGGCCACGCCGGTCATGACCTGAACGAGGCCGCCGATGTGCGGGCCCGGGCCGCTGCGACGGCGTACCAGCAGGGGAAGCGACCCGAGACCGGGCCCGGTTTCGCCGGGGCGCAGGGTGTCGGTGCGGCGGGTGTCGGGGCGGAGGGCGCCGGTGCGGAGGATGCGGGGGCGCAGGGTGCCGCGGATCCGTACGCCGACCTGTTCGAACCCGACGACATCGCCCTGGCCGCCGATGAGCCGCGGGACCCGCAGCCGGAGCCGGAGATCGAGATGCTGCCGATCGAGGGCGAACTGGCCGATGAGGAACTGGTGATCTCGCTGGAGCGCTCGTTGATCGCCGATGTGGTGCGCAATGACCCGGCGGCGACCGCCGCGCTGCTGCATCCGCGCTGGCTGCAGTTCAGCGGGACCGGCGTACTGCCCCGGTCCAAGGCCCTGGCCGAGGTGGGGGCGCTGCCGCGCCCGGCGGACTTGGACGTGCTCCGGGTGGAGCGGCTGAGCCCCGATCAGGTCCTGTTGCTGTGCCGGGTGAGTGACTCCGAGACCTCGGCGCTGCATTCGGCGCTGTGGGTCCGCGAAGAGGCGAACTGGCAGCAGCGCTTCCGGCAGATCTCGACCGAGGCCTGAGCCGGATCCCGGGGGTTACCGGGGCGGACCTCAGTGCGGGGTGGACTCGTGCAGCGGTTCGCCCACCTCGGCCGGGATCCGGTGCTGGGTCAGGAAGGCCTGGACCCTGGCGACGTCGTCGCGCCCGATCCGGGTCGGCATCGTCTGGTCGGGACCGCTGAGCTTGCGCTGCAGCAGCCGGTTCAGGTGCAGCGCCGGCCGCTTGCCGTCGGCCCCGATGACCCGCATCGCCAGCACGTCCTCCCACGGCACGCTCCACCCGCGGATGCCCTTGCGGGTCACGCCGTTCTCGTCCAGGGTCAGCCGGGCGTACGCCATCGTGGCGCAGCTCACCGTGAGGAACCCGAACAGCAGCAGCATCGCGCCGGTCAGGAAGTAGGCGAAGCCCGAAGTGATCGGACTGCCCACCTGCTGGGCCAGCACCGCCACCCAGAACAGCAGGCACAGCAGCGAAATCACCGTCAGGATCGCGGAGAACAGGTCGAGGCTCCGCGTCTTCACCTTGTCGCCGCTCAACTCTTGGTTGCTCATCAATCTGCCCTCAGAACTCATCCCGGTGTACTCCTTCGAGCCTACGCGATCCCGGCGACCGCGCCGAACTCTTCCGCGCCCGGGCGTACGCCGACCCGCGGGCGGGCAAGTTCAGGGTGCTGCGCCGGTCGGGTGGATGACCACGGGCGGGTGGATGGCACACGGGCGGTGGGGCGTTGGTCGGGCCGCGCCGGCCGGGATGACACGCGGGCGGGTGGATGACACACGGGCGGGCCGCGCCGGCCAGGGATGACACGCGGGTGGGCTGCTCCGGCCGGCGACAACCAGCGACAACCAGCGACAACATCGTGCCCCGGCAGCCTTCGCGCGACAGCAAAACCGGCACCGAGCTTCCCGCGACGGAATATCTCCACCGGGCCGCTCCCGCGACGGAATATTCCCCCCGAGCCGCTCCCGCGACGGAATATTCCCCCCGAGCCGCTCCCGCGACGGAATATTCCCCCCGAGCCGCTCCCGCGACAGAATATTCCCCCCGAGCCGCTCCCGCGACAGAATATTCCCCCCGAGCCGCTCCCGCGACAGAAGAGGCGACTCGGCGACGCCTCCGGAAACCCGCGGGTGGTGCAGCAAGTGCGCGAGCCGGTTGCTATCGCCGACTGATGGGATCCATCGCGCGACCCCCGTCGACGGGTCGCCCGGACTCATGGGAGCCGCGCCGA
>NZ_AUHH01000030.1 GCF_000423085.1 Granulicoccus phenolivorans DSM 17626 = NBRC 107789 = JCM 15570 | reverse complement strand
TGACCAGCCCCGGTCCCCATACCAGCGGCTCCTGGCTGCCGGGGTGCTGAGTCCGGCCCAACAAGCCGAGTTGGCCGCGTACAAGGCCACGTTGAAACCGACCGCGATCGCGCACGAGATCGCCGCGATCCAGCACGACCTCACCCGGCTCGCCGGCGGCAAGACGCAACGCCTCGGGCAGCACGTCACCTGGCGTGCCCCCGACATCGCCGCCCTGAAGACCCGTGCCGGCTAACTGTTTCGCGGGGAAAACCATGTGAGGCACGACCCCCACCATCCGGGGGAAAACCACGTGAGGCACGACCCCCACCATCCGGGGACTTGCATGTGAGGCACCACGGTTCCCGAATCCCCGAAGCGAGCTAGATTGGACCGTGTGGCAGCATCCGCACCCGGCCCGGCCACGGGCCCGTCCCCCACCGGCGCGGGACATCCCCGCCGCAAGGACACGCCTGCCATCATCACCGAGCTGCCCACCGCCCGCTCCAAGGACCGCCGGCACCGCGAGGTCCGGTACGTGATCACCATGAGTATCCGCGTTGTCGCCTTCGCCGCCGCGATCTTCATCCCCAACCCGTGGCGCTGGGTCCTGATCGCCGCCGCGGCCATCCTCCCCGGGATCGCGGTGCTGCTGGCGAACGCGGTCGACCTGCGGACCAACAAGGGGACCACCGAATCCGCTCAGGCGGCCGCGCCGGCCGCGGTCCGCCCCGAACTCGAGGCACCCGCCGAAACCGTGGTGATCCGGGGCCAGGTGGTCGTTGATCCGAAGCCGGATCGGGCCCTCGACGCCGCCCCCGAGTCGGCCTCCGGCGACCGGCCAGCCTAAACCCTTCCCTGCGCCGTACGCCGACCGGTCCCCCACAAGCCGGGGCAGCCCGCGTGCCATGATCGAAAGCGCCCAGGACCCGAGCAAGGAAGGGAATCCATGTCCGAACCGACCGTAGGCCTTCAGGCCTGGTTCGATCAGCTGTTGACCGAACTCGACACCGGCGGCTTCACCCTCGACGAGGACACCGTACATATCGTGCTGGACCTCTCCCGTGATGCCGCGCACCACGTGAACCGGGCGGCCGGACCGCTGACGACGTTCCTGCTCGGCGTGGCCGTCGGCCGGGGCGCCTCGCTGGGGGCCACCGCGGCGCGGATCACCGAACTGGCCCAGCCGGTCGCCGGACCGGACTTCGACGAGGGCGACTGATCCTCCCCACCGGTGAGTACGCTGGGGCGGTGAGCAGAACCGTTCGACGCTGGGTCGCCCTGATCCTTTTCGCCACCGTGCTGGTGATCGCCATGATCAATCTCGGCGAGTGGCAGTTACGGCGGCTGGACGAGCGACGGGCGGCGAACCAGGTCGTCGTCACCAACTCGAACAATCCGCCGATCTCCTACCGGGACGTGATGGGCGGCGAGGTCACCGACCAGATGCAGTGGCAGCGGGTAACCGCGACCGGCACGTTCACCGGCGAACAGTTCCAGATCCGCTACCGGGTGGTCAACGGGGAGGACGGTTACGAGGTGGTCGCGCCGCTGCGTACCACCCAGGGTGACCTGATCCTGGTGGACCGGGGACTGGCCCCGGTGCCCTCGGGCGAGCGCCTGCCGGACACCCTGCCGGCCGCGCCGACCGGCCAGGTCACCGTCACCGGATATCTGCGGCGCAGTGAACACGGCAACGACAACGCGATCAATCCGATCGACCACCGGATGCGGCTGATCAACGCGCCGGCGATCGGCGCCGCGATGGGGCAGCCGGTGCTGGACGGCTACGTGGCCCAGACCGACATCGTGCCGGCCGGCGACGGCACGCTGAAGCCCTTCGTCACCCCGGAATTGAGCGAGGGCAACCACTTCTCCTATGCGTTGCAATGGTTCACCTTCTCCGCGATTGCGGTGTTCGGGGCGGTCTACTTCATCCGCTCCGACCTGAAGGATCGGCGCAAGCGGCGGGCCGCGACGGCAGCTGCCGCGGAACAGCCCCACCGGGTCTGAGTGTGCTGGCCGACGTCGTCGACCTGCTCGCCTGCCCGTACTGTTCGCAGCCGCTCGAACAGCTCGGGCGTACGCTGCGCTGCGGCTCGGGGCACAGCTTCGATGTGGCCAAGCAGGGCTATGTGAATCTGCTGACCCGACCCGCGGGGGCCAATGCCGACACCGTCGCCATGGTCGCCGACCGGATCACCTTCCTCGACACCGGCGCGTACGCCCCGATCGCCGCGGCCATCGCCGCGCACACCCGGGGGGCAGCGGTGATCGTGGACGCCGGCGCGGGGACCGGGTACTACCTCGACCACGCCCTGCCGACCGGGGCGCGGGGCGTGGCCTGTGACATCTCGGTGGCCGCGGCCAAGCGAGCAGCCAAACTGGACCGGATCGGTGCGGTGGTCGCCGACACCTGGGCCGGGCTGCCGGTACGCAGTGACTGCGCCGATGTGGTCCTGTGTGTGTTCGCGCCGCGGAACATGGCCGAGTTCGCCCGGCTGCTGCGGCCGTCAGGGCACCTGATCGTGGTCACCCCGTCCCAGCAGCACCTGGCCTCGGTGCGGGCCCGGCACAAGCTGATCGAGGTCGAGCCGGACAAGCTCGGCCGCCTCGACGCCGCGGCCGAACCGCACCTCACGCTGCAGTCGCGGGAGCGGGTCGAGTACGCCTTCGACGCCTCCGCCGAGCAGGTCGGGCACCTGATCGGGATGGGCCCGAACGCCCTGCACACCCACGCCGCTGCCCGGCCCGGCACCGTGGAGGTCTCGGTCGAGGTGTCGGTGTTCGGCAGGCACTGAGCCTGCGGGCCGGCTCCGCTTGCGCCATCGGCAACCGTCACTCACCCAACAGCCAAGTCAGTTCCTCAATACGTCGCCACCGGATGACCTCCCGGATTGTCAGCTGATACTCCTCGGCCCGCTCGCGGGCCTCCTCAAAGGTCATCCCCATTTCGCGGAGCAACTGGGCTCGCTCATCTCGTGCCTGTTGCGGGGTGAGTGTGACAACTGTTGCGGTTCCCATGGCGGTCCTCCCTCGTTGCTTCACAGTCTGACCATCGCCGCTGACACTTTCTGCAGGTTTCTCCCAGTGTCCCTGATCCACCGCGCGGGCACCACCGCCGGATCAGCCTCAGTCGGTACCGCCGAGTTGGGTGCGGTACAGCTCGGCGTACACCCCGCCCCGGGCCAGCAGTTCGGCGTGCTTGCCGCGCTCGACGATCCGGCCGTGCTGCAGCACCACGATCTGATCGGCGTTGCGGACCGTGGAGAGCCGGTGCGCGATCACCAGCGCGGTACGCCCGGTCATCGCGGTGTCCAGGGCATGCTGCACCGCGACCTCGGATTCGGAATCCAGGTGGGCGGTCGCCTCGTCCAGCACCACGATCGGCGGCGCCTTCAACAGCAGTCGGGAGATCGCCAGCCGCTGCCGCTCACCACCGGACAACCGGTAGCCGCGCTCGCCGACCACGGTGTCCAGCCCGTCGGGCAGGCCGCGCACCAGTTCATCGATCTGCGCGGCCGCCATCGCCTGCCACATCTGGTCCTCGGTGGCGTCGGGGCGGGCGTACAGCAGGTTCGCCCGGATCGTGTCGTGGAACATGTGCGCGTCCTGGGTCACGTACCCGATCTGGTGCTGCAGCGAAGCCAGCTTCAGGTCGCGCACATCGTCGCCACCGACCCGGACCACGCCGCCAGTCACGTCGTACAGCCGGGCGATCAGATGGGTCGTGGTCGTCTTCCCACCGCCGGACGGACCGACCAGGGCCACCGTGTGCCCCGGCTCGACCGACAGCGAGATCCCGTTCAGCACCGGTTCGTTGGGCCGGGCCCGGTCCCCCACCGAGATCTTCTCCAGCGAGGCCAGCGAGGCATCGGCCCCGCTGGGATAGCTGAAGGTGACGTTGTCGAACTCCACCGAGGCGATTCCCGAGGCCTCCTTGGCGTCCGGCTTGTCCGCGATCGCCGGTTTCAGATCCAGGATTTCGAAGACCCGCTCGAAACTGACCAGCGCCGACATCACATCCACCCGCAGGTTGGTCAGCTGGGTCAGCGGCCCGTAGAGCCGGGTGAGCAGGCCGGCCAGCGCGGTCAGCGTACCCACACTCAGCGCGCCGCCGACGGCGAACCAGCCGCCCACGCCGTACACCATGGCAGTCGCCAGCGCGGCCAGCAGCCCCATCAGGGCCATGAAGAAGCGCTGGTTCATCGCGATCGAGACCGAGACGCCGCGCACCGAGTCCGCCTTCTCGGCGAAGGAGTCGTGCTCGTAGTCCTTGCGGCCGAACAGCTTCACCAGCAGCGCGCCGGAGACCGAGAACCGCTCGGTCATCGTCGCCGACATGTCGGCATTGCCCTGCATCTGCCGCCGGGTCAGGTCGGCCAGTTTCGAGCCCATGATCCGGGCCGGGATCAGGAAGATCGGCACCAGCACCAGCGCCGCCAGGGTCAACAGCGGGGACAGGCTGATCATGGCGATCAGCGTCAGCACCAGGGAGATGATGTTCGACACCGCCGTGGACAGCGTCGAGGTGAACGCCTGCTGCGCCCCGATCACGTCATTGTTCAACCGCGAGACCAGCATGCCGGTCTGGGTCCGGGTGAAGAAGGACACCGGCATCGACTGCACATGGTCGAAGACCTGGGTCCGCAGGTTGTAGATCAGGCCCTCCCCGATCCGGGCGGAGAACCACCGCTGCACCAGGCTCAGCACCGCATCGGCGATCGCCACCCCGGCCAGGACCAGCGCCAGGATCACGATCAGTTGCCGATCCTGCCCGAGTACGCCCCGGTCGATGATGTCCTTGAACAGCAGCGGCGGGACCACCCCGAGCACCGCCGAGATCACGATCAGCACCAGAAAGACCAGGATCAGGCCCCGGAACGGCCGGGCATAGCCGAGTACGCGGCGTACCACCCCCTCGCCGAGCTTGTGCTCGACCACCGAGCGATCCTTGCGGAAGCCGCGCATCATGCCGCCGCCGGGACCGCCCATCCCCATGCCCATTGCCATCTGGCTTCACCTTCCCCGCACCGGACCGACGCCGCCTCCGGACAACCCGGTACCAGCGCGGTTTGTTCCGCACTCGCCCCTCACGCCAGGGAGATCAGCTCCTGGTACTCCGCACTCCACAGGTCCTCATCGCCGTCGGGCAGCAGCAGCACCCGATCCGGTTCCAACGCCTCGACCGCGCCCTCGTCGTGGGTGACCAGAACGACCGCCCCGGCGTAGTTGGCGATCGCCTCCAGGACCTCGTGCCGTGACGCCGGATCGAGGTTGTTGGTCGGCTCGTCCAGCAACAGGACGTTGGCCCGCGAGACGACCAGCATCGCCAGCGACAGGCGGGTCTTCTCCCCACCGGAGAGCACCTTGGCGGGCTTGTCCACATCATCGCCGGTGAACAGGAAGGACCCGAGGATCTTCCGGTTCTCCACATCATTGAGATCCGGGGAGGCGCTCAGCATGTTCTGCAGCACGGTCCGGTCCATGTCGATGTTCTCGTGTTCCTGGGCGTAGTAGCCGATCTTGGCGCCGTGGCCGTGGATGACCTCACCGGTATCGGGCTTCTCCTCCCCGGCCAGGATCCGCAGCATCGTCGTCTTGCCGGCACCGTTGAGACCCAGGATGACCACCCGGGAGCCCTTGTCGATAGCCAGATCGACGGCGGTGAAGACCTCCAGCGAGCCGTAGGACTTGGACAGTTCCTCGCCCATCAGCGGAGTCTTGCCGCAGGACGCGGGCTCGGGGAACCGGATCTTGGCCACCTTGTCGCTGACCCGCTCGCCCTCGATCCCGGACAGCAGTTTCTCCGCCCGCTTGGCCATGTTGTGCGCGGCGGTCGCCTTGGTCGCCTTCGCGCCCATCTTGGCGGCCTGGGTCAGCAACTGGTCGGCCTTGCGTTCGGCGTTCAGCCGCTCCCGGCGCCGACGCTTCTCGTCGGTTTCGCGCTGCTGCAGGTAGCGCTTCCAGTTCATCGCGTACACGTCGAGCGCGGCCCGGTTCGCGTCGAGGTGGAAGACCTTGTTGACGGTCGCCTCGAGCAGATCGGTGTCGTGGGAGATCATCAGCACCGCGCCGGGATAGGTCTGGATGAACCCGCGCAGCCACACGATCGAGTCGGCGTCCAGGTGGTTGGTCGGCTCGTCCAGCAGCAGGGTGTCGGCGTCGGAGTAGAGAATCCGGGCCAGCTCCACGCGGCGGCGCTGACCACCGGACAGGGTCCGCAACGGTTGCCCCAGCACCCGGTCCGGCAACGCCAGGTTGGCCGCGATCCGGTGCGCCTCGGCCTCGGCCGCATAGCCCCCGGCGGCGACCATTTCCCCCTCTGCCCGGGCGTACGCGTTCATCGCCTTGTCCCGGGCCTCCCCGGTCTCGGTGGCCATCAACTGTTCCTGGGCCCGCATCCGGGCGATGATCTTGTCCAGCCCGCGGGCGCCGAGGATGCGATCCTGGGCCAGCTGGTCGGGATCACCCGAGCGCGGATCCTGGGGCAGATAGCCGATCGAACCGGACCAGGTGACCGTCCCACCGGCGGGCTGGCCCTCCCCGGCCAGGATCCGGGTCAGCGTCGTCTTGCCGGCACCGTTGCGGCCGACCAGCCCGATCTTGTCGCTGTTGGCGACCTGGAAGGAAACCGGTTCCAGCAACAGCCGGGAACCGGCACGGACTTCGAGATCGTGGACGCTGAGCACCGGGCAAGGCTACCCCAGGGTTCGGCCGGGCCCCGATTTCCCGAAGCGGGTGAACTGCTCCCCCAGCCGGGCCAGCTGGGCCGCGAGTTCGGGATGGTCGAGCACGGTCAGCTCGGCGGACAGGTCGACCGCCGCCCAGCCCAGATGCCAGGCCAGATCTTCCAGTTTCTCCGCCCCGATCCGGACCTCGGTCAGGCCGGGCTCGATCTCGCGGGCCCGGGCGTACCGCTCCGGAATGCGGCCGCGGACCGCGTCGACATCGGCGCTCAGAAGTACGGTCGCGGTGATCGGCCACGGCTCATGGTGCTGCCGCGCGGCCTGGACGAGCTCGAGCGGGTCCGGCGCCGGCCGTGGGGTGAACCGGAAGGTGGTCACGTGATGCTCGGCGATCCGGTCGGCCCGAAAGGTCCGCCAGTCGTCCCGGTCGAGGTCGTAGCACACCAAGTACCACACGAAACCGGTGGTCACCAGCCGGTAGGGCTCCACGTGCCGCTGGGTCTCCGCGCCGTCGCGGGCCCGATAGGCGAACCGGACCCGGACATGATCGCGCTGCGCGGTGGCCAGCGCGGACAACAGGGTCGCATCCACCCGGGGCCCGGTCCGGGTGGGCAGCGCCGCGGTGGCCTGGTCGATCGCGGTCACCTGGCCGCGCAGTCGCGCCGGCAGCACCTGGTCGAGTTTGGCCAGCGCCCGCACGGCCGGCTCCGAGATGCCGGCCACCGGTCCGATCGCCCCCAGCCGCAGGCTCACCGCCACCGCGACCGCCTCATCGTCGTCGAGCACCAGGGGTGGCAGCTTCCGGCCGGCGCCCAGCCGATAGCCGCCGTCGGCGCCGTGTTCGCCGGTCACCGGGTAGCCCAGGTCGCGCAGCCGCTCCATGTCCCGGCGCACCGTACGCGTGGTCACCCCGAGCCGTTCGGCCAGTTCGGGCCCCGACCACACCGAGCGGGATTCCAGCATGCTCAGCAGCCGCAACAGGCGATGGGTGGTGTCGGTCATGGTCCCAGCCTGCCCGATGACCCGGACAGAACCTGTCCGCACCGCGAACCAGTCGCGCCGGACTAGGCTTGATGGGTGCGAATCGATCTCAACGCTGACCTCGGGGAGGCCTACGGCGCCTGGCAATTGGGTGATGACACCGCGATGCTCACGGTGGTCACCAGCGCGAATGTCGCCTGCGGCTTCCATGCCGGGGATCCGTTGACGATCCGCCGGACGGTGGTCGAGGCCGCGCGCCTGGGTGTACGCGTGGGGGCGCAGGTGAGCTATCCGGATCTGGCCGGTTTCGGCCGGCGGTTCATGGATCTGTCCGCCGACGAATTGGCTGCCGACGTGCTCTATCAATTGGGCGCCCTGGACGGAATGTGCCGGGCGGCCGGGACCCGGATCGCGTACGTGAAACCGCATGGCGCGCTGTACAACCGGGTCGTCGCCGACCGGGTCCAGGCCGGGGCGGTGCTGGACGCGCTGGACGCCTTCGATCCGGAGTTGCCGATTCTGGGGTTGCCCGGGTCGGCGCTGCTCGGGTTGGCCGGGGAGCGGGGCCGGCGTGGGGTGGCCGAGGCGTTCGCCGACCGGGCGTACCAGCCAGACGGGAGCCTGGTCTCCCGGCGCGAACCCGGAGCGGTACTGCTGGACGCCGCCACGATCGCGGAGCGGATGGTGGCGCTGGCTACCACCGGCGAACTCACCGCGGTGGACGGCACCAGGCTGGTGCTGCAGGCCGATTCCATCTGTGTGCACGGCGATTCCCCCGACGCCGTCGGAATCGCCCGCGCCGTGCGGACCGCGCTCGCCGAGGCCGGGGTCAGTATCGAGGCGTTCGGATGACCCTGCCGCTGCGCCTGCTGCCCTGCGGGACCGGCGGGGTGCTGGTGGAGATCACCGAACCGGACCCGGACCGGGCGCTGCGCGCGGTGCTGGCCCTGGCCGCGGCCGTACGCCGGGACCCGCTGGCCGGGGATCTCGTCGACCTGGTCCCGGCTGCCCGGACCCTGTTGCTGACCGCCCGTCCCGGCGTGGCGCCGGATCGGCTCCGGCAGCGGGTCGTGGCGCTGGCCGACCGGTTGGATCCGGGCGATCCCACTCCGCCGCAGCGCACCGTGACGATCGAGGTGGAGTACGGCGGCTGGGATCTCGCCGAGGTGGCCGACCTGACCGGGCTGAGCCGCAGCGAGGTGATCCACGCCCATACCGCAACCCCCTGGCAGGTGGCCTTCGGCGGGTTCGCTCCCGGCTTCGCCTACCTGATCGGCGGCGATCCGCGACTCGCGGTACCCCGTCGTACCGAACCCCGGACCCGGGTGCCGCAGGGAGCGGTCGGTCTGGCCGGCCGGTTCAGCGGGGTCTACCCCCGGGAATCACCCGGCGGGTGGCAGGTCCTCGGGGTGAGCGATGTCGTGCTGTGGAATCCGGACGCCGTGCCGCCGGCCCTGCTGTCCCCCGGCACCCAGGTGCGCTTCCGGGCCGTGTCGGTGTCGAGGACCCGATGACCGAGTTCGACGTACTCGCCACCGGGCCGCTCACCGTACTGTGTGATCTCGGCCGGCCGGGCTACGCCACCGTGGGGGTCAGCCCCTCCGGGGCCGCCGATCGCGGGGCGTACCGACTCGGGCAGAGGTTGTTGGGCCAGTCCTACGATGCCGCCGCCCTCGAGGTCACCCTGGGCGGGCTGAGCGTACGCAGTTCCGGACTGGTCTGGGTGGCCCTGACCGGCGCCGAGACCGGCGCCACGGTGGACGGCCGGCCGGTCGCGGCGGGGGCGCCGTTCGTGCTGCAGCCCGGGCAACTGTTGCGGCTGGGCCGACCGCGGGCCGGGTTGCGTACCTACCTCTCGGTGCGGGGCGGGTTCGGGGTGCCGGCCGTCCTCGGGTCCCGATCCACCGATCTGCTCAGTGGCCTGGGCCCACCGCCGGTACGCCGCGGCGACCGGCTGCCGATCGGCCCGGTGCCGGCGGAACTCGCCTTCGCGCCGGTCGATTTCGCCGTGACCGCGCCGGCGCGACCGGAGCCAACAGAGTTGGCGACCGGGCCCGGGCCACGGCTCGACTGGTTCGCCGATCCGACCCAGTTGACCCGCACCCGGTGGACCGTGTCGAGCGACAGCAACCGGGTCGGCGTACGCCTGCAGGGAACCGCGCTGCGGCGCGACCCCGCGCATCTGGGCGAGTTGCCCAGCGAGCCCCTGGTCCGCGGCGCGATCCAGGTGCCGCCGAGCGGGCAGCCTGTGGTCTTCCTCGCCGATCATCCGGTGACCGGCGGCTATCCCGTGATCGGCGTACTCACCCCCGAGGCGACCGATCTGATCGCGCAGGCCCGCCCCGGGGACCTGGTCGGATTCCGGTTCCGGGCCTGAGCAGCGGCGATGGCACACCGGTGCTGCATCAGTCTTGCCTCAGTTCATCTTCGAACTCCTTACGAATAGATCAAATCCCGCATATTGCGAAGTGCAGGAGGACGCGTTCGCCTTCTGACCATCCGTACCAGGGCGCCCCTCGGCTGAACGGCTGCAGGATCAATCTGGCGGACAAAACGGCAGGTGGAAGTGGCGCGAGGTCGCGCTCAGCTCCCGACGAGACGATTGGTGTCGATGCCGTACTGGCGGATCTTGCGGTAGAGGGTCGACCGGGAGACCCCGAGCCGGTCCGCGGCGACCGACTTGTTGCCGTCGGACTCCCGCAGCGCGGTCAGCAACGCCGAATACTCCGCGCGCTCCAGGGAGGCCATCTGCCGGGAGGAGGTCGCTTCCCGGTAGCCGGCCGGCAGGTGCTCCAACCGGATCTCACCGCAGCGTGACGCCACCGCCGCCGCCCGCAGCACCGATTCCAGTTCGCGGACGTTCCCGGGCCAGGAATGCGCCGCCAGCGCCCGCAGGGTCGCAGCCTGCAGCCGGAGCCTGGCCCCCGCGACGGGGTGCGACCGGGCCTGATCGGCGAGCACCGCGCGCGCGATGTCGTCGATCTCCTCGATCCGCCGGTTCAGGGGTTCGACCGACAGCCGGCGGCGGAAGTAGGTGTACAGCCGGACGGCCGACGCGGTGGTCGGGGTGTCGGCACCCACCACGATCAGGTGCCGACCGGCGGTCTCGGCCTGCTCCAGCAGCGAGGTCAGGCGAGCCAGGTGCCCGGCGTCCAGGCCGTCCACGTTGCGCAGCAGCACCGTGTCATCGTTGGCCAGGGACTCTGCGATCCCGGTCACCCAGGCTGTGTCGCCCGGCTGGAGCAGCGCCAGGTCGACCTCGTGCAGTTGCGCCCCGGCACCGGCCCACCGCGCATGGAGCCGGCGCGCGGTGTACCGCTTCCCGGCGCCGGGCTCGCCGGTGATCAGTGTGGGACCGCTGTCGCGGGCCGCCACGTCCAGCTCCTGATCCAGCCGACGGCTGCTCGCGCCCCGGCCGGACAGGCTCGCCGCGGCGGGACGAGTGCGTCCCTGGGCCGGATCCCCGGCGTCCGGCTTCCCGGCCGAGCGCGCCCGGACCTGCTTCTCCTGGGGGCGCAACTCGATCACATAGCCGAGCGTGCGCCGCCCCTCGGCCAGCCGGCGGGCCCGGACCAGGACCTCGGTCCCGGCGGACAGCCGCAGCGACCCGATGAACTCCGGGCGGGTCGGGCCGGTGGACTGCTCCGCCCAGTTCCACAACAGGGTCTGATCGGCCGGGCGCAGCAGCCGGGCGGCAGCCGGGGTGGTCAGCACCAGGTCGCCGCCGAGGGCGATCGCGGCGGTCCCACTGCGCCGCGGGATCCGCAGGAACTCATTGAGCAGTTCCCGTTCGCCCCGGGACCCCATCTCGTACAGCCGCTGCTGGATCTCGCGGACCGCAGCCTGGCACAGCGGCCCCATCAGGTCGTTGACGTCGCGCACCGCACAGGTGAAGTCCAGGATTCCCTCGACGGTCCGGCTGATCGGATGCACGATCGGCAGCCCGACACAGGCCATGTCCTGCAACGACTCACGGAAATGTTCGCCGCCCCGGACGGAGAAGATCTTGCGCTCCTCCAGCGCGGTGCCGATCCCGTTGGTGCCGGAATCCTCCTCGGCGAAGGAGAACCCGGGCGCGATCAGCGCCCCGTCGAGTCGATTCGACAGCGCCGAATTGCCGGTCCGCCGGTCCAGGATGCGGGCGGTGTTGTCGGCCAGCAGCGCGGTCATCCGGCCCCCGGCAAAGTCCACCGCCATCCGCTCCATGACCGGGGCGGCCGCGCGCAACAGCCGGCTGTCGTTCGGCAGATCGGGTACGTAGGGCAGATCGTCGATCTCCGGGGACAGCCCCATCACCTGGCAGCGGCGCCACGAGTTCTGGATCTCTTCCCGGATCAACCGATCGAGCGCCGGTGATGGGTCGCTCCCGCGCAGCCGCTGCTCGCGGGCGTGCCAGGCAACCAGGTCCGCGCTATCAGTCATGTCTCTCCTCACGCCGCCGAAGGCTTCCTTGCCCGCGACCGAAACTCACCACCGCAGACTGGGTGACGGGTTACACGCCGGTGTGTGCCGACAGCCAGTTTATCCGCGCCGACCGCCTACCCGGTTGTGTCACTTTGGGACACCAGTCGTGCCGCCCGGTGGGCCACAGTGTTCCCAGCGGCCGATCACAACTGCGTGCTCGGCCCTCGCGATTCGTACGCACTCGACATTGGAGACGAGATGACAGATCAGGCGCTCAGCACCGTTGCCGCCGGGATGAGCTACACCGAAGGACCGCGCTGGCACAACGACCAGCTCTGGTTCGTGGATTTCTACACCAAGACCGTCAACAAGGTGGACGACGACGGACAGATCCACCAGGTCTGTGTGGTCGAGGGTCAGCCCTCCGGCCTGGGCTGGCTGCCCGACGGCCGCATGCTCGTGGTCTCGATGAAGGATCGCCGCGTCCTGCGGCAGGAGGCCGACGGCAGCCTGGTCGAGCACGCCAACCTGTACGACCTGTTCACCGGACACGCCAATGACATGGTCGTCGCCCCCAACGGCAACGCCTACGTCGGCAACTTCGGCTTCGATCTGATGGGTGGGGCCGACCATGAGTTCGGCAATGTCGCGCTGGTCCGCCCCGACGGCACCGCGACCGTCGTGGCCGAGCACCTGTCGTTCCCCAACGGCATGGTGATCACCCCCGATGAGAACCGACTGATCGTCAACGAGCTGTTCGGCAACCGGGTCTCCCAGTTCGACATCCTCGAGGACGGCACCCTGGGCCCGCGGCGCGACTTCGCGGCGTACGGCGATCCTGGGGACGAGCCGAAGTGGGAGAAGCGGATCGCCGATGCGGTGATCGCTCCCGACGGCCTCGCGCTGGACGCCTCCGGTGCGGTCTGGGTCGCCGACTGCATTCACAACCGCGCCGCCCGGATCGCCGAGGGCGGCGAGATCCTCGAAGAGGTCAAGACCCCGATGGGTGTCTTCGCGGTCGCGCTGGGTGGCCGGACCGGGCACAGCCTGTTCCTGTCCCTGGCCCCCGACTTCGACGAGACCGCGCGTACCGCTGCTCGCGAGGCGCTGGTGGCGGCCACCGAGGTGAGCGTCCCGCACGCGGGTACCCCGTGATGAGCGGCACCGAAGAAAGCCGCCTTCCGCTGAAGGGAATCGTCGTCGCCGACTTCAGCCGGGTGCTGGCCGGCCCGTTGGCGACGATGACGCTGGCCGATCTCGGTGCCCGGGTGATCAAGGTGGAGCGGCCGGGCACCGGGGATGACACCCGGGCCTGGTCCCCGCCGGTCTCGGCCACCGGGGCGACGTACTTCGAGTCGGCCAACCGGAACAAGGAGTCGGTCTGCTGGGACCTGCGCGATCCCGAGCACGTGGAGCAGGCCCGACGGCTGATCCGGCGCGCCGATGTGCTGGTGGAGAACTTCAAGCCCGGTGGCATGGCTGCCCTCGGGCTGGGCTACCGCGAGATGTCGGCGGAGAACCCCGGCCTGGTGTACGCCTCGATCTCCGGATTCGGCGATGCCGGCGGCGCCCACCTGCCCGGCTACGACTTCGTGGTCCAGGCCGCCGGTGGCCTGATGAGCATCACCGGGACGCCCGAGATGCCGATGAAGGTCGGCGTCGCCCTGGTCGACGTGATCACCGCCAAGGACGCCACGATCGCCATTCTGGCGGCGCTGACCCTGCGCCGCTCCACCGGACGGGGATCGCACGTCAAGCTGAACCTGCTCTCCTCGCTGCAGGGCGCTCTGGCCAATCAGGGGCAGGCGTGGCTCGGCGCGGGGCAACTGCCCACCCGGATCGGCAACGACCATCCCTCGATCGTGCCCTACCAGTTGCTGCAGTGCGCCGACGGTCACCTGGCGGTCGCCATCGGCAATGACGGCCAATTCCGGCGGTTCGTCGAGGTGCTCGAGGTCCCCGACTTGGCCGATGACGAGCGGTTCGTCACCAATCCGCAGCGGGTGGTTCACCGGGAGGAGTTACGGACCGAACTGGAGAACGCGCTGGCGCACGGCCATGCCGCGCACTGGCGCGATCTGATCCTGGCAGCCGGGCTGCCGGTCTCGCTGGTGGCCGGCATCGATGAGGGCATCGAGCTGGCCGAGAGCCTGGGGCTGGATCCCGTGGTCGAAGTGACCGACCCCGACGGCGCGGTCGTGGGAAAACAGCTGCGCCATCCGGCGCTGTGGGATCCGCCGTTGGAGCATCCCCGGCTGGCCCCGCCGCCGCTCGGCCGCGACACCGAGGCCGTGACCCGCTGGCTGGCCGAAGACGCCTGACCTGCGCCCCGATCGAAGTTTCCGGAAAGGACAATGACATGACCCAGACCTCGCAGCGGCGCGGCACGCCCGCGCAGTCCGCCGCGCCACCGCAGTCCCCCGCGCGACCGGCCGGCTCGAGCATTTTCGGACCGGTGGACCTGGTCGATCTCGACCGCCTGTTCAGCGCGGAGGAGAAGGCCATCACCCTGCGGGTGCGCGCCCTCGTCGATGAGGTGATCCGGCCCAACATCGCCGACTGGTACGAGCGCGCGGTCTTCCCCACCGAGATCGTGCCGGAGTTCGGCCGGCTGGGCCTGTTGGGCATGTATCTGTCCGGCTACGGGTGTCCCGGCCGCTCCTGCGTGGAGTACGGGCTGGCCGCCCAGGAGCTCGAGGCGGGTGACTCGGGCCTGCGTACGTTCGTCTCGGTGCAGGGCTCGCTGGCGATGGCGGCGATCTACAAGCACGGGTCGGCCGAGCAGAAGCAGGAGTGGCTGCCCCGGATGGCCGCCGGGGAGGCAGTGGGCTGCTTCGGCCTGACCGAGCCGACCGCCGGATCCGACCCGTCGTCGATGCGTACGGTCGCCACCCAGGAACCGGGCGGGGACTGGATCCTGAACGGCAGCAAGCGGTGGATCGGCCTGGCCACCCTGGCCAGCGTCGCGATCATCTGGGCGCAGACCGGGGAGCCCGGCGACGGGCGCGGTGTGCGCGGCTTCGTCGTCCCGACCGATACGCCCGGTTTCCGGGCCGAGGCGATCACCCGGAAGCTGTCGATGCGGGCCTCGGTCCAGTGCGAGATCACCCTGGACAACGTACGCCTCCCGGCCGACGCGATCCTGCCGGCGGACTCCGCGGCCGGCCTGAAGGGCGCGTTCCAGTGCCTGAACGAGGCGCGCTACGGGATCATCTGGGGTGTCCTGGGCGCTGCCCGGGACAGCTTCGACACCGTGCTCGACTACACCGGCAACCGGACCCAGTTCGGCGCGCCGCTGTCGTCCTACCAGATCACCCAGACCAAGCTGGCCGACATGGCCGTGGCGATCAATCGGGGGTACCTGCTGGCCCACCAGATCGGCCGGCTCAAGGACGCCGACCCCGCGGCCCTGACGCCGTCGATGATCTCGGCCGGCAAACTGGACAACTGCCGGATCGCGATCGGGATCGCCCGGGATGCCCGGGAAATGCTCGGCGGCAACGGCATCAGCCTGGACCACTCACCCCTGCGCCACGCCAACAACCTGGAATCAGTGCGTACCTATGAGGGCACCGACGAGGTGCATCAGTTGACTATCGGTCGCCACCTGACCGGTCACGGAGCGTTCGGGCACACCGGTTCCTGAGCCGGCTGCGCGCGGGTTGTTCGGCCCCATCGCCGGTGCGGCGGTGGGGCCGACGGCGTCCTCGGTGGGGTCGCGAGTGGCGGTGGCGGCGCGCGGGGTGGTGGCTGCCGCGGGTGGCCCTGGCGATGCGCGGGTCTTTCACCACTTCGCGGGTTCTCCTCCAGGTCGCGGGCGTTCGTGCCGGGTCGCGGGGCCACATCCGGTACGCGGTCCCTGCAGGACCCGCGCCACCGAACCCGGCCCGCGCAGCCAAACTCAACCCGCGCAGTCCGGGGCCCCAACCGCGGTAGCGGGCATGGCGTTGCGCGGGTGCTCCTCCAGTTCGCGGGTGCTCAGGCCGGCCCGCTGGTCCACATCCGGCCCGCAGCCCCTGCAGGACCCGCGCCACCGAACTCGGCCCGCGTAGCCGAAAGTAGCCCGCGTACTGAGCCCTGATCACGGTAACGGCAGTGGCGTTGCGCGGGTGCTCCCCCTGTTCGCGGGCGTTCGTGCCGGCCCGCGCAGTCCGGGGCCCTAACCGCGGTAGCGGGCATGGCGTTGCGCGGGTGCTCCCCCTGTTCGCGGGTGCTCGTCGCTGGCTGCCGGCCCGCTGGTCCACATCCGGCCCGCAGCCCCTGCAGGACCCGCGCCACCGAACCCGGCCCGCGTACCCGAAAGCAGCCCGCGTACTGAGCCCTAGTCACCGTGACGGCAGTGGCGTTGCGCGGGTGCTCCTCCAGGTCGCGGGCGTTCGTGCCGGGTCGCGGGTGCTCGTGCCGGCCCGCTGGTCCACATCCGGTACGCCGCCCCTGCAGACCCGCGCCACCGGCCTCGGCCCGCGTACCCCAGTGCTCCGCGCAGTCCGGGGCCCTAACCGCGGTAGCGGGCATGGCGTTGCGCGGGTGCTCCCCCTGCTCGCGGGCGTTCGTGCCGGCCCGCGGGCCCACATCCGGTACGCAGCCCCTGCAGGACCCGCGCCACCGAACCCGGCCCGCGCTACCTAACTCGGCCCGCGCCACACTCCCCCGCAGCCACACCCAGGCCCCGGACGCCCCCCAACGCCCGAAAAACAGACCGACCCCACCGCCGGGTGAGGGCGATGGGGCCGGTGATCCAGGGTTCGGGTTCACACCTGCGTGAGCACGACCCGACCGCGCGAACGGCCGGCCTCGAGATCGTCCAGCGTGGTCTGCAGCGCCTCGACACTCAGCGGCTGGGTGATCAGCGGGACCCGGGGCAGCAGTCCGTCGCGCGCCAACTGCAGTGCCTGGTGCAGGTGCTGCAGGCCGCCGACATAGTTACCCGTGACCGACTTCTGCTGCAGTGCCAGGACGGCGGTCGGCAGGACCACTTCCCCGCCGAACAGGCCCACCGGCACCAGCCGGCCGCCCTTGCGCAGGGAGTCGAAGCCCAGCTTGAAGGTCCGGCCGGAGTTGACCACGTCTATCCAGGCCTGCGGGGCCTCGCCGACGATCTCGACGATGTCGGCCGGGGTGGTGTCATCGGTGACCACCGCGGTGACGGTGGCACCCAGCTCTTTGGCCTTCTCGAACGTGGCCTCGGACCGGTCCAGGGCGATGATCCGGGTCATTCCGGCGGCGCGCAGCGCGGCAATGCACATCAGGCCCACCCCGCCGGTACCGAGCACGACCACCGGCGCGTCCTTGGCGATGCCCTCCATGGCAGTCACCTTCGCCACCGCCGAGACCGCGGTGATGCCGGAGCAGGCGGTGGTGGCGCCCCAGGCCGGGTCGACCCCGTCCAGCGCCACGGCGTACTTCTCGTGCGGAACCAGGACCTGCTGGGCGTACCCGCCGGGGCGCATGATCCCGAGGACTCGGCTGCCCGAAACACAGAGGTTCTCATTGCCGGTCGCGCAGACCGAGCATTCCCCGCAGCCGAGCCACGGGTAGACCACGACGTCATCGCCGACCTTGCGGTCGGTGACGTCGGGACCGATGGCGATGATCGTGCCGGCGATCTCGTGGCCCATCACCAAGGGGTACTTCACGCCGCGGGCGACCATGGTCAGTCGGCCGGCGGAGCCCAGGTCGTAGCCGCCCTCGCGGACGTGGATATCGGTGTGGCACACCCCCGAATGGGTGACCTTGACGACGACCTCATGCCCCTGCGGGGTGGGGATCTCGAGGGGCATCTCCTCGATGTTGTGGTCCTCGGACGAGGCGAGGGCGTAACTGGTGACCGCGGTCATGGATGATCTCCTTTGATCAGTGGGTGGGACGGGTGTCAGGGGATGCGGATCAGCTTGCGGTTGGCGAATTCTTCGAGGCCCAGACGGCCCAGTTCCCGACCGAAGCCGGACTTCTTCACCCCGCCGAAGGGCAGTTCCGCCGAGGACTTGGAGGTGCTGTTGACCCAGACCATGCCGGTCTCCAGTTCCGCGCCCACGCGCTGGGCGTGGTTGGGGTCCTCGGAGTAGACCGAGGAGGACAGCCCGTACGGGGAGTCGTTGGCCATGTCGATGGCCTGCTGCTCGTCACCGGCGCGGTAGACCACCGCGACCGGGCCGAAGATCTCCTCGCTGAACGCACGCGCCTCCCGACCGACGCCGGTCAGCACGGTGGGCTCGTAGTAGGCGCCCTCGCCCGCGCGGGGCTTGCCGCCCAGCAGCACTTCGGCGCCCTTGTCGACGGCATCGCGGACCAGTTCGTCGACCTCTTCCACCGCCGAGGCCGACGACAGCGGCCCGACCAGGGTGTCCTCGTGCAGCGGATCGCCGAAGGCCACCGCCCCCATCTTCTCCAGGAAGTGCTCCATGAAGCGGTCATAGATCGCATCGACCACGATGATCCGCTTGGAGGAGGTGCAGGTCTGACCTCCGTTGACCAGTCGACCCTGCACCGCGCCGGCGGCCGCCTTCTCCACGTCGGCGTCGTCGAGAACGACGAACGGATCCGAGCCGCCCAGTTCGAGCACTGCCTTCTTCACGTTCTCCCCGGCCACCCGGCCGATCCGTGCCCCGACGGCGTCCGAACCGGTCAGCGACACGCCCTGGATCCGGTCGTCGGCGACCAGTGCCTCCACGTGCTGGTGGTCGGCGAACAGGTTGGTGTAGACGCCCTCGGGTACGCCGGCATCGTGCAGCAACTGCTCGATCTCCAGCGCCGAGGCGGCACAGTTGCTGGCGTGCTTCAACATCACCGCATTGCCGACCAGCAGGCTGGGGGCCACGAACCGGGCCACCTGGTAATGCGGGAAGTTCCACGGCATCACACCGAGCAGGACGCCCAACGGCTCGCGGCGGATGTACGCGCTGCCGGTGCCGCGCACCTCGATCGGCTCGGGCAGCAGCGCCGCGGGGCCCTCGGTGGCGTAGTACTGGAAGATCCCGGTAACGGTCTTGATCTCGCCGCGGGCAGCGGTGATCGGCTTGCCCATCTCCCGGGTGATCGTCTGGGCCAGGTGCTCGGCGCGCTCCTCGTACAGTTCGGCGGCACGCGCGAGAATGGCGGCCCGCTCCTCCGGAGTGGTCGTACGCCACGACCGGTACGCCTCGACGGCGGCCCGGACGCGCTGTTCCAACTCCTCGTCGGTCAGGGTCGGAAAAGTCTGCAACAACTCGCCGGTGGCGGGGTTGGTGGTGCGGTATCGGCTCATGGTGATGAGTGTCATGCCCCGCCGCTGGCCCAGACCAGAGGTGGACCGCCGGTGACTCGAAATGAAACACCGCGAACCGCCGACCCCAGTGTTCCCAAGGGCCCGTGCCGCACGCCGGGACCGGTGGCTCAAAGTGGGACACTTCGCGCCGGTCCCGGCGCCATACGTTCCTGACACGTTCCGAGCCGATCGTCGGCCGGCAAGCACCCAGTCAGGAGACGACATGACAACGACGTCGACCGCCGCACCCACCGACACCGTGGCCACCGATACCTTGGACATCCTCGTGATCGGCGGCGGGTTCTCGGGCCTGTACGCGCTGGACCAGTTCCGGGACCGCGGGTACTCGGTCAAGGTCTGGGACGCCGCAGGAGACTTCGGCGGCATCTGGTGGTGGAACTGCTACCCCGGCGCCCGTACCGACTCCACCGGGCAGGTGTACCAGTTCTCCCACAAGGACCTGTGGAAGGAATACAACTTCACCGAGCTGTTCCCCGGTCACGAGGGGGTACGTGACTACATCAGCTTCGTGGGCGAGAAGCTCGACCTGCGCAAGGACATCTCCTTCAACACCACCGCCACCGAGGCGGCCTGGGACGAGGCGAGCAAGACCTGGACGGTCACCGATTCGGAAGGGAACACCCAGCGCGCCAAGAACGTGATCGTCGCCACCGGGTTCGGCGCCAAGCCGCTCTACCCCGACCTGCCCGGCCTGGACACCTTCGCCGGCGAGGTCTACCACACCGCCCGCTGGCCGCAGGAGGGCGTGGACATGACCGGCAAGAAGGTCGTCGTCCTGGGCACCGGTTCCAGCGGCATCCAGGTGGTCCAGGAGGCCGCCAAGGTCGCCAAGGAAGTGACCGTGCTGCAGCGCACCCCGAACCTGGCCCTGCCGATGCGCCAGCGCCAACTGACCCCGCACGACAACGACGAACTGCGCCATGACCTGCCCGAGCGCTTCAAGATCCGCTCCCGCGCCTTCGCCGGCTTCGACTTCGATTTCGTCCCGATGAACGCGGTCGACCTCTCCGAGCACGAGCGCGAACTGATGTACGAGCGGATGTGGGAGGCCGGCGGCTTCGAGCTGTGGCTGGGCAACTTCCAGGACATCCTGCTGGACGACGCGGCCAACCGGACCTTCTACGACTTCTGGCGGTCCAAGGTGCACGAGCGGGTCAGCGATCCGGTCAAGGCCGAGATCCTGGCCCCGAAGGAGCCGCCGCACCCCTTCGGTGTGAAGCGTCCCTCGCTGGAGCAGGACTACTTCGACGTGTTCAACCAGGACAACGTCAACGTGGTCGATTACAACAAGCATCCGATCATCGAGGTCACCCCCGAGGGCATCCGCACCACCGCGGGGCTGCACGAGGCCGATCTGTTCGTGCTGGCCACCGGCTTCGACTCCAACCGGGGCGGCATCATGGCCATCGACATCACCGGTGTCGACGGGGCCAAGCTGGAGGAGAAGTGGGAGCACCGCGTACACACCAACTTCGGCCTGACCAGCAACGGCTTCCCGAACATGATCTTCCTGTACGGCCCGCAGAGCCCGGCCGGCTTCTGCAACGGCCCCACCTCGGCGGAGGAGCAGGGCAAGATCGTGGTCGACTTCCTGGAACACCTGAAGGAGCACGGCTACACCCGCTTCGAGAACACCCGCGAGTCGGAGGTCGCGTGGACCGATCACCTCGATGAGATCTTCGAGGCCTCGATGTTCCCGAAGGCCAAGTCCTGGTACTGGGGCGCCAACGTTCCCGGCAAGCCGCGGCAGATGCTGAACTACTGCGGTGGTCTGGGCAGCTACTTCGGCCAGTGGGACGCGGACAAGGACGCCGGCTACCGGAACTATCAGTTCTCCTGATCCGACGGTCCGAACCGAACGGCCGAGGGCTCTTCGCCAGTGTGCGAAGAGCCCTCGGCCGGTTGTGCTGCGGGGGTGGGCGTCAGACGTTGAAGCCGATCGCCCGCAACTGCTCGCGCCCGTCGTCGGTAATCTTGGCCGGCGACCACGGCGGCATCCACACCCAGTTGATGGTGCTGCGGGTGACCAGGCCCTCCAACGCCGCCTCGGTCTGATCCTCGATCACGTCGGTCAGCGGGCAGGCCGCGCTGGTCAAGGTCATGTCGATGGTGACGCCGGCGTCGTCGTCCACGTGGATCCCGTAGACCAGGCCCAGATCGACCACATTGATCCCGAGTTCGGGGTCGACGACGTCCTTGAGCGCCTCGGTGAGTTGCTCCAGTTGGACCGCATCGGCAGCGGGGGTTTCGGGGGTGTCGCCGGCGGGAGCCGGCGTACCGAGCTCCTCGTCATCGGCGGGCAGGTCGTCGCGGACCAGGTCCGCCGGAGTCTGTTGCGTGGTTTCCATCACTTCTCCTGGGTCATGGTCGCGGTGGCGCCGCCGGGTTCGGCGGCGGTCTGATCGAGCGCCTCGCGCAGGGCCTCCCAGCCCAGCAGGGCGCACTTCACCCGGTTCACGAACTTGGCCACGCCGACGAAGGCGATGCCGTCCTCCAGGGTCTCCTCGTTGGGCTCCATCCGGCCCTTGGAGTGCATCATTTCGTGGAACTCGGCGTACCGCTCCCGGGCGTTCTCGACGCTCTTGCCGATCACCAGATCGGTCATCACCGAGGTCGCCGCCTGCGAGATCGAGCAGCCGACGCCGTCGTAGGACACGTCCTTGACAGTGTCGCCGTCGAGGGTGACCCGCAGCATCACTTCATCGCCGCATGACGGGTTCACCTGCACCACCTGGGCGTCGAAGGGTTCGCGCAGTCCGCTGTGATGCTTCTGCCGGTAGTGGTCCAGGATGATCTCCTGGTACATCTCCTCCACATCCATGGCCGGCCTCACTTTCCTCGGAAGAACTTGATGGTGTAACCGAGTGCGTCGATCAGCGCATCCACCTCACCGGTGGTGGTGTACAGATAGCCGGAGGCCCGGGTGGAGGACTGGATCCCCAGCCGCTCGTGCAGCGGGCGGGCGCAGTGATGGCCACCACGGACGGCCACCCCCTTGGCGTCCAGCATCTGCGAGACGTCGTGCGGGTGGATGTCGCCCAGATCGAAGGACACCGCGCCGCCACGGTCGACGACCTCGGTCGGCCCGAGGATCCGCAGCCCGTCGATGGTCTGCAGCCCCTGCAGCAGGTACGCGGTGATCTCCCGCTCGTGCTGCGCAATGGCCTCCATCCCGACCCCGGTCAGGTAGTCCACCGCGACCCCCAGCCCGATCGCCTGGGCGATCGGCGGGGTTCCGGCCTCGAAGCGGTGCGGCGGCTTGGCGTACGTCGAACCGGTCATCCGGACGATCTCGATCATCTCGCCACCGCCCAGGAACGGCGGCAGCGCGGCCAGCACATCATAGTTGCCCCACAGCACCCCCACGCCGGTCGGCCCGACCATCTTGTGTCCGGTGAAGGCAACCAGGTCGGCCCCGAGCGCGGCCATGTCGACCGGCATCTGCGGGACCCCCTGGGACGCGTCCACGACCACCTTCGCACCCACCGCGTGGGCCTGATCGGCGATCTGCCGCACCGGGTTGATGGTGCCGAGCACGTTCGAGACCAGGGTCAGCGTGACGATCCGGGTCTTCTCGTTGATCAGCCCGTCGCGTTCGGCGGCGGCCAGGTCCAGCCGGCCGTCCTCGGTGATGTCGAACCAGCGCAGGGTGGCCCCGGTCCGCTCGGCCAGCATCTGCCACGGCACGATGTTGGAGTGATGCTCCATCACGGTGGTGACGATCTCGTCGCCCGGCTTCAGGTCGGCACCGAGGGTGTGCGCGGTCAGGTTGAGCGCCTCGGAGGCGTTCTTGGTGAAGACGATCTCCTCGGGGCGGGCCGCGCCGACGAAGGTCGCCAGCTTCTGCCGGGCCCCCTCGAAGGCCTCGGTCGCCTCGGCCCCGAGCAGATGCATCGCCCGGGCCACGTTCGCATTGTGGTGGGTGTAGTGCTCGGTCAGCGCGTCGATGACGACCTGCGGCTTCTGCGAGGTGTTCGCCGAATCCAGGTAGACGATCGGCTTGCCGTTGACCTCACGACGCAGGATCGGGAAGTCGGCGCGCAGCGCCGCCACGTCGTAGCCGGCCGAGGTCTTGTCCGCTGCCAGAGTCACCGCGCACCCGCCTTCGCTGCCTTGACGTACTTGTCGTAGCCCTCGGCCTCGAGTTCGGCGGCCAGCTCCGGGCCGCCGTTGGCGACCAGGCGGCCGTCGACGAACACGTGGACGAAGTCGGGCTTGATGTAGTTCAGGATCCGCGTGTAGTGGGTGATCAGCAGGACGCCGCGGTTCCCCTGGGCCACGTACCGGTTGACGCCCTCGGAGACCACCCGCAGGGCGTCGATGTCGAGGCCGGAGTCGGTCTCGTCGAGGATCGCTACCTTCGGGTTCAGCAGTTCCAGTTGGGCGATCTCGTGTCGCTTCTTCTCCCCACCGGAGAAGCCCTCGTTGACCGAACGCTGCCCGAAGGTCGGGTCGAGGTCCATCTTGCCCATCGCCTCGTTGACCTGCTTGACCCAGGTCCGGATGCTCGGGGCCTTCCCGTCGATCGCGGTCTTCGCGGTCCGCAGGAAGTTCGCCACCGAGACGCCGGGCACCTCGACCGGATACTGCATCGCCAGGAACAGTCCGGCCTTGGCACGCTCGTCGACGCTCATCGCGAGCACGTCCCGACCGTCCAGGGTGACCGAGCCGGAATCCACGGTGTACTTCGGATGCCCGGCCAGGGTGTAGGCCAGCGTCGACTTGCCCGAACCGTTCGGGCCCATGATCGCGTGCACCTCACCGTCGTTGATGGTCAGGTTGACACCCTTGAGGATCTGCTTCGGGCCGGCGTCGGTCTGGACGGACACATGCAGGTCGGTGATCTCGAGCTTGGCCATGGTCAGTTCTCCTCGGTGTCGGGACCACGGTGGTCCAGGTTGGTGGGTGCGCCGATGGTGCGGGCGAGTTCGTCCTCGACGATCGCGATCAGGTGCGATTCGATCTCGGGTACGCCGATGCGGCGGATGATGTCGCTGAGGAAGCCGTAGACGACCAGGCGACGGGCCTCGACCTCATCGATGCCGCGCGACATGAGGTAGAACAACTGCTCATCGTCGAAGCGGCCGGTGGTCGAGGAGTGACCGGCGCCGGCGATCTCGCCGGTCTCGATCTCCAGGTTCGGTACCGAGTCGGCCCGGCAGCCGTCGGTCAGCACCAGGTTCTTGTTCGACTCGTAGGTGTCGATGTCGGTGGCGGCGGCCCGGATCAGCACATCGCCGATCCACACGGTGTGGGCCTTCTCCCCCTGCAGCGCGCCGCGGTAGTCGACCAGGCTCGTCGCCCGGGGCGTCCCGTGATCGACGAACAGGCGGTGCTCCAGGTGCTGGCCCGCGTCGGCGAAGTAGAGCCCGTGCTTGACCAGTTCGCCACCGGTGCTGGCGTAGTCAGTGGTCTCGGTCAGCCGGACCAGATCACCACCGAAGGTCGCGGTCACCGCGTTCACCTTCGCGTCGCGGCCGATCCGTACCGAGGTCTGCCCGGTGTGGACCGCGTCGTCGTCCCACAATTGCAGTTCGACCAGGCCGACCTGGGCACCGTCGCCGACCACGACCGAGGTGTACGCGGAGTAGGTCGCCGACCCGGTGTGTTCGAGCACGATCAGCGCCTTGGCGTGCGCCCCGACGGTGATCACGGTGCTGCCGTGGACGGTCTGCTCGGCCCCTTCCCCGTGCAGCCGGATGATCACCGGCTCGCTCAGTTCGGCGTTCGCCGGAATGTCGAGGTGCAGCGCCTCGGGAGCCCGGGCGGCGGCGAGCACCGCGAGCCGGTCCATCGGCGGGCGGCCGGCGAGCGTCCGGGCCTGCTCCCCGGTGACGATGCGCTCGGTGACCCCGGCCGGGACGCTCCCGGACCGGGTCAGCCGGGCCTCGCCGGCCGGAGCTTCGAGCAGCCCGCGCAGCCGGGCCAGCGGGGTGAACCGCCAGATTTCCTCGCGTCCGGTCGGGACCGGGAAATCGGTCACGTCCCAGGACGGTACGGCGTGCAGGTGGGACGCGATCTCGGTGCGCTCGCCGGGCACGAACGCAGGCGCGGTATCGGTGGACATCAATCCCTTTCAGAAAAACAGTGTGAGACGAGTGGAACGGGGCAGTCGGTCAGCCGACCGCGCCCTCCATCTGCAGTTCGATCAGCCGGTTCAGCTCCAGGGCGTACTCCATCGGGAGCTCCTTGGCGATCGGCTCGACGAAACCGCGCACGATCATCGCCATCGCCTCGTCCTCACCCAGGCCACGCGACATCAGGTAGAACAGCTGATCCTCCGAGACCTTCGAGACGGTCGCCTCGTGGGCCATCGACACGTCGTCCTCGCGGACATCGACGTAGGGGTAGGTGTCGGACCGGGAGATGGTGTCGACCAGCAGCGCGTCACACTTCACCGACGAGGCGGAGTGGTGCGCCCCCTCCTGGACCTCGACCAGGCCGCGGTAGGAGGACCGGCCACCGCCGCGGGCGACCGACTTGGACACGATCGAGCTGGAGGTGTGCGGCGCGCAGTGCACCATCTTCGAGCCGGCGTCCTGGTGCTGGCCGGCCCCGGCGAACGCGATCGACAGGGTCTCGCCCTTGGCGTGCTCGCCCATCAGGTAGACCGCCGGGTACTTCATGGTGACCTTCGAACCGATGTTGCCATCGATCCACTCCATGGTGGCGCCCTCCTCGCAGGTGGCGCGCTTGGTGACCAGGTTGTACACGTTGTTCGACCAGTTCTGGATCGTCGTGTAGCGGCAGCGGCCGCCCTTCTTCACGATGATCTCGACCACCGCGGAGTGCAGCGAGTCCGACTTGTAGATGGGCGCGGTGCAGCCCTCGACGTAGTGCACGTAGGCGCCCTCGTCGACGATGATCAGGGTCCGCTCGAACTGGCCCATGTTCTCGGTGTTGATCCGGAAGTACGCCTGCAGCGGGATCTCGACATGGACGCCCTTGGGGACGTAGATGAACGAGCCACCCGACCAGACCGCGGTGTTCAGCGCGGCGAACTTGTTGTCCCCGGCGGGGATCACGGTGCCGAAGTACTCCTCGAACAGCTCCGGGTGTTCCTTCAGCGCGGTGTCGGTGTCCAGGAACAGGACGCCCTGGCGCTCGAGCTCCTCGTTGATCTGGTGGTAGACCACCTCGGACTCGTACTGGGCGGCGACCCCGGCGACCAGACGGGCCTTCTCGGCCTCGGGGATGCCCAGCTTGTCGTAGGTGTTCTTGATGTCCTCGGGCAGGTCCTCCCAGGACGCCGCCTGCTTCTCGGTGGAGCGGACGAAGTATTTGATGTTGTCGAAGTCGATCTCGGAGAGGTCGGCGCCCCAGGTCGGCATCGGCTTGCGCCCGAACAGCTTGAGGCCCTTGAGCCGACGCTTCAGCATCCACTCCGGCTCGGACTTCAGCTCGGAGATGTTGGTCACCACCGCCTCGGACAGGCCACGCCGGGCGGCGGCGCCGGCATCGTCGGAGTCGTGCCAGCCGAACCGGTAGCTACCGAGGCCCTCCAGCTGATCATTGGTGCTGGTGTCGTCAATCTGGGTCATCTCAAGCCCCTTCTCGGTCTGTGGATTGTTCGGGGTATCGGACAGGAATATTGGGAATGAACGTGGTGCAGACGCCGTCGCCGTGGGCGATGGTCGCCAGCTGCTGCACGTGCGCATCGAGGAGTTCGCTGAACACCTTCGCCTCCGCCTCGCACAACTGGGGGAACCGCTCGGCCACGTGGGCGACCGGGCACTGGTTGAAACACAACTGGGTGCCGCTGCGCACCGGTTGGGTCGAGGCGACGTACCCGCTGCGCCGCAAGGCCTCGGCGAGCACCTCCGCGGTGTCCCGTTCGGGCGCTTCGGCGCGCAACCGACGGAAGTGCGGTTCGACCCGCTGGGCCCGCTCGGCGGCAAACGTGTCGACGGCACTGTCGCCGGCGGCTTTGGCGAGATAGCTGAGTGCCTGGACCGCCAACTCGTCATAGGCCTGCGGCAGTGACTCGCGGCCGGTGTCGGTCAGGGCGTACACCTTGGCGGGCCTGCCCCGGCCCCGGGAACCGTACACCCGCTGCTCCCGGGCGGCCACCCGCCCGGACTCGGTGAGACCGGCGAGGTGACGCCGGATCGCGGCCTGGGTCAGGTCCAACCGTTCGGCCAATTCCGCGGTGGTGGAGGGCCCGTGGTGCAGGATCGAATCGACGACCCGCTGCCGGGTCCCGCCTTCTTCGGTCGGGTCCACGACGGCAGGGTCGACCGGCTGTGGCCGGGTGGACTCCTGCGTTCTTTTCACAACACCATTGTTTCCAAAATCCCCGATATCGCAAATCGGCCTGTCAGCCCGGGAATGCTCAGGGGGTGGCGGGGGTCACACGAGTCGTTGCGGTCGCGCGGCGGGTTTCGGAAGATCCGATCGTAGAATGACCCGGTGCACGAACCAGCCCTTCTGGTCGACTCGGTCGGCCTGACCCGGGGCACGACCCGGATCCTCGACGGCCTCAGTCTGCAGGCCGGCGCCGGTGAGGTGACCGCGATCCTGGGTCCCAACGGAGCCGGCAAAACCACTTTGATCCGCTGCTGCACCGCGCTGCTGCGACCCGACACCGGCTCGATCGCCGTGCTCGGCGACACCGCCCGCGACGCGGTCGAGAGCGGCCGGGTCGGGGTCATGCCGCAGAGTGCCGGAGCCTGGTCGGGGGTGCGCCCGCTGGAACTGCTGCGCTACCTGGCCGGCCTGTACGCCCATCCGCTCGATGTCGACCAGCTCGCCGACCTGCTCGGCCTGCACCGCTTCGCCGGTACGCCGTACCGCCGCCTCTCGGGCGGGCAGAAGCAGGCGGTGAACCTGGCCGGAGCGCTGATCGGGCGCCCCGAACTGGTGTTCCTCGACGAACCGACCGCCGGGATGGACCCGCACGCCAAACACGCGGTCTGGACGCTGATCGGGCGACTGCGCAGCAGCGGGGTGAGCGTGGTGCTGACCACCCACGCGATGGACGAGGCCGCCGAACTGGCCGACCGGATCTGGATCGTCGACCACGGCCGGGCCCGGATCAACGGGACGGTCGCCGAACTGACCGCCGAGGCCAGCCTGGAGGACGTCTTCCTGGCCCATACCGATGCGGGGATGAATCTGTGAGTGCCGAGTTGGACTTCTCCCCCGCGCCGGGGGTTGCCCCCGCCGGGCAGCGGATCCGGCGTACCGGCCTGCTGGAGACCCGGCTGTTGCTGCGCAACGGCGAGCAGATCCTGCTGGCGCTGGTGATCCCGATCCTGGTGCTGCTCGGCGGTCATTTCCTCGGCCGCGGGCTGGGCCTGGAACTGCGGACCCTGGCGCCGTCGGTGCTGGCGATGGCGCTGCTGTCGACCAGCTTCACCTCGCTGGCGATCTCGACCGGCTTCGACCGGCGCTACGGCGTCCTGGAACGCCTGGCCGCCACCCCGCTCACCCGGACCGGACTGCTGCTGAGCAAGGCGCTGGCGGTCGGGTTGACCGTGGCGCTGCAGTTGGTGGTCCTGGTCGGCCTGGCGCTGATTCTCGGGTGGCGCCCGGCCACGGCACCACTGCCCTGGCTGATCGCGGTCCTGGCCGCGGCCCTGGCCGTCCTGGCGTTCGCCGCATGGGCGTTGCTGCTCGCCGGTACGCTGCGGGCGGAGGCCACCCTCGGGCTGGCCAACCTGATCTACCTGCTGCTCATCTCCGCCGGCGCGGTCATTCTGCCGCTGTCGGCGTACCCGGCCGCACTGCAGCCGGTCCTGGCCGGGCTGCCCAGCGCGGCCCTCGGCGAGGCCCTGCGCAATGCCGCCCTCGGTCAGGTCGCCGCCTGGCCGCTCGCCGTCCTCGCCGGCTGGGCGCTGGTCGGCATCTTGCTTGCACGAAAGGGATTCCGATGGATGCCGTGACCCAACCCCGACCCGCCGAACACCCGGCCCCCGTCGAGGGCGCGGACCGGGGCTGGTCCGCGCTGCGCGGCTGGGCGGTGGGCAGCCTGGCCGGGAACATGGCCCTGATCGTGACCGGCGCCCTGGTCCGGTTGACCAAGTCCGGGTTGGGCTGCCCGACCTGGCCCAAGTGCACCAATGACTCGCTGATTCCGCAGGGGATGGGTCTGCACGGGGTGATCGAGTTCGGCAACCGGACCCTCACCTTCGTGCTGGTCGCCCTGGCGATCGGCGCCTTCGTCGCCGCGGTGCGGGTCCGCGACCGCGGCCGCCCGCGCAGCGACATCCGCCAGTTGGCGTTCTGGGGCGCGATGGGGGTGCCGCTGCAGGCGGTGCTCGGCGGGATCACCGTGCTCACCCAGTTGAACCCGTTCGTGGTCGCCTCCCATCTGCTGGTCTCGGTGGCGATGATCGTGGTCCTGGTGGCGCTGGTGCGCCGGGCGTACCGCCGGACCGCCGTCCCGGTCCCGCCGACCGGGTACGCCCTGACCCTGGCCGCGTTCGTGGTGAGCATGCTGGCCATGGTGCTGGGCACGATGGTGACCGGCGCCGCACCGCACAGTGGCGACGCGAACGTGGTGGCCCGCAACGGCCTGCTGCTGGAGGGGATCGCCAAGGCCCATGCCTGGACGGTGTGGCTGCTGCTGATCCTGCTGGCGCTGGTGATCTGGAAGGCCCGGACCACGCAGGCGATCTGGCTCGCGGTGGCCACCCTGGCGCAGGGCCTGGTCGGCTACCTGCAGTACTTCAACGGCCTGCCGGCCTGGATCATCATGCTGCACATGATCGGCGTTTCGGTGATCGCCGCCCTGGCGGCAAACATGCTGTTCGCGGTCCGGCGAGTGAGCCTGCGGTAGCCCGCGGACGGATCGACCACCATCGGGTGACTTTGGCGTAAACTGCCCGGGAATCCGATCGGACGGAGGTCGATCAGCCGACCACGCCCGAACGAGCGAATGAGGTTCCGTGTCCCGAATTGAAGTCCAGCCCCAGGCGTCCGCGTCGACCCCGGAGGTGGCTCCCCCACCGGTTGTCCGGCAGGTCGTCGAGCCGGCGTCGGTCGAGTCGACCCCGCGGGCCGGCTGGTTGGACGTGGTTCGGGCGTACGTGGGGCTGACCAAGCCGCGGGTGATCGAGCTGCTGCTGGTGACCACCCTCCCGGCGATGTTCCTCGCCGCGCGCGGGCTGCCGGACCTGGGCCTGGTGGTGGCGACGCTGGTCGCCGGTGGGCTCGGCTCGGCCTCAGCGAACACGTTCAACTGTGTTCTGGACCGCGACATCGACGAGAAGATGCGCCGGACCCGCCGCCGGGCGATCCCGCGGCACAAGGTGAGCCCGCTGGCGGGCACGATCTTCGGCTTCGTGCTGGCGATCGTCTCGACGGCGGTCTTCCTGATCTGGGTCAACCCGCTCTCGGCGATCCTGACCCTGGCGGCGAACGCGTACTACGTGTTCATCTACACGATGTGGCTCAAGCGCCGGCAGTCGCAGAACATCGTCTGGGGCGGTATCGCGGGTTGCTTCCCGCCCCTGATCGGGTGGACCGCGGTCACCGGTTCGGTGGACTGGCCGCCGCTGATCATGTTCGCGATCGTGTTCTTCTGGACCCCGCCGCACACCTGGGCGCTGGCCTTCCGCTACCGCGAGGACTACGCGAATGCCGGCGTCCCGATGCTGCCGGTGGTGATGGAGGCGCCGCGGGTGGCGGTGCGGATCCTGATCTACACCGTGCTCACGGTGATCACCTCGCTGCTGCTGTGGCCGGTCGCCCATACCGGGTGGCTGTACGCCGGGGTGGCGATCGTCGGCGGGATCTGGTTCCTGATCGAGGCGGTGGGCCTGCTGCGCCGCGCCCGGGCCGGGCTGCGGGACGCCGAACTGCGCCCGATGCGGCTGTTCCACTTCTCCAACTCCTACCTCGCGATCCTCTTCCTCGCGATGGCGATCGACCCGATTCTGTTCTGACCCTGCGCGGGGCCGTGGCAACTATTGGCAGGCGGTGGCACCGGCACAGTCGCGAGTGAGTAGGCTCGAACCAGCCGGACCGGACATTGTTCGTCGGTCCCGAGCCTCTCGCGAACGGAAGGACCGTAGATGACTGATTCCGCCTCCCCGCTGGAATGGACCGAACTGGATTCCCAAGCAGTGGACACCGCCCGGCTGCTGGCCGCCGATGCGGTGCAGAAGGTCGGCAACGGTCACCCCGGGACCGCGATGAGCCTCGCACCGGCGGCGTACCTGCTCTTCCAGAAGGTCATGCGACACAACCCGGCCAACCCGCACTGGGTCGATCGCGATCGCTTCGTGCTCTCCTGCGGACACTCCTCGCTGACGCTGTACTGCCAGCTCTACCTCGGCGGGTTCGGCCTCGAACTCGATGACCTCAAGGCGCTGCGCACCTACGGCTCGCAGACCCCGGGGCACCCCGAGTACGGCCTGACCCCGGGCGTGGAGACCTCCACCGGCCCGCTGGGTCAGGGCATCGGCAACGCCGTCGGGATGGCGATGGCCGCCCGCCGCGAGCGGGGTCTGTTCGATCCCGAGGCGCCGGCCGGCGAGTCGGTCTTCGATCACCGGGTGTACGCCCTGGCCTCCGACGGTGACCTCGAAGAGGGCGTCTCCGGCGAGGCCTCCTCGCTGGCGGGAACCCAGCAGCTGGGCAACCTCACCCTGATCTGGGACGACAACCGGATCTCGATCGAGGACGACACCAACATCGCCTTCAACGAGGACGTCCCCGGCCGGTACGCGGCGTACGGCTGGCACGTCCAGACCGTGGACTGGGTGAACAACGGCGACTACCACGAGGACGTCCAGGCGCTGTACGCCGCGCTGCAGGAGGCCCACCGGGTCACTGACAAGCCGAGCTTCATCCGGCTGCGCACGATCATCGGCTGGCCCGCCCCGACCCTGCAGGGCACCGGTAAGGCGCACGGTGCCGCACTGGGTGAGGAGGAGGTCGCCGCGACCAAGAAGATCCTCGGGTTCGATCCGGCGCAGACCTTCCAGGTCGCCGACGCGGTGATCGCCCACACCCGCGGTCTGGTCGAGCGCGGCAAAGCCCTGGAGGCGGCCTGGTCGGAGCGCTACGACGCCTGGCGCGCCGCCAATCCGGACAATGCGGCTCTGTTCGACCGGCTCCAGAAGCGGGAACTGCCTGCGGGCTGGGACGCCGATCTGCCGGTCTTCGAGGCCGACGCCAAGGGGGTCGCCACCCGCGCCGCCAGCGGCAACTTCCTCACCGCCGCCGCGCCGAAGCTCCCCGAACTGTGGGGCGGCTCGGCCGACCTGGCCGGCTCGAACAACACCACCCCGAAGGGCGAACCGAGCTTCCTGCCCGAGGACCGCCAGTCGAAGATGTTCACCGGCAGCGAGTTCGGCCGCGTGCTGCACTTCGGCATCCGCGAGCACGGCATGGGCGCGATCATGAACGGGATCACCGTGCACGGCCCCACCCGGGTGTACGGCGGCACCTTCCTGGTGTTCTCCGACTACATGCGGGCCTCGGTGCGGCTGGCGGCGCTGATGGAGATTCCGGTCACCTACGTGTGGACCCATGACTCCATCGGTGTCGGCGAGGACGGACCGACCCACCAGCCGATCGAGCATGTCTCGGCCCTGCGCGCCATCCCCGGCCTCGACGTGATCCGCCCCGGTGACGCGAACGAGACAGTGGCCGCCTGGAAGGCCCTGCTGGCGCACACCGACCGGCCCGCGGCCCTGGCCCTGACCCGGCAGAACATCCCGACCTTCCCGCGCGGCACCGACGGCTTCGCCTCCGTCGACGGGGTCGCCAAGGGCGGCTACATCCTCAAGGACGCCGAGGGCACCCCCGACGTGGTCCTGATCGCCACCGGCTCGGAGGTCCAGTACGCCGTCGAGGCCCAGGCACAGCTCGCCACCGAGGGCATCGCGGCCCGGGTGGTCTCGATGCCGTGCCGGGAATGGTTCGACGAGCAGGACGACGCGTACCGCACCTCGGTCATCCCGCCCCAGGTGAAGGCCCGGGTCAGCGTCGAGGCCGGGATCGCGATGAGCTGGTACGACCTGCTCGGCGAAGCCGGACGCCCGGTCGCGATCGACCACTACGGGGCGTCGGCCAAGGGCGCCGACCTCTTCACGAAGTTCGGCTTCAGCACCGCGGCGGTCGTCGCCGCGGCGAAGGAATCGATCGCGGCGGCCAACGGCGAACTGGCCCCCACCCTCCCCCGCGCGGCGCACGGCCCCGTCGGCCCGGCCGTCCGCCCCCACTGAGCTGCCCCTTTCCGGACAACTGAACCTTCGAAAGTAGGAATCATGGAACAGCGACTCCGCGCTCTGGCTGACGCCGGAGTGTCCATCTGGCTCGACGACCTCTCCCGCGACCGGATCAACTCCGGCAACCTGGCCGACCTGATCGAGAACTACTCGGTCGTCGGCGTGACCACCAACCCGACCATCTTCGCCGCGGCGCTGAAGAACGGTCAGGCCTATTCCGAGCAGATCGGCCGGCTCAAGGCCGAGGGCCTGGACGTGGCCGCGGTGATCAAGGAATTGACCACCGACGATGTCCGCAACGCCTGCGACGTGTTCGACAGCGTGGCGGCCGAGACCGAGGGCGAGGACGGCCGGGTCTCGATCGAGGTCGACCCCGACCTGGCCCGCGACACCGACGCCACCATCGCCCAGGCGAAGTTCCTGGCCGAGAAGGTCGATCGGGCCAATGTGTTCATCAAGATCCCGGCGACCCGGGAGGGCCTGCCGGCGATCACTGCGGTGATCGGGGCCGGGATCAGCGTGAACGTGACCCTGATCTTCTCCCTGCAGCGCTACCAGGAGGTCATCGACGCCTACCTGGCCGGGCTGGAGCAGGCCAAGGCGGCCGGCCTGGACCTGGCGAAGATCCGTTCGGTCGCGTCCTTCTTCGTCTCCCGGGTGGACACCGAGGTCGACAAGCGGCTGGAGGGCACCAAGTACGAACACCTCCGGGGCAAGGCGGCCGTCGCGAACGCCCGGCTGGCCTACGAGATGCACCTGAACGCGGTGGAGACCGAGCGGTACCAGGCCCTGCTGGGGGCCGGCGCGAACGTCCAGCGGCCGCTGTGGGCCTCCACCGGGGTGAAGAATCCGACCTACCCGGACACGCTGTACGTGACCGAACTGGTCGCCCAGGACACCGTGAACACCATGCCGGAGAAGACCATGAAGGCCTTCGCCGACCACGGCGCCACCCGCGGGGACCAGATCACCCCGAACCTGGCCGACGCCCGCGCCGTGATGGCCGATCTGAAGACCGCCGGGATCGACATGGACGATGTCGTCCAGGTGCTCGAGGACGAGGGGGTGGACAAGTTCGTGGTCTCCTGGAACGAACTGGTCGACACCGTCGAGAAGGCACTCGAACAGGCCTGAGCGGCCTGCTTCCCAACACCGGGTCGGCCCGCGTCCTGCGGGCCGGCCCGCCTAGTCCCAGGAGAATTGTGAGCGAGAAGGTGCTCAGATATCCCGATCCCGACGCGGTGGCCGAGGCGGCCGCGGAGAAGCTGGTCGATCGGATCGCCAAGCTCCAGCAGGATCCGGACCGGGTGGTGCAGTTGTGCCTCACCGGCGGCCGGATCGCGAACCGGCTCTACATCAAACTGGCGCAGCACGCCGGCCGGATGGACTCCGGCCGGGTGGAGTTCTGGTGGGGTGACGAACGCTTCGTCCCCACCGACGACCCCGACCGCAATGCGGGCCAGACGTTGGTGGCGCTGGGCGGGTCGGTGACCTTCAACCCGGCGCTGGTGCATCCGATGCCGGCCGCGGACGGTGCCCCCGAATCGCTCAACCTGCTTGCCTCGGCGACCGCGTACGCCGAGGAGCTCGGCGATACGGTCTTCGACATCTGTCTGCTCGGGATCGGGCCCGACGGCCACGTCGCCTCGATCTTCCCCGATCATCCGTCGTTCGAGCAGTCCTCGACCCAGCGGGTGATCGGCGTACGCAACTCGCCGAAGCCGCCCCCGGAGCGGATCAGCCTGACCCTCCCGGTGCTGAACGAGTCGTCCGAGGTGTGGTTCGTGGCCGCGGGGGCCGAGAAGGCCGACGCCGTGGCCCGCTCGGTGGCCGCCGATCCGAGTGTGCCGGCCGGTGTGGTCCGGGGCCGGAACCAGACCCGGTGGTGGGTCGACATCGAGGCGGCCGCCCAGCTGCCCGACTGAGCCCGCAGCCGAGTCCTCGAACAGCGACAGGCCCGCCCGGAATGATCCGGACGGGCCTGTGGTGGCTTCGGGGGTGCGGCCGACGCTCAGTAGATGACGTCGCCGCGGGCGCGGCGGGCCCGGAGCGCATCGAGCGCCTCGGAGAGGATGTCGGCTGCCTCGGCGTCGCTGCGCCGTTCCTTCACGTACGCCAGGTGCGTCTTGTACGGCGTGGTCCGCGGGGGCGGCGGCGGGTTGCTGGAGTCGGTGTTGGCCGGCAGGCCGCAGCGGGGGCAGTCCCAGGACTCGGGCACCTGCACGTCGGCGGCGAATGCGGGCGTGGTCTCGTGGCCGTTGGCGCAGAAGTACGAGACGTACAGCCGGGGGGCGACATCACCGCGCTCGGCCTCGCCCATCGGTCCGGCACCTACGCGCGAGCCACGGATGGCGCTACCACCTGCCATTTTTCTCCTAGTGTGAAGGGGCCCGATCGGGCACGAGGGACGCGTGCCCCGGGTCTGCGGGCACGGTTTGGAACTGGGTTGTACTCAGACCGCGTTGGGGTAGTAGCGATACAGCAGCAGCAGCCCGATAATGGCCAGGACCCAGAGCACCCCGATGATCGTGGTGATCCGGTCCAGGTTGCGTTCGGCAATCGAGGTGCCGCCGAGCGAGGTTGACATGCCGCCACCGAACAGATCGGACAGACCGCCGCCGCGGCCCTTGTGCAACAGGATCATCAGGGCCAGAATCACACTGAGGACGACCACTACGATCGACACCGTCAGCACCGGCCAGCTCATCATGGGCACAAGAATCACGGCGCAACTTTAACCCTGCACTCCCGCAGAACCAAACGCGCCGGGCCCGCTGTGACGGGCGTTTTCTCCCTTCCGGCCGCGGGCCGCGCCCCGCCGATTTCCGGTCCGGCCCACCGCCAGCGCGGCGCCGAGAATCAGCAGCCCGGCACCGGTTCCCACCAGCCAGGTCGGCAGCGCCGACGGAATCCCCAGGTGCACGGTCAGCCCGAGGATCCGGGACAGCCCCAGCGGCAGGATCGCCATCTCGTCGTTGAGCGTGGTCAGGCCCCGTTCCAGGCCGACGGCGGCCAGCAGCGCCCCGACCAGGGCCACCGGTAGCCCGAAGCCGCCCAGGATCGCCCCGATCCCCTGCCGGACCCGGAGCCCGTACGCCGTGTGCAGCCCGGCCACGATGGCGTACAGCCACCACGCGACCAGGGCCGTGGCGAGGGTGACGTAGCTGCTGCGGACGGTGTCGGCGGTGAACAGGCGCAGCCAGTAGCCGCCGGGGCCGCGCCAGGCGAGGGCGCCGAGGAAGAACAGTGCGCCGAGCAGCCAGGACCCGCCCAGGGCGCTCCACAGCGCGTGCGGGTCCGCCCCGGTCCGGGCGACCAGCAGCCGCGGGACGAGCGCGGTGCAGCCGAGGAAGCCGAGACTGACCACCAGGTACCACGGCGACGCCGCGGCGCTGAACACGAGTTGGCTGCCGATCGCGAGCACCGCCGGGACCGCCCAGGTGGCGATCCGCTCGGCCCGGCCCGGTGCCGGTCCGGCGACCCGCCACGGAGTGAACGCGCCGCGGCGCAGCGACGGCACCACGAGCAGCGCGCCGATGCCCAGCGCGAGCAGGGCCACCGCCGCGAACCGGGCCGGTGGGGTCCGCTCGAGGTGGGTCAGCCCGATGTCGGCAGCGAAGAAGTTGTACGGCGGCAGATCCAGGTTGCCGCCCCAGCGGGCTTCGTGGGCGGCGACCGCGGCCCGGTAGGCCGGGACGGCGTCCTGCCAGGCCCGCTGGGCGGCCGGGGAGCCGGTGTCCAGCCATTCGTAGTGGCGCAGGAACAGCACCCGCCAGGTCTGCAGCGTACGGAGCAGATCCACCTCGTAGTCCAGCGCGGCGGCGAGCCGGTCGTGGTCGGCCGGGTCGGTGAAGGTGGCCCGGTCCGCCCGGGCGTACGCCGCCCGCATCCGTTCGGCGGTCGTGACGGCCCCCTCCCCCGCCGCGATCGCCTCGTCCACCCGCCCGCGGGAGCCGACATAGACCGCCGACAGGGCCGCGGCGTCCCCGGAGACGATGTCCCATTTGAAGATCCACATCATCGGCGGGGGTTCCAGGCCGAGGGCGAAGACCTGCTTCTCGGCGTACGGGCGCAGATAGAGCCCGTCCAGGATCGCGGCGCGGGAATCGTGCAGCACCGACCCGATCGCGGCCACGGTCGCGGGGTCGTGGGAATAGCTGCGGTGGATCCAGTCGCTACTGGCCCGGCCCAGGTCGGTGTCCGGGTCCCAGGCCAGCCGGGCGGCGGTGTAGACGTTGTGGTCGTACAGCTTCCAGTTGCCGTCCTTCAGGTACAGCGACATCGGCCCGGCGCGCCACGGCCCGCCGTCCTGGGTCCACAGCCACAACCCGTCGATGTGCGGGTTCGCGGCCCCCAGTTCCCGCAGCGCCTGCTGATGCGCGGGGCCCATGTCGTCGGGGACGGCGCTGAAGGTCTCGAACTCCCGGCGGCCCTGCATTTCGATCAGGCGGCGCTGCTGCCCCACCCGCAGGGTCGGGTTCAGCGGCAGCCAGGAGTCGAAGTCCCCGCTCACGAACTTCGTCGAGACGACCAGATTGTCCCGCTGGAAGTCCCCGAGCAGGCGCTGATAGGTCGCGGGGTTGGTGTGCATGTCACCGATGTCGCCGACCCCGACCGACCAGGTGCGGAAGTAGATGGTCGCCCCGTGTTCGGCGGCGACCCCGGTGAAGGTGTCCAGCATGGTGCGGACGCCGGCCGCGTCGGTGACCGCGAGCCGGGAGAAGTAGTCCCAGCCGGGGTGGTTGTAGATCGAGCCGCCCTCCCCGATCCGGATCATGAACCCGTCCACCCAGTCGAAGTCGGCGAAGAATTCGTCGAGCCCGGCCCGGTAGACCGCCCATAACCTTGGGTCGCTCGGATTCATCCCGGTCTCCCGCTCCAGGTACGCCTGCAGCGGCCCGGTCAGTGCCAACATGTCGGACTTGAACACCACCCGTAGGCCCATCTCGTGGGCGTAGCGCCACATCGCCCCGACCCGGTGCTTCATCGCGTTGTGCCGGGCCCGGTACGGGCTGTCGGCGGGGTAGATCTGCTGCCCGTCGCCGAGTCGGTCGAAGTTGACGTACTCCAGGAAGCCGCCGATCACCACCCCGTTGTAGCCGTAGGCAACCACGTGGTCGATGTAGTCGCGCCACTCGGCGTCGACCCGGGCCAGGGCGGCCTCGTCGACATAGGGGGCTTCGGCCAGCACCACGTCCTCCAGCGCCCCGGAGGCGTGCTGGTAGTCCTGCTGCAGGCGGTAGGCGGCCGGGTCCGGGCGTACGCCGACCGCGCCGGTGTCGACGAACCGGTCGGCCAGCGCCGGGCGGACCACCCCCGCGGTGCCGAGCGCCGACCACGGATGCCCCGCGGCGAGTTGATCGGCGATCCGGAACAGGCCGTTGCCGGCGCCGAGTTCGCTGCCGGTCACGGTGATCCGGTCCCCGGTGACCGCGACGGCGTACCCCTCGTCGTCGGCCGCCGCGTCGGTGAACCGCACCGAGACGGTGACCGGGGCCCGGGCCGGGTCCGGCGTACGCCCGGCGACGGCCTGCCGCACGAGCCGGTCGGCCAGAGTGAGCCGGGGGCGGGCGATCAGGCTCTCCGGCAGTTCCACCCCGGCCAGCGGAGCCAGCGGGGTGACTTCGAGCGCGTCGGTGACCGTCGGCTGCTCGGCGGGCACCTGTTTGTCGACGAACCGGACCGCCAGCGCGTTGCTGAGTGCCCCGGCGATCAGTTGCCCGACGACCAGGCCGAGCACCACCACTGCCGCGCCACCGGCGATCCATCGACCGTCGGACCTGCTGAGGAATCGCCGCATGGGCTGATTCTGCCAACCGGCTCCGACAGAAATTCGTCCGGGGAGCACACAGGGGCGCCCGATTTCTCGGGCGCCCCTGTGCGGTTGGTGCGGGTCGGACGGGTCAGGCGTCCTGATAGAAGCGGACGATGCTGGAGAAGTCCTCGTACTTCAGGCTGGCCCCGCCGACCAGGGCCCCGTCGATGTCGGGCTGGGCCATGATCTCGCCCACGTTGCTGCCCTTGACCGAGCCGCCGTACTGGATCCGCAGCGCGTTGGCGATGTCCAGGTGGAACGCCTCGGCGATGAACTGCCGGATCGCGCCACACACCTCCTGGGCGTCCTCGGGGGTCGCCACCTCGCCGGTGCCGATCGCCCACACCGGTTCGTACGCGATCACCACCTTGGCCAGATCCTCGTTGATGATCCCCTGCAGGCTGCCGGCGACCTGTTCCAGGGTGTACTCGACGTGCCGGCCCTCCTTGCGGACGTCCAGACCTTCGCCGACACACACGATCGGGGTGAGACCGTTCGCCAGCGCCTTCTGCGCCTTCGCCAGCACGATCTCGTTGGTCTCGGCATGGTATTGCCGGCGCTCGGAGTGACCGACGACCACATAGCTGCAGCCCAGCTTGGTCAGCATGGTCGCCGACACCTCACCGGTGTAGGCGCCGTCGTCATGCTGCGACACGTCCTGGGCGCCCCATTTCAGCGGCAGCCGGTCGCCCTCGACCAGCGACTGGACGGTACGCAGGGCGGTGAACGGCGGGATCACCACGGCCTCGGCCTTCGCCGGGTCGAAACGATGGTCCTTGAGGTCCCAGGCCAGCTTCTGCACCAACACGGTCGCCTCGGCGTGGTCGAGGTTCATCTTCCAGTTGCCGGCCAGGATCGGCATGCGTTCGGTCATCGGCTCACTTTCCTTCCAGGACGGCCAGGCCGGGCAGTTCCTTGCCCTCGAGGTACTCCAGCGAGGCGCCGCCGCCGGTGGAGATGTGACCGAAGTCGGCGTCGGTGAAGCCCATCGAGCGGACCGCGGAGGCGGAGTCCCCGCCGCCGACCACCGACAGCCCCTGCACCTTGGTCAGCGCCTCGGCGACGGCCTTGGTGCCGCCGGCGAAGGCGGCCATCTCGAACACGCCCATCGGGCCGTTCCAGAACACGGTGTGCGCCCCGGCCACGATCTCGGCGAACGCCTTGGCCGTGTCCGGGCCGATGTCCATGCCCATCTGGTCGGCCGGGATCTGATCGGCGGCCACCACGGTCGGGGTCGCGTCGGCGGCGAACTCGGGGGCCACGATGATGTCGGTGGGCAGCACGATCTGCTTGCCCAGCTTCTCCGCCTCGGCGAGGTAGCCGCGGCAGGCGTCCACCTGGTCGGCCTCCAGCAGCGACTTGCCGACCTCCAGCCCCTGCGCCTTGAGGAAGGTGAACAGCATGCCGCCACCGATGACCAGGGTGTCGGCCTTCTGCAGCAGGTTGTCGATCACCTTGAGCTTGTCGGAGACCTTCGCGCCGCCCAGCACCACCACGTACGGGGACTTCGTCTCGGTGGTGAGCTGCTTGAGGACCTGCACTTCCTTCTCCACCAGCAGCCCGGCCGCGTTCGGAAGCAGCTTGGCGACGTCGTAGACCGAGGCCTGCTTGCGGTGCACCACACCGAAGCCGTCGGAGATGAACACGTCGGCGCCGAGAGCGGCGTACTTCTGCGCGAGCTCGGTGCGCTCGGCCTCGTCCTTGGACTCCTCGGCGGGCTCGAACCGGACGTTCTCACACATCATCAGCTCGCCCGGCTGCAGCGCGGCGGCCAGGGCCCGGGCGGACTCGCCCACCACGTCGTCGGCCAGCTTCACCTCGGTGCCGAGCTCGGCGCCCAGCAGCTTCGCGGCGGGGGCCAGGGAGAACTCCGGCTTGACCTGGCCCTTGGGCCGGCCGAGGTGGGCCAGCACGATCACGGCCGCGCCGGCGTCGCGGAGCTGGGTGAGGGTGGGGACCGAGGACTTGATGCGCAGGTCGTCGGTGACGACCCCATCCTTGAGCGGGACGTTCAGGTCACAGCGGATCAGGACCTTCTTGCCCTGGAGATCGCCGAGATCGGAGATGGACTTCACGGTGCAGCCTTCCTGTGTGGGGTTGTCGGATACAGCAGAACGGGGCCGCCGCCGGACGGCGTACGACCCCGCTCTGATGGGTTCACGGTGTGCGCGAACGAATCGCTCAGAGCTTCTCGCCCATCAGCACGGCCAGGTCGACCAGCCGGTTGGAGTAGCCCCACTCGTTGTCGTACCAGGTGACGATCTTGACCATGTTGCCGATGACCTTGGTCAGGCCGGAGTCGAAGATGGTCGAGTGCGGATCGGTCTCGATGTCCTTGGAGACGATCGGATCCTCGGTGTACGCGATCACCCGCGGGTTGGCCTCGGCGGCCTTCTTGACCGCGGCGTTGACCTCCTCGACGGTGGTCTCGCGGCTGGCCTCGAAGGTCAGGTCGACGACCGAGCCGGTCGGGGTCGGCACGCGCAAGGCGTACCCGTCGAACTTGCCCTTCAACTCCGGCAGCACCAGGGCGACCGCGGCGGCGGCACCGGTCTTGGTCGGGACGATGTTCAGGGCGGCGGCGCGGGCGCGGCGCAGATCCTTGTGCGGGCCGTCCTGCAGGTTCTGGTCGGCGGTGTAGGCGTGGATGGTGGTCATCAGGCCCTTGACGATGCCGAACTCGTCGTTGAGCACCTTCGCGATCGGGGCGAGGCAGTTGGTGGTGCAGGAGGCATTCGACACGATGTTGTGCTTGGCCGGATCGTATTCGCCGTCATTGACGCCGATCACGATGGTAATGTCCTCGTTCTTGCCCGGCGCGGAGATGATGACCTTCTTCGCACCCGCCTCGATATGGGCCTGGGCCTTGGTGGCGTCGGTGAAGCGGCCGGTCGACTCGATCACGATGTCGGCGCCGATCGCTCCCCACGGCAGCTGGGCGGGGTCCTTCTCGGCGTACGCCATGATCTTGTTGCCGTTGACGGTGATCGACTCGTCGTCGTGGCTGATCTCGCCGTCGAACCTGCCCAGAATCGAGTCGTACTTGAGCAGATGGGCGAGGGTGGCGTTGTCGGTCAGGTCGTTGACCCCGACCACCTGGACATCGGCCCCGGAGGCGACGAGCGCGCGGTAGAAGTTGCGGCCGATGCGGCCGAATCCGTTGATGCCAACCTTAACGGTCATACTGCTGTGCTCCTTGTGAGAGGGAGTTCCGGAGACGACTCCGGTTCTGCGATTGTCTCGGCAGGGCCAACTTTATCGAGCCGGTGTGCGCATTTTGGGTGGGGGTGGCAAGTGTGATGCGAGACACCTGCTGGGACGCCGACCGCGCCGGGGTCGACCGGGCCCGGGCGCGGAACCCTCAGTTGTCCTCGAGCAGCTCCGGGCTCAGCCCGGCCTCGGTGTTGGGGATGCCGAGTTCGTCGGCGCGCCGATCGGCGGTGGCCAGCAACCGCCGGATCCGGCCGGCGACGGCGTCCTTGGTGAGCGGCGGCTGGTGCAGCTGCCCGAGCTCCTCCAGGGAGGCCTGCTTGTGTTCCACCCGGAGTCGGCCGGCGGCGAGCAGATGGTCCGGAACGTCGTCGCCGAGGATCTCCAGGGCGCGCTGCACCCGGGCACCGGCGGTGACCGCGGCGCGGGCGGAGCGGCGCAGGTTGGCGTCGTCGAAGTTCGCCAGCCGGTTCGCCGAGGCGCGCACCTCGCGCCGGGTGCGGCGTTCCTCCCACACCTTGAGGGTGTCGACCACGCCCATCTGTTTCAGCAGCGAGGCAATCGCGTCGCCGTCGCGGACCACGGCCCGGTCGACGTTACGCACCTCGCGGGTCTTGGCGACCACGTTCAGCCGACGCGCGGCGCCCACCAGGGCGAGGGCCGCCTCGGCCCCGGGGCAGGTCACCTCCAGCGACATCGAGCGACCGGGTTCGGTCAACGAGCCGTGCGCGAGGAAGGCCCCGCGCCAGGCGGACACGCAGTCGCAGGTGCCGCCGGCGACCACATGCGGCGGCAGACCGCGGACCGGCCGGCCATGGGAATCGATCAGCCCAGTCTGCCGGGCCAACGACTCCCCGTCCTTGATCACCCGAACGACGTAACGGGTGCCGCGGCGCAGGCCGGAGGCATTCACCACGACCATTTCCGACTCGTGGCCGTACATTTCGCTGATCGCGGTCCGCAGCCGGCGGGCGGCGGCCCCGTGGTCGAGTTCGGCCTCGATCACCAGCCGGCCGCCGGCGATGTGCAGGCCGCCGGCGTACCGCAGGGTCGCCGCGACCTCGGCCGCGCGGCAGTGCGGCAGGGTGACCTCCAGCGCGGCCAGTTCGGTTTTCACCTGCTGTGTGAGTGCCATGTCAGTCCTCCCTGCGTGGCCAGTCATTGTTCTCGATCGTCCCGGCGGCGCACCGCCGTTCAGCCTAGCGGCTCGAATCACACCCCCATGATTTCGGCCATGATCGACGCCAGGCGCAGCGGATCGTGTCGGGCGGTGCCGTCGCGCATCGCCAGATCGGCGATCACCAGTTCGGCCCCGAAGGAGGCGGCGTACGACTGCAGGTGCCGGTCGTTGCCGACGAAGTGGGTGTCGGCGACCACATAGTCCAGCCGCAGGGTCGGCGCGTGTTCGGCCAGCAGTTCGATGTGCTGGGCCGGGGTGAATCCCTGGGTCTCACCGGCCTGGGTCAGATTGAGGTTCAGGATGCGCTTGGCCCGAGTGGTGACGATCGCGTCGGCCAGCTCCGGGACCAGCAGGTGCGGCAGCACCGAGGTGAACCACGACCCCGGACCGAGCACGATGAACTCGGCCTCGTGCACCGCCTTGATCGCCTCCGGGTGCGCCGGCGGATCCTTCGGCTCCAGCCGCACCGCCCGCACTTCGGCGGCGGTGGTCGCCACCTTGTACTGGCCCCGGATGGTGGAGATCTCATCGGGATGCAGCGGGTCCAGCCCGAGCACCTCCGCGACGATCTCCAACGGCACCGACGCCATCGGCAGCACCCGGCCGCGCGCGTTCAGCAGTTCGGCCACCATGTCCAGACCCTCGACCGGGTCGTCGAACTTCTGCCACAGCCCGGCGATCAGCAGGTTCCCGATCGCGTGGCCGGCCAGCGGGCCGTCGCTGACGAAGCGGGACTGCAGCACATCGGCCCAGGTCCGGCCGTCCTTGTCGTCGCCGCACAGGGCGGCCAGCGCCATCCGCAGATCGCCCGGCGGCAGGCAGTTGAACTCCTTGCGCAGCCGGCCCGAGGAGCCGCCGTCATCGGCGACGGTGACCACGGCGGTCAGCCGGTCGGTGACCCGTCGCAGCGCACTCAGCGACGCGTACAGGCCATGGCCCCCACCGAAGGCGGTGACCGGCGGCAGCCGGTCGAATGCCAGGTCGAAACGTCGTCTCACTCTTTCCCCACATCCCGGTGCAGCACCTTGGTCGGCATTCCCCGCGCGCGCAGCTTGCGGCCCAGCTCCTCGGCCATCGCGGTCGAGCGATGCTTGCCGCCGGTGCAGCCGATCGCGATGGTCGCGAACCGCTTGCCCTCGTTCAGGTAGCCCTCGGCGACGGTCAGCAGCAGCGCCTCCAGTTGCACCAGGAAGGGCCCGGCCGCCGGTTGGGTGAGCACGTACTCGCGGACCGGCTCGGTCAGCCCCGAATGCGGCCGCAGTTCGGGCACCCAGTGCGGGTTCGGCAGGAACCGGACGTCGATCACCATGTCGGCGTCGATCGGCAACCCGTTCTTGAACCCGAAGCTCATGATCGTCACCCGCAGCCGTTCGGAGGACTCCCCCTCGTAGGCGTGCGAGACGCGAGCATTGAGCTGGTGCACATTCATCGACGAGGTGTCGATCACGAGGTCGGCGGCCGCCCGCAGCGTGGCCAGCAGCTGGCGCTCGGCGCGGATCCCGTCGAGCAGCCGCCCGTCGCCCTGCAGCGGGTGCGGTCGACGCGAGGATTCCTGGCGCTGCACGATGATCTGATCGGTCGCCTCGACGAACAGGATCTCGGGAACGGTCCCGGCCTCCTCCAGTTCGGCGAACACATCGGGCAGTTGGTCGAACAGGCCCCGGCTGCGCACGTCGAGCACGGTGGCGATCCGGGTGAATCCCTCGTCCCGGGCCACCTGATACAGCGTCGCGAGCATCGCCGGCGGCAGATTGTCCACCACGTACCAGCCGAGATCCTCCAGCGCGTGGGCAGCCGTACGCCGGCCGGCGCCCGACATGCCGGTGACCACCACGACGCGAATGTCATCCGGGGCCGGTTCCGCGGCCGGCGGCACCTGCGGGGCGGGCAGCGGATTCTCGGCGAGGGCATCGGGTCCGGCGGGGTCGGACACCACCGGGTGCGGGTCGGGTCGGGTCACAGGCCCATTATGGACTCGGCTCATCCGAGGACCTCCCCGGTGGTCACGTTGACCGCGGGCTGGGGCTGCTGACCGGCCAGGGCCGCGACGACCGCTTCGGCGGTCCGGGGGCCGAATCCGGGCAGGGCGGCGATCTCCTCGGCGGTCGCGGCGCGCAGCTTCTTCAGCGAGCCGAACTCCTTGAGCAGGGCCTTGCGGCGGACCTCGCCCAGGCCGGGCACGTCGTCGAGCGCGGACTCGACCATGGCCCTGGACCGGCGGCCCCGGTGGTGGGTGATCGCGAACCGGTGCGCCTCGTCGCGGACGCGCTGCAGCAGGTAGAGGCCCTCGCTGGTGCGCGGCAGGATCACCGGGTATTCGTCGTCGGGCAGCCACACCTCCTCCAGGCGTTTGGCCAGGCCGCAGACCGCGACCTTGCTGATGCCGAGTTCGTCCAGCGCGTCCTGTGCGGCGGCGGCCTGGGATTGGGCCCCGTCGACGACGACCAGCGCCGGGGCGTACGCGAACTTGATCGGTTTACCGGTCTGCGGGTCGACCAGCAGCGCGGTGTCGGCCCCCGTCTCCCCGGTGGGCGCGGCGGCAGCGTCCAGATCGGCCCGGGCGGCCAGCGCAGCCCGGTCGTCGTGCAGCCGGCGGAACCGACGGGTGATCACCTCGTGCATGGCCGCGACATCGTTCTGGCCCTCGAAGCCCTTGATGATGAAGCGGCGGTACTCGCTCTTGCGGGGCAGTCCGTCCTCGAAGACGACCATGGACGCCACCACCTCGGTGCCCTGCAGGTGCGAGATGTCGTAGCACTCGATCCGCAGCGGGGCCTCGGGCAGCCCCAACGCCTCCGCGATCTCGGCCAGGGCCCGGTTCCGGGTGGTGAGGTCGGAGGCCCGTTTGGTCTTGTGCCGGATCAGCGTCTCAGCGGCATTGCGGGCGACCGTGTCGAGCAGGGTCCGTTTGTCGCCGCGCTGCGGAGCACGGAGCTGGACCCGGCCGCCGCGCCGCTCGCTGAGCATGTCGGCGATCGCCTCGGCGCTGGCGGGCAGTTCGGGCAGCAGGACCTCGCGCGGGATCGCGGCGGGTTCGGCGTCGACGTAGAGCTGGGCCAGGAAGGTCTCGATCAGTTCGGCGGTGCCGGCGTCGTCGACCCGGTCGGCGACCCAGCCGCGTTCGCCCCGGATCCGGCCGCCGCGGACGTGGAAGATCTGCACGGCGGCCTCCAGCGGGTCCTCCGCCAGGGCGATCACATCGGCATCGGTCCCGTCGCCGAGGACGACCGCGTTGCGTTCCATGGCCTTGGTCAGGGCGGCGATGTCGTCGCGATACTTGGCGGCGAGTTCGAAGTTGAGGTCGTCGGCGGCCAGCTGCATCCGGGTCTCCAGCCGCCGGATCAGGTGGGTGGCATGCCCGCCCATGAACTGGCTGAAGTCCTCCACGATCGCGCGATGGTCCTCGGCACTGATCCGGCCGACACAGGGGGCCGAGCACTTGTCGATGTAGCCGAGCAGGCAGGGCCGGCCGCTGCGTTGGGCGTTGTTGAAGGTGCCCTTGGAGCACGAGCGCATCGGAAACACCCGCAGCAGCAGATCGACGGTTTCCCGGATCGCCCAGGCCTGTCCGTAGGGTCCGAAGTAGCGGGTGCCCTTGCGTTTGGCGCCGCGGCCGACGAACACCCGCGGGAACTCCTCCGACCAGGTGATCGCCAGCCACGGATAGGACTTGTCGTCGCGATACTTCACGTTGAACCGCGGGTCGTACTCCTTGATCCAGGAGTACTCCAGCTGCAGCGCCTCGACCTCGTTGCCGACGACGGTCCATTCGACCTTGGCGGCGGTGGTGACCATCCGGCGGGTCCGCTCGTGCAGCGAGGACAGATCGGCGAAGTACGAGTTCAGTCGGGAGCGCAGGTTGATCGCCTTGCCGACGTAGATCACCACGCCGTGTTCGTCGCGGAACCGGTAGACCCCGGGCGAGGTCGGGATCGCCCCGGGCGCGGGGCGATAGGTACTCGGATCAGCCATGCCCACCAGAGTAGGCGGCTCGACAGACGGTTTCGGTCCGTTCCGGCTGGGGGCACGACGTAGCCTGGACCGGCATCGTTGTCAGCCCCCTGGAGGTCCAGATGTCCGAGGTACCCGAGTCCGCACCGACCACCGACGCTGCGGCGCCGCAGGGACCGGAGCGGACCGGACCGAGCCGGCGTACCGTGCTGCGCGGGGTCGGCATCGCTACCGTGGCGACCGCCGGGGTGGCGCTGACGGCCTGTGCGGGGCGCCAGCCCACTCCCCCGGTGGACTACGGCAGCACTCCGCCGGCCGGGACCGTGGAGATCCCGAAGGCGGATGTTCCGGTCGGCGGCGGCGTACTGCTGCAATCCCCGTACGTGGTGACCCAGCCGACCTCGGGTGATTTCAAGGCGTTCAGCAAGACCTGCCCGCACATGGGCTGCATGGTGACCTTCGTCCGGGGTCAGTCGATCGTGTGCGCCTGCCACGGGTCGGAGTTCGCGATCACCGATGGGCACCGGACGCTCGGACCCGCCACCAGGGGACTGACCAGCGTCCCCGTGGTGGTCGACGGGGACAACCTCAAGGTCGGTTGACCGGCGACGGCCGCTGCTACGTGGCGGTCGTCGTCTTCTTCGCTGCCGTGGTCTTCCGGGCGGTCGTCGTCTTCTTCGCGGCGGTCGCCTTCTTCCCGGTGGTCGTCTTCTTCGCGGCGGTCTTCTTTGCGGGGGTCTTCTTCGCGGTGGTCGTCGCCTTCCGCGTCGCCCCGTTGCGCGGCGCGGCGACCTCCAGCGGCAATTCCTCGGCCGGCTCGGCCAGCGGCACCCGACGGCCCTCGAGCAGGGGTCTGAGGTACTGGCCGGTGTAGGACTCGGCACAGTCGGCGACCTGCTCCGGGGTGCCCTCGACCACCACCTGGCCACCGCCCCGGCCCCCTTCGGGACCCATGTCGATGATCCAGTCGGCGGCCTTGATCACATCGAGGTTGTGCTCGATCACCACCACGGTGTTGCCCTGGTCGACCAGTTTCTGCAGCACGGCCAGCAGGCGCCGGATGTCCTCGAAGTGCAACCCGGTGGTCGGCTCGTCGAGCACATAGATCGTCCGCCCGGTCGCCCGCCGCTGCAGTTCGGCGGCCAGCTTGACCCGCTGCGCCTCACCGCCGGACAGCGTGGTGGCCGGCTGCCCCAGCCGGACATAGCCGAGGCCGACCTCGTTGAGGGTCTTGAGGTGCCGGGAGATCAACTGGAACGCATCGAAGAAGTGCGCCGCCTCCTCGATCGGCATGTCGAGCACCTCGGCGATCGACTTGCCCTTGTAGTGCACCTCGAGGGTCTCCCGGTTGTAGCGCGCCCCGTGGCACACCTCGCAGGGCACGTACACATCGGGCAGGAAGTTCATCTCGATCTTGATCGTGCCGTCGCCCATGCAGTTCTCGCAGCGGCCGCCCTTCACGTTGAAGGAGAACCGGCCGGGCTGGTAGCCGCGGACCTTCGCCTCGGGCGTCTCGGCGAACAGTTTGCGGATCCGATCGAACACGCCGGTGTAGGTGGCCGGGTTCGACCGCGGGGTCCGCCCGATCGGGGACTGGTCGACATGGATGATCTTGTCGACCAGTTCGGTCCCCGACAGCGACCGGTGGTGCCCGGGCACGGCCTTGGCGTGGTAGATCTGCTTGGCCAGGGCGGTGTAGAGAATCTTGTTCACCAGGGTGGACTTGCCCGATCCGGAGACCCCGGTGACGGCGATCAGCTTCCCCATCGGGAAGGACACGTCGACGTCGCGCAGGTTGTTCTCGTACGCCCCGTGCACGGTGATCTGCTTGCCCGTCCCCCGTCGCCGGTACGCCGGCAGCGCAATCTCGCGGCGCCCCGACAGGTAGGCGCCGGTGAGGGACTCGGTCGAGGTGAGCAGGTCGGCGACCGGACCCGAATACACCACGTGCCCCCCGTGCTCGCCGGCGCCGGGCCCGATATCGACGGCCCAGTCGGCGGCCCGGATGGTGTCCTCGTCGTGTTCGACGACGATCAGGGTGTTGCCCATGTCCCGCAGCCGCACCAGCGTCTCGATCAGCCGGTGATTGTCCCGCTGGTGCAGGCCGATGCTGGGCTCGTCGAGCACGTACAGCACCCCGACCAGCCCGGATCCGATCTGGGTGGCCAGCCGGATCCGCTGCGCCTCACCGCCGGACAGGGAGCCGGCCGACCGGGACAGCGTCAGGTAGTCCAGGCCGACGTCGAGCAGGAACTTCAGCCGCGCCCGGATCTCCTTGAGCACCCGGGCGGCGATCGCCTCCTCCCGCTGGGACAGCTCCAGCTCGCCCAGGAACGTGGCGGCCTCCTCGATCGACAGGTCACTGAGCTCGGCGATGTTGCGACCGCCGACGGTGACCGCCAGGGAGGTCGGCTTGAGCCGGGCCCCGTGGCAGGCCGAACACGGAACCTCGCGCATGTAGCCGGCGAACCGTTCCCGGGCCGCGTCGCTGTCGGCCTCGTTGTGGCGCCGGTGCACGAAATGGATCGCACCCTCGAAGTTGGCGGAGTAGGAGCGTTCCCGGCCGTACCGGTTGCGGTAGCGCACGACCAGCGGTTCCTCCTCCCCGTTCAGGATGAGGTCCTGGATGGTGGCCGGCAATGCCTCCCAGGGGGTGTCCATGGAGAAGTCGCGAGCCTGGCCCATCGCGGTCAGCAGCTTGCCGAAGTAGTCGGCCACGTGGGCACCGGCCCAGGGCGCGACCGCTCCCTCGGCCAACGACTTGGACCGATCCGGGATGACCAGATCCGGGTCGACCTCCATCTTGGTGCCCAGGCCGGTGCACTCGGGGCAGGCCCCCCAGGGCGCGTTGAAGGAGAACTGACGCGGTTCGAGTTCCTCGATCGAGATGTCGTGCTCGTTGGGGCAGGCCATCTTCTCCGAATAGCGGCGCTCGCGCTCGGGATCGTCGGCGGGCCGATCGACGAACTCGACCCCGACCACCCCATTGGCCAGCCGCAGCGCGGTCTCCACCGAATCGGTGAGCCGCTGCTTCGCGGTGGGCTTGATCGCGATGCGGTCCACCACCGCGTCGATCTGGTGCTTCTGCTGTTTGTTCAGCGTCGGCGGATGGGTGAGCTGGTGCACCGTCCCGTCGACCCGGACCCGGGCGAAACCGTCGCCGGCCAGTTGGGAGAAGACTTCGAGATGCTCGCCCTTGCGCCCGCGGACCACCGGGGCCAGCACCTGGAACCGGGTGCCCTCCGGCAGCGCCATCAGCCGGTCCACGATCTGCTGCGGGGTCTGTCGCGCGATCGGTTCCCCACAGACCGGGCAGTGCGGCCGCCCGGCCCGGGCGTACAGCAGGCGGAGGTAGTCGTGCACCTCGGTGATCGTGCCCACCGTCGAGCGCGGATTCCGGCTGGTCGATTTCTGATCGATCGACACCGCCGGGGAGAGGCCCTCGATGAAGTCGACGTCGGGCTTGTCGGCCTGATCGAGGAACTGGCGCGCATAGGAGGACAGCGACTCCACATAGCGCCGCTGCCCCTCGGCGAAGATCGTGTCGAAGGCCAGCGAGGACTTGCCCGAACCCGACAGGCCGGTGAACACGATCAGCGAGTCTCGGGGCAGGTCGAGGGAGACATTGCGCAGGTTGTTCTCCCGCGCTCCCCGTACAATCAGGCGATCATCCACGCGTTCGAGAGTACGGGGTGGCGCTGACAGTTATTGACATCTCCCATACCGTGGGGGCTATGACATCTCGACTCGAGGCGGCCACCAGAGACGTAACGGCCGTTCGGCAGGAGATGCACCGGGCGACCACGGTCCTGCTGCGGGACACGATCTCGGTGACCGACGACCAGTGGCGGGGCCCCTCCCGGCTCCCCGGCTGGTCCCGCGGCCATGTCGCCACCCATCTGGCCCGCAACGCCGACGCCTTCACCCGGCTGGTGAACGGGGTCCGGGTCGGCGTACCGGCCGAGATGTACACCGTGGATCGGGACACGCTGATCGACAACGGGGCCGGTCGCTCCGGGATGCAGTTGCAGGTCGACCTGGACACCAGCGCCGACCAGTTGTTCAACGCGTTCCACACGCTGGGTGAGGATCACTGGAACCAGCAGGTGTCCCTGCGCTCCGGCGCGGCGATCCCGGTCCGGGCGCTGCCGCTGGCCCGGCTCACCGAGGTGGTGGTGCATCACGTCGACCTGGACATCGGTTTTCGGCCCGACCGGATCCCCGAGCATGTCGCCGCGGCCGGCCTGGCCTGGACGCTGTCCCGGTTGCAGAGCGAGCGGATGCCCGCGCTGCGGCTGGTGTCGACCAGTTCGGACCTGCGCCAGACGGTCGCCGGCCACGGCGACACCGTCGAGGTAACCGGAACCACCGCGGATCTGTTGTGCTGGATCGCCGGGCGTGGCGGCCGGGTTCGCGGAGGGGACTCGGTTACGCTGCCAGCGTGGCGGTGACTCTTCCCCGTTTCGGCGTCGCGCTCCTTGCACTCACCGGTGTTCTGCTGGCCGGATGCACCGAGCCCGCCCCGCCGGACTATCTGCAACCTGCTCAGGGCCGCAAGGCGGTCAAGCGGGTGACCGACGCTGCCGAGGACTCCGCGATCCGGGTCGATCTGGGTCGGCGCGAGGTCACCGTGCAAGTGGTGAAGAAACAGGTCACCCAGCAATGGGCCCAGTTGGAGGGCTACCAGGGGCCCGAGCAATTCGGAATCCGGCATGACCTGCCCGCGACGGCCCGCCCCTTCACCCCGAGCAACCTCGACTTCGAAGGCCTGGCGACCCGGTTGGCAGCCAGCGAGGCACCGAAGAACTGCACCGAGCGCGGCCTGCACATCGAGGCCGTGGCCACCCGCAGTGACCCGAACTATCGCCTCTACTGCCTGGACACCTCGGTGCACGTGTGGCTCGACCCGGATCTGCAGCCCTACCAGCAGGGCATCGACATCCGTTCGGCCGCGGGACTGCAGACCGCCCTCACCGACCTGCGGCGGGTCGCCGGCAGCACCACGATCAACAACTTTGCGATCCAGTACGGCGGCACGGGCGATCAGGTGAGCATCGAAGTGCCGGGCGAGTGCGGGAACTCCGTCGACTGCCCGGCCTTCGAGTTGAGCCGTACGCCCCGGATCGACCGGGACGCACCGATCGCCACTCGCGCGGTCACGCCGCGGCTGAACTACGTCACCCCGATCGGGTTCGACACGATCGACCCGAACAGCCTGTACGAGGTGATCCACTCGTTCCGGCTGGAACACGGAATCAGCGATACCGCCCGGCTGACGATCATGGTGTACCAGGTGGGTGAGCAGCCGCGGGTGGAGTTCGCTTGGGGGAAAGCTAACGTTGCCTATACGGATCTGGCCGGACGCCCGGTGGCCTGAGTTCTGCACAGCTGCGTTCGAGCTCAGCCGGCACAACTCAGGAGGTAGCGATGCCGCACGGACATGTGGAACCCGGAACCGGGTCGTGGACCCAGTCGTTGGACGGGCCGTTGAGCCTGACCAAGTTCTCGGTCAACCCCGCCGACAACAACGTCTATCTGATCTCCGGCCCCGACAGTTCGGTGCTGATCGACGCCGCCAATGACGCTCCCCGGATCGCGTCCTTCCTCGGGGACCATCCGGTGCAGACCATCGTCACCACCCATCGCCATCCTGACCACATCCAGGCGCTGTCCGAGATCGCTGCGGCCACCGGCGCCCGGCTGGTGTGCGGCGAGCCCGACCGGGACTCGATCGAGGCCGCCACCGGAACCTCCCAGGAGCCGGTCTGGACCGGGAGCCGGATCGAGCTGCCCGCCGGGGCCCACCTCGATGTCGTCGGTGCGGTCGGCCACACCCCGGGCGCGATCATGCTGGCGTACGCCCCGGATGAGGGGCCGGCACGGATCTTCGCCGGTGATTGTCTCTTCCCCGGCGGGCCCGGGAAGACCGGGAATGCCCACGATTTCGCGTCCCTGATGAGCGACCTGGAGACCAAGATCTTCAACGTGTACCCGGACAGCACGATTGTGCATCCCGGCCACGGGGACGACACCACCCTCGGTGAGGAACGGCCGCACCTGGCCGAGTGGCGCGCTCGCGGCTGGTGACATTGCTGGGTCACCCATCCGCTTTTTGATCAGGTTCCGTCGCTGGGCGGGTTTCGGGCAATTTTTGTCGGTGGGCTCGGTTTGAATGGGAACATGAGTTCGATAAAAGCTCCACCCGGGTACGCCGAGGCCGCGGCGGCGTTACGGCATGTTCATGAACAGGAGACCGCGATCGAGGTCGCGAAACTGATCGCGGTCGCCGCGATGTGTGATCGGTATCGGGTCGATGACTCCGTGATTGTGGAGGGGTGTGAAGAGACCATGGTCTACGGCGCCGACGGCACCCCCGCCCTGGGCGCGTTCCTGTCCCTGGAAG
>NZ_AUHH01000029.1 GCF_000423085.1 Granulicoccus phenolivorans DSM 17626 = NBRC 107789 = JCM 15570 | reverse complement strand
CGGTGAGGTCGCGTTCCCCGGCGAGCGCGGTATCGCGATGGGAGACCCACCCGTCGGCCAGGATCGCATCCTCGTTGTGGTCGCGCACGAGCCCGGTCCGCGTCACTGCGGCGTACTGAATCTTCACTGACGGCCCTTCTGCCGATTCTCGGCCGGGTCGGGGAGGCCCTGCCTGTCCCTGCACGGTAGTACGCCTGCCCGGGCCCTGGAACGCACAATGGGCCCCGGAACGCACAAGGGGCCCCGGAACGCACAAGGGGCCCCGGAACGCACAAGGGGCCCCGGAACGCACAAGGGGCCCCGGAACGCACAAGGGGCCCCGACCATCGGTCGGGGCCCTGCAGGTTGTGCGCGAGAGAGGATTTGAACCTCCACGTCCCAAGGGACACTGGCACCTGAAGCCAGCGCGTCTGCCGTTCCGCCACTCGCGCGCCGCCTCAACGAGGCAACCGGAGTACCTTAGCACGACATACCGGCTCCGATGCAAATCGGGGTCAGCGGCCCTGCCTCAGCACGTTCTTGCGCACCTTACCGGTCGAAGTCTTGGGCAACTGACCGAAGTGCACTTCCCGGGGCGCCTTGAACTTCGCCAGCCGCGATCGGACATGCTCGATCACTTCCTGTTCGGTCAGTTCGACCCCGTCCCGGGTCACCACATAGGCGATCGGCACCTCGCCCCACTTGTCGTCGGGCTTGCCGATCACGGCCGCCTCGATCACTCCGGGCAGTTCGGTGATCGCCGCCTCCACCTGGACCGAGGAGATGTTCTCCCCGCCGGAGATGATCAGGTCCTTGAGGCGGTCCTGCAGCTGCACATACCCGTCGGGATGCATCACCCCGATGTCGCCGCTGCGGAAGTAGCCGTCGGGGGTGGTCGCCCGTGCGGTCGCTTCCTCATCGAGGTAGTAGCCGAGCATCACATTGTTGCCGCGCAGGCAGATCTCCCCCTGGGTGTGCCCATCGGCGGGGACGTCGCGGAAGTCGCCGTCCAACACCCGCACCGGTTCCCCGACCACGTTGGTGACGCCCTGCCGGGCCATCAGCATGGAGCGTTCCACCAGCGGGAGATCGGCCCATTCCGGCGGTACCTCACAGATCGTCGCCGGCCCGTAGGTCTCGGTCAGCCCGTAGACGTGCTGCATCGAGATGCCCAGCTCGCCCAACCGCTGCAGCAGCGCCGGCCACGGCGGCGCCCCACCGGTGACCACGTTGATCGGGTGGTCGATCTCGGGGATGTCGGTGTGGTTGGCCAACATGGTGAGCACGGTCGGCGCGCCGCAGAAGTGGGTCACGCCGGCGGCGATCTTGTTCCACATGTTCGCCCCGCTGACCTTGCGCAGTCCGTAGTGCACCGCCCCGGCCGCGGTCACCGCCCACGGGAAGGTCCAGCCGTTGCAGTGGAACATCGGCAGCGTCCACAGGTACTTCGAGGACATGTCCAGCTTCATGTGGTGGGCCATCGCCACCGCCTGCAGGTAGGCGCCGCGGTAGTGGTACATCACGCCCTTGGGCTGTCCGGTGGTTCCCGAGGTGTAGTTGATCGACACCATGCCCCGCTCGTCGGGGCACTCCAGCACCAGCTCCGGTGCGGTCGCCGCCTGATCCTCGTAGTCGGCGTCGGTCAGCACCTGCACCGGGTGCGCCACCTGGGTCAGCGCCTCGGCGAGCACCTCGGCGTACTCCCGATCGACCAGGACCACACCCACCTGCGCGTGCCCGAGGATGTACGCGATCTCCGCCGGGGCCAACCGGGTGTTGAGGGCGACCAGGACCCCGCGGGCCAGCGGCACCCCGTAGTGGGCATCCAGCAGCAGTCGGGTATTCGGGCTGAGCACCGCCACCCGGCCCCCGGGCCTGACCCCGAGGCCGGCGAGCAGGCCGGCCATCCGTTTCGCCCGGGCCCAGAACTCGGCGTAGGTACAGGTGAAACCGTCGTCGTCCACGAGGGCGGTGCGGCCGGCGTAGACCACCGCCGCGCGTTCGAGAAAGTTCACTGGGTTGAGTTCACGAAATGCAATCTGGGCCATCATCGCTCCTGTGCCACCGGTGCCGCGGCAGGCAGTTGCCCACCGTCCCTCACGGTAATGTTTCCGGGCCTGCCGCGTGGGCCGATCGCCCCATTGCGGTGCCGATGCGGTAATGCAATCCCGCCACACCTGCGCCGCGAATAGCTCCACTTGCCATCCACACCTAAGATCGACGGTGGCTGTCTGCAACCATGGGCGGTCACAGGACCAGCAGGAGCAGGGGAGGGACGTGGGTTTCGCCAGCGGAATGAGAAAAGCCGTCGACGCGGCCGAGCGCGGCATCGAGGGTGCTGTCAACGGCGTCTTCGCCCGTGCCTTCAAGGGTGAGGTGCAGCCGGTCGAGATCGCTGCCCGCCTGCAGAAGGAGATCGATCATCGCTCGGTCCTGCTGTCGCGCGAGCGCAAGCTGGTCCCCAACGAGTTCAGCATCGAGTTGTCCGAGCACGATTACAACCGACTGACCCCCTACGGGCGCAGCGTCTCCCGCGAGATCATCCCGCACCTGCAGCAGCACGCCAAGGACATGGGCTATGTCTTCAACGGCCCGATCCGACTGCAGTTCGAACTCGACAACAGCTTGCACACCGGACATTTCCGGGTCCGCTCGGAGGCGGTGGCCGACAGCCGCTCGCCGCAGCGGGAGAGTTCGACGGCGATCCGGACCGCGGAGCTGGTGCTCGAGGTGAACGGGATGCGCCATCCGCTGGTCCCGCCGGGAATCGTGATCGGCCGCGGCGAACGCGCCGACCTGCGGATCAACGACCCGGGCATCTCCCGCCAGCACGCCGAGATCCAGGTCACCGATACCCAGTACGGCCGCCAGTACCGGATCCAGGATCTGGGCTCGCGCAACGGGATCAAGGTCGACGGGCAGCGGGTCACCCAGGCCGAGCTGCACGCCGGAACGCGCCTGGAAATCGGCAGCACCCGCCTGCTGGTGCACTCCCCCTCGGGACGCTGATGCCTGCGATCGCCGTCACGCTGCTCAAAGTTCTCTTCCTGGCCCTGCTGTGGATCTTCGTGATCTCCTGCGCGGGCGTCATCCGTACCGACCTGTTCGGCCGTGCGGTGCCGAGTTCCGATCTGCCCCAGGAGTTGGAGAAGCCACGGCGCAAGCGGCGCAAGCGCGGTACGCCGACCCGGGTCGAGGTGGTCGAAGGCCCCCAGACCGGGGCCTGGGCCCCACTCCCCGATGTCAGCGACCCCCCGGTGAAGATCGGCCGGACCGGGGACTGCGCGATCCGGCTCGACGACGACTATGTGTCCACCCTGCACGCCCAGATCCGGGCCGACAACGCCGGCGGCTGGTTCATCGAGGACCGCGGATCGACGAACGGGACCTATGTGAACGGCCAGATGGTCACCCAACCGACCACGATCAGCATGGCTGACACGGTCCGGGTCGGGCGGACCATCATGAAGCTGGTCAGCGCATGACCGATCGGCTGCACCTGCGCTATCTGACCCATTCCGAGATCGGATTGGTCCGCAAGAACAACCAGGATTCCGGGTACGCCTCCCCGCGGATGCTGGTCGTCGCCGACGGCATGGGCGGCGCGGCCGCCGGTGACCTGGCCTCGGCGGTGGCGATTGCGCAGGCGCAGAAGGCCGATCAGGATGCCCGCCGGATCACCGGTGAGGACATGCTGGCCCTGTTGGCCGGCGCGGTCGACCGGGCCAATGAGAAGATCGCCGATCTGGTCGCCGACGACCCCACCCTGGACGGCATGGGCACGACGTTCTCCGGCGCCATGTTCGACGGGTCCCAGCTGGGCATCGTGCACATCGGTGACTCCCGGATCTACCTGCTGCGCGACGGCGAGCTGACCCGGCTGACCCACGACCACTCCTGGGTGCAGTCCCTGGTCGACGAGGGCAAGCTGACCCCCGAGGAGGCCGCGTACCATCCGCACCGCTCGCTGCTGCTGCGGGTGCTGAACGGGCAACCGGCCAGCGATCCGGACACCGATCTGGTCGACCTGCAGGCCGGCGACCGGCTGCTGCTGTGTTCGGACGGTCTGTGCGGTCTGGTCGAGGACGACGACCTGCGGGACATGCTCACCGAGGCGGACCCGGACACGGTCCTGGCCGACCTGATCGCCGCGGCCCACGAGGCCGGCGGCATCGACAACATCACCATCCTGCTCGCCGACGTCTACACCGATGAGACCCCGGCCGCCGCGGCGCCGACCGATGCGGCCGCCGAACCGGAGACCGGCGCGGAGGCCGACGCGACCGCGGCCACCGCGGCCGAGGATGACGACGCGGAGAAGACCGTACGCCGGACCGCGATCGCCCCGGTGGTGATCGGCGCCGCGCAGACCCGCGAGATCCCCGACATCCCACCGCGGCACGACCTTCCCGAGCGGCAGTCCCCCGCCGAGGACGCAGACGAGGATGAGGCCGAGCCGACCATTCCGCTGGAGAAGGGCGATGAGGAGGAACTGCGCTATGCCCCGCAGTTGGCGCCGCGCCTGCAGTTCCGGCGGTTGCTGCGCTGGGTGGTGGTGGGGATCGTGGTGATCGCGGTCGTGGTCGGCGTCCTGGCCGGCGGCTGGTCCTGGTCGCGCACGCAGTACTTCGTCGGCGCCCATCAGGGTCAGGTCACGATCTTCCGGGGACTGCATCAGCAGGTCGCCGGCGTCTCGTTGTCGGAGGTGTACCGGATCGAGCAGATCCAGGTGAACGACCTGCCGGCGTACTCCCGCGAACGGGTCCGGAACTCGATCGACACCGCCACGCTGGACGGCGCCGAGCGTACGGTCAACGAGCTTCGCCTGCTGGCCGACGATTGCCGCCAGCGCCGGGCGGCGCAGCAGCAGCGCTCCCTGGACCCCACGCCCAGTGCGGCCCCCGCCCCGCAGCCGCCGGTCGACCCGAACGCCACCCCGACTCCGGTGGATCCGAACGCCACCCCGACACCGGTCGAGCCCAACGCCACCGCGACCCCGCCGATCACCGCCGCTCCGCCGATCACCGCCACCCCGGCCACCGCGGCCCCGACCGGGGCACCCACCCCCACGCCGGAGGTGTGCTGATGAGCGACTCCGGCATGGTGGTGGTCTACCCGAAGCGACGCAACATCGAACTGGTAATGCTGATCTTCGCCATGGTCATCGGGGTGGGCGGATACCTGCTCAGCGAGCTCAACATGTTCGGCCAGATCCCGTCGAACTGGTGGCTGGTCACCCTGATCTGGTTCGGGATCGGCATCGGCGCGCATATCGCGGTCCGGATCCGGCTGCCGTACGCCGACCCCCTGCTGCTGCCGATCGTGATCCTGCTCAACGGCATCGGGCTGGCGATGATCCATCGCATCGACAAGGTGCCGCTGCCGGAGCGTCCGGCCACCACGGGTGCCAACACGCAGTTGATCCTGACCCTGATCGCGGTGATCCTGTTCGTCCTGGTGGTGACGCTGCTGCGCGATTACCGGCCGTTGCAGGGCTACACCTACGTGCTGTTCCTGGCCGGTGTGGTGCTCCTGCTGATGCCGCTGATGCCGATCATCGGCGTGTCCGAGTACGGCGCACGGATCTGGATCCGGGTCGGGCCGGTGTCCTTCCAGCCCGCCGAGGTCGCCAAGATCGTCCTGGTGATCGCCTTCGCCTCCTACCTGGTGGAGAAGAAGGAAGTCCTCGCCCTGGCCGGTCGACGCATCCTGGGCATCGACCTGCCCCGCGGCCGGGACCTGGGCCCGATCGCGATCATGTGGGCGATCGCCATGGTCATCATCATCTTCGAGAAGGACCTCGGCACCGCGATGTTGTTCTTCGGGATCTTCGTCGCGATGCTCTACATCGCCACCGCCCGACCGGGCTGGCCGATCCTCGGCCTGATCGCCCTGGGTGTCGGCGCGGTCGGCGCCTGGATGGCATTCGGTCACGTCCAGATCCGGGTCAATGCCTGGCTCGACCCGTTCTCCAACTTCGATCAGAACCGGCAGATCATCAACGCCCAGTTCGGCTTCGCCTGGGGCGGGATTCTCGGCACCGGCTGGGGCCTGGGCCGCCCGGGCCTGACCACCTTCGCCTCCTCGGACATGATCGCCGCCGCGATCGGCGAGGAACTCGGCACCGCCGGGCTGATGGCGGTCATCATGCTCTACGGCATCCTGGTGGCCCGCGGTCTGCGGATCGCGCTCGGCGCCAAGGAGCCGTTCGGCAAACTGCTGGCCGGCGGTCTGTCCTTCGTGTTCGCGCTGCAGGTCTTCGCGATCATCGGCGGCGTCACCCGCCTGCTCCCGCTGACCGGCCTGACCACGCCGTTCATGTCCAAGGGCGGCTCGTCGCTGATCGCGAACTGGATCATCATCGGCCTGTTGCTGGTCATCTCCCATCAGGTCCGCAAGCCGGTCGCCAGCAGCACCACGGAGCCGGAGGCAGCCATGTCGGCGATGACCACCCAGCTGATCCGGAGGTCGGCATGAGCGATTCCTCGACCTCGATGAACGGGCCGCTGCGTCGGTTGGCGGTGTTCGTGATGGTGCTGTTCGCGCTGCTGCTGATCAACTCCTCCTACACCATCGTCGTGCGCCAGAACGACCTCAATGCCCACCCGCAGAACCGGCGCGCCCGCGACGACGAGTTCTCCCGCGACCGGGGTCCGATCCTGGTGGGCCAGGAGCAGGTGGCCACCACCGAACCGTCGCAGGACCAGTACCGCTATCAGCGGGTCTACCCCGACGCCAAGATGTACGCCCCGATCACCGGCTACTACTCCTACGACTTCGGCCGCTCGGGCCTGGAATACAGCCAGAACTCCCAGCTGTCGGGCACCGACGATTCCCAGTTCGTCCGCCGGATGCTCGACATCGTGACCGGGGAGAAGCCCGCCGGCGCCACCGTGGAGACCACCATCAACCCGGACCTGCAGCAGGCGGCGTACCAGGCGATGGGCAACCGCAAGGGTGCGGTGGTCGCGCTCGACCCGAAGACCGGCGCGGTGCTGGCGATGGTGAGTACGCCCAGCTACGACCCCAACGACCTGGCCTCCCACGACCGACAGAAGGCGACCCAGGCCTGGAGCGAACTCAACGCCGACAGCGGCAGCCCGCTGTCCAATCGCGCGGTCCGGGAGGTCTACCCGCCGGGGTCGGTGTTCAAACTGGTCACCGCCGCCGCGGCCCTGGAGAACGGCCACCCCGTCGATCAGCCGGTGGACGCCCCCGAGACGCTGCGGCTGCCGGGCAGCCAGACCTATCTGGGCAACCAGCTCGACTGCGGCGGCACCAAGATCACCATCGAGCAGGCGATGAAGGTCTCCTGCAACACCGCCTTCGCCAACCTCGGCCTGGAGGTCGGCAGTGACAAGCTGCGCGCCCAGGCGGAGAAGTTCGGCTTCGGCTCGCGGCCGCTGCCGGAACTGTCCGGGGTGGCCAGCCGCTTCCCGGCCAGTCCGAACGAGGCGCAGACCGCGCTGAGCGCGATCGGTCAGTACGAGGTGGCCGCCTCCCCGCTGCAGATGGCGATGGTGACCGCGGCGATCGCGAACGGCGGCGACGTGTACGAGCCGTACGTGGTCTCCAAGGTGCGCGCGGCCGACCTGTCCACGATCTCCACCGCGCGTCCGCAGTCCCGGGGTCGGGCGGTGTCCCCGAGCACCGCTCAGGCCCTGCAGAAGATGATGGTCGCCACCGCCGAGGGTGGCACCGCCACCCCGGCCCGGATCAGTGGCCGCACCGTGGGCGGCAAGACCGGCACCGCGCAGACCTCGCCCGAGCGCCCCCCGTACGCCTGGTTCACCTCCTACGCACTCAACGACAAGGGGGACCCCGCGATCGCGGTGACGGTCTTCGTGGAGGATGCCGATGTGGCCCGGGACGACATCTCGGGCGGACGACTCGCCGCACCCGTGGCCAAAGCGGTAATGGAGGCAGCCGTCAAATGATCCCGAACCCGAACCCCCAGTCCACGCCCGGAGGTGACCACCGATGACCGAAGAACCGACAGTGGCGCGACGGGCCCTGCCGCCGGAGGAGCCGGTCGGCCCGCGCCTGCTCGGCGGTCGCTACCAGCTGGGTGAAGTGATCGGGCGCGGTGGGATGGCCGAGGTGTTCGCCGCCACGGACTCCCGGCTCGGCCGCCCGGTGGCGGTGAAGATCCTGCGCAAGGATCTGGCCAATGACGCCACCTTCCAGGGCCGGTTCCGGCGCGAGGCCCAGTCGGCCGCGTCGCTGAACCATCCGAACATCGTCTCGATCTACGACACCGGCGAGGAGTTCGACCCGGTCGTCGGGCTGTCGGTGCCCTACATCGTGATGGAGCTGGTCGAGGGCCACACCCTGCGCGAGATCCTCCGCGACGGCCGCAAGATCCTGCCGGAGCGGGCGCTGGAGTTCACCCAGGGCGTGCTGGACGCGCTCAGCTACTCCCACAAGGCCGGCATCATCCACCGCGACATCAAGCCGGCGAACGTCATGCTCACCCCGCAGGGCCAGGTCAAGGTGATGGACTTCGGCATCGCCCGCGCGGTGGCCGACACCTCGGCGACGATGACCCAGACCGCGGCGGTGATCGGGACCGCCCAGTACCTCTCTCCCGAGCAGGCCCGCGGCGAGACCGTCGACGCCCGCTCCGACCTGTACTCCGCGGGCTGCCTGATGTACGAGCTCCTGACCGGACGTCCCCCGTTCGTGGGTGATTCGCCGGTGTCGGTGGCGTACCAGCACGTCCGGGAAATGCCGGCCCCGCCCAGCTCGATCGACCCGATGATCACCCCCGAGATCGATGCGATCACGATGAAGTCGCTGGCCAAGAACCCGGCCGACCGGTACCAGTCGGCCCGGGAGATGCGCGATGACATCGGCCGGCTGCTGGCCGGACTGGAGGTCACCGCCCAGCTCACGCCGGCCACGGCCGCGGTCGCGGGGAGCACCCCGAGCGAGTACGCCGACCGCGACGCCAGCCTGGTGGCGGCCGGGGAGGACGACGCCGAGCCGGAGACCCCCAAGAAGAAGAAGGCGCTGCCGATCGTCCTGGTCGCCCTGGCGGTCCTCCTGGTGGCCGGCCTGATCGGTGGGGCGGTGTGGTGGAACAGCCGCCCGAAGGGTCCGGTCATGCTGACCGTCCCGGTGGTGGTCGGCGAGCAGCGGGTCTCGGCGGAGAACTCGGTGCGCAACGACGGCTTCCGGCCCCGGACCAGCGAGGTGAACGGGACCGATGACAACACCGTGGGAACGGTGACCAAGCAGACTCCGGCCGGCGGCCAACCCGCCGCCCAGGGCTCGGAGGTCCTGCTGGAGGTCAACATCGGGCCGCAGAAGATCGCCATTCCCAGCGATCTGGTCGGTCAGAAGAAGGACGACGTCATGCGCAAGCTGCGCGACGCCGGCTTCACCAACGTGACCGCGGTCGCGGCCAACTCCGAGCCCCGGGACGCCCAGCCCGACCAGGTGCTGTCCATCGATCCCGGCTCGGGCACCCAGGCCACCGCCGACACCGCGATCCACGTCAACTACGCCAGCGGGCGTTCCCAGGTGCCGGACTGGCGGGGCTGGAACCGCAGCTCGGTGACCAGTGACGCCGCCGACCGCGGCTTCAGCAACATCACCTTCGGTTTCCGCCGGGTCACCGATCAGACCCAGGACGGCACCGTCCTGGCGACCGACCCGCAGGCGGGCACGACGGTGCTGCGGACCGCGGAGATCAAGGTCACCCTCGGTCGCTACGAGCAGCCGACCCCGACCCCCACGCCGACCCAGCAGCAGCAGCCGCCGCAGCCGCAGCCGCCCGCCCCGCCGGCCACCACCCAGAACACCACGGCACCGCGGACCGAGCCGACCCCGGCGCCGAGCACCCAGTCCCATGAACCCACCCCGGAACCGACACCCTCATGATGCGCATCCTGCTGGTCGACAACTACGACTCCTTCGTCTACAACATCGCCCAATACCTCGGCCAACTCGGTGCCGAGGTCACGGTGTGGCGCAATGACGATGCCCGGCTGGACCGGGACCTGACCGCCGACTTCGACGGGTTGCTGCTCTCCCCCGGACCGGGCACCCCGGAGCGGGCCGGGCGCTGCGTCGAGCTGGTCCGGGCGTACGCCGGGCGACTGCCGATCTTCGGGGTCTGCCTGGGCCTGCAGGTGATCGCGATCGCCTACGGCGGCGTGGTCGGCCGCGCCCCGGAACTGCGCCACGGGAAGGTGTCCCCGGTCACCCACGACAACCGGGGCGTCTTCGCCGGCGTGGCGAATCCGTTCACCGCCACCCGCTACCACTCGCTGGCGATCATCGACGTTCCCCCGGTCCTGGAGGTCAGTGCCCGTACCGACAACGGGATCATCATGGGGGTGCGGCATCGGGACCTGGCCGTGGAGGCGGTGCAGTTCCACCCGGAGTCGGTGCTCACCGAAAGCGGCTACCTGATCCTGGGCAACTGGCTCACCGCCTGTGGCGATCCCGACGCAGCCCGGATCGGCGCCGGGCTGGCGCCACTGATGACGCGTCCCTGAACAAGCCAAAAACCCTGAGAAATCTCTCAACTAATGACCTTATTTCTCAGGGCTTCTGTCCCAGAATAATGGGGCACCTCTTGAATTGGTTGGCGCCACTTCGATGATTTACGCTTGCGCCGGAACAGGCATCAGTCAAGATTGGCAGGCAAACGCCGTGGAAACGTCCGTCAAACAAAAGAGCCCCGAAGACGTCCCATCCGACGACGTCGCCACTGCGTCGACCACACAGTCGGCCGGTGATCCCGTAGCCGCGACGTCGGCCGGCGCGCACCGGTTCAGCAAGGCTTCCACCTGGCAGCGCCCCCGCGTCCAGCGGCGTACCCGCCTTGCCTCGGTCGCCGCGGCCGTCATCGCCCTGATCGTCGCCGGCCTGGCCGTCGCCTGGATGGCCATGTCCACGGCCACCGCCGGCTGGATCGGCAAGCCTGCCGACGACGCCCCCAATGTATCGATGCCGCTGGGCAAAGACCCCCAGGTGAACCAGGACCTGGTCTCGCCGGCCCCGGTCTGGGAAGCCCCGCCCAGCCCCGAACCCACCGATGATGCCGCGGCCAACGATGCCGGGCCGGTCCGCCGCGCGCCGGCCGCCAAGCCCAGCAAGCAGCCGGTCCTCAAGAAGTCGGTCCCGCCGGCCCGGGCCAGCCAGGCCCCCGCGCAGGTGAACGCGTCGGCGAAGGCCACCGTCCCGGCGGCGACCAAGGCGTCCGTGGCGCCCAAGGCCCCCGCGGTGACGCACGCCCCCGTTCCCACCAAGGCCCCGGCAACCACTCAGGCCGCGCCGACCAAGGCGCCGGCCACCACGAACCCTCCGGCGCAGCCCTCGGTTTCCACCCAGCCCACGGCTGCGCACCCCAGCGCGACCGCGGCCCCCTGATCCACCGCGCGCGAGCCACGCATACCGGAACGACCCGCCCGATTCGGGCGGGTCGTTCCGGTTCCGCGCCGGCCAGATCGGCTCAGCAGCTCTGCAAGGGTCCGTCCAGGCTGAGATCCTTGATCACCGTCGACATACCTGCGGGGCGACGCGCACAGACCGTCGCCGGATCCCCGGTGTATTCGATGTTGAACACCGCCCGGCCCGACGCCAGGAACGGCACGTAGGGGTCGCATTCCTGGTACTCGATGCACTGCTCGTTGACCGCGAAGTCGACGACGTGGGAAAGATCGGCCAGTTGCTTGGCGTCGTTCTTGAGCCCGATCGCCATTCCCCGATTGTGCGCCTCCTGGGCCAGGGCGGTCTGGTAGGCGATCTGGGCCTGCGGGGTAATGGTGAACCCCGTCTTCTGATTCCAGCCGTCGGTGTTGTCCGGATCGACCGCGTCGAAGCCCTTGTCCGCGCATACCTGCATGCGGGCGGCCATGATCGGGACCAGAACATCGGTCCGGTTCACGTCGAGCCAGTTCTCCCCCTCCCAGCCCTTCATCGACTTTCCGATCACCTCACGCGGGAATTTCTGCTTGTCCGATCGCCAATTCTCCGATGCACCCGCGTTGATGTAGCAGACCAGTTTGACGCCCCGCGCCTTCAACTGTGCCGTCTGTTCCGTGGTGGTCGACTCCCAGTCGAGGTTGTACACCGCCACCGGCAGGGTCAGGTCGGGTTGCCCGGCGTACTGGATCTGGAAGGAGGCGCCGCGTTCGGGCACCCACCACGAGCCCGGGGTCGCCGGCCGGACCGACGTGGTCGGGGTCTCCTCGGTGCTGGTGTCGGCCGAGGTCGAGCAGCCCGTGAGCAGCAGCAGACCGGCCAGCAGGCCGGCCGCCAGGGCTCCGGGACGGGCCCGGTCAGCGCCACGTTCGTTCATTGGTCACCACCGCTTCTGTAGCTGCTGCCAGGGATTCGGGGGTTTGCCCGCTGTGGCCCAGGCGAACTGTGCCCCGTGCCGGGCGGCGCGCCGCAGGGCCGCCTGCTGGCGCCACGGTGGGCACGAATGGATGAGGTGCCACACGCCGGATTCACGAGAGGCATTCAACCACGCCGGGTACTGCGCCCGCGCATGCTGGCCGACAGTGCCCTCGAAGACGCAGGTGACATCGGCCACGCGGACCACGTCGGGATGGGGCACCGTCCCGGGGTTCAGCGCGACCAGTTCGCAGTCGGCGGCGCGGAGGGCATCGACGACTTCCAGCGACCACGCGCCCGCCCGCAGGGTGCTGGGTACCTGGTCGAGGAAGACCGCTCGGACGTCGTAGCGGGCCCGCCATTCGGCCGCCTCGGCCAGCACCGCCCGGACCGGCCGCGCCCCGTACGCCACATCGACATAGCCGAGCAGCCGGGTCGCACTCCCGTCGGCCAGGGCGGCCCGGTACGCCGGATCCGGCTCGGTCCCCGGGCCGTTGTGCACGTTGATCACCGCGAAGGCCAGCCCGCAGCCCTCCACCAGCCGGCGCCAGGCCGCCGCATCCTGGCTCGGATGGACGTACCAGGGCGCCGCCGGACGGGCGCTCACCACGCCGTGGGATGTCCGAAGCGCGCCGCGGCCACCAGCAGGGCCAGGAGGCTGATCAGCGCCGCCATCGCCGCCATCGCGTAGAACCCGCTCGGCTCGTCGGCCGGGAAGAACAAGGTGATGGCCACCAGCAGCTCGGCCAGCGCCGCGAACAGCATGGCACTCAGTCGGGAGCCGGTCCGCAACAGGATGTTCGTGCCGCAGATCACCGCGCTGCACAACACCGCGGCCGCGACGATCGCCGGTTCGTTCAGCGTGATCCGGTAGGGGTCGGACAGGACGATCAGGACCGCGGCGGCGGTGATCACGAGCACGATCACCACGATCACCACCCCCAACAGCCCGATCTGGAACCGTCCGCGGCGCCAGGAGTCCGACCGCTGGGAGACCCGATGGGTCCACATCGCCTGCACGGTGAGCAGGGGGTCGGTCAGGGCACCGGCAGCCATCACCGCCAGGGCGACCGCGCCGAACTCGCTGGCCCCGACGCCGAGGAAGATCTGCAGCAGCACGACCAGTTGGAACAGCACCTGCAGCAGGGCCACGATCAGGGCGCGGGCGCCGCCGCGGACATACCGCGGCCGGGCGCCCCGCACCTCGCGGACCAGCAGCACGGCCGCGACCAGGACCGCGACCGCAGTGATCGCGTAGGCCAGTGGAATCCCCACCGGCGCCAGCGCGGACGGCGCCCAGGCGTAGTGGTTGCGGGCGAACCAGGAGATCCCGCAGATCGCCGCGGTGGCGACTCCGGCGACCACCAGGACAGCCCCGTTGGCCAGCAGCAGCAGGATCGGCGTTGCGGCGCCGACCCCGACCCAGACCAGGAGTCCGGGCAGTCCGGACACGGCCGCGGCGATGGCGGAGACGACCAGCAGGACCAGACCCACGACCCCGGCGGCGGCCATCCCGTCACGGCGGCGGCCGGCACCCCAGGCGTACCAGGCGGACGCGCTGACCGCCTGGCCCACGATCCAGCCGCTGGCCGCCATCAGGAACACGGCCATCTCCGAGGCCTGCGGCAGGCTGGTGGCACACAGGATGACCCCGCACAGCATCACCACCATGCGGATCAGCGAGGCCCGCAGGGAGACCCGGTTGCGCCCGGAATGACGCTGCCGGGACGCCTGCATTTCCTCGGCGGGCACCTGTTCGGTGATGGTGTGGGCAAAGTCGAACACCGACTCGTAGCCGTGCGCGGCAGCCACCCCGCGGGAGACGCCGGAGGACTCCAGCCGCGCGGTGACCTCGTAGATGTCGGTCCCCGAGGCCGCCACCTGCTGCAGCGCTGCCCGACCGCCCGGGGTCGGCGCCACGGTCCCGGCGCTCATCGGGCACCCACCAGCGGGTGATCGGCGCTGTCGTACGCCCGGCGGTACAGGTCCCGGTAGGCATCGAGGAAGTCGGCCATGTTGAACAGGCGGGTGGCCCGCTCCCGGGCGGCCCGACCGAGCGCGTGCCGCCGGGCCGGATCGGTGAGCAGGTCGGTCAGGGCGGCAGCGAAGGCCTCCGGATCGCGCGGTGGCACCACGATCCCGCAGGTACCGTCGCGGCCGACGATCTCGGCAACCCCGCCGACGTCGGTGTTGACGCTGGGCCGCCCGGCCATCATCGCCTCGATCACCCCGTACGGCAGGCCCTCGGAGATGCTCGACAGCGCGACCACGGTGGCCGCCTCGAACGCCGTCATCGACGACTCGACCGCGCCCTCGAAGCTGACGCTCTCGGTCAGCCCGGCCAGCCGGACCTGCTCCTGCAGACTCGCCAGGTACGCCTCGTTGCCCGAGGGCGTCGGACCGAAGATGCGCAGTCGGGCCCCGGGCACCCGGTCGCGGACCAGGGCGAAGGCATCCACCAGCACCTCCAGTGCCTTCAGCGGATCGATGCGGCCGACGAAGACCACGGTCGGCTCGGCCGGCTCGCTGCCGATCGGGCGGTAGCCGGTGGTGTCGACCCCGTTGTAGATCGTCCGAGTCCGGGACGGATCCGCCCCCAGATACAGCTCCCAGTCCCGGTTGAAGTCGCTCACCGGGGCGATCGCGACGGCCTCGGCATAGGTGGCCTGGGTGAGCAGGCGCAGGAAGGTGCCGATCACCGACCGGGTGGACCAGTTCAGGTCGCCGGCAGCCAGGGCCAGCAGGCGCTCGCGCAGGTAGATCCCGTGCTCGGTCACCACGATCGGGGTGCCGTGCTGCCACCAGCGGCCCAGCGCCAGGATCGAGGGCGACCCGTTGGAGGCGACATGGCTGATGTCCACCTCGGGGAATCGACGGTCGGCCAGGGCCAGGATCCGATCGACCATGGCCGCCGCCGCGGCGGCATCGGCGAGGGTCATCACCGGCAGATCGGCCCGCCCGGTGCGGTGCCGGGTCCAGGCGTCAATGATGTGCCGGGTGCTGCCGTGGCGGCTCAGCAGAGAGCCCAACCGGTGGCCGCGCCAGCCGGTCAGCTCCTTCAGGCAGGCGGTGAACCCCGCCAGGTCACCGTCGCCCTCGGCGGGCAGCACCGCGGTCCACAGCCGGCGCAGGATCCGGCCGAGTGCGGCGGCATCCCCGGAGTCCACGATCGGCACCGGGGCGCGTTCGTGCCCCCACATCGGCACCAGGGTCACCTCGGCCACATTGTCCGGGAGCCCGCTGCGGGCGGTCTCGGTCCCCCCGATCAGCGTGATCGGGACGAAGGTGTGTTCCGGCAGCCCGGTGATCAGATGCTCACACCAGGTGCTGACACCACCGGAAGTGACCGGGTAGGTGCCCTCGGTGAACAGGCCTACGCGCATCAGTTGCCTTTCGCTGACCAGGTGGCGTCGGTGGCGAAGCCGGACGTCGCGGACGTTTGAATGGTGACCGTGGCCCCCGGGGCCACGCTGACCCAGTCCGAGGTCGCCCCCTGGTAGCTCGTCCCGAACCCGCCGGTAAGCTGTCCGTCCCGGACGGTGCGGGCCCCCTCGGGCACGGTGACCGGAACCAGCGCCGGCGTGGTCCCGGTGTTGCTGAGCCGGACGGTCTGCCCGGCGACCGAGGCCACCACATGGCCGGTCGCCTCGCTCCAGTGGCGGTGGTTCATCAGGTCGGTGCCGGCCTCGGACATGGTCGGGTTCAGCAGCGGGCTGGAGTCGGCGAAGGTGGCGTGGTAGCGCCCGAGCATGTTGTCGAGCATCGGATAGATCACCCGATCGCCGGTGAAGTTGGCCTGATGGACGAAGTGGGGCCGCGCGTCGTTGGCGACCACGTGGGCGTACGCTTTCTCCCCCTCCATCGGCGCGATCACCTGGTTGAACCCGGTGTCGATGTTGATCGGGGCCACGCACGGATTGTCCGTGGCGGTCTCGCACTCGCCGGAGCCGCCGTCGGCCTTCGAGGTGTTCTTCCAGTTGTACGCATCGGCCACCTGACGCCCGGTCGGGGTGTTGTAGTCCAGGTCGATCGGATAGCGCGGCACCGTCGTGGCCCCGCCGATCTGCCGCGGCTCAGCCTCGGTGGAGGTGTCCGAGGCGACCCATTTGATCCCCGCCTCGTCGAGGGCCGGTGCCAGATTCGGGTTGTCGGTGGGCTGCTGCGGCGGCTTTGCCAGTCCGGAATGCTCGCCGGTGACCAGTTCGGTCTGGTTGTAGTTCTCCAAGCCGTTCTTCTCCACGAACAGCTGGTTCTTGGCCACCTGGGCGTAGATGTCCTTCTTGCTCATCCAGCGGGTGTTGCCCTTGTCGTCCCCGAGGCACCGCCAGTCATCGGGCAGCAGGACCCGGTCACACCCGAGGAAGTTGTGGTTCCAGGTGTGGTTCAGGATGCGGAGTTCGGAACGCTGGGCGACCATCTGCTCCATCAGCGCGTCCCGCCCCGAGTTGGACAGGGCATGCTCGCCCGCCCCGGCACCGTTCAGGGCGAGGCTGACCTTGATGCCGGAACCCTGCTGCCAGGCGACCAGATAATCGATGTCGGCGGCGGTCATCCGGATCGGGGGCAGCTGCTCCACCGTCGGCGGGCAGTTGCGCCCGACCTCACAGTGTCCGGCCACGCTCCATTGCGCGTTGGGCAACAGCACGTCATCGCTGTCCACCGAGAAGTAGTTGCGGCTGTAGGACGTGGTCACGTCCCGGTTCAGCCAGCGAATGATGCCGTGGGTCAGCGCCTGGATGTGGGCCTGCTCGGGGTCGCCCTCCAGGGTGACCAGCATCTCCTCGCGATTGCCCTCCCGGGTCACCGCGAGGAGATCGGCGGTGCCCCCGCCCGGGACATCCATGGTGGCCAGCGGCTGATATTGCGCCGCGGCGGCCAATTTGGGCGGGCGTCCGGCCTTCGGCGCCCGATACCCGCCCGCCTCCGACTCATCGAAGGTGATGCTGCGCTGCAGGTAGGAGAACGGACCGGCAGCGGCTGCCTCGCTGAAGTTCACCTTCGCGCCATCGGTCGACACCTCCGCGAAGTTCTCGGGGAACAGGGCCGTCATGTCGGTCCGTACGCTCCGCACGCCGAAGGTGCTCACATATTCCGACAGGGTCGCCTGTTCGGCCGCGGTCAGTGCGCCGGAGGTCAGCGACGGCGCCACGATTCCGGAGAAATGTGCGGTGACCGCGCCCGAGGCGTCGGTGCCGGCCAGCATGTCCCGGGTCACCGCCTTGCGGGAGCGATCTCCCAGCAGCACCCGCTCCACCGGGACGCCTTCGCGGACCAGCCGGTCGGCCAGGGAGCGGATCATGTTGCTCCCGTCATCGAGCACCAGGGTGCGCAACTCCACGGCCACCTTGGCGGGCTCGGCCGCCGGGCCGGTGGGGGTCTGGCTGGAGTCCTGGTGCTGCTCGGGCGGGGCCGGCGCGGTGCACCCCGTCACGATCAGGGCCAGCCCCAACGCCACGGCAGGGAGCACCGACCGCAGACGGCGACCTCGAGTTTTCGGCATGAGTGCATTTCCCCCGAATAGGCTGATCACTGGGCGACACAGGCGAAGCCCCCGCCCGAGTCCCCCCGGAGCTCGGTGCGTTTTTCGGACACCCGCGCCTGCTGCCTCGATAATATGGACCGATCCGTACTATCGCGAAACCGTGTTTCCGAAGCAGTATTGCCCTCGTAAATAAGGGCAGTCAGCCGGGGTTTGCGTACTTGAGCGTCAATGCCCCCTGATATCCGGGCAATTCCGCGTCCGCCTGGGTATTGACCTCATAACCCAGGTGGTATGCATCGGCAAATTGCCGGTACGCCCGCAGGTGGGCCGAGTCCTGCAAAGATTGACGGATCCGGCCGGTGTCGCCGATGGCGGTGATCTCGTACGGCGGGGCGTACGGGATGCCGTGCAGGACGACCGAGTTCCCGACGCACTTGATCCCGGTGGTGGCCAACACCCGTTGCCCCTGAATCGTCATGGCCTCCGCACCGGCCTGCCACATTGCATTCGCGACGGCCTGAATATCCTGCTGGTGCACCACGAGCAGATCCTGGTCGATGTCGGGCGCCCGCACCGAGGTGGGCGCATCGGAGAGCACCACGGTGACCGCCGGCCCGTGCACCGGTTCGGTCCCCGCGGCGGCCGCCACCCGGGCCAGTTCGGTCCGGGCCTGCCCGCCGTCGGTCTGCGACGGTACGCCGAGGGCATCGACTTCGGCCCGCAGGGCGCTCACCCGGCGGGCCAGTTCCCGGTTGCTGGCCGACTTGTCCTCGACCAGACCGGCCAGGCTGGTGTTCCGGGTCGGCCGCAGATCGGTCCCCCGGGCATGCAGGGCGCTGGCACTCAACATCACCCCGATCACCACCATGGTGAGGATCGTGGCGATCCGGGCCCGACCGCTGGAGCGGCGCCGCTGGAAGTCGCGCGCTTCGCGCAAGACTCCGCGTCCCCTCTCCCACCAGGTCACACCGGCTCCCTCCACCGCGGATGCGTCCGGCCCGAGGCGCGCGATGCCCGGTGGTTGCGAGCTTCTCGACATTGGGTGGGCCAGTCTTGTCGGCTACGCTACTCGGCGAAACCAAAGGAGGAGCGTTGGCCAAAAAGAAGAAGCCGGCCGTTACCGACGCCGAGAGCACCCTGACCGAAGAGGCCGTCGTGGCCGAGGGGGCGCGCGTGGAGACCGCCGACGACCTGGCCGACGTGTCCGCCGCCGACCCGAGCGAGACCGGGTCCGACGAGCCGACCGAGACCGACGAGCCGACCGAGGCCGAAGCCGGGCCGGCCAAGCGGTCCCGCAACACCGCCCCGAAGAAGGCCCGGACCACTGTCGCCGAGGATTCCGACGCGGCGAGCGAGGATGCGGCCGAGGACGCCGACGCGACCCCGAAGAGCAGGGCGAAGTCGACCGGCAAGGCCGCCTCGTCGGTCGACCGGCGCGGCCCCAAGGCCCGCAACACCAAGGGCAAGAAGAAGCGCAAGAAGAAGGTCGCCGGTCCCGGTTCGCGCCGCTGGGTGGTGCCGCTGTTCCTGGTGCTGCTGCTGCTCGGTGTGGTCTGGCTGGTGGTGTTCTACATCGGTTCGGTCACCGGGTTCATTTTCGACGTGCCCGTCATGGGCAAGCTGGGTAACTGGAACATCCTGATCGGGATGGGCCTGATGGGCGCCTCCTTCTTCACCATGACCCTGTGGAAGTAGCGCCGGGGCGCCCATGACGCGGACCGTTCCCGCCGCTGCCGCCGTCCCCGCCCGCAGTCGCGCCGGGGCGGCGGCAACCGGGCATCGACCCGAGATCCACGGCCTGCGCGGCGTTGCGATCGCGTTGGTGATCGTGTTCCACCTGTGGGGCGAGGGGCGGATCTCCGGCGGGGTCGACGTCTTCCTGATCATCTCGGCGTACCTGTTGGCCGGGAGTATGGCCCGCCGCGGGGATCAGTTCGACTTCGCCGATTACCTCGTCCGGCGCTTCCGCCGGTTGGTGCCCCAGGCGGCCGTGGTGATTCTGGTGACCCTGCTCGCCGGCTACCTGCTGCTGCCGCCGGTACGCTGGCCCACCCTGGTCGACCAGGCGTTCTCCTCCCTGTTCTACTGGCAGAACTGGGCGCTGATCCAGGCCTCGACCGACTACACCGCCGACTCCCACGCCCTGGCCAGCCCGCTGCAGCACTACTGGTCGCTGTCGGTGCAGGGTCAGATCTTCGTGATCTGGCCGCTGGTGCTGCTGCTGGCGATCGGGCTGGCCAAGTTGCTGCGGACCCGGGTCTCCTACCTGCTGGCGGTGCTGTTCGCCCTGATCACCGTCGCCTCCTTCTGGTACGCCCATGTGGCGATCGCGGAGGATCCCGCCGCGGCGTACTTCGACACCTTCGCGCGGGCCTGGGAGTTCGCGCTGGCCTCCCTGGTCGCGGTGCTCCCCGCGCCGACGCTGCGCAAGCCGCTGCAGATCCTGCTGGGGTGGATGGGTCTGGCCGGCGTGCTCGCGACCGGTGTGGTTGTCGGCCGGGAGAATTTCCCCGGCATGGCCGCGCTCTACCCGGTGCTCTCGACCATCGCGGTGATCTGGGCCGGTTCGGTGCTCCGCCCGGCGTACGCCGCCTGGTGGCTGTCCACCCGCCCGGTGAAATTCCTGGCCGACCGGGCGTACGGGCTGTATCTGTGGCACTGGCCGATCTACGTCTACTACCTCGACACGGCCGGCAAGACCGAGTTGGACGCGCTCGACGGGGTCATCGTGATCGGCCTGTCGGTGCTGTTCGCCGACATCAGTACCCGGCTGATCGAGCGACGGTTCAACCAGCGTGCCCAACGGCGTTGGCGCGGGGTGCTGGTGACCGCGGCGGTGCTGTTGGTCAGTGTCGGCACGATCGGCGGCGCGGTTCGCTGGGTGCAGGTCGACAACGCCCGGCTGCAGGCCGAGAACCGCCCGGGCGCACAGGCGATCACTCCCGGCGCCCCGTACACCCCGGAGGCGACCCGGGCCCGGATCGCGCCCGGCGACGCCGTGATCGGCCGGGACTGGCACGATCCGTTGCCGCATTGTGCCCCGAATCCGGACAACCCGCCGCCGGCATCGGGCTGCACCGAGGTCGCCGCGCAGGGCCACCCGGACCTCACCATCGCGATGGTCGGCGACTCACACACCGAGCAATGGATCACGGTGCTGGCCGAGATTGCCCGGGCGGAGAATTACCGGGTGATCCTGCTGACCCACGGCGGTTGTCGCTACACCGTCGAGATTCCCGAGCTGATCGCGCCGGCCTGCGCGGCGCACAATCGGGAGGTGACCCGCTTCCTGCTCCAGGAACGGCCCGACATCCTGGTGACCGTCGACACCTGGTCCAACCCCGGCTGGAACGAGGAGGAACCGCTGATCGGCATGGCGGAGGCGATGCAACCGCTGATCGACGTAGGGATCCGGCCGATCGGGATCCGGGACAACCCCCGCTGGAGCTTCGACATGCCCGAGTGCGTCCAGCGTTACGGCGCCGACGCCCTGCGGTGCACCGCGAACGTCTCGGAGAAGCTCCTGGATCAGAAACCGGTCAATGACGACGCCCGCTACCCCTCGATCGACCTGACCGAGTACATCTGCCCCGGCCGGCTCTGCACCGGGGTGATCGGTGGGGTGTACGTCTACATGGACGACAACCATCTGAGCAAGACCTACGCCCGAACGCTGATCGACGAATTCGCCGGGCAATGGCACACGGCGCTGGCCCAATGAGAGGGAAGGCACCGGCGGCGGGATCGCGGCTGACGATCCTGCTGTGTGTGCTGTGCCTGCTGCTGGTCACCGGCTGCGCCAAGCAGGAGCCGCAACCGGTCCCACCGCCGGCGGAATCGCCGGCCGCACCGATCCGCGACGCGGCGCCGCTGGAGAACCGGGTCAAGCCCCGGACCACCAACATCGCCGGGAACACCTTCAACTACTGCGCCAACGGCTCGGCCGATCTGGTCGCCCAGCAGGCCACCCGGGTGCTGTTCGTGGTGCACGGCTACGGCGGCGGGGCCTGCGAGTTCGCCGAACTCGCGCTGCGCACGATGCCCGCCCAGCAACAGGCGACCACCCTGGTGGTGGCCCCCGGCTTCATCTGGCTGCAGCAGCCCAAACGGGGCGAACTGCGCTGGGGCGCGGTGAACTGGGCCCAGGGCGACCCGGCCAACGACACCCAGGTCTCCTCCTTCGCGGTGCTGGAGCAGTTGACCGAGCGGATCGCGCTGCCCCGCGTGGTCGCCGGGTTCTCCGGCGGGGCGCAGTTCACCACCCGGTATGCCGCCGCGTCGGCCCACGATGCCGAACGCTTCGTGGTCGGCGACCCCTCGAGCTACCTGTACTTCGACGCCTACCGCCCGGACGTCTCCGCCGCCGAGCTCGCGGCCTGCCCGAGCTACCACCAGTGGCGCTACGGCACCGACAAGCTGACCGGGTTCGCCGCGAAGGTCGGGGCCAACACGATGCGGGAGCGCTACGGGGAACGGACCGTGTGGTACCTGATCGGGCTGAAGGACAACGACCCGCGATCACCGTCGATGGACCAGTCCTGCGCGGCCATGGTGCAGGGCAGCAACCGGGTGGAGCGGGCGATGCGCTACTACGGCTATCTGGAGACCGTCTACGGCAAGGACGTCTATCAACGGCACACCCAGCACCGGGTTCCCGGGGCCACACACAGCCTGCAGCAGCTGTTCGACTCCCCCGAGGGCCGCGCGGCGCTGCACGGCTGAGCGCCGGGCCCGGTCATCGGGGATCAGTGTGCGGATCGTGCTGGTCGATGGTCCGAATCGACCGGAAACCCGGGTCTACTGCAAAGTAGCCACGCGATCCGCACACCCGACGGTTCAGCCGTGCGGTTTCAGCAGCGGGAAGAGGATGGTCTCGCGGATCCCGGCACCGGTGAACAGCATCACCAACCGGTCGAGCCCCAGCCCCATCCCGCCCATCGGGGGCGCGCCGGCCTCCAGCGCGGCGAGGAAGTCCTCATCCAGCTGCATCGCCTCCGGATCACCCGCCGCGGCGGCCAGCGACTGCTGGGTGAGCACCTCGCGCTGGACCACCGGATCGATCAACTCGGAGAAGCCGGTTCCGCGTTCCATCCCGCCGATGATCAGGTCCCACGCCTCGACCAGGCGCGGCTCGGCGCTGTTCAACCGGGCCAGCGGCTGCGCGATCGCGGGATAGCTGTGCACGAAGGTGGGCTGAATCAGGTCCGGTTCGACGAGTTCGCCGAACAGTTCCAGCACGAGCTTCTGCGCCCCCCACGACGCATCGTGGGCGACCTCATGGCGATCGGCGATCTCCCGCAGCCGCGCGGCCGGGGTGTCCAGCGTGATCTCCTCCCCCAGCTTCGCCGACAGGCCCGGGTAGACCGAGACCCACGCCCAGTCCCCGCCCAGATCGATCTCCTGCTCCCCGTGCCGGACCGTCCGCGTCCCGACGGCGTCCGCGGCATCCAGAATCAGTTGCTTGGTCAGCTCGGCGATCGTGTACTGGTCGCCCCAGGCCTGGTAGGCCTCGAGCATGGTGAACTCCGGGGCGTGGGAGGAGTCGATGCCCTCGTTGCGGAAGACCCGACCGATCTCGTAGACCCGGTCGACCCCGCCGACCATCGCCCGCTTGAGGTAGAGCTCCAGCGCGATCCGCAGCGTCATGTCGATGTCGAAGGCGTTCAGGTGGGAGCGGAACGGGCGGGCCGCGGCGCCGCCGTGCATCATCTGCAGCACCGGAGTCTCGATCTCCAGGTACCCGTCGGCGTGCAGGGTCTCCCGCAGTGAGCGGGTGATCGCGGCCCGGGTCCGGACCATGTCCCGGGCGGCGTCGCGGACGATCAGGTCGCTGTGCCGTTGCCGGACCCGGGTCTCCTCGCCCAGTTCGGAGTGCAGGTTCGGCAGCGGGCGCAGGGCCTTCGAGGCCAGCGTCCACTCGGTGGCCATGATCGACAGCTCGCCGCGCTTGGAGGCGATGACCCGCCCGGTGGCCGAGACCCAGTCGCCCAGGTCGACGTCGGCCTTCCAGTCGGCCAGCCGCTGCTCGCCGACCTCGGCCAGCGAGAGCATGATCTGCAGCCGCTCGCCGTTGTTGTCCTCTGTGAAGCCCTCCTGGAGGGTGGCGAAGCACAGCTTGCCGGTGTTGCGGATGAACACCACCCGCCCGGCGACGCTGACCACCTGGTCGGTCTCCTCGCCCGCGGCCAGCTCACCCCACTGGGCCCGCACCGCGCGCAGCGTGTGGGTCCGCGGCACCTGCACCGGATAGGGGTAGCGGCCCTCGGTGATCAGCCGGTCGCGCTTGTCCCGGCGTACCTGCATCTGCTCGGGCAGATCGGCGTCGGGTGCGGTCGCGGGGGTCGGGGAATCATCGGTTCGGCTCACCCGGGACACCCTACCGATGCCGCGCCCCCGCGGGCCTCCCCCCGCCGCCGGTGGGCTGCGGTGGGTAGGGTGTTCGCCATGAGCTACGGGCAGAATCCATACGGCCAGAATCCTTACGGAGGGCAGCAGCAGAACCCGTACGGGCAGCGCCCGGGCGGACAGCCCCAGCAGAACCCCTACGGTCAGCCGCCGCAGGGCCAGCCGCCGCAGGGCCAGCCGCAGCCCGGCTACGGACAGCCGAATCCGTACGGAGCGCCGCCGCAGCAGCGTCCCTACCCGCAGCAGCCGCCGCCCGGCGCCCCCCAACCGCCGCAGCCGTACGGACAGCCGCCGCAGCAGCCGCCGGGCTATGGCCAGCAGGCCCCCTACGGTCAGCCGCAGAACCCCTACCAGAAGCCCGCTTCGGCCGCCGAACCGCCGCGACCGCCGGAGCAGCCGCCCGCCGCGGCCCCGTCGGCCGAATCGCACGCCGACACCGGCGAGCTCGTCGAGATCGCCCAGCATGCGATCCCGGTGCACACCCTGGAGGAGGACCCCGAGGAGTTCGTGCTCGCCACCCTCGGCGAGGTGATCGGGATCGCGCTGCGCCCGCGGCAGGGGTCGCTCGCCGACCTGGTCCGGGCCCGTCAGCAGGCGGTCGCCCAGATGGCGGAGATGGCCGATCGGGCCGGGGCCGACGCCGTGATCGGGCTGCGCTTCGACTCCACCGCCGAGGAGGTCGTGGCCTATGGGACCGCGGTCACCTGGCTGGATGAGGAGATGTTCTTCGAGGAGCTCGAGGGTGACACCTATGTCTTCTCCGACGAGGACGAGGACGATCCGAACGCGGACAACCAGGACCTGAGCGATCAGGATCTCAGCGCCGCGGACGATGAGCCCTACCGGGACCTCGGTGACCCCGCCGCCCCGACCGCCGGCAGCACCGGGCACGTCGTGGGCGCGACTGCCACCTCCGCCCCGACCACCGGTACGCCGGCGCCGACCACCGGTACGCCCGCACAGCCCACCGGTGCCGGTGCGGCGACCCAGGCAGGTGCCGAACACAGCGCCCCGACCGCGGCGCAATCGACCGGTACCGCCACCGGCCCCACCGCGGCGGCCGACCCGGCCGCGCCCGACACCGACAAGGAGCCGGATCCCGATGTGACCACCCTGGTCCCCCGACAGGTGCGGCAGGCCGCCGAGCCGACCGGGGAGGGCTTCGATCCGGAGGCCACCACCCTGCACGGCCCGCGGCAGACCCAGGGGCCGGCCGGCCCGCAGGACTCGCCGTTCGCCGGCGGGTCCAGCCCGTACGCACCGGCCGGCACCGGTCCGTACAGCAGCGGCCAGCCCAACCCGTACGGCCAGGGCGCCCACCCGTACGGCGAACCCGCCGCCAACCCGTACGCCGAACCCGCCTCGAATCCGTACGCCGAACCCGGCCGGAGCGGGGAGCAGGCGTCCACCGAGCACAACCGGCCCGCCACGGATCAGGCCCAGTCGGGACAGCCCGCCGACGGCGTACGCCCGGCCGAAGGCAGCACCGACGAGCAGAATCCGTACGGCGGCCAGGGCTGGCCGTGGGGGTCCGGGAAGCGCTGAGGGCTCAGCGCCGGGTCAGGCGGATCCCCCGGTCGCTGAGCGACCAGTCCACCTGACCCAGGTTGGGCACGATGAGGTCGGCCCGGGTCAGTCGGTCCGGGGTGTTGGTGGTGACCACCGCCAGGGTGGCGCAGCCGGCATCAGCGGCCCCGGCCAGACCGGCCGGGGCATCCTCGACCACCAGGCAGTCCTCGGGGCGTTGGCCGAGCCGGTGCGCCGCGGTCCGGAAGGGTTCGGGATCCGGTTTGCCGTGGGTGACGTCGTCCACGGTGATCACCACCGTCGGTACCGGGATCCCGGAGGCCCGCAGCCGGGCATCGGCGAGCACGCGGGTGGAACTGGTCGCGATCGCGGCCCGGTCACCAAGCACCTGCAATGCCCGGGCGGCTCCGGGCAGGGCGACCACGCCGTCAAGATCGGTCAGTTCGAGGTCGACGATCCGCCGGGTGGCCTCCTCGGCCCGATCGGCCGGGATCAGCCGGCGTACCAGGGCCGCCGCCGGCAACCCGTGGGAATCAGCGAGCTGCTCAGCAGTGATGCCGTATTCAAGGGCCCAGGTGGTCCAGGACCGGATCACCGCCGGGGTCGAATCGATCAGGGTTCCGTCCATGTCGAAGATCACCGCGGCGAAATCACGATCCAGTGCGCCGGACATCACGTCACTCCTCCCGCCGGCGTCGCTGTGGCGGCCGGCTTCCCACCAGTGGGCCTGTGCGGCCCCGGGACGCCCGACGGACTTCCCGCGCGCAGTCTAGGTGCCGACCGAAATCCGAGCCCCGGTCGCCCTGCCCGGACCGACAACCCACACGTCCGCACAGCCCGCAAGCCCTCAAGTAAAGGATGAGACTCTTGTGCCGCCTGAGGCGCCGAAACGGCCTGCGTCCCCCGTTCAGCAGATTCTTGGTGTTAGGTTGACAAGCGCCAGCCCTAGCCGGAGGACTAAATTGAGCGAACTTCCGCGGGATCCTGACCAAGCAGGCCGCATCGGAAAGCGCACCTGGGACATCGACGACGGACTCTCCGACGTCGATCTGACCCGCGATTCCCAGCCGGGCCGCGCCGCGGACGGCTACGTCGACGATCCCGAAGTCGAGGACAGCCCGGAGTCGACCGAATCGACCGATTCCGCCGCCGAGCGCGACGCCCGGCCCGAACGCGACGCCAACGCCGAACGCGACGCCAACGCCGAACGCCACGCCAACGCCGAACGCGGCAGTGCCGCCGCGAAGGCGCCCACCGCGGACAACCGTGCCGGGCGGTCGCGGGCGGCCGAGCTGAACGCCGCGTACGGGCAACCACGTCGCGAACCGGCCGACAGCGAGGAGACCTCGGACGCGCCGCGGGAGGCGGACAGCCAGGACTCGGGCCGGCGGCCGATCCGGACCGCGGGTGCCCCGCCCGGCGCCCGGAGCCCCAGCGGTACGCCGCAACCCCGAACCGGCCCCGAGCCGCGCCCGCAACAGGGCACCCGGCCGCAGCCCCGGGTCAATCCGGAGCAGACGCCCAGCGTTGCCCCGCGCCCGGCCGAGCAGAGCGCGCCGATGACCCCGGAGCAGACCGCCGAGGTGTCGGCCGGGGATCTGATTCAGCGCCTGGAGACCGACGAGCACGGCGCGAAGGCGACCAGTGGCTGGCGCAAGGCCTTCGGCCTGGGCCCCTCGGCCAAGGAGCGCGACCAACAGCGCGATATGGCCGACGCCAAGACCATCTTCAGCCGGCCGGTCACCATCATGATCGCCAACCCCAAGGGCGGTGCGGGCAAGACCCCGACCAGCCTGCTGCTGGCCGCGGCCTTCGGGATGGCACGCGGCGGCGGCGTGGTGGCCTGGGACAACAATGAGCTGCGGGGCACGATGCCCGACCGGTCGGAGTCGATCCACCGGCGCAACGTCCGGGATCTGCTGGCCAACATCGACGAGTTGCGCCAGCCGTACTCCCAGTTCACCGATCTGGCCCAGTTTCTGAACCATCAGAGCCAGGGCACCTTCTACACCCTGGGGTCGGCCTCGAACTCGGTGGAGGTGGTCTCCAAGACCGACTTCGAGCTGATCCACGACATCTTCTCCCGGTACTTCCAGGTGATCGTGGTCGACACCGGCAACAACGAGGCCGCGCCCAACTGGCTCGCCGCCGCGCGGGTCGCCGACTGCCTGGTGGTGCCGACCAAGTGGCGCAAGGATTCGCTGATTCCGGCTGCCCGGATGTTGGAAACCCTCCAGACGGTCAACCCGGGGCTGTTGGAGCGTACGGTGATCGCGGCCACCAACGGTCCGGCCGACTCCCGCGCCGATGTGAAGAGCAGTGGCGCCGGCTGGTTCGGCTCGTCCCACCCGATCGTGGAGATCCCGGTGGATCCGCATATCGCCGACGGTGGCGTGATCAAGTACGCGTCGCTGAAGCCCGCCACCCAGCGGGCGGCGCTGCGGCTGGCCGCGGAGGTCTCCCGCCGGCTCATTCAGGTGGCCAACAAGGAGTGACCCGAGCGGGGAGGGCTTGACCCGGTCGGCGACTTCGGCTCATCGGCCGGTGACCGAGTCCAGTACACTCTCGACCGCTGCGAGGCCGCCCGGAACCGGCCAGTAGTAGACCCAGGTGCCCCGGCGCTCGCTGTCGATCAAGCCGGCCTCGCGGAGCTTGCGCAGGTGATGGCTCACCGTGGGCTGGGAGACCCCCACATCCTGAATGTCGCACACGCAGACCTCGCCGGCCGCACCCGCGATCCGGGAGTACAGCCGCAGCCGCACCGGATCCGACAGCGCCTTGAACACTGTCGCGGCCCGTTCCGCGGCCGACACGTCGAGCCCGCGGCCGGGCGCTCGGACCGGTCCACAACCCGCGACCGGGCCATCCTCGACGGCGAGCGGGGCATTCTCGATGGTGCTCATACTCAATATTGACAACCCCGGATTCTGTGGGCAACGCTGTCCATATCGATGTTGGTCGAATCAATAGGTTCGTACGTCATCTGCTGCTCGACTGCGTCCTCCGCGACCGACCCGACGACCGAGTGATCCGAAGGGACCGATCTGATGCACCTGGTTGCCATCGGCGGCAGCGACGCCGGCATCTCCGCCGCGCTGCGCGCCCGCGAACTCGACCCCGCCACCGACGTCACCGTCGTCGTCGCCGACTCCTACCCGAACTTCTCGATCTGCGGCATCCCCTACTACATCTCCGGTGAGGTCACGCACTGGAGCAACCTGGCCCACCGCACGTACGCCGACCTCACAGCCACCGGGATGAAGTTGCGGCTGGACACCGTGGCCACCGCGATCGAGGCGACGGGGCAGCGCGTACGCCTGCGCGATCGGACCGGCACGACCTCGACCCTGGACTACGACGCCCTGGTCGTGGGCACCGGCGCCGAGCCGGTCCGCCCGCCCATCGCCGGGCTCGCCGAACTCGGCCCGGCCGACGGAGTGCACCTGCTGCACTCGATGGGGGACACCTTCGCCCTGACCGACTCGCTGGAGCGGATCGAGCCGACGACCGCCCTGATCGTCGGCGCGGGTTACATCGGCCTCGAGATGGCCGAGGGCCTCACCGCGCGCGGAATCCGGGTGACGCAGGTAGAGATGGCGCCCGAGGTGCTGCCGACGGTCGATCCGGAGTTGGGTGCCCTGGTGCACGCCGAACTCGAGCGGCACGGGGTCGAGGTACGCACCGGGTGCCGGGTCACCCGATTCGCGAAGTCCGCCACCGGCATCGTGGTGACCGCAGCCGGCCCGGACGGGGACCCGCTGTCGTGGACGGTGGATCTGGTGCTGGTGGTCGTGGGGGTCACCCCGGCCTCCGACCTGCTCGTTCGGGCCGGAGCCGGCACCGGACCCCGGGGTGCGGTCCTGGTCGACGACACGATGGCGACCGGGCTGCCGCACATCTGGGCGGCCGGCGACTGTGTGGTCACCCACCATCGTCTGCTGGGCACGACCTATCTGCCGTTGGGGACCACGGCACACAAGCAGGGTCGGATCGCCGGAGAGAACGCGATCGGTGGCGCCGCGCGGTACGCCGGCAGCCTCGGCACCCAGGTGGTGAAGGTCTTCGATCTGGTCGCCGCACGGACCGGGCTGCGGGAGCGGGAGGCGACCGCGGCCGGCTACCACCCGGTGTCCACCACCGCGACCCCCGATGACCACAAGGCCTACTACCCCGGGGCCAGCCCGATCACGATCCGGGTCACCGGGGATCGCGAGTCCGGTCGGCTGTTGGGCGCCCAACTGATCGGCGCCCGGGGTACCGAAACCGCCAAACGGGTCGATACCTGTGCCACGGCGCTCTTCCATGACATGAGCGTCGCGGCGGTCAGCGAACTCGATCTGTCCTACACGCCCCCCGCTGGGCTCACCCTGGGACGCCGTTCAGGTGGCGACCCAGGCCTGGACCAGCCAACACGCCCGGCCCAGTCACCACACCCGACCCAGCCCAGGAGCCCCCTCATGAGTCCGTCAGTCCTGTTCGTCTGCGTGAAGAACGGCGGCAAATCCCAGATGGCCGCCGCGCTGATGCGGCAGATCGCCGGGGACCGGATCACCGTGCATTCGGCCGGCACCAGGCCCGGGAAGGCGCTCAACACCGAGTCCGCCGCAGCGGTGGCCGAGATCGGGGCCAGTATGGCCGGGGAGTTTCCCAAGCCCATCGACCCGGCGCTGCTCGACAGCGTCGATCGGGTCGTCATCATCGGGTCGGATGCGCAGATCGAGAACCCGGGTCGGGCACCGATCGAACGCTGGGAGACCGATGAGCCCTCGACCCGGGGCATCGAGGGGGCCGAGCGGATGCGGCTGATCCGCGAGGACATCCGGCGCCGGGTCACCGCCCTGGCCGACGAACTCGGCTGAGCCGCCCTTCCCGCGACAGGTAACGCGCCAGCCGTCCTTCCCGCGACGGATCCGGCCGGGGCCAGGCCTCCCGCGACAGGTAAAGCGCCGGCCGTCATTCCCGCGACGGCTCCGGCAATCACGCACCCAGAAAAGTTTCCCGCGCCTGTTGCAACACCCCGCGGGAACCCTCTGCCATCGCTTCCCCGCCCGAGCCATCGCGGGAGGCACCCACCCCGAACTTGCTGTCGCGGGAACGCCGACCGCCCAATCTCCCGACGCGGGAACGCCGACGTCGACCCCGGCGGCTACTGCTTCGGCGTACGCGGAATCGTGGCGCGGACGATCAGGTGCGCGATCACCGCGATCGCCACGTTCACCAGGAGCGCGACCATGGCAGCGTAGCGGACCGCGGCGTTGTCCACCCGGCCGAGGAAGTGATCGGTGGTGAAGGCGACCGCCTCCGCGGGAATCCCGGCGAGCCCGGAATAGATCGCACCGGAGATGGCCGTCCCGAACGCCCCGCCCAGCAGCGAGGCCATCTTGTAGATGCCGGAGGCCGAACCCGCCCGGTCCGCCGGAATATTGGTCAGCGCGGCATCCAGCGAGGGGGTGGCGTACAGACCCAACCCGACACCGAACAGGGTGAAGCCCAGCACCGCCACGACCACGTACTGCCCGATCAGCAGGAACGTGAACGCCAGCGGCAGGATGCCCAGGGCGGCGAGGAAGGTGCCCAACAGCATCGGGAACCGCGGTCCGTGCTTCTTCAGCAGCCGCTCGCCGAGCCGGATGGCGACCAGCACGCCGATCAGGTAGCCGATGGTCAGCAGGCCCGCCTGCAGCGCACTGAACCCGGCCCCGGCCTGCACCACCCCCAGCGCCACCAGCAGGGTCCCGATCGCCATGTTCACCATGAAGTTGGACGCGGTCGCGCCGGTGAACAGCCGATCCTTGAACAATTCCAGCTCCATGAACGGCGAGGCGACCCGACGTTCGGTCCGCAGGAAGAGCACCAGCCCGATGACGAACACCGCCAGCAGCACCAACGACGTCGGGGACAGCCAGCCCAGGGTTGCCCCCTGATTGATCCAGACATTGATCGCGATCAGGGCCACCACGAACGTGATCAGCCCGACATAGTCGAAGCTGCCCACTGCCTCGGTGTCGGCCTTGGACTCCGGCAGGTCCCGGATCAGCAGGAATGACACCACGGCGACCGCCATGGCCACCACGAAGATCCAGCGCCAGCCGACCGCGGAGGCGACCAGACCGCCGAGCAGGGAGGTGAGGCCCGCGCCGCCCCACGAGCCGATGGACCAGAACGACAGCGCGCGCTGCCGGGCCGGACCGTCGACGAAGGCTTTCACCAGAGCCAGGGTGGCCGGCATGATGCAGGCCGCCGACAGGCCCTGCAGCACCCGCCCGGAGTACAGCACCAGCGTGGTCGCCAGCCCCGCCTGGGACGGGGTGAGGGCGATCAGCAGCGACCCGACGAAGCTGAGGACCAGCCCCCACTGGGTGATCCGCTTCCGCCCGACGCGGTCGGCGAGTCCGCCGAAGATGACGACGGTGATGCCCGCACACAGGCTGGTCAGCGATACCGCGACATTGCCCTGGGAGGCGTCGAGGCCCAGGTCCTCGCGCATCATCCCGATCACATTGAGGACGGTCTGCGCGAACAGGAAATACGTTGTCACCGCGAGGACGATGCCGGCGAGATGACGATCGGTGAATCGGAACTTCGAAACGACGGTGGTGCCTGGCTGCGAGCTCATCTGTGCCCCCGGGTCGAGATAGGTGCAACTCAGCCTAGAAGGACCGGGCCGTCCGCCGTTACCGCCGTGGAAAACCCAGGGAAAATCCTGAGCGAACCATTGGGTGCCGACGCCTATGATTGTGCGGTGCGCACAACGCACCCGGAGACCGAACCTGGCCGAACCGGCGGCCGGCTCGAGGCGGATCGTGCTTCTCACCCTGCTCAAGCGATTCCTGGGCCCCTACCGGGGTCTGCTGATCGCGGTAGTTCTGCTCCAGATCGTGGGGACGATGGCATCCCTGCTGCTCCCCACGCTCAACGCGCGGATCATCGATGAAGGTGTTGCCAAGGGCGACACCGATTTCATCTGGCGCACCGGCGGCATCATGTTGGCGATCTCCCTGGTCCAGGTGGTCTGCACCATCGCCGCCGTCGGCTGTGGCGCCCGGGCCGCGATGAGCTTCGGTCGCGACGTCCGGGCGGCCCAGTTCCACCGGACGCTGTCGTTCAGCGCCCGGGAGATGAATCACTTCGGTGCTCCGTCGCTGCTGACCCGCAACACCAATGACGTGCAGCAGGTGCAGATGCTGGTGGTGATGACATGCACGATGGTGGTCGCCGCACCGATCACGATGATCGGCGGGGTGATCATGGCGCTGCGCGAGGACCCCGGACTGTCGATTCTGGTGGCGGTGGCGGTGCCCGTGCTGGCGCTGGCGATCGGCCTGCTGATCGGTCGTGCCGGCCCGCTGTTCCGGGTGATGCAGACCCGGATCGATGCGGTGAACCGGATCCTGCGCGAGCAGATCACCGGCGTCCGGGTGGTGCGCGCCTTCGTTCGCGAGCCGTACGAGGAGCAGCGCTTCGAGGTCGCCAACGCCGAACTCACCGACACCACCACCAAGGTCGGCCGGATCATGGCGGCGCTGTTCCCGGTGGTGATGCTGGTGATGAACCTGTCCCAGGTGGCGGTGCTGTGGTTCGGCCCGCACCGGATCGCGTCCGGGGACCTGCAGATCGGCCAGTTGAGTGCCTTCCTGACCTACCTGATCCAGATCCTGATGTCGGTGATGATGGCCTCGATGATGTTCATGATCGCCCCGCGGGCCGCGGTGTGTGCCGAGCGGATCATGGAGGTCCTGAACACCGAGAGCTCGGTCGTGCCGCCGGTCGATGGCGTACGCACCCTGCCCGGGCGGGCCACCGTCGAGTTCGACAACGTGTCCTTCTGCTACCCGGGAGCCGACTCCCCGGTGCTGTCGAACATCTCCTTCACCGCCGAGCCCGGCACCACCACCGCGGTGATCGGCTCCACCGGATCGGGCAAGACCACCCTGATCAGCCTGATCCCGCGGCTGTTCGATGCGACTTCCGGATCGGTGCGGGTGGACGGGGTCGATGTCCGCGAGATCGAACCGGAAACGCTGTGGGGGCGACTGGGGCTGGTCCCGCAGAAGGCCTTCCTGTTCTCCGGCACCGTTGCGGAGAACCTGCGCTACGGCGCCGCCGAGGCCACCGACGACCAGTTGTGGGCCGCGCTGGACGTCGCCCAGGGCGACTTCGTCCGGGAGAAACCCGAGGGCCTGGACACCCCCGTCGCCCAGGGCGGCACCAACCTGTCCGGCGGTCAGCGGCAGCGCCTGGCGATTGCCCGCGCCCTGGTGAAGCGGCCGGAGATCTACCTGTTCGACGATGCCTTCTCCGCCCTGGACGTGGCCACCGACGCCCGGTTGCGGCAGGCCCTGGGCCCGGTCACCGCCGACGCGGCGGTGATCACCGTGGCGCAGCGGATCTCCACGATCCGGGGCGCCGACCAGATCATCGTGCTCGAGGACGGTCGGATGGTCGGCCGCGGCCGGCACGAGGAACTGCTGCGCACCTGCGAGACGTACGCCGAGATCGTTGCCTCGCAGCTGAGCGTGGAGGAGGTCGCATGAGCCGCACCGAACAGGCCCCCGAACGGCCCAAGAACGCGCCCACCGGGCCGCAGCACGGACCGATGGCCCAGCGGGTCAACGAGCGGGCGATCAACTTCGGCCCCTCCCTGAAGCGGCTGGTACGCCGGATGCGCCCGGAGGCGGCGGTGCTGACCGGGGTGATTGTCCTCGGGGTGATCGGGGTAGCGCTGATGGTGCTGGGCCCGAAGGTGCTGGGCTGGGCCACCGATGTGGTGTTCACCGGCGTGATGGGCATGCTGTTGCCGCAGCTCGCGCCCGGGCTGTCCAAGGACCAGGCCGTCGAGCTGTTCCGGGCCAACGGGCAGGGCGGGTTCGCCGACATGCTCGCCCGCCTCGACGTCGTCCCCGGTCAGGGCATCGACTTCGACCAGCTCGGCCGGATCCTGCTGCTCGCCCTGGCGCTCTACCTGGTCTCCGGGATCTTCTCCTTCGTCCAGGGCTGGGTGCTGAACGGGGCGATCCAGCGCACCATCTACCGAATGCGCGCCGATCTGCAGGCGAAGTTGAGCCGGCTTCCGCTGTCCTACTTCGACAAGCAGCCCCGCGGCGAACTGCTCAGCCGCGCCACCAATGACATCGACAACGTCTCCCAGACGATGCAGCAGACCCTGTCGCAGATGCTGAATGCGCTGCTGCAGGTGATCGGCGTACTGATCATGATGTTCTGGATCTCCCCGACGCTGGCGCTGGTGGCGCTGATCGTGGTGCCCGCGGCAATGGGGATCTCGGTGCTGATCGGCCGCAAGGCGCAGATCCACTTCAAACGCACCTGGGCGGCCACCGGCGAACTGAATGCCCACGTGGAGGAGGCCTACACCGGGCACAGTCTGGTCAAGGTCTTCGGTCACACCAAGGAGGCCGAACGGGTCTTCGCCGAGCGCAACGAACAGCTGTACCACGCCTCGTTCATGTCGCAGTTCATCTCCGGGATCATGATGCCGGCGAACATGTTCCTGGGGAACGTCTCCTACGTGGTGATCGCGGTACTCGGCGGGCTGCGGGTCGCCTCGGGGACGATGAGCCTGGGTGATGTCCAGGCCTTCATCCAGTACTCCCGCCAGTTCACCCAGCCGCTGACCCAGCTCGCCTCGATGGCGAACCTGCTCCAGTCCGGGGTGGCCTCGGCCGAGCGGGTGTTCGCGGTGATGGACGCCCCCGAGCAGAGTCCGGAGGCCGACGGGCAGCTGCAGGTGGTACGCGGGGAGACCCGGTTCGAGCACGTCAGCTTCTCCTACTCCCCCGACGAGCCGCTGATCGAGGACCTGTCCCTGGTGGTCCGCCCCGGGCAGACGGTCGCGATCGTCGGTCCGACCGGTGCCGGCAAGACGACCCTGGTCAATCTGCTGATGCGCTTCTACGAGCTCGACGCCGGCCGGATCACCCTGGACGGCACCGACATCGCCACCGTGCCCCGGGCCGATCTGCGGCGCCGGATCGGGATGGTGCTGCAGGACACCTGGTTGTTCCACGGCACGATCGAGGAGAACCTGGCGTACGGCCGGTTGGACGCCACCGGCGAGGAGGTCCGCGCCGCGGCCGAGGCGACGTATGTGGATCGCTTCGTGCATTCCCTGCCCGACGGTTACGACACCGTGATCGATGAGGAGGCCAGCAATCTCTCCGCCGGGGAGAAGCAGTTGCTCACCATCGCCCGGGCCTTCCTGGCCAATGCCCCGCTGCTGATCCTGGACGAGGCCACCAGCTCGGTGGACACCCGCACCGAGGTGGCGGTGCAGCAGGCGATGAACGCGCTGCGCAAGGATCGGACCAGCTTCGTGATCGCGCACCGCCTGTCGACCATCCGGGATGCCGATCTGATCCTGGTGATGGAGGCCGGGCGGATCGTCGAGCAGGGCAACCACGACGAACTGCTGGCCGCCGACGGGGCGTACCGCCGGCTGTACCTGTCTCAGTTCAGCGGGCCGGTGGACGCCGAGGTCTGAGTCGGCTGCCCGAGCGGGCCGGGCAGCACGGTCTGCAGCGCCGCGGCCAGGGCCGAACGCTCGGCCGCGGGCAGCCGGCCGACCAGTTCGATCAGGCAGGCCACCCGGTCGGCCGGGACGTCGGGCAGCGTCTGCAGCAGCTGGGTCGCCACCAGGTCCGGCATGGTGGAGGCGGGTCGGTACAACCAGTGCCGGCCCGCCCGGGTCCGGCGTACGATCGCCTTCTTCGCCAACCGATCCAGCACCGTGAGCACCGTGGTGTACGCCAGCTTCCGCTCGGCGCCGATCACGTCATGCACCTGGCGTACGGTCACCGGGGTGGGGGTGCGCCACAGCAGGTCCATCACCCGCTGCTCGAGTTCTCCCAAAGCTGGCACAACGGTCAGTCTACGCCTCCTACTACGGGTCGTAGTGACTACTACTTTCGGTAGTGACGTTTCGCACAGAGGAAAGGTCATCGGACCCCTCAATTTCCACGACGCCCAGTAGTACATTGCCGCCATGGATCCGGTGACTCTCGCCCGGTGGCAGTTCGGGATCACAACCGTCTACCACTTTTTCTTCGTGCCGATTACGTTGTCGCTGTCGTTCATCGTCGCGATCTTCCAGAGCGTGTGGCTGCGGACGCGCAATCTCGCCTATCTCCGGTTGACCAAGTTCTACGGCAAGCTGTTCCTGATCAACTTCGCGATGGGCGTGGTCACCGGCATCGTGCAGGAATTCCAATTCGGGATGAACTGGTCGGACTACTCCCGGTTCGTCGGCGACATTTTCGGGGCCCCGCTGGCGCTGGAGGCGCTGCTGGCATTCTTCCTGGAGTCGACCTTCCTGGGCCTGTGGATCTTCGGCTGGGACCGGCTCAAGCCGAAGGTCCATCTGGCCACGATCTGGATCGTCGCGGTCGGCACCGCGCTGAGCGCCTCGTTCATCCTGGCCGCCAATGCATGGATGCAGAACCCGGTGGGCTTCCACATCGACCAGACCCAGAACCGCGCCGAATTGGACAGCTTCCTGGCGGTGCTGACCAATCCGGTCTTCATGGCCACCTTCCCGCACACGATGACCGCCGCCTGGCTGGTCGGCGGCGGCTTCGTCGCCGGCGTCGCCGGCTGGCACCTGTGGCGGATCAACCGGGCCGGTCGCCTCACCGAGCAGGCCGAGGACGTGAATGCGTTCCGCTGGGCGACCAAGTTCGGCGCCTGGGTGCTGATCTTCGCCGGGATCGGCGTGTCCCTGTCGGGTGACTTCCAGGGCAAGGTGATGTACCAGGCCCAGCCGATGAAGATGGCCGCCGCCGAGGCCGCGTTCACCGACGGCACCGAGTTCTCCCTGTTGACCATCTGCCCGGTGGACAAGCAGTCCGAGGAGCACTGCCGCGCGATCAAGATCCCGGGTCTGCTGTCGTTCCTGGCGCACGGCAACTTCACCGAGCCGGTGCCCGGCATCGTGACCACGCAGGCCGAGTACGAGCGGACGATGACCCCGCGGCTGGAGCAGTTGTACGGCCCGGAAGTGGCCCAACGAGTGTCGCGGAACTTCGCGCCGAACATCCCGGTGTCCTACTGGACCTTCCGGATGATGATCACCCTGGGCATGATTTCGGTGGCGATCGGCGTGTTCATGCTGCTGTTCCTGCGCAAGAGCAAGTCGGGCCACCAACGCCTGCCCCGGACCAGATGGTGGCTGGCCGCCTTCATCGCGCTGCCGCTGCTGCCGCTGTTCGGGAACTCGATGGGCTGGATCTTCACCGAGATGGGCCGCCAGCCCTGGGTGGTGTTCGGCTGGATGCCGACGATCGCGGCCGTCTCCCCCGGCGTACCGGCGGCGCAGGTACTCACCTCCATGATCGTGTTCACGCTGCTGTACGGCAGCCTGGCGGTGGTCGAGGTCAAACTCATGCTGCACTACATCCGCAAGGGTCTGCCCGAGGATGTCCAAGAACCCAAGGTCGTCGAGCACGACGACGAACCCCTGACCTTCGCGTACTGAGGAGTTCACGATGGATCTGCCAACAATCTGGTTCGTCCTCATCGCGGTGCTGTGGGTGGGCTACTTCGTGCTGGAGGGCTACGACTTCGGCGTCGGCATGCTGGTCGGCATCCTGGGCCGCAAGAACAACGATCGCCGGGTACTCATCAACACCATCGGCCCGCTGTGGGACGGTAACGAGGTCTGGCTGCTGACCGCCGGCGGCGCGATCTTCGCCGCCTTCCCGGAGTGGTACGCCACGTTGTTCTCCGGGTTGTATCTGCCGTTGCTGCTGATCCTGATCGCGCTGATCCTGCGCGGCGTCGCGTTCGAGTACCGGGCCAAGCGGGACTCGGCGGCCTGGCGCCGCGGCTGGGACTTCTGCATCATCTTCGGCTCCTTCGTACCGGCCCTGGTGTGGGGCATCGGATTCGCGAACTTCGTCCGCGGGCTGCCGATCACCACCCAGACCACCGAGACCGGCCTGTTCAAGGGGTGGGTGATGCAGGGCAACGTGGAGAACTTCTTCGGGCTGTTCATGCCGTTCGCCCTGCTCGGCGGCGTCCTCACCGTGGTGCTGTTCCTGTTCCACGGCGCGGTCTTCGTGACCTTCAAGACCAAGGACGAGATGCGGGAGCGGGCGCAGGCCTTCGCCAACCGGATCGGCATCGTCACCATCGTCGTGATGGCCGGCTGGACGCTGTGGATGGCCGGGGCGTACGGCAAGCCCGCCAACTGGGTGCTCGCGGTGCTGGCGATCCTCGCGGTGGTCGGCGCCTGGTTGCTGAACCGGGTGGGCCGCGACGGGCTGGCCTTCGCCTCGACCGCCGCCTCGATCGTCTTCCTGTTCGTGGGAATCTTCGTCGCGCTGTACCCCTATGTGATGAAGTCCAGCCTCGGCGAGCAGTTCTCGATGACCGCGGCTCAGGCGGCCTCCAGCGACAAGGTGTTGCAGATCATGTCGGTGGCCGCGCTGGTCGCGGTGCCGGTGGTGATCGCGTACCAGGCCTGGTCGTTCTGGGTCTTCCGCAAGCGGTTGAGCGTGAAGAACCTGCCGGTGGAGCAGCCGGAAGCCGAGGGCGTGCATTGAGTTGGTGAGTCCGGGATCGCCGACCGGGACGCAGCGATCGCGGCGCGGCGGGGCGGTCGATCCGCGGCTGTGGCGCCGGGCCCGGGCGACCCGGAGGTACCTGGTGGCCGCGGTGGGGATCGGAATCCTCACCGCGGTGCTGGTCCTGGCGCAGTCGTGGGTGCTGTCGCAGACCGTCGCCGGGGTCTTCGCGGATCGCTCGCCGGCCGGTGTCCCGTTCGGGGGGCCGGCCGGGGCGATCGGGCTGTTCGCGCTGATCCTGCTCGGCCGGGCGGGCCTGGCCTGGGTGAACTCCTGCCTGGCCCATCGCAGCGCGGCGCGGGTGAAGGCCCAGTTGCGCCACGACATCGTCGCCGCGCGGCTGGCGGCCCCGACCCGGCCCCAGCCCACCGGGCGGCTGATCACGCTGATGACCCAGGGTCTGGACGCCCTGGACGGCTACTACGCGAAGTATCTGCCGCAGCTCGGGCTGGCGCTGACCGTTCCGGTGATCGTGCTGGTGGCGATCGTGCTGACCGATTGGGAGTCCGCCCTGATCATCGCGTTGACCCTGCCGCTGATCCCGATGTTCATGATTCTGATCGGGAAGGTGACCCAGGCCCGGATGGATCGGCGCTGGGTGGTGCAATCCCGGCTCGCCCATCATTTCGGGGACCTGGTCGCCGGGCTCCCCACACTGCAGGTCTTCGGTCGGGCGCGGGCGCAGGAGACCGGCCTGATCCGCACCGAGGAGAAGCACCGCGAGGAGACGATGTCGACGCTGCGGGTGTCGTTCCTGTCGGCGTTCGTGCTCGAGTTGGTGGCGACCTACTCGGTGGCGCTGGTGGCGGTGCCGATCGGGATCCGGCTGGTCTACGGCCAGCTCGATCTGGCGGCCGGGCTGTTTGTGCTGATGCTGGCGCCCGAGGCGTACCTGCCGGTCCGCAAGGTCGGTGCGCACTACCACGACTCGGTGGACGGGATTGCCGCCGCCGATGAGGCCTTCGCGGTGATCGACGGGACCGACCTGCCCGGCGGCACCCGTCCTGCCCCCGCGCAGGGTCCGGTGGCGCTGGAGAACGTGAGTGTCACCTATCCCGGCACGAGCGAGCCGGCGCTGACCGGACTGAGCCTGGAGGTGCGGCCCGGTGAGGTGGTGGCCCTGGTCGGCCCCAGTGGCAGCGGGAAATCGACGGCGCTGGCGGCGCTGCTCGGCTTCGTCGCCCCGACCGACGGCCGGGTCCTGCTGGCTGGGGTGGACCTCGCCGACTGCGACATCGCGACCTGGCGGTCCCAGCTGGCCTGGGTGGCGCAGGAGCCCGGCATCATCAACGGAACCATCGCCGACAACGTACGCCTGGGCGACCCGGGCGCAGCCGACGCACAGGTCGAGACGGCCCTGTCCCGGGCCCGGGCGGCCGGACTGGGGGCGAATCGGGAGATCGGGGACTCCGGGGAGGGGCTTTCGGCCGGCGAGCGGCGCCGGGTCGCGCTGGCCCGGGCCCTGCTGCGGATCGAGGCCGGAGGTCGACTGTTGGTCCTCGACGAGCCGACCGCCGGCCTGGACACCGATACCGAGGCCGAGATCATCGCCGAGGTGCGCGCCGCCGGGGTTGCCGCGCTGGTGGTGACCCACCGGCCGGCGGTGATCGCCGCCGCCGACCGGGTGGTCAGCGTGGGAGCGCAGGTGTCGTCATGATCGGGTTGCTACGGACCCTGTTCGCCGATGTACCCGGCTCGCGTCGCCGCTTCGCGCTGGCCCTGCTGCTCAGCCTGCTCACCGCGCTGTGCTCGGTCGGTCTGATGGCGGCGTCCGGACTGCTGATCTCGTGGGCGGCTGAGCATCCGCCGATCCTGTGGTTGCAGACCACGATCGTCGCGGTGCGCGCGACCGGCCTGGGCAAGGGCGCCTTCCGGTACGCCGAGCGGCTCGTCTCGCACTCCCTGGCGCTGCGCCTGCAGAGCGGGCTGCGGCTGCGGGTGTATCGGGCGCTGGCCGGGACCACTCTGCTCGGGCGCCGCAAGGGCGACCTGCTGGTCCGCATCGTCACCGATGTGGAGGCGATCCAGGATCTGGTGGTCCGGGTGCTACTGCCGTTCACCTCGCTGACGGTGCTCTCGGTCGGGGTGAGCGTGGCGATCATGGCGCTGTCCCCCGGCGCGGGCGTGGGCCTGTTGGTGTCCGCGGCGCTGGCCGGGGCTGTGGTGCCGCTGCTGGCACGCCTGGTGTCCCGGCGGGCCGACCGGGAGATCGCGCCGCTGCGCGGGGCACTGGCCGACCGGGTGGGTCAGTTGAATCATGCCGCGGTCGACCTGGCGGCGTACGGGGACGAGCGGGAGCTGACCGGGGTGCTCGAGGTGGATCGGCGGCTGGAACGGGCCGAGGCCCGGGCTGCCCTGGTCCGGGGCGCGGCCGGGGCGCTGATGGTGCTGGCCGCCGGGTTGTCGGTGGTGGTCGCGCTCGCGGTGGGGATCCCGGCGGTGGCATCGGGTGAGTTGAATCGGATCCATCTGGCGGTGCTGGTGCTGACCCCGCTGGCGCTGCACGAGGTGTTGTCGGATCTGCCCCAGGCCGCGCAGACCCTCACCCGGGCGTACGCCTCGCTCGGCCGGGTCCGCGCGGTGTTGGCCGAACCGGCGGTCGGCACCGGAGATCTGGCCGCCGGCAGCGAGTCCGACCGCCCCGGGCTGGCCCTGCATGAGGCATCGATCGGCTGGCCCGGGGAGGCCGCGATCCTGACGGGGGTGAACCTGAGTGTGCGGCCCGGGCAACGGATCGCTCTGACCGGGCCCAGCGGGGTCGGAAAGACCACCGTGGCCGCGACCCTGCTCGGCCTGATCGAGCCCCTCGCCGGGTCGGTGGAGCGGCGTGGCACGGTGGGCTATCTGGCTCAGGACGCGCACATCTTCAACACCACCGTGGCCGAGAACATCCGGATCGGGAAGCGGGATGCCTCGCCCGAGGAGATCCGCACCGCCCTGACCCGGGCCGGCCTGGACCTGGCACCGGAGCGAATGGTCGGCGAGGACGGTTCGGCCCTGTCCGGCGGCGAGGCCCGCCGGTTGGCGCTGGCCCGGCTGCTGGTCGGCGAGCATCAGGTCTGGATTCTCGACGAACCGACCGAACATCTGGATCGGGAGACCGCCGACGCGCTGGTGGCCGACCTGTGGGCGCAGACCGAGGGCGCCGCCATGCTGGTGATCACCCACGATCCGGACCTGATCGCCCGCTGCGAGGCCCGGATCGACCTCCAACCGTCAGTTTCGGTGCAGTAGATCTTTCCCGACCTCTGTCAGCCGGCGTGTCGCAGGGCCTGGTCGAATTCTGCTGCACCCAAACTGTCACCCGGCCTCGGTGAGGCGGCGGTCGTAGGCGTCGGCGAGGTCGAGCAGGGCCCGGCGGCAGTCGCCGACATAGGCCGGGCCGTGCATCAGGGCCAGCGTGTCGATCTCCAGTTCGGCCAGCTGGCGCATCGTCTTCCCGGCCAGCGCCGTCGGGGCGGTGGAGTGGAAGATGTCCTCGGCAGCCAGGGCCGGCTCGATGAGGTCGGCACCGTCCACCAGTGGCGGGGTGTGCCCGATCCGGGTGAAGAGGTCACCGCAGAACAGGGTTCGGGTCGTCCGGTCGTAGAGGAGCTGGGCCTCCCAGCCGTGCGGCACGTGCGGGGTGGGGATGGTCCGGAACACGTGCCCGCCGGTGTCGATCGGCTGATCGGGATCGGCGACCACCGGTGGGCGGTCGGCCAGGTCGTTGAGCGAAACGTTGATCCCGAGACCGTTGAACAGCACCTGAGCCTGCGGTGCCGCCGCCAGCCAGCGGTTCATCGCCCCGCATTCGTCGGCCTCCACGTGGCCGAAGCTGATCCAGCGCAGTTGCTCCAGCGGGAGCACGGTCGCCGCCGCGGCGGAGGTGAGGGGGAACATGGCGCGCTGCCCGGTGTGGAACAGCAGCGGCTGTTCGCCGGTGACCAAGTACTGGTTGAAGGCGAAGCCACCGGGGGCGACGTCCGGAACCAGGGTGGAAAGTCGGTAGATGCCCGTGGCGATCTCCGAGACTTCGGTATCCATACGTTCAGTGTCCGGCGGTTCGGAGCCGGGAGACAGTCCCCCGAAAAAAGGACCGGCCGGACCCCTGGGTGTGGGGTCCGGCCGGTCGGCGGCGTTCAGTGCGGGGTGATCACAGCACCTGGTAGGTGACGGTCATCACGCCGGAGCCGGTGTTGCCGATCGCCGCGAAGGCGGCCTGGGACAGGTCGAGGCAGCGACCACCGATGTACGGGCCACGGTCGTTGATCCGAACGGTGACGGTCTTGCCGGTGGCCGGGTTGGTCACCTTGACCATCGAGCCCAGCGGCAGCGTCTTGTGGGCCGCGGTCATCGCGCTGGGGTCGAACTGCTCACCGGAAGCGGTGATCTGGGGCTCGTAGTAGAACGAGGCCTGGCAGGAAGCGCCCTGGGCGGGCGAGGTGTCCTGGGCGGCCGAGCTCTGGCTGGACTTGCTGGAGCCGGAGTTCGAGGAGGAGCTCGACTTGCTGGAGCTGGAGGAGCTGGAGGAGGAGGACCCGCCGGAGCTCTGGGACGCGTCGGCCGACTTGCTGGCCGAGGAGCTGCTCGGGGCACTGGACGCCGAGGACGACTTGCTCTGCGACGGCGTCGGGGTCGGGGTGGCCTTACCGGTGCCGACGAGGACGACCTCATCGACCGGCTGCGGGTCGGTCTTCTCGGAGACCTTCTTCTTCTCCACCGACTTGCCGTCGACGAAGCGCTCTTCCCAGACCTCGATGTGCTTGCCCTTGACACCGGCGGTCTGCACCTTCTCGGTGCCCTTGGGCAGGCTGTCGGTTTCCTTGCGGACCGTCTTGTAATCGATGTCGGTCTCGTTGGTCGTCTGCTTGACGTCCTGGGTGCTGACGGTGATCGTGCCACCCTCGACCAGCGGCTCGGTGACCGCGGGATCGACCACGTTCTTGTCGGTGATCTCGATGCCGGCGTTCTTCAGGCCGTCGCCGACGTTCTCGCCGAGCACGGTGTAGCTCTTGGCCTCGCCGTTCTGCACGATCTCCACCTGCTTGGCGGTCTTGATCGTCAGATCCATGCCTTCGCGCGGGATGGCGGTGCTACGAGAGGCCGAAACTTCGGACCCGTCGCGAACCGACAACTCGTTGAGGGCTTCGTCCACCGTGGCCGACGTGGTCCAGGTGCTCGACTTGTGACCGTCCACGTCCAGCCGCAGCTCGCGGCCGTAGCGCACCGAGATCGACTGGCCGTCGGAGATCTTCTGGTCGAAGCTGGGAGCCACCAGGTCCTTCGCGCCGACAGTGATCTTGCGCTGCTTCAGCACATCTCCGACCGTGCCCGAGTTCGTCTTCACCTGGACCGGTACGCCATCGACCGACAGCTGAACGTCCTTGGCCAGCGCGGCGTTGGCACCGAGGACACCACCCGAGGCGATCAGGACACCACCGGCGATCGCCAGCGGAATAACCTTCTTGCGCATACTTCTCCAAAATCCGATTCGGTCGGCCCGGTGGGCCAGCCGTCCTTGGCCAAGCAAACGCAAGGCCCCGACGTCACGAAATGGTAACGTCGGGGCCAGCGGTATCCAAATCGGCCCTGAGAAGACCTCAGCTTCGGTCCGTCAGACGGAACCCGCCGAAGGCATCGGTCAGGCCGGCACGACGGTGTAGTCGCCGGCTTCGGAGACCGCCTCGGTGATCTTGACCAGGTCGATGGCGTCGTCGGATTCGACGGTCATCGCTCCGTTGTCCAGGACGACATTGACGCTGGTGACACCGGGAATCGCGCTGACCTCTTCGGTGACCGCGTTGGTGCAGTGACCGCAGGTCATCCCGGAAACGACGTAGTTGGTGGTTGCCATGGCTCTCTCCTTACCGTGGGGACGAATCCACTATATACCCCTCCCCCGTATACCCCAATCAGATCGCCGTGCCTGTGCGGACTATCCACAGATTCCCCCCGGTTTGGGGGCCGATCGGCCTTGCGGCGCACCGAGAGAGGCTGATAGTGGGCGCTCCACAGCCTCTGGCGCACGGTGTTATCCACGTCGAAAAAATATTGATATGCCTAGTCAGCGCAGAAACTGTGGATCGAGGGGCGGGTTATCCCCCGACCTGTCCCCAGGGCACGAACGATGCCACAGCGGATGTCCACAAGGCCTGTGGATAACTGCCCGCGGCGCGTGGTGACAGCCGGGTGGATTGGGCGTACGGTTGCCGAGCCGACGAGCAATATGTGTCAGTCCTGGCACCTAGAGTCGCCGGCAGATCATCGGCAGCCGGCAGTTGCCTGTCGGGAAGGGGCGTTCGTGAGCACAGATTCCAGGTCCTACACCGATCACGCGGATCTCGATGAGCTCCGGGGGGTGGGCGATCGGACGCCACCTCAGGATCTGGCCGCCGAGCAGTCGGTGCTGGGCGCGATGCTGATGAGCCAGGACGCCATCGCCGATGTGGTCGAGGTGGTGCGGCCGACCGACTTCTACAAGCCGGCCCACGAGTTCATCTTCGACGCCATTCTCAGCTTGTACGGGCGGGGCCATCCCGCCGACGCGATCACCGTCGCCGATGAGCTGGGCCGCACCGGCCAGTTGGCCAAGGTCGGCGGGCATCCCTACCTGCACGACCTGCTGGCCAGTGTGTCGATCGCGGCCAATGCCGGGCACTACGCGCAGATCGTGCGCGACAAGGCGATCCTGCGGCGCCTGGTCGAGGCGTCGGTGCGGATCGCCCAGATGGGGTACGCCGGGGAGGGCAATGCCTCCGAACTGGTCGACCGCGCCCAGGCCGAGGTGTACGCCGTCACCGACGGGAAGACTTCCGAGGACTACGCGCCGCTGTCGGAGATCATGGAAGCGACCCTCGACGAGATCGAGGCCCTGGGCGCCCGGACCGGTGAGATGGGCGGGGTCCCCACCGGTTTCATCGAGTTGGACGAACTCACCAACGGGCTGCATCCGGGCCAGATGGTGATCCTCGCGGCGCGTCCGGCGATGGGCAAGTCCACCCTGGGGCTGGATTTCGCGCGCTCGGCCTCGATCAAGCACGGGATGTGCTCGGCGATCTTCTCCCTGGAGATGAGCAAGGTCGAGATCGTGATGCGCCTGTTGTCCGCCGAGGCCGGCATCCTGCTCGACCATGTCCGCAAGGGCAATATGAGTGAGGACGACTGGCAGCGACTGGCCAACAAGATGGCCGACATCTCCGCCGCCCCACTGTTCATCGACGACTCGCCGAACCTGACGATGATGGAGATCCGGGCCAAGGCGCGCCGGCTGAAGCAGAAGCACAACCTGAAGCTGATCGTGATCGACTACCTGCAGCTGATGTCGTCGGGCCGCAAGGTCGAGTCCCGCCAACTCGAGGTCTCCGAGTTCTCCCGGCAGATCAAGCTGCTGGCCAAGGAACTCGGCGTGCCGGTGGTCGCGATGTCCCAGTTGAACCGTGGGCCCGAGCAGCGCACCGACAAGAAGCCGGCCGTGTCGGACCTGCGTGAGTCCGGCTCGCTGGAGCAGGACGCCGACATCGTCATCCTGCTGCACCGCGAGGATGTCTACGACAAGGAGTCCGCCCGCCTGGGGGAAGCCGACTTCATCGTCGCCAAGAACCGGAACGGGCCCACCCGGACCGTGGTGACCGCCTTCCAGGGCCACTACTCCCGCTTCGTAGACATGCAGCACTGAGGACATCACGCTCCGACGCTCGACTGACCCGCGGGTGGCGTTCATGGCCGACGCAACAAATTCTCGACAAGTACAACAACCTGCCAATGCCACGCCCGGTTGACACTCGGAGTGACAAAGTGACACACAAAGTAACAAATCTACCATCAGTGATGACAAAGGGTTGAGACAGCGTCAAGATGGATTTGTGACCTTGACGAGTTTCGACATTGTCGAGTTGGTGGACGAGCTCCGGAGTCGAGGCGGTGACTCCGCCTCCATAGAGGTGAAGAGTGGTGCCGGGGGTTGCCCCGACGTCGCTGACACGCTGTGTGCCTTCGCCAACATGCCGGATGGCGGGACACTAATAGTCGGGCTTGATGAGGCCTCTGGGTTTGCCCCGGTCGGGCTGACCGAACTGGCCACGATCGAGCAGGGGATCGCAAGCCAAGCGCGCACTGCGGTGACTCCACCGGTCCGGTGTGACTTCGACACGGTCACGTTCGGGGGCTCCGACCTCCTCGTCTGTCGAGTTGCCGGGATCCCGCTTCTTGACCGTCCGGCCCGGCACGGGTCCCGGGCCTTTCTGCGCCAAAGTGACGGTGACTACGCCATGAGCGAGCAGGAGCTGGCTCAACTCCGCTATCTGCAGGCGCAGGCGGTTCAGCGCAAGCACCCGGACCATGAGAGCGTACTCGGCACCAGTAGCGCTGACCTCGACGAGGACCTCACAAGAGCCTATCTCAGCGCCGCCCGGGCGAACTCGGCCCGGCACGCATCGGTGAGCGACACCGAGATTCTGCGTCGCACCTCGGTCCTGTCGCATGACAATTCGCTTACTCTCGGTGGCCTCTACACGCTGGGCAAATATCCACAACAGTGGCGCCCCACCTTGGGGATCACCGCCGCCGTGCAACTGCCCCGCGGCTCGGGGAGCCGTACCCGGGATTTGGTCCATCTCGATGGTCCGTTGCCGGAGTTGCTCGATAGGGCCATGGAGTGGGTACGCCGGAATACGTCGCATCGGATGAGCTACAACGACGGCGGGCACGGGATCGATACCCCCGAAGTTCCAATGCGAGCGGTCCGGGAACTAATCGCCAATGCATTGGTTCACCGAGACCTGTCTGCCACCACAGACTCCAAACGAGTCGAGATTCGACTCAAAGACGACCTGCTCGTCATCACCAGCCCCGGTGGCCTCTGGGGAATCTCCGAAGGACAGCTCGGGCACCCGGAGGGCAAGAGCGCCGTGAACAGCTTTCTCTATGAGATCTGCAAGAACGTCCGGTTACCCGATGGCACCAGAGTGATCGAAGGCGAAGGAGGAGGGATCCGAGAGGCCATCCTGGCAACTCGGGAGGCAGGTCTGCGTCCTCCGCGGTTTACCGACTATGGGGTTCGTTTCACCGCGTTGCTGTCACGCCACACGTTGTTGAGTCAGGACGACCTGAGCTGGTTGGCGACACTTCCAGGCGGAGGCGACCTCAGCAGCGAACAGCGAGCGATCCTGGCAGGCATGCGGCATGGTGCCCAATGGACGAACTCTTCGGTGAGAACAGACTTTCCCCCAGTCGACTCGGTCGAGGCCCGACGGTGGCTCCAGCAACTGGTCGAACGGGGCTTCGCCGAGGCGGTGGGCGAACGTGGCCAAACGACTTATCAACTCAGTCCTGCGCTCAGAGTCCCCACGGGTGCCGAGGCCACATATCTGCCAATCGAAGCCCCGGCCGAGGTGGTTGACCTCGGCCCGCACACGCCCACCGTGTGGGCCGCCTTGGCGCAGCCGCGAACGGTTGCCGAGGTTGCCTCACGCACGGGGCTGTCCCAGCGCCAGGTTCGATACGCTCTCAACCGGCTCCGTGAAGAAGGCCACGCTGTCCCGGCCGCCGTCCCCCGGCGCCGGGGCACCTATCAACGGGTGCCTGCCTCACCCGAGGCTACGAGATGACCGCGAGTACCCCCGCCACGGCGCATGCGTACACCCGACTGCGCGAGCAGCCTGCGCTCGCCCTCCTCCGCTCCGACAACGCCGCGGTGACCGCAGCGATCCTGACTGTGCATCTGGGCGGGTCGCGCCGGGTGGTGCCGGCGGCCGAGTTTGTCACCGAGGTAGCTGCCGATCTGTCTTTGCTGCGTGATGGCGGGTTCGACCTGCCGCAGACCGCGCAGGAGTACGTCAGCGACTGGGTTCGTCGGGGCTATCTGATCCGGCGGCCCGGAGCGGGCCGGGAGGAGACCGTGGAGCTGTCGGCGGGGGCTGCGGCGGCACTGGCTTTTCTGGAGACCCTCGAGTCTCCCCGCACCAGCATGACCTCCTCCCGCTTCACCAATGTGGCCGACCTGTTGGCTCGGCTGGCTCGCGACACCGACCCCGAGTCAAGCAGTCGACTCGAAGCTCTGACCGCCGAACGGGACCGACTCGACGCCGAGATCGCCCGGGTCGAGCGAGGCGAGTTCGACCCACTGGATGCAGCCACCGCCCGGGAGCGGCTGGCCGACATCCTGGCGCTTTCCGGCGAAATCTCCACCGACTTCGCCCGGGTCAACGCCGACCTCGAGTCGCTCAACCGAGAGCTCAAGGACCGCATCATCCGATCATCAGCAGCCCGCGCGGAGGTCCTGGAGGAGGTCTTCGCCGGAGTGGACCTCATCGAGGATTCCCCGGCCGGGCGGACATTCCGCGCCTTCCATGCCGTGGTACTGGATCCGGAGAGAGCCGAAACCTTCGACGCGGCAGTCGCCGGCATCCTCGACCGCAGCTTCGCCCAAGCGCTCCCCGCGCAACAGCGCCATGTTCTGCGCGAACTGCTCACCACCCTGCAACACGATTCAGGCACCGTTCGCTCCACCATGACCGGGCTGTCCCGCAGCCTGCGCCAGTTCGTCCAGACCCGCTCCTGGCAGGAGCACCGGCGCCTCGAGGACGCCATCACCGCCGCCCAGCGGGTGGTCCTCGACGCGTTGCGGACGCTGACGCCGACCGCCGGGGCCCGCAGCGAGCTCACCATCACGTCGATCCCGCTGGCCTCGATCGGGACCTGGGCCCTGCACAACCCCGGCGATGTGCGCGCTACCGCCCCGCTGGCCGTGGTGCCTGCCGGCACCGTCGACCTGGCCGAGTTGCGCCGTCGCGTACGCGAGAGCGAGATCGATTTCGCGGAGTTGACCGCCGCCGTCGCAGCGACCCTGGCCCAACACCCCAGCGCGACCGTGGCCCAGGTGCTGACCGAGCATCCCGCCACTCAGGGGCTGGCGTCGGTCATCGGGTTGCTGTCGCTGGCCGAACGGCACGCCACCAGGACCACCGACACCGAACTGCTGCGCTGGCGCAGTGTCAGCGGTGTCGACCGGGCCGCGTACGCCCCGAGGTACGTCTTCACCACCCCACCCGCAGAATGGGACCGATGACTGCGGAAATCGAAGATCCACGAATCGATCCGTCCGAAGATCCACCGACCGACAGCCACACGCTGGACCTGCACCAGTTGAGTCGCGAGGATCACGGCCGGCTGCCCGACGACACCCGGCGCGCGGTGGTGGCCCTGCTGCGGGGCCCCTACCTGCATCAGGAACGCAATGCCGCTGCGTGGCGGGCGATCATCCGGGACGAGGCAGCCGTCCGGGAACTGCTGGGGAATCTGTTCCTGCGGCTGAGTCTGGACACCGAACGAGGTCTGGCGTTCATCGAGAATGCCCCGCTCGAGGAAGCCCCGAAGGTGGTCCGCCGGGTTCCGCTAACCCTGATCGACACCGCTGTAGTGCTCCTGCTGCGCCTCCGGCTGCTCCGCGACGCCGGGGCCACCGGCAGGGTCTTCATCGGCCGGGACGAGATCGACGACGAACTGGCCCCGTACCGTCCGGCCACCAATACCGATGCGAGCACCTTCGCCAAGCGAATCAACGCGTCGGTGGAGAAGATGAAGAAGGCATCGGTCCTGCTCAGTACCGCTGAGGACACGCGCTTCGAGATCTCGCCGATCCTGACCCTGGTCTTCGACGTCGAACAGGTTGCCGCAGTGACCGCAGAGATCGAGGCCCTGGTGGCCACGTCGAACACAGCCAGCCGGGCCGCCCCCGACGAGGACGAGCCGGACGACTTCGACCCGCGCGACGAACCCGCCCCGATCCCCCGTCGCAGCGCCAGCGAGGACGGCGGTGACCGACCTTGATCCCCGACGACACGACCACCGACCACACGACCCCGAAGGACTCAACTCCGGTCCTGCAACAGCACCGACTGATCCGGATCCAGTTGGTGAACTGGGGCACTTTCGACGGCTACCACGACCTGCCCGTCCCTCGCCGCGGGCTGCTGCTCACCGGCGACTCGGGCACCGGCAAGTCGACGCTGCTGGACGCGATGGCGACGCTGCTGGTGCCGCCGAAATGGAGCTCGTTCAATGCGGCGGCCAACCAGAGCGGTTCGGGGGATCGCTCCCGCAGCATCGCGACGTATGTCCGCGGCGCGTACGGCCGAACCACCGATGACGCCACCGGTCAGGTCACGATCAGCCATTTGCGCAGCCGAGATGCCGTGTGGAGTGCCGTGGCGCTCACCTATGAGCACACCGACGGGCGGGTCACCACGCTCGCGCAGTTGTTCCACCTCGCCCGGCACAGGCATCTGCCCGCCGAGGTGAGCCGGCTATACCTGCTCGCCCCGGAGAACGTGGACCTGCTCGACGTTCGCCCGTACGCCGAGAACGGGTTGGCACCGCAGCGGATCAAGGCCGACCACTCCGACTGGTATCACAGCTCCAAATACTCCAGCTTCGGCAGCCGCCTGCAGCGGCGGCTCGGACTGGGCAGCGACCAGGCCCTGCGGTTGCTGCACAAGACCCAGTCGGCGAAGAATCTGAACAATCTGAATCAATTGCTGCGCGACTTCATGCTGGACGAACCGAGCACTTTTGCTTACGCGGCGGCTGCGGTCGATCAGTTCGTCGAACTGTCCCAGGCCCATGCCGCAGTCGTCGATGCCCGGCGCCAGGTTGAGTGTCTGGAGCCGCTGCGGCAGCATGTCGCCACCCATACCGAGTCGAACACGGCGCTGGCGAAGCTCCAGCAACAGTCCCGCCACCTGGACGCGCATCTGCTCGGCGTGCGGACCCGGTTGCTGACCCGGGACCTGGAGACCTGGGTCGCGCGGGCCTCGGCGACCGCAGCGGAATCCATGCGGGCGCTGGAAAAGGCGCGGCTGGCTCAGGTGGAACGCGACGCCTGTGCCGCCGCAGTGGTGGGCATCGCCGGCGACCTCCCCGCCCTGGAACAGGTGGCCGGTGCCCGCGCCGAGCGGGTGGACTCGGTACGCCGCGAACGGGACCGGATCGCCGGCAACGCCCACCGCGCCCGGCTGACACTTCCCGATACCGCTGCTGGCTTCGCCCAGTGGCAGGAAGAGTTGCGGCGTACCGCCGGGGAGCTCGATGTGGCCGGTGCCTGGCAGGACTTGAGCGCCGCGGTGACCCGTCGCAGCGGACTTGACGACCGTGAACGCAATCTGGTGCGTGAACTGGCGTCACTGGAGCAGCAACGGTCCAATCTCGGCGCCCAGCTGCTGGAGGTGCGGTCCCAGCTCTGCGAATCCCTGGATGTGGCACCGCAGCGGCTCCGGTTCGCCGGCGAGCTGATCGATGTGGTTGACGAGTACGCCGACTGGCAGGGTGCGATCGAACGGGTGCTGCGCCCCCTCGCCCAGACTCTGCTGGTCCCCGACGACCTGTATCGCGCACTCGCGGCGCACGTCGACGCAAAATGGCTGCGCACGCGACTGGTCTACGCGCGGCTGGTGTCCCTGCCCCCGGTCGACCGGCCGGAGCCGTCGGAGGAGTCCCTGCTGCATCGCATCCGGGTCGCCGACGGGGAACAACGGCAATGGCTGCAACAACGGCTGTCCGAGGGATTCGACTATGACTGCGTGGGCACCGTCGCCGAACTGGCGATGTGCACCAGGGGCGTCACTGCCGCCGGCCAGGTCAAGCACGGTTCCAGCCGGCATGAAAAGGACGACCGCTCCCGCATCGACGACCGCACCCGCTGGATCCTGGGATCGTCCACCGTGGCCAAGAAGTCTGCGCTGGAGGCAGCCCTCACCGAGGTCCGGGCCGCCTTGCGACAAGCGAACGCAGAGTTCGACCGAGCCCAGGCTGCCCGGGACGAGTTGCGCGACCGCAGAGGCCTCATCAATGAGTTGTGCCGGGTCACCTGGGCCCAGATCGACACCGACTCGGCCGAAGAGGCTCTCGCGCAGGCGCAGCGGGCAGTTGCCGAGCGGCTCAGCACCAGCAGCGAACTGGTCCGGGCCACCGCAGCGCTGGAACTCGCCGATGCCCGGCTGACCGAGGCCCAGGACGTCACCCGGCGCTGTCACACCGACCACAGTGACGCGCAGAAGCGGGTGACCGACGGCAAGCGAGAACTGGCACGCTGCACCGCACGGCTCGCCGAAGCGGAGGTGGTGCCCGAGCAGGTCGCGGCCTCCCTCGACCAGGACTGGGAGATCTCGGAGGACTCGATCGACGCCCTAGACACCACGGCCGCCCGGGTCACCCGGGGGATCAGTGAGCGACAGCTCGTCGAACAGGGTCGCCGCGACCGGGCCACCGGGCGCTCGGAGCGGGTGATGCAGGCGTACAAGAATGACTGGCCGGAACGCTCAGCAGATCTGGCTGCGGAGATGGCATACGCGGAGGAGTTTCTGCGCCGGCTGGACGAGCTCGAGGCCGACGGGCTGCCCCGCTTCGAGGAGCGCTTCTTCGCGATGCTCCAGTCGCAATCACGCAACAACGTCGGCCAGTTGGCCCACCAACTACGGGCGGCCCGGCGGGAGATCCGCGCCCGGATCGATCCGATCAACGAGTCGCTGGCACGCAGCCCGTACGCCCCGGGCCGCTTTCTCCAGATCAAGGTGGGGGATCGGATCCTACCGGTGGTCTCGGACTTCCTCACGGCACTGAGCCGGATCACGTCGGACTCACTGGCCGACCTCGCCGGCGCGCCCGAGGATGCTGAGGGGCGCCGGGCCGCGGAGGAGCGTTTCGATGCCATGAAGACCCTGTTGGATCGCTTGGCGTCGCACGACCCGGCGGATCTGGCCTGGCGTCGGCAGGTGCTTGACACGCGCCAGCATGTCGAATTCGTCGCCCGCGTGGTGGACCCCGGCGGCCGGGAGACCGACGTGTTCACCGATTCCGGCGGTCTCTCCGGGGGTGAGCGACAGAAGCTGGTGACCTTCTGTCTGGTCGCGGCGCTGCGCTACCAGCTGGCCCGGGAAGGGGCGTTGTGGCCCGAGTACGCGCTGGTCGTGCTCGACGAGGCCTTCGACAAGACCGATCCGACCTTCACCCGGGCCGGGTTGGCAGTGTTCCGGGAGTTCGGGTTTCAGCTATTGCTGGCCACCCCGATGAAGATGCTCCAGACGCTGGAGGATCACGTCGGCGGGGCGGCGGTGGTGTCCATGGACGCCGATCATCGCTCCCGGTTGTCGGTCCTCCGGTTCGATGCCGACGACGCCCCGCGGGGGACCACCACCTCCGACCGGAACGGGGCCGACCATACTCCCGCGGCGGAGAAACGACCGAATGTCGTGGCGGACCCCGCAACGATGGAAACGCTGTTTTGAGGACGCCGGACGACGTGCGGAGGCTCGCGGCAGACCGCTATCGCCGTCGTGTCCGTGAGTGGCTGGGCGCCGATGATCTCGGTGCGACCGAGGTCTGGTCGGTGCCGCTCCACCCGCCCACTGAGGCCACCGTGCTCGCGGACCGGGACCGAGTGGCTGGCTGGCTGAGCGCTTGGCGGGAGCTCGACGGCACACCGGGCGTTTCGGTGGCCTGGGCGCCGCGGCGCTGGCCGGCGATGGGCAGCCAGTCGGTACCGGTGCGGGTCCTGCTGACCGGAGCTGCCCCGGTCGCCACCATGGCCGGCCGGAGCCAGGAATGGGACCGGCTGACCGGATTTGCGTCCACCTTGCGCGCGGCGTGGCCCGCCGCGGCATACCTCGGCGACGGCCTCCGAGCCTGCGCAACGACGCTGGCCCGACTACCGGCGACAGAGTTGGAACCGTTGTCCGACGTGGTGGCATGGCTGTTGCAGAATCCGCATGGCCACCTGCGTCCGCGTGAAGTGCCGGTGCCCGGGGTGGACACGAAGTGGCTGGAAAGACACCGCCGACCGGTCGAATCGCTGGTGGCGGCGATCTCCGGCAATGCCAGCAGCGAGCTGGTGGCCGAGGCACAACGCTTCCGCGTCCGGGTCCTGGACAACCAACTGCTCGGCCCCGGACAGGTTCGCGATCTCACCGCAACCGTGGCCGAACTGGCACTGTGGTCGCTCAGCCCGGTCCGCGTCCTGATCGTGGAGAACCTGACCTCGCTGGCCTCGCTTCCGCCGCTGCACGGCACGGTGGCCCTGCACGGGCGCGGGTACGCGGTCACCGAACTCGCGCGTATCCCCTGGGTCGGCGGGTCGCCGATCGACTACTGGGGCGACCTCGACAGCCATGGCTTCGCGATCCTCGGCCGCTGTCGCGACCGGCTCCCCCACACGCGCTCGGTGCTGATGGACCGGGTCACGCTGCGCCGACACGCTGCCCTGATGGTGCCGGAGCCGAGCCCCTACCGCGCGGCGGTCCCCGGCCTGACCGTCGATGAGGCGGCCGCGCTGGCGCTCCTGGCCGAGCACGATCTGCGCCTGGAACAGGAGCGGCTGGAGCTGGCGTACGCCCACTTGCGGCTGCGGGGCCTGCCGGACTGACCCGCCTCGGTCAGGAATGCGAGGTCTGCTCGACGCTGGTCACCGTGGTCAGCAGAAAGACACTGTCGGCCAGGGCCAGCACCGCGTGCCGCTCATGCGGGATCAGGGCCATCTCGCCGGCGGCCAGTTCGGCTGCGCTGCCGCTGCCCACCTCCAGCCGGATCCGGCCCTGCAGCACCTGCACACTCGCCGCCGGCGGCGCATTGTGCTCCTGCAACTGCGCCCCCTCGCGCAGTGCGATGACCGTCTGGCGCAGCGGCCCGTCGTGGGCGATCAGCTGTGCGCTGCGCCCGTGTTCGCTGTCGCGTGCCCCGGCCAGTTGATCCGTCACCGTCTGCGTCAGATCGATGTTGTCGCCCATACCCGCCTCCGCTGTGAAACGTCATGCTGCTGAATGTCTTCCCACCCTAGCTGTACCCGGCCATGAGGTTGGTTACAGGCGGCTGATCGGGGGCTGGTCTCTGAGTGCGGTGTGGCGTCGTTCAGTGTTGTAGTACTCCA
>NZ_AUHH01000028.1 GCF_000423085.1 Granulicoccus phenolivorans DSM 17626 = NBRC 107789 = JCM 15570 | reverse complement strand
GCTAGGTGTACTCGGCCAGGAGGTTGGTGACACTCCCGGGATGTTGTTGACGTAGGAAGACCTCCGGGGTGCGGTGGCGAGTGTCAAAGTCGTTCACCGTCCGGAGGTCTTCATGTCCCACCGTAATGCCCGCCTGAACGTGCGAGGCCGGCAACTGCTGGTCCAGCGTGTCTGCCAGCAGGGCTGGGCCGTCGCGCACGCGGCCAAAGCCCAAGGCGTGTCACGGCAATGTGCACACCGCTGGATCAAGCGCTACCGCACCTACGGCTGGCACGCCCTGGCCGACCGCTCCTCCCGTCCCCACCACTGCCCCCGCCAGACCCCGGCCGAGACCGAGGAAGCCATCCTCGCGCTGCGCCGGCAGCAGCGTCGGGGACCAGACTGGCTCGGCCCCGAACTCGGTATCCCGGCCCGGACCGTGTCCCGGGTCCTGCGCCGCCACGGCGTCCCGTATCTCCGCGAGTGCGACCCGTTGACCGGGACGGTGATCCGGGCCTCCAAGACGACCGCGGTGCGCTACGAACGAGACCGGCCCGGTGAACTCGTCCATGTCGACGTCAAGAAGATCGGCAAGATCCCCGACGGCGGCGGCTGGAAGGCGCACGGGCGCCAGATGGGCTCCACCGCCGCAAAGAAGCGGGCCCGGATCGGGTACGACTACGTGCACTCGATGGTCGATGACCACTCCCGGCTGGCCTATTCCGAGATCCTGCCCGACGAGAAAGGCACCACCTGCGCAGGGTTCCTGCTGCGGGCCGCCGAAGCGTTCGCCGGCTACGGGATCGCCCGGATCGAGCAGGTGATCACCGATAACCACTTCTCCTACCGCCACGCCCACGCCTTCGCCGAAGCGCTCGGCCTGCTCGGGGCGCGGCACCTGTTCATCAAACCGCACTGCCCCTGGCAGAACGGGAAGGTGGAACGGTTCAACCGCACCCTGCAGACCGAGTGGGCCTACCGACAGGTCTTCACCAGCAACAACGAACGTGCCGCCGCTCTTGCACCCTGGCTGGAGTACTACAACACTGAACGACGCCACACCGCACTCAGAGACCAGCCCCCGATCAGCCGCCTGTAACCAACCTCATGGCCGGGTACAGCTAGGTCTCGCCGACCATCGTTTTGGATGTAGCAGAATCCGGTCGCCGAAATCCGAATCGCGCTGACCAGGGGAAACAAATTTCGAGGGCCGGCGGCAGCCGGTTTGCTACATCCAGAACGACGAGTGCCCCGGGAGAGATCCCGGCCGAGACACAAGGAGGGCGCCCGCTGCGGCGGACGCCCTCCTTGGTGTTGTTCGGTCTTGCCCTACTTGAGGAACAGATACTCCAACGTCGGCGTGATCGTGATGCCCCGATCATGCGCGTACAGGTAGAGCAGCGACGTGCCGGCCCCGGCCGCGCCCAGGTACAGGCCGGTGTAGGTCTCGACGAACCCGGGGTTCTTCCGGGTCCAGGCGGCGAACCAACGGCGCCCGGTCTCGTCGTGGTAGGAGTCACCGAGCAGCTTGTCCGCGGTGATCTTCGCCTCGCCGAGGTAGTTGTCCTGCTCGAGGAACTCGCCGGCCTGCACGAAATGGGACAGGACGCCGGGAGCCCCGCAACACAAGCAGAAGCTGTTCCAGTACCCCGGCGAATGGACCAGCGGCGCACCGGTCCGCAGGATCCCCTGGGACAACTGATCGACCCAGGTGCGGTACTCGTCGTCCCCGGTGAGCTCGTACAGCTTGCGGAACAACACCGTGGTGCCCACCGGCCCGTGACAGGTCGACAGGTAGAAGAAATCGGTGAAGCTGCCGGTGTCGGGGTTGTAGAGGTACGGAATCAGCTTCCCGTCCTCGTCACCCTGGGCGATCGCGGAGAGGAACTTCACCACCTCCTTGGCCCGATCGAGGTACTGCTGCTCCCCCGTCACCTCGTACACCAGCGCGTTCAGGTACGCCGTACCCGCCGCGCCGTGGGTGAAGTTCGGAAACACCGTGTCGCTGGAGTCGAACCCGGCCAGAGTGAGGTCGAGATTCTTGTAGTAGACCCCGCCGACCGGCGACCGGACGGCCTTCGTCTCGGCAAAGGCCAGCACCTTCAGCGCCGCGTCCAGATACTTCTGCTCGCCGGTGCGCCGATAGACGTACAGGAAGAAGAACACATACGAACCGTCGGCCATCAGGTCGGACTGCTCGGTCCAGTGCAGACCCTTCTCGTCCTCGGTGCCCGCGGCGATCGCATCGTCGGCGGCCCGGGTGAGGAAGGCGCGATATCGCTCATCGGGGACCTTGTCGTACAACTGGTCCAGGAAGATGGCCTCCCCGGCCGGGCCCACGTACACGCTGGTCCCCCAGCCCGGCAGCGGCCAGATGCCGCCGGCGTCCCCCTCGAGCACCTTGGTGAAGAAGTCGACCCCCTCATAGGTGTTGAGGATGTACTCCGCGGCGTCCTTCGCCTCTTGGAGGTACTGGTCCTCCCCGGTGACGTCATGCAGTTGCAGGAAGAACTGCCCGATCCCCGAGGAGCCCGCGTACAGGCCCTTGCGGTTGATCAGCAGGTCGCCCTCGTACTCGTTGCCCGGTTCGGGGCTGACCTTCCAGTACTTGCCCTCCGGGGTCACCACCTCGTTGTGCCGCAGGTAGCTGACGATCTCGAGGACGGCGCTGAGGTAGTCCTGGTCGGTGTTCTCCTGGAAGGCCTCGGGCTCGGCCTGAGTGTTGCTGGTCATCAGCCTCAGTCCCGCTTGTACAGGTCGGTGGACAGGTACTTGTAGCCGTTGTCGGGGTAGATCACCACGATGTTCTTGCCCTCGGCCTCCGGCCGCTTGGCGATCTCGATCGCGGCGGTCAGGGCCGCCGCGGCGGAGGTGCCCAGGAACAGGCCGTCGGACTCGGCGGTGGCCTGGGCGGTGAGGAACGCGTCCTCGGCCTTGACGTCGATGATCTCGTCGAAGGAGAAGCCGTTGTCCTCGTTGGAGATGATCAGGGTGGGGACGAACTGGCGATCCACCCGGCCCAGCGGCAGGGTCCCGTCGACGATGTTGCCGGTGAAGTCGGGGCTCTCCGGGCGCGACTGCGGGGCACCCTGGACGCCGATGATCTTGACGTCGGGGTTCTGCTCGCGCAGGTAGCGTCCGGTGCCCACCAGGGTGCCGGCGGTGCCGCCCATGGCGACGAAGTAGTCGACCTTGCCGTCGGTGTCGCGCCAGATCTCCGGACCGGTGGTCTTGTAGTGGTACTGCTGATTCGACTCGCGGACGGTCTGGCCGGTGTAGTAGTAGCCGTTCTCGTCGGCGATGCGCTGGATACCGGCGATCAGATCGTCGAGGACCAGGCCCTTCTCCTCGAAGTCGGCCACCTCGGCGATGTCATGGAAGGAGCGGACCTCCAGGCCGTAGCCCTTGTAGATCTTGGTTCGCTCCTCGGTGGTCCCCGGCTCGAGGTAGGGGATGAACTTCAGCCGCTGGGCGTGCCCGAGCGCGGCCAGCGAGATGCCGGTGTTGCCGCTGGTGACGTCGATGAGGGTGCTGCCCTCCTGGATCGTGCCGTTGGCCAGCGCCTCCTCGATCAGCGCGACCGCGAGACGGTCCTTCACGCTGCCGGTCGGATTGAGGTACTCCAGCTTGCCGATGATGTGCGCCTTGAGCCCGTGATCGGCCTGGTAGTTGGTCAGCTCGACCAACGGGGTGTTGCCGACCAGCTCAACGATGGACTTGTGAATATTTGCCATGATGCTGTCTCCGATCCTTATTCGTTCTCGCCGTAGAGGCTGACCTTGTTGTCTTCCTTGGTAGTGGTGTAGCCGGCATCGACCGGCAGCTTCACCCCGGTGATCGCGCTCGCCTGGTCGCCGGCCAGGAAGAAGGCCGCGTTGGCGATCTCCCGCGGCTCGATCCAGCGGTTCAGCAGGCTCTTGTCCTCCGCGGCCTTGCGCAGCTTCGGATCGGAGTAGTCGTACTTGATCGCCATCTCGGTCTTGGTGTAACCCGGCGCGACCGAGTTGACCCGGATGCCGTACTTGCCGAGCTGGAACGCCGCGGTGCGGGTGAGCCCGTCGACCGAGGTCTTGGAGATGCCGTACGCGAACGGCGACCACTCGGCGAACGAGGCGACGAAGGAGGACACGTTCACCACCGCGCCCTCGATCTTGTTCTCCACCCAGTACCGCGCGACGTGCTGGATCATGTACAGGCTGCCCCAGAGGTTGACCTCCTCGGCCTGCTTGATCTCCTCGGGGTCGAAGTTGAGGACGTTCTTGCGGTGCCCGGTGATCCCGGCGTTGTTGAACAGCGCGTCGAGGCGTCCGTAGTGGGCAATGATCTCGGCGACCACCTGGGCGCCCTGGGCGTGATTGGCGACGTCGAGCTCGTGGCCGCTGACCTCGAAACCCTCGGACTGCAGCTGGGCGACGGCCGCGTTCAGCTCGTCGACCTTCAGGTCGGTCATGGCGACCGAATACCCACCTTCGGCGAACCGCCTGGCTGCGGCGAGCCCGATCCCCTGCGCAGCTCCGGTGATGATGACGACTTTGTTGCTCATATGGTCGCGTTCTCCTCGATTCAAGTGTCGCTGCGGGCAGCGTACTGCGCTGACCTGACGCCGGGTGCGCTCAGCCAGTTCACGCTACTCACCGTGAGCACGACCGTTGACGGCGGGTCGGTTCTGGACAGCCGATAGGCTCCCGCCATGGACTTCGAGGCGGTGTTCACCGGGGTCGCGGTGGCCTTCGAGATCGTCGGCGCGCTCGCGATGGTGGTCGGCTTCGTGATCGCCGTGGTCCTGGCCCTGCGCGCGCTGCGCCGCCACGAGGGTGGCCAGGTTGCCTTCGGCGTACTGCGGACGACGCTGGGATCGGCGATCCTGCTCGGCCTGGAGGTGCTGGTGGCCGCGGACCTGATCCGCACCATCACCTCCAAGCCGTCGATCACCGACGCCGTCATCCTCGGCATCATCGTGTTGATCCGGACGGTGCTGTCGATGTCCATCCAGATCGAGATCGAAGGGGTTCTGCCCTGGCGCCGGGCCCTGCTGACCAGCGGGGGCCAGCTGATGGGCGCCGCGCTCGCCAGGGACGGGGCCGCCGAGGCCCGACAGCGCGACCGGGCCTGACCCGAGTTCGGACTCCCCTGCCCGCTCCCGCACTCCCCTGCCCCGGAACCTGGGGGCACACCGGGTACCGTGATCGGTGCTGACCTCGCACCCTTCGGGAGGAACCAGGATGACCCTCGATCTGGCCTATCCCTTCACCGGCTCCTGGCTGACCCAGAACAGTCCCGCCGACCACGTCCCCAGTCACGGCACGACGATGTTCGCCACCGCGTACGCCATCGACTTCGTGCCCGTCGACGAGGGCGAGCGGACCGCGCCGTTCACCCTCGCCTCGCTGCTGCGCCCCGATCCGGCCGAACGCTTCCCCGGCTTCGGGCGGCCGATTCTGGCCCCGGTCGCCGGTGTTGTGGTGGCCGCCCATGATCTGGAACCCGACCATCGGGCCTACCGCGGTATCCCGTCGGTCGGCTATGCGCTGACCCAGGCGAGCCGGGTCCGGCAGGGCTGGATCGCGCTCGCCGGGAACCACGTGCTGATCGACACCGGGACCGCGGTGGTCGCACTGTGCCACCTGCAGCGCGGCAGTGCCCGCGTACGCCCGGGCCGGCGCGTCGGCATCGGCGAGATGCTCGGCCGCTGCGGCAACTCCGGGAACAGCACCGAACCCCACCTGCACCTGCAGGCCCTGGACACCGCCCGGGTGGAACAGGCCCGGGCGGTTCCGCTGAGCTTCCGCGGAGCCCTCCCGCACAACGGCGACGTGGTGCACGCGTGAGGGCCGAGCAGAAAGTTCGCAGCCGGCTGTCGATCGGCCGTACTCCGGTTCGTCTACCGGGTGACCCCTCCCCCGTGGGCGGGTCGCCCCGACGAACAAGGAGACAGCCATGAAGTACGTTCTGCTGATGATGGGCCCGGTCGATCCCGACCCGGCCGCCGACGGCGCCACCGAACAGGAGTTCATCGACTTCGACACCGAACTGCAGCAGGCCGGCGTGCACGCCGGCGGCTTTGCGCTGTTCGGCCCGGAGGAGGGAACCTCGGTGACCAAGCAGTCCCGGGAGGCCGAGCCGGTGGTCACCGCGGGCCCGTACGCCGAGAGCCGCGAGTACGTGGGTGGCACCTTCGTCATCGACGTCCCCGATTTCGACCGGGCGCTCGCCTGGGCCAAGAGGTGCCCCGGGGCGCTCGGCGGCGGACGGGTGGAGATCCGGGCACTGCTGGAGATGTAGCCCGATGTCGGTCGACGATGTGCTCGCCCGCTTCTACCGCGAGGAGCACAGCCGGCTGCTGGCGGCCCTGGTTGCCCGGTTCGGCGACCTGGATCTCGCCGAGGAGTCGGCCCAGGAGGCGATGGCAGCCGCCCTCGCCACCTGGCCGTCGGCCGGCGTCCCGGACCATCCCCTCGCCTGGCTGATCACCACCGCACGACGCAAGGCCCTGGACCGGGTCCGGCGCGATGCGGTCCTGGCCCGGCGGCTCGCCGAACTGGCGCTCGAGCGGCAGCCCGATGAACCGGTCCCGGCCCCGGGCCCGACCGACGAACGACTCGCCATGCTGATGGGCTGCTGCCACCCGGCCATCGCGCCGGCCGACCGGATCGCGCTGATGCTGCGGTTCGTCGGCGGGCTCACCAGCGCGGAGGTGGCGCAGTCGCTGCTGCTGCCGCTGCCCACGATCCAGGCGCGGATCACCCGCGCGAAGCGCCGGATCCGGGTGAACCGGATCCCGCTGCGGGTGCCCGAGGATCCCGCCGAACAGCAGCGCCGGTTGCCGCTGATCCTGACCGCAATCTCGTTGGTGTTCACCGAGGGCTACGACGCCACCGGCGGCACGAACACGCTGCGGGCCGACCTCACCGAGGAGGCGATCCGGCTGGCCCGGATCGTCGCCGCCCCGACTCCCCCACGCGCCGAACCGCTCGGCCTGCTCGCCCTGCTGCTGCTCACCGACGCCCGGCGCGCCGCCCGGGTCGACGCAGAGGGCGTACCCATCGCGCTGGAGGAGCAGGACCGCACCCGCTGGGACCCGGACCTGATCAGCGAGGGACTGGCGCTGGTGGAGCGCGCGGCAGGCCTCCCGGACGCCGGCCGCCTCACCGCCCTGGCAGCGATCGCGGCGGTGCACAGCGAGGCAGCGACCTTCGCCGACACCGACTGGCCCCAGATCGTCGCCCTGTACGACTTGCTGCTGCGCCACGGTCCCGACCCGGTGGCCGCGATGAACCGAGCGATCGCGGTCGGCCGCCGGGACACCCCGCAGGCGGGCCTGGCCCTGCTGGAAGCGATGGCCGACGAACCGATCCTGGCCCGGCACCACCCGTACCACGTCGCCCTGGCCCTCTTCCGGGCCGAATGCGCCGACCCTGCCGGGTCCCGCCGGGCCTGGATTCGGGCCCGGGACCTGGTCGACAATCAGGCCCAGCGGCGCTTCATCGACCGCCACCTCTCCCCCGACGGGTAGCCCCAAGTCCCGTATCGCTGAGATTTTCAAAGTTCGACAGTTGCATGTTAAACTTCTTGCAACCGCCTTTGCGGCCTCGGGACGTTGTGTCACGCTGTGGGTCACTCGAAGGACGGTAAGTCACCCAGAAAGACGGTCCCCTTATGACGGCCGCTGAATCGACTGCGCCCAAAAACTCGGGCGCTCAACCCACCCAAACCTCCAAGCACACCGGCCTGCTGATCGGCGCCCTCGTCGTCTCGGCGATGGTGATGATCCTCAATGAGACGATCCTGTCGGTCGCACTGCCCTCGATCATGGCCGACTTCAATGTCGGGGCCGACCTGGCCCAGTGGCTGACCACGGGCTTCATGCTCACCATGGCGGTGGTCATCCCGACCACCGGCTTCCTGATGCAGCGCTTCTCGACCCGGACGCTGTTCCTCGCCGCGCTCACCTTCTTCACTCTCGGGACGGTGGTCGGCGCGCTGGCCCCGACCTTCGGCGTACTGCTGCTGGCCCGCGTCGTGCAGGCCATCGGTACCGCGATGATCATGCCGCTGCTGATGACGGTCGCCCTGACCGTGGTGGCCCCCGAGCGGCGCGGAGTGATGATGGGCATCATCTCCGTGGTCATCTCGGTCGCCCCGGCGATCGGCCCGACCATCTCCGGCATCATCTTGTCCTCCTTCACCTGGCACTGGCTGTTCTGGATGATGGTGCCGATCTCGCTGATCTGCCTGGTCGTCGGCGGACTGGTGATCCGCAACGTCGCCGAACCTCGTCCCGCGCCCTTCGATGTGGCCTCGGTCATCCTGTCCGCCCTGGCCTTCGGGGGGCTGGTGTACGCGCTGAGCAGCATCAGCGCGATGCTGGCCGGCGGCTCGCTGATCCCCCTGGCGGCACTGATCGTGGGACTGTTGGCCCTGGCCGCGTTCGTGTACCGCCAGATCGTGCTGCAGCGCTCCGACCGGGCCCTGTTGAGCATGAATCCGTTCCGCTCGCGCACGTTCACTCTGTCGGTGATCACCGTGGTCGGCGCCTTCGGCACCATGTTGGGCACGGTGACCGTGTTGCCGATCTATCTGCAGCAGACGCTGCACCTGTCGGCGATGACCACCGGCATGATGATGCTGCCCGGCGGTCTGGTGCAGGCTGCCCTCTCCCCGGCGATCGGCCGACTGTACGACCGGGTCGGCCCGCGTCCGCTGGCGATCCCCGGGACCGTTCTCATGCTGGCCGCCCAGATCGCCCTGTTCCTCGGGCTGAACGAGACCACCTCGATCGGGTACATCATCGTCGTCCACGTGGTGTTCTCGGTCGGCATGGCCCTGGTGATGACTTCGCTGATGACCGCTTCGCTGGCGTCGCTGCCGATGAAGGAATACGGTCACGGCTCGGCCATCCTGAACACCCTGCAGCAGCTGGGCGGCGCCGCCGGTACGGCCGGATTCATCGCCGCGATGACCCTCGGGGGCACCGTCGCCCCGGCCTTCGTGGTCGGCATCTGTGCGGTCTCGGTCGCCCTCATTGCCGCCCTGTTCATCCGGCCGGCCGCGCGGTCCTGAGCCGGCTTTCGACCGGGTGCCGAATCCGTCGACCGCGGCCCGTCCCGGGTGCGGTCAGGCGGCGCAGGTTCCGGTCGAGACCGGGGAACTGAGGCTGGGGGCCTGCCGCAGCAACGATTCGGTGGCCCCGTCGGTCAGCGCGAACCCGGTCTGGTCGTCGGCCAGGGACTTGGCGAACACGGTCCCGGCCACCCGGCCCTCGGCGGTCAGCAGCGGTCCCCCGCTGTTGCCCGGCTGAACCACCCCGTGCAGCACGTAGATGTGCCGGGCCACCGCGTTCTGGTCGTGGATGTCACGACCCAGTGCGTTCACCTCACCGGCCGCCCGCACGGGCTCGGTGTGGTAGGGGCCGCCGCGCGGGAAGCCCGCGACCACCGCGTTCTGCCCGGTCGCCAGCGTGGAGTCCCGCTCCAGTGCGGCCGCGCGCAGCCCCGGCACGTCGAGGATGGCCAGGTCGAGTTCGGGGTCGAAGGCGACCACCTCGGCCGGGTAGGACCGCCCGGTCCCACCGATCTGCAGGCTCACCCGGGACGCCCCGGCGACGACGTGGGCATTGGTCACCACGCGTTCGGGTGAGACCACCCAGCCCGAGCCGGTGGAGGCCCGGTTGCAGGAGGTCATCACTGCCTCGATCTTGGTGATGCTCGCCGCCGCCTGGCGTACGCCTGCGGTCCCGGTCACATCATCGGCGGGCTGCTGGCGGGGCAGCGTCGGCTCGGTGCTCGGATCCCCGAACACGCGGGGAAAGCCCATGTCGTAGAGCCCCTTGGTGACCTCGGCGGCCCCGTTCACCACCGGCTCCGGCACCGCCCGCATCAGGGTGCTGACCAGCCGGGACTGATTGACCGTGTCCCGCCAGGTGATCGGCAGCACGGGCAGCACACTGAGGCCGATCAGGCCGATGATCACCGCGCTGACCACCCCGCTGAGCACCGCACCGAGGAGCCGGTTCACCGCCCCGATCACCCGGGTCCAGCGCAGCGACAGCCGGTTTCCGACGGTCTGTCCCAGGCTCTGGCCGAGCAGGGCCAGGAACAGCACCACGAACAGGATGATCACCGAGCGCCACAGGGCATCGCGGGCCAGTGCGGGCACGAACCCGAGCAACCACGGGGCGGCCGCCAGGCTCAGCGCGACGCCGGCCACCACGCCGAGCAGGCCGAGTGCGGTCGTCACCAGCCCCTTGCGGTAGCCCCCGATGATCTCCGCGATCAGGAAGGCTGCCAGGACGATGTCAAGAATCACTGAGGCCACGAGCACGAGCCCATTGTGGTCGATCGGACCAACTGCGCCCCCCGGGCGAGCGGTTCCGTTACCGAAAGGAACCCGGAAACCCGGTGTGCCGCGTCGACTCGCCGGGACGCTTAATAGTGGCTGTGTTCGAATTCTGTTAGCCTGGACCCATGTCCTTCCCGATGTTCCAGGGGTCCCTGCTCGATGCGGGTGAGCCCGAGTTCGGCTCGCTGGCGCGGATCGTGCGGCACCCGCTGACCGCCGGTGCCTGGGTCGACTACCGGGAGGGCTGGTTGGCCGGCGCCGATGAGGTGTATGCCGATCTCACCGAGCGCGTGCCCTGGATCGCCGAGCGTCGCCCGATGTACGAACGGGTCGTCGACGTCCCCCGCCTGGTGAAGCACTACGAACCCGGCGAGGCGCTGCCCAATCCGTGGCTGGACCGCGCCCGGAAGCTGCTGAACCGGCACTACCGCGCCGAACTCGGTGAGGAGTTCGTCAGCTGCGGCCTGTGCTGGTATCGCGACGGCCGCGACTCGGTGGCCTGGCACGGGGACACGATCGGGCGCGGCAGTACGGAGGACACGATGGTGGCGATCCTGTCGGTGGGCGCGGCCCGGACCCTGGCGCTGCGCCCCCGCGCCGGCGGCAAACGCGGCGCGCTCGCCCGCCGCTTCGAACTGGGGCACGGTGACCTGCTGGTGATGGGCGGATCCTGCCAGCGCACCTGGGAGCACGGGATCGCCAAGACCCGGAAACCGGTCGGACCACGGATCTCGATCCAGTTCCGGCCCGCCGGCGTCCGCTGAGGTCAGCTCAACGGCAGGTAGAGCAGCCGGTCGTCCCCGGCCCGTGGCGTGGCCCGGCCGTCGGTGTTCGAGGAGCCGAACACGATCCCGTCCCGCCACGGGGTGACCGCCCGGATCCGCCCGTACCGGTTCTGGAAATGGATCACCTGCTCCCCCAGCTCGGTCCCGTTGACCGGGACCTGGAACAGGCAGTGGCCCATCAGGGCGGCCACCCACAGGTTGCCCCGGGCGTACGCCAGCGCGGACGGCGAACTGGTGGCCGTGGGCTCCCAGGTCTTCTTCGGCGCCAGGTAGGGCACGCGCTGCCCGTTGTTGCCCTCGACATCGGGCCAGCCGTAGTTCCCGCCGCGCACGATCAGGTTGATCTCGTCGGCGCTCTTCTCGCCGAACTCGGCCGACCACAGATCCCCGTTCGGTGCGAAGGTCAGGCCCTGCACGTTGCGGTGACCCAGACTCCACACCGCATTGCCGAACGGATTGTCGCCTGGGATGCTGCCGTCGGTGGCGATCCGCAGAATCTTGCCCGCCACCGACTGTTGGTTCTGGGCCTGTTGGCGCTGGGACGCGTCCCCGGTGGAGATGTACAGGTGGCCGTCGGGACCCAGCTTCAACTGGCCGCCGTTGTGGATCCCCGCCGACGGAATCCCCTGCAGCAGCACCCGCGGGTTCGCGATCGCAGAGCCATTGAAGCTGTAGGCCAGCACGCGGTTGTCCGAGCTGGTCGTGGTGTAGACGAACAGGGTCTGCTGGTCGGCACTGAGCTCGATCCCGAGCAGCCCCGCCTCATTGTTCGCCCGTACGCCGGCCACCTCCCCGACCGACGTCGCGGCACCGCCCTGCACGAGTTTGATCTGGCCGGTGTCGCGTTCACTGACCAGCAGCCGGTCCTGATCGAGCGCGCGTACGCCCCAGGGGGTGGTCAGCCCGGTGATGATCTCCTGCGGCTCCCCCACCCGCAGCGGACCCTCGGGGGACGGCTCCGGCGTACCGGTGGGGGTGGCGGACGGCTCGGCCGAGGCACTGGGCGAGCCCCCGGCGCTCGGGGTCGGCGTGCTCGCCGGGGTCGGCGCGGTGCCGCGTTCGGGGTTGGTGCAGGCGCTCAGCCCCACGGCGAGGGCGCCGAGGAGTACGGTGCGACGAGTGGGCATGCGGGCTCCTTCCGGTGCCCTCCACCTTAACGGGGTGCTCGCGCCGGCGCCGGAGGAACCTCAGGCAGCGCCCTGCGGCCGAGCATTGGCATTCACGTCGCGAAGGATGTTCACGATGATGTCGAAGTCGGCAGGAAAGATCACGTCGGCATGGCCCTGATCGACGTACGGTGACTCGAACAGTCGCGCCGGCTCCATCATCCCGTTGGCGGTGAGTTCATCGATGATCAGCGTGATGAACCGGATCTGGGTGGCCGAGAACTTCGACCCATCGAGAAAGGCAGCGAAGGAGTCCATCACGGCGCCGCGGTCGAGACCGACCAGCGACCGGATGAACGGGCCCAGGGCACCCGTTCGCTCGGTGCCCGGGCGCAGTCGGCATGGACCGCTGGGAGCGTCGCCCGGATGAATTCGAAGTTGCTCATGTCATGTCCGATCGGGCACCTCGACGACCCGGATGCTTGTTCGCCTCGCTCACCAGGAAGTAGGTGCCGAAGAGCAGGAGCAGGCCCACCGTCAGCACATTCGCGATGGCGACAGCGGCCAGCAAGAAGGGCGCGAAGAATAGCGACGTGATGAAGTCGCCGACTCCGAATGAGCCCGGGCGGACGCGGAGCAGAAACCACAACAGGGCCGGGAGCGTAACGACGGTCGGTATCAGCAGGAACCACACAAAGACCCCGGCCGGCAGGTGATCGACGAGAAGGCCGTACGTGGTGAGCGACAAGGGGATCGACCCGATCCAGGCCAGCAGCCCCCAGAAGGCGACGGACCAGTCGAGCGGTTGATCCTTCTCCTGCTGTGGCTCTTCCTTCGCGTGCTGCTTCGCCTTCTGGTTCGCCAGACGGGGAGTTGGTTGCACGGTCTGATTACTCCGATGTTCCTGCCTCTTGGGCCGGGCCGCCGGCTTTGCTCCCTGAGCCCCAGTCATCTCCTCCCGTATTGCGTCCCCCTTCTGCGTGCGGATCCGGGTGACTTTGGAGTCCCGCTTCTCCAACTCCGCCATGATTGCTGCCGCTGACTCCTGGGAGCGGAGCCGCGTGGCGTCGGCTTCTGCTTCTTGTTGCTTCGCTGCTTCTTGCTGGGCGAGGAGCCGCGCGGCTTCGGCTTCCCGCTCCTGCTGCTCCGCCGCTGCTGCTTGCCGGGCACGCAGCCGTTCGGCCTCTGCCTCCCTTTCCTGTTGTTCCTTGTGCCGGTTGTAGGCTTGGCGGGCTTGATACTCCGCAGCAAGTGCCGGGCCGGAGCGCCGGTCCATGCAAGGGTGTTTCGGCCAAGGTGCGCCAACAGCGTCGAAGTAGGCACACCCACCGTCCTCATTCCGAAAGAACCACACCGCGGCGCCGCAAACAGGACACTTCGAGTTCGGGCCGTCCGGCATCCGACGCCAATTGACAGGCGGCAGACGCGGGCCTTCGGCGCCCCATTGGTCGCGATCGACCGCATGTTCTCGCACCCAATGAGTGGTCCCGTACTGGTTGGTGCGCCAATGGCCACGCCGGTTGAACTGGCTCATTCGAAGAAGTCCTCGTCGATCTCGACAACCTGGATGGTGCGTTTGACCTGAACCCCGACGCCGTAGCGGATCATCAGGCGGGTGAGCCGGTCGCCGTCGATGAGGACGACCCGGGTGGGCACTGCTTCGGCATAGTGGCGGGCTTCGGCGCTGAACCGGCTGGTGGTGAGGAAGACGCCCTGGTTGGCCTGGTTCCCGGCCAAGGCGCCGACGAATGCCTGGATTGCGGGGCGCCCGACGATGTTGTCGGACGCATAGCGTTTGGCCTGGAGGTAGATCCGGGACAGGCCCAGCGCATCCTGGTCGATGATGCCGTCGATGCCGCCGTCACCGGAAAGCTGCGTTCGGGTGGCGGTCCCCTCGGCCCCGCCGTAGCCCATCGCGATGATGAGATCGAGCACGGCCTGTTCGAAGAAGGCGGGCTCCTGGGCATGGAGCCGGACCAGGAGCTGATCGGCGACCGCGGCGTTGATTCGAGCGACGCCTGACTCGATCTGCTCCTGCGGATCCAGTGCGGTCTCCGCTTCGGGCGGGGGTTGAGCGACAGCCGCAGGTGTGGGGAACGCCTTCCAGGTGTGCGGGGCATTCGGATCCCCGGAGAGGGCCCGGAGGTCCTTCTCCGTGATTCCGTCCGGATGGTCGGCGAGGAGCTTTCGTCCGATATCGGTGATCAGGTAGTGCGCTCGGCTGGTGCGTTCAATGGCGCCGACCCGGGCAAGATAGGACAGGGCCCAGCCGCCGCGGTTGATCCACTGCTCCTGGCCGGACGGGATCGTGATCTGCCGCTGCTCCTCGGTCAGGCCAAGCAAATCTGCGGCACCCTCGATGATGCGTCGGGATCGTTCGATCTGGCCGTCGAGGAGCACGCGGAGGGAGGGAGCCATGTATTGATCCCAGGTGGGCGCGGACACTACAGCTCTTCTCGGAATGCGCTGGCCTGGAGCGAGGCGAACAACTCGTCGTCGGCATCGCGGTCGATCTTGCCCTTCAAATCCCCGGTGATCACCAACGTCAGTGTAGTGATCGCAGCAGCGAACGGCGGAAATCCGGTGACTTTGCCCGATAGAGCCTGTGGTTCGGCGGCCGGTTCAGGCCCAGACGGTCGGCCCGGCCCAGCCCGCGGCGTACTCCTCCAGCGGGACCTCGTTGTTCGCCCATGCATCGAGCACCGGGCCGACGATCCGCCAGCACTCCTCCGCGACATCCCCGCGGACGCTCAGGATCGGGTCGCCGCGGAAGATCTCGTTCAGGATTTCGCCGTAGGGCCGCAGCGGACCGTCATCCACCTCACCGGACAGCACCGTCGGTTCCAGGTCGAACTTGTCCCCGGCACTGTTGGTCGACAGTTGCAGGTACATGTTCTGCGGCTTCATCCCGATCCACAGCACGTTCAGCGGCGGCTTGTTCTCCAGCCCGCCGGGCACGTACTCCACCGGCTTGAACGCCACCGACATCCCGTTGCGCATGTCCCCCAGCGCCTTCCCGCTGCGCAGGGTGAACTTCACGTTGTGCCAGCGGGCGTTGCAGATGCGCAGATCGATCTCCGCCAGGGTCTCGGTGTTGCGCGCCGGGTCCACCCCCGGCTCGTCGACATAGCTGGGGATCGCCCGATCCCCGATGTGGCCGGCCTTGTAGCGAGCGCGCCGGGAACTGGTCTTCGGATCCCCGTCCCACAGCTGGGTGGCGCGCAGGGTGTGCGAGATCAGGTCGCGCACCTCCCGCTCGTCCAGGCTCGCCGGCTGCTCCATCGCGAACATCGCCAGCACCTGCAGCAGGTGCGACTGGATCATGTCCCGCAGGGCCCCGTTGTGGTCGTAGTAGCCCGCGCGGCCCTCCAGCGCCAGGGTCTCGTCGGCGGCGATCACCACCCGGTCGATGTTCTGCGCGTTCCAGACCGGCTCCAGGATCCGGTTGGTGAACCGCAGCCCGAACAGGTTCAGCACCGTCGCCTTGCCCAGGAAGTGGTCCACCCGGTAGATCTGCTTCTCCGGCACCAGCGCAGCCAGTTCCCGATTCAGTTCGCGAGCCGACTCCAGGCTGGTCCCGAACGGCTTCTCCAGGGCCAACTTCAGCCCTGCCGGGAGCGGGACCTGCGCCATCGCGACGATCGCTTTCTCGGTGATCGCCGGCGGCAGTGCGAAATAGACCACCGAGTTCTCCGGCAGCCCGCTGATCAGCTCCTGCAGGGCCCGCGGATCGGTGACATCGGCCCGCACATAGCGGGTGTGCTCGGCGACCGCGTCGATCTTCTCCTGGCGACACATCGCTTCGCCGAGGGCGTCGCGGACGCGCTTTTCCCAGTCGGCGGCGCTGACGTCCTCGACGGCGGCGCCGATCAGGGTGACTTGGTAATCCGGGTGCAGGTTCAGCAACGTGCCCAGGCCCGGCAGCAGGAGCCGGTGGGTCAGGTCACCGGAGGCGCCGAGGATGACCAGGGAGACGGGCTTGACCGAGCTTTTTGCAGGCTTGTTGGAGTCCACGCGCCCGATCGTAGTCCCCCGGCCGGTCGGCGTCCCGGGACGGGCCTGCGTACGACAAGTCCGCCAGCAGTACGCCCCGGGGGCCGGCTGGCGAGCCGGCCCCCGGGGCGTGGTGGATCAGTTCAGTGCTGACCGGGTGCGAATCCTGGGCGGGTGGCGATCACACCGTCTTCATGTCGAAGTTGACGTTGCTGCCCTCGACGGTGGTGACGGTGACCCGGACGGTGTGGTCCTGGCCGCTCACCGCCATGGTGCAGTCCATCGTCGCCCCGACCTCGCCCTTGAGGTCCTGCGGGCAGGAGACCGATTCGATCGGCGCACTGATCTGCGGGCCGAGGCTGCTCTTGATCTTCTCCTCGACGGTCGACTTGCTGACCGTCAACGACGTGCTGCAGGCCGACAGTGCCAGCACTGCAGTCATTGCCGCAGCCCCACCGATCAGAACCTTGCGAAACATGGAATCTCCCCCTTGGCTGATGGGCCGCGCCCCGGGGCGCGGCCGGTAAATCATCAGACCTCCACCCTCCCCCGGCGCGTTCCCGAATGGCAAGTGTTTCCGGGATACCTGCGTCGTGTGTTTGCCGGACACGGGGCTCCCGGTGCGGTCGACGGCGCAACTATCGTGGGGGCTATGTCGTCCCGCGCGCGGGTGCCCCGGTTGAAAGTGCATCGGTTGGAGGCGCACCATCTGTTGAATCTGATCTGGCCCGGACACCCGCGTACCTGGCGCGAGGTGCCGGGCCGCGTGCTGCCCTTCCTGCGGCAGACCCTGCGGCTGACCGCCGCCGCGGTGATCGCGTACCTGTTGACGGTGTGGTTGACCGAGGGGCCGATCGACCTGACCGGGGCGCTGACCGCGATCCTGGTGCTGCAGGCCTCGACCTACGGGACGCTCAAGATGGGGATGGTCCGCGTCGGCGCGGTGCTCATCGGCGTCGGTGTGGCGCTCGGGCTGTCCCTGTGGGTGGGCCTGACCTGGTGGAGCCTGGGCCTGGCGATCTTTCTCGCGCTCACCCTGGCGAAAGTTTTCCGACTCGGCGATCAGGCCCTGGAGACGCCGATCAGCGCGATGTTGATCCTGGGCACCACCGCGCACACGGTCGGTGCCGAGACGCGGGTGCTGACCACTCTGATCGGGGCCGGGATCGGGATCGCCTTCGCCGTCCTGCTGCCGGCCGCGGTGCCGGTCCGGCAGGCCGCCGCATCGATCCGCCGGGTCGCGGCGGCGTTGGAGAGCAGTCTGCGCCGCAGTGCGGAGGACATCCGCAGTCATGACCTGACCCGTGACGATGTGACCGCGTGGCTCTATCAGGTCAACACCATCAGCGCCGAGCTCGGCCGGGCGCAGCTCGCGGTCCGCCAGGCGGGTGAGGCGCGGCGGTTCAATCCCCGCACCATCGGCACCGCCGACATGCGGGCGCCGCTGCAGAGCGCGATCGAGGCGCTGGAGAAGGTGCTGTTCTCCGTCCGCGCGCTTTATCTCGATATCGAGCGGGAAAGCCCCCGGCAGCAATCCCAGGGAGACGGCCCGGAACTGGATGAGGCCTTCGCGGTACTGCTGGATACCGTCGGGGAATCCGTCGGCCGCTTCGGGTGGCTGGTGGAGGGAGAAATGTCGGGCGACGAACGCGAAATCGCCCACCGCTACCGGGCCGCCGACGAGGCCCTGGGCGAGGCCCGGGCGATGCTGACCGACCTGATGATGATCGACGTCTCCGACGTGCCCAGCCTGTGGCTGCTGCGCGAACCCATCCTGGCCGGACTCGATCAGGTGCTCGGCCCGCTCGACCTGCATTCCCGGGCCGAACGCCGGGAGCGCTGGCGTCACCAACAGGCCGGACGGATCGTCGCCACCCGCTCCGGACTCAGCCGGGAATCCCTCGTGGCGCTGGCAAAGGACCCTCTGAGCGTACGCCGCCCGCGGGTGGTCCCGCCGGAGAAATAGCCAGCTGTGACTCTTCTAACCGTTGCCCCCGAACCCCGCATATTCAGGGCCGCGTTGTGGGAATATTTTCATGCACCGAGGAACCACGAATTCCGTGCCGGTGCCGGCGACGTGGAGGCGCCGCCGCCCATCTCGATGGAGGATCCCATGCGTCGCAGCGTTTTGGACAAGCTCATTTCCTATGTCGGTCTCATCCTGGCCGCCGTCATGCTGGTCGCCGGTGGCCTGCTGACTTGGGCCAGCGTCTTCGTTGCCGGTGAGGTACAGACCCAGTTCGCGGCTCAGGACATCACGATGCCCAGCCAGTCGGACATCGACAAGCTGGAGAACCCCGCCGACAAGGCTGCCCTGCAGCCCTACGTCGGTCAGAAACTGACCACCGGTCCGCAGGCCCGCGCGTACGCCGACAACTACATCCTGGCGCACATGAATGCCTCTTCGGGTGGCCGCACCTACCAGCAGGTCTCCGGTGAGTACATGGCGATGCCGGACAAGACCACGCCGGAGGCCCAGCAGGCCGCCGCGCTGCGCAACACCCTGTTCCAGGGCAACACCCTGCGCGGCCTGCTGCTGTACGGGTACGCCTTCGCCACCATCGGCACCATCGCCGGGATCGCCGCCGCGGTGGCTTTCGTGGCCGGTATCGTGCTCGCCATCCTCGGTTTCCTGGGGCTGCGGCATGCCCGCGCCGCCGGTGCCGAGACCGTGGAATGACACCCCGGCATCGCTGAGCCGAGCATCACAACACAGCTGAAGGGCTGCGGGCAGTTGCCCGCAGCCCTTCGGCGTCGTACCCGGGTCACTCCGGGCGGGTCAGTACGCCAGGACGACCCGGCCGTCGATGGCGCCGCGGATCATCTCGTCGAAGATCTCATTGATCTCCTCCACCTTCCGGGTGGACACGGTCGGGTGGATCAGGCCGCGGGCATAGAAGTCCAGCGCCTCGACCATGTCCTGGCGGGTGCCCACGATCGATCCCCGGATGGTGATGCCCTTGAGCACCACATCGAAGATCGGGGCCGGGAACTCCCCGGGCGGCAACCCGTTGAACACGATCGTGCCGCCACGGCGTACCATCCCGATGGCCTGGCCGAAGGCGGCCGGGTGCACGGCGGTGACCAGCACCCCGTGCGCTCCCCCGGTGGCCGCCTGGATCGCGGCGGCCGGATCCTCCTGGCTGGCGTTCACGGTGACCTCGGCGCCGTGTTTGCGAGCCAGGGCCAGCTTGTCCTCGGCGATGTCGACCGCGGCCACCCGCAGGCCCATGGCCACGGCGTACTGCACCGCGATGTGGCCCAGGCCGCCGATCCCGGAGATCACCACCCACTGGCCGGGCCGGGTGTCGGTCACCTTGAGACCCTTGTAGACCGTGACACCGGCACACAGCACCGGAGCCACCTCGACCGGATCGGCACCCTCGGGGATCCGGGCCGCGAAGCGGGCATCGACCAGCATGTACTCCCCGAACGACCCGTCGACGGCATAACCGCCGTTCAGCTGGGCCTCGCAGAGGGTTTCCCACCCGCTGCGGCAGTACTCGCAGGTCCCGCACGCCGACCAGAGCCAGGCGTTGCCGACCAGGTCGCCGACCTTGAGATCGGTCACTCCTTCGCCGACGGCGATCACCTCACCGACGCCTTCGTGGCCGGGGATGAACGGGGGCTGGGGTTTGACCGGCCAGTCGCCGTGAGCGGCGTGCAGGTCGGTGTGGCAGACCCCGCTGGCGATCAGTTTGACCAGGGCCTGGCCCGGGCCGGGTTCGGGGCGGGCGGTGTCGCCGACGGTCAGCGGCTGACCGAAGGCGGTGACGACGGCGGCTTTCATGGTGTCGGACATGATGTGTCTCCTTGGTCTCTTGGCTTCAGTAGTGGTGGGCCGGCTCAGAAGAAGCCGAGCTTGTCGTCGGAGTAGGAGACCAGCAGGTTCTTGGTCTGCTGGTAGTGGTCGAGCATCATCAGGTGGTTCTCCCGGCCGATCCCGGACTGCTTGTAGCCGCCGAAGGCCGCGTGGGCGGGATAGGCGTGGTAGCAGTTGGTCCACACCCGGCCGGCCTGGATGGCCCGACCGACCCGGAAGGCGCGGGAGCCGTCGCGGGTCCACAGCCCCGCACCCAGCCCGTACAGGGTGTCGTTGGCGATCTGCAGGGCCTCGGCCTCATCGTTGAACGTGGTCACCGACAGCACCGGGCCGAAGATCTCCTCCTGGAAGATCCGCATGTTGTTGGTGCCCTGGAAGACCGTCGGCTGGATGTAGAAGCCCGAGCTCAGGTCACCTTCCAGCGCGTTCGGTTCGCCGCCGACCAGGACCTTGGCGCCCTCCCGCTTGCCGATCTCCAGGTAGGACTTGATCTTGTCCATCTGCTCGTTGCTGGCCTGGGCGCCCATCATGGTGGCCTCATCCAGCGGGTTGCCGGTCTTGATCGCCTTGACCCGCTCGATGGCCGCGGCGACGAAGTCGTCGGCGATCGAGGCCTGGACCAGCGACCGGGACGGGCAGGTGCAGACCTCGCCCTGGTTCAGGGCGAACATGGTGAAGCCCTCCAGCGCCTTGTCGTAGAAGGCGTCCTGTTCGGCCATCACGTCGGCGAAGAAGATGTTCGGGGACTTGCCGCCCAGTTCCAGGGTGACCGGGATCAGGTTCTGCGCGGCGTAGGACATGATCAGCCGGCCGGTGGTGGTCTCGCCGGTGAAGGCGATCTTCGCGATCCGCTTGCTGGAGGCCAGCGGCTTGCCCGCCTCCACGCCGAAACCGTTGACGATGTTCACCACACCGGCCGGCAGCAGGTCGCCGATGATCTCGAACAGCTTCAGGATCGACCAGGGGGTCTGCTCGGCCGGCTTGAGCACGACCGCGTTGCCGGCGGCCAGCGCCGGGGCCAGCTTCCACACCGCCATCAGGATGGGGAAGTTCCACGGGATGATCTGGCCGACCACGCCGAGCGGTTCGTGGAAGTGGTACGCGTAGGTCGTGGCGTCGATCTCGCTGATCCCGCCCTCCTGGGCCCGGATGGCGCCGGCGAAGTAGCGGAAATGGTCGACGGCCAGCGGGATGTCGGCGTTCAGCGTCTCCCGGACGGCCTTGCCGTTGTCCCAGGTCTCGATCACGGCGATGTCGATCAGGTTCTCCGCGATCCGATCGGCGATCTGGTGCAGGACCAGGGCGCGATCGGCGGGGCTGGTCCGGCCCCAGGCCGGCGCGGCGGCGTGGGCGGCGTCCAGGGCCTTCTCGATGTCGGCCTCGGTGCCGCGGGCGATCTCGGTGAACGGCCGGCCGGTCACCGGGCTGACGTTCTCGAAGTACTGGCCGCCGGCGGGGGCCACCCATTCCCCACCGATGTAGTGGTCGTAGCGCGACTTGACCTCGATCGGGGAGTCGGCCGAGCCGGGCTGGGCGTAGATCGTCATGGAATCCTCCTTGATTCGCTGTGATGACGATCACGCTAGGCGGGGCAACGTTGCATTCACGTTGCCGTCACCGGCACGACTCCTTGACTCAGCGCAGTTCGCGATCGAGCCGGTGCAGTTGGCTCTCGGCCAGCGGTCGCATCGGAGAGTTGCGCGGCAGGGCGGCCAGGTGAGCCCGGACCAGCGGGTAGTCATCGGCGCCCCAGCTGGACCGGGTCCAGGTGCCCAGCAGGCCGGCATCGCCGCTGGTCAGCAGAGCCCGGCGCAGTGCCTCGGCGAGTTCGTCGCGCAGGGCAACCACGCCCGGTGCGGTCGAGCGCGGGAGCAGCGGTCCGGCGTACGCGGCCAACGCCCGGGCCAGGTCGCCGCGGGCCAGGCACTCCTCCACCTCGACCCAGTCGGCGCGGACCTCGGCGGTGAGCCGGTAGGGACGGGAGGCGAGCAGATCCTTGCCGATCAGCCGACGCAGCCGCTGCAGTTCGGCCCGGGTCGTGGATTCCGCCAGTTCCTCCTCCGACAGGAGCACCGAGAGCTCATCGCCCGACAGGCCGGATCCGCAGCGGGCCAGTAGCGCCACGATGTCGCTGTGCCGCTGGGTGAGCGGGACCACCCGGGCCTGCGGGCCGGACCCGAGGGTGAGTTCGGCCTGCGCCCGCCCGAGCGTACGCAGGGTGACCGACGTACGCAGGGTGACCGGCGGCACCGGGGTGACCGGGCCGGCGAAGGTCGCGGTGAGGTGCTGCACCAGCTCGGATTCGGCCATCCGGGCCGCGGCGCGGATCATCGCCAGGGTCTGCGGTTCGGCAACGTTGGAGCCGCCGGTGATGTCCAGCACCCCGAGGACCAGCCCGGTCCGCGGGTCCCGGATCGGCGCGGCGACACAGTTCACCCGCTGCACGGACTCGCGGAAGTGTTCGGCCCCGGAGACGCTGACCGGTCGCTGCAGCAAGAGGGCCAGGCCCGGCGCGCTGGTGCCCACGGCCGGCTCGTCCCACCGGGTGCCCTCCACGAAACCGATCGCCTCGACCCGGCGCCGGGCCGCGTTCGGTCCGTACGCCCACAGCATCGATCCGGTCTGATCGAAGATCGCCAGCATGGCGCCGCAGTCCTCCGCGGCCGGCCCGAGCACCTCGGTGAGCAGCGGCTGGACCGACGCCAACGGATGCCCCTGACGCCGATCCTGGATCTCGTCGGGGGTCACACCGATCGGCGGCTCCCCGGAATCCGGGCGCACACCGGCGGCAACCGAACGTCGCCAACTGTCTGCCACTTCGGCCCGCATCGTCGGGGGCACCATGGGGACATGCTAGTCGGTGCCGCCCAACGCCGGGCCCGAACCGGATTCAGTGCCGCGGCTTGAAGCTGCGCAGCCGGACGCTGTTGGTCACCACGAACACCGACGACAGCGACATCGCCAGGCCCGCGATCAGCGGATTGAGCAGGCCCAGGGCGGCCAACGGGATCGCCGCGATGTTGTAGCCGAAGGCCCACACCAGGTTGCCCCGGATCGTACGCAGAGTCGCCCGGGACAGCTCGATGGCGTCCGGGATGACTCCCAGGTTGCGCCGGACCAGGATGATGTCGGCCGAGCGCATCGCGATCTCGGTGCCCGAGACCAGCGCCATCCCCAGATTGGCGGTCGCCAGCGCGGCGGCATCGTTGATCCCGTCACCGACCATCGCCACACTGCGGCCCTCGGCCTGCAGTAGTTCGATGCGGGCGGCCTTCTCGCTGGGCAACACCTCGGCGATGACCTGGTCGACCCCCAGCCGGTCCCCCACGGTCCGGGCGGCCGCGGCATGATCGCCGGTGAGCAACACGGTGTGCAGCCCCAGCTTGCGCAGGCGCGCCACACTGTCGGCGGCGGAGTCCTTGATCTGGTCGGCGACCACGAAGACCGCGACGACCTCGTCGTCGATGCGCACCACGACCGGGGTGCTCCCCTCCTGGCGGGACCGCTCCAGGGTGGGGGCCAGCGCCTCGGGGATCGCGGCGTCGATCAGGGTGGTGTTCCCGATCACGATGCGGCGGCCCTCGATGGTGCCGGCCGCGCCCAGCCCGGGCAGGACCTCGAAGTCGGTCACCGCGGCGGCCTGCTCGGGGGTGATGTCGGCGGCCAGGGCCCGCGCGATCGGGTGCTCGGTGTGGCTCTCGACCATGCCGACCAGCCGCCGCACGATCTTTTCGGGGTGGCCGGTGACCGCGACGTCGGTGAGCACCATCTCCCCGGTGGTCAGCGTGCCGGTCTTGTCCAGCACGACGGTGTCGATCCGGCCGCTGGCCTCCAGTGCGTCCTGACCCTTGATCAGCAGGCCCAGCTGGGCGCCACGGCCCACGCCGACCATCAGCGCGGTCGGCGTGGCCAGCCCCAACGCGCACGGGCAGGCGATGATGAGCACCGAGATCGCGGCGCTGAAGGAATCCCGCGGGGCATGCCCGGTGGCCAGCCAGACCGCGAGCGTACCGGCGGAGATCACCAGCACGACCGGGACGAAATAGCCGACGACCCGATCGACCAACCGCTGCACCCGGGCCTTGCGGGCCTGCGCCTGGTCGGCCAGGGCCGCCATCTGCGCGAGTTGGGTGTGCGCGCCGACCCGATCGGTGCGCACGACCAGCCGGCCGGTGATGTTGACGGTGCCGCCGAGCACCGTGGTGCCCTCGGTCACCTCGGCCGGAACGGGTTCGCCGGTCATCGCCGAGGTATCCACCGAGGAGGCTCCGGCGGCGACGGTTCCGTCGGCGGCGATCCGCTCCCCGGCCCGCACGACGAACTCGTCCCCGGGCCGCAACTCGGCGATCGGAACCAGCCGTTCGACCCCGTCGACCAGCTTGCGGACCTCGGTCGGGGCCAGCGCATTGAGTGCCCCGAGCACCGCCTGGGCGGACTGCCGCGATTTGGCCTCGAAGTAGCGCCCGGCCAGCAGGAAGGTGGTGACCGCCGCCGCGACCTCCACGTAGATCGCGTCGGCGCCCGGTGGGGTGTCCCCGTAGATGAGCCAATAGCCCGGCGAGTTGGACGACCCCAGCACCACCGAGATCAGCGACCACAGGTACGCCGCGAGCACGCCCAGCGACACCAGGGTGTCCATCGAGGTGGTGCCGTGCCGCAGGTTGCGCAGGGCCGCCTTGTGGAAGGGCCACGCGCACCAGAACACCACCGGCGCCGCCCCGATCAGCAGCGCCCACTCCCAGTACGGGAAGCGCAGGGCCGGCGCGAGCGCAAGCACGATCGCCAGGTCGGCCAGCGGCACGGTGAGCACCGCGGCGATCACCAGGCGGCGCTTGAGCATCCCCACCCGGTCCTTGCCGACCCGGCCGCTCTCGGACTCGTCGGTGGCAGGCTCGGCCGCGTCGTAGCCGGCCTTGCGGACCGCCCCGATGGCTTCGCCGGGGGTGATCGGACCGGTGACCACGGCCCGCTCGGTGGCGTAGTTGACCGTGGCCCGGACCCCGTCGAGTTTGTTCAGCTTCTTCTCGACCCGGGCGGCGCAGGCGGCACACGTCATGCCGTCGACATCGAGTTCGAAGGTCTCGATCTGCGCGGGTGCCTGCGTGGTGGTCATTTCTGCAGCTTGTCTTCCTCTCGCCGGGCGAGCTCGGCGAGCATTTCGTTGTAGGCGTCGAAGGAGTCGTCCAGGCCTTCATCCATCGCGCGGTCCTTGCGGCGGGCGTCGCGCTGGTCCGAGCCCAGCCATTGCGCCATCAGGATCAGGATCACCAGCAGCATCGGAATCTCCCCGATCGCCCAGGTCAACTGACCGCCCAGTTCCTGGGCCTTGTGCAGATCCTGGTTCCACGGCACCGACAGCGAACGGTAGAACTGTTCCCCCACCAGGGTGGTGGCGCCCATGATGATCACCGCGAAGAACGCGTGGAACGGCATCACCGCCATCATGAACCCGAGCCGCCCGACGTGGGGGACCTCGACCGGGGCCTTGTCGGTCCCGATGATCTGGCTGTAGAACAGCAGCCCGACGATCAGGTAGTGCAGCATCATGAACTGGTGCGCCCAGTGGTAGCGCATCATCGCCCCGAACAGGTCGGAGAAGTAGATCACGTACAGCGAGGCGACGAACAGGAAGCCGATCACCAGCGGATGCAGAATGACCTTCAGCGCCTTCCAGTTCGTCATTGCGACAATGGCGTCCCGCACCCGCGGCATCGAGGTTTCCCGGGTGACCGGCAGCACGTTCAGGAACAGGGTGATCGGACCGCCGACCACGATCAGCACCGGTGCCAGCATGTTGATCGACATGTGCTCGACCATGTGGAAGGTGAACGAGGCGCTCGAATACTCCCAGAACCCGCTGATGTTGAGGTAGAGCACCAGCCCCCAGCCGATCGTCCAGCACACCAGCCGGCTGATCGGGTACGGCTTCTGGATCCGGCGGGCCTGCCACCACGCGACCCAGTAGACCAGCAGGGCCACCACGGCGATCACGGTGAACAGCAGATTGACCCGACCCAGTCCGGCTACCGACTCGACGGAGGGCGGGGTGTCGATGGAGTAGCCGAGGTAGTTGATCTGGATGCTGTCCTGCGGCACCCAGAACCGCGGCGGGGCGAGCCACGCGGTGACCGCACTCAGCGCGGTGATCAGGGCCAGCGCGGCGGCGTCGAACACACTGGTCGCGTACGCCGCGGAGATCCGGCCGGCGTGCAGCAGGAAGCGCCGCAGCACCAGGCTGACCACCAGCAACAGCGCCAGCGCGCCCATGCCCAGCAGCAGCCAGCCGTAGGCGGTGGCGAACGGCGAGGTGCCGGCCAGTTCCCACCAGGCGACCACCGTGCGGAAGACGATCGCCAGGATCAGGAAGATGCCGGAGATCCACTGGTAGCGACGCAGCCGATCACCCGTCTCGGCGGCTGCGTCCGCGCCAGTGCCGGTGCCGCCCCGGACCACCTGCGCCAGGGCCGCGCCCCCCAGGATCGCGAACGCGACGGTGGACAGGGCACCCGCGTCGGAGGCCCAGTCGTGGTTGGCTCCCACGGTCACATTGCCGGTCACCACCGGCGGCAGCGTGGCCAGCAGCATCAGGTACAGCGCGGCCCCCAGATTGCCCAGTCGGGTCGCGAACCGGATCAACAGCGAAGCGCCGAGCGCGAGTACGCCGGTGACCAGCCAGGCCATCGCTGACGGGGTCGCCCACAGGAATTGCCCCAACTGCGGAATCACCGCGCCGACGCTCACCCCGTTCACGATCGCGGCATTGAAGGGGGCCACCAGCACCGCGAAGGTGAACCACAACTGCGCGGCCCGGCCGGCGTACGGCAGCAGCCCGGCCCGGGTCTGCGGGGACAGCTCCTGGTGGGACCGGTTGATCGGGGAGAACACCGCGGCGGCGAACAGCAGGCCGAAGGCGGCCAGGGCGCTCAACCAGGCCAGGGCTTCCAGCAACGCGCCGGCCTGGTAGGTCAGCACGTCGACGTTCTGCCGGCCCGGGAGCTGTCGCGGCCCGCTGCCCTGGTAGGTGGCGATCACCCACACCAGCAGCACCCCGACAGTGGCGGCCAGCCCGACGAACAGCAGACCCGACACGGGTCGTTTTCCGGATCGTCGGCGCATCTCGACCGTAGTCGGATCGGTCGTGACGACCGGCCGACCCACGTTGTCTTCGGACACCTGTCCTCCCTTGCTCACTGCCTTTGAGCGTACGTCACCCGACCGACAAAATTTCGATCCTGGGTGCCGGTGGGCAGCCGGTGATCTGGCTCACAGTTCCGGGCACGAGCGCCGCTCCGGGACCGACGAGCACCCCGAGAACGACAACGGCGGGCGGCCGCAGCCGCCCGCCGTCGGGTACCTCGCGTGGGTCGCGATCAGATGTTGATCGAGGTCCCGAGGACGCCCTCACAGGCCTCCTTGATCGCCTCCGACAGGGTCGGGTGGGCGTGCACCGCGCGGCCGACCTCCTCGGTGGTGAGGTCGTACTGCTGGGCGAGCACCAGTTCGGGCAGCAGCTCGGTGACATCCGGGCCGATCAAGGTCGCGCCGAGGAACTCCCCGTGCGTGGCGTCGGCGATGATCTTCACGAAGCCGGTGCCGTCGGCCAGGCCGTTCGCCTTGCCGTTGGCCGAGAACGGGAACTTGCCGATCTTGACGTCGTAGCCCAGTTCCTTGGCCTGCTTCTCGGAGTAGCCGAAGGTGGCGATCTGCGGCTGGCAGTAGGTCGCCCGCGGGATCATCGCGTAGTCCATCGCCTGGGTCGGGTGGCCGGCGATCACCTCGGCGGCGACCACGCCCTGGGCCTCGGCGGTGTGCGCCAGCATCAGCTTCGCGGTGACGTCACCGATGGCGTAGATGTGCCCGACGTTGGTGCGCATCGAGTCGTCGATCGCGATCGCGCCGCGCTCGGTCAGCGCCACCCCGGTGTTCTCCAGCCCGTACCCCTCGGTGCGCGGGGCGAACCCGAAGGCCGACAGCATCTTGTCGGCCTCGAGGACCTGCTCCTCGCCGCCCTTGGCCGGCTTCACCGTGACCCGGACCCCGGAGCCGGTGTCGGTGACGGTCTGCACCCCGGTCCCGGTGAGGATCTTCACCCCGAGCTTCTTGTAGTGCTTGGTCAGTTCCTTGGAGACCTCGTCGTCCTCGGTCGGCACGATCTTGTCGGCGTACTCGACCACGGTGACGTCCACCCCGTACGCCTGCAGCACGTACGCGAACTCGATCCCGATCGCCCCGGAACCGCCGACGATGATCGACTTCGGCAGCGTGTCGGCCAGGATCAGTTCCTCGTAGGTGAGCACATTCGCCGAGACCTGCATGCCCGGCAGCATGCGGGTCACCGACCCGGCGGCGATGATGCAGCTGTCGAAGGTGATGGTCTCCTCCGCCCCGTCGTTCAGCGCGACCCGGAGGGTATGGGCATCGACGAAGCTGCCCCAGCCGTCCACCTCGGTGATTTTGTTCTTCTTCATCAGGAAGTGCACGCCCTTGACCATCTTGTCCGCGACCCCGCGGGATCGGGAGAAGGCCTTGCCGTAGTCGACGCTGATGTCGCCGGAGATGCCGAAGGTGTCGGCCTCCTTGGTGACGATGTGAGCGATCTCGGCGTTGCGCAGCAGCGCCTTGGTCGGGATACATCCCACGTTGAGGCAGACGCCGCCCCAGTACTTCTTCTCGATGACGGCAGTTTTCAGGCCGAGTTGGGCGGCGCGAATCGCGGCGACATACCCACCGGGGCCGGCGCCGAGGACGACGACATCAAAGTGTGCACTCATGGGCATAACTGTATGGTTGCCCACACTGGAGTGCCGGACCGGCTCCCGAGATTGGAATATCTCGCATATGAGATATAGAGTCCTGCTCGTGACTGTGACTACTCCCACCGCCATTGGCAGCCTCATCCGCGATGCGCGCAAGCACCGTGGGATGACGCAGAATGAGCTCGCCGACATTCTGGGCACCAGTCAGAGTGCGATTCATCGCATCGAGACCGGCAATCAGAATCTGAGCCTCGACATGATCAACCGGATCGCGGCAGCGCTCGGTTCGGAATTGATCTCGCCCGGGAACACCGGCCCCGAACACCTGCGCGTCACCGGCCCGACCAAGCTGTCGGGGGCGATCGACGTGCGCTCCTCCAAGAACGCGGCCGTGGCCCTGCTGTGCGCCAGCCTGCTGAACCGCGGCCGCACCACCCTCACCGGGATCGCCCGGATCGAGGAGGTCAACCGGATCGTGGAAGTGCTCACCTCGATCGGGGTCGACTGCACCTGGAGCGAGGACGGACGCGATCTGGTCATCACCCGGCCCGACACCCTGCGGCTGGACAAGATGGATGTCGAGGCCGCTCGCCGGACCCGCTCGATCATCATGTTCCTCGGCCCGCTGCTGCACTTCTACAAGGAGTTCCAGCTTCCGTACGCCGGCGGCTGCGACCTCGGCGCCCGGACCGTCGAGCCCCACATGCAGTTGCTGCGCCACTTCGGCCTGGACGTGGTCGCCACCGACGGCGCGTACCAGTGCACCTCGAACGCCCACGCGCCGGAACGGCCGATCGTGCTCACCGAGCGCGGCGACACCGTCACCGAGAACGCGATCATGGCGGCCTCGCTGATCCCCGGCACCACGGTGCTGCGCAACGCGTCCTCCAACTACATGGTTCAGGATCTGTGTTTCTTCCTGCAGCGCCTCGGCGTCGAGATCGAGGGCATCGGCACCACCACGCTGACGATCACCGGGGTGGAGTCCATCGCCCAGGACGTCGAGTACGCCCCCTCGGAGGATCCGATCGAGGCGATGAGCCTGATCACCGCGGCGATCGTGACCGATTCGGAGTTGACCATCCGGCGTACCCCGATCGAGTTCCTGGAGATCGAACTCACCATCCTGCGAGAGATGGGTCTGGACTTCAGCGTCTCCGATGAGTACAAGGCCGAGAACGGACACACCCGGCTGGTCGATGTCACCGTACGCCCCTCCAAGCTGAAGGCGCCGATCGACAAGATCCACCCGATGCCGTTCCCGGGCGTGAACATCGACAACCTTCCGTTCTTCGGCGTGATCGCGGCCCAGGCCGAGGGCCGTACGCTGATCAACGACTGGGTCTATGAGAACCGGGCGATCCGGATGACCGAGCTGAACAAGCTCGGCGCGAACGTGCAGTTGCTGGACCCGCACCGGATCATCGTGAACGGGCCGACCAAGTGGCGTGCCCAGGAGATCATCTGCCCGCCCGCGCTGCGGCCGGCGGTCTGCCTGCTGCTGGCGATGCTGGCGGCCAAGGGCACCTCGATCCTGCGCGACGTCTACGTGATCAACCGGGGTTACGAGGATCTGGCGAACCGGCTGAACCAGGTGGGCGCCGACATCTACGTCTTCCACGACCACATCGTCTGAGCGACCGCGGCACGGCCGCTGACCGCCCATTGTGCGAGGGCCCCGGGAATTCTCCCGGGGCCCTCGCGGCTCGTCCGGCCGGTCGGTGGGTGCGGGCCCGTCGGTGGGTGTGGGCCGTCGGTGGGTGTGGGCCGTCGGTGGGTGTGTCGGGATCAGCGGACCCGGCGTACCTCGAAGGTGTGGGAGGGCGCGACCAGTTCGTCCTGCGCCTCGACCAGTCGTAACTCCCGCGCCCCGACCTCGGTGGTGTGCTTCAGCACCCCGTAGACCTCGCCGGCGGTCCGCCCCAGCGCCGGCGCGATCTTTCCCGCGGCGGCCAGGTACTCGGTCAGGAACGCCGCCGTGGTGAGGTCCCCCGACCCGGTGAACACCCGATCCAGCCGCGGGGTGGTGACCAACCACGCTCCCGTATCGTCGACCGCCAGCATGTCCAGCGCGTCGGCGGCCGTCTGATCCGAGACCACCGAGGTGACCAGCACCGTCCGCGGACCGCGGGCGCGCAGCTCGTCGACCGCGGCGAGGATCTGCGGCAGCGTGGTCGTCTCCTGGTGACCGGTGAGGTAGTTGAGCTCCCAGTGATTCGGCGTCACCAGATCGGCCCGCGGCACGACCTGGTCCCGGAGAAACTCCGGTACGCCAGGCTTGACGAAGAACCCGCGGCCGACATCACCCATCACCGGATCGCAGCAGTACAGCGCATCCGGGTTCTGCGCGCGCACCAGCTCCACCGCGCGCAGGATGGAATACCCGACCTCCGGCGCCCCCTGGTAGCCCGACAGCACCGCGTCGACCCGGTCCAGGACCTCGCGCTCGCCGATCCCGGTGACCACGTCATCGATGTTCTCCGGGGTGAGCAGCGGCCCGCGCCACGACCCGTAGGAGGTGTTGTTGGAAAAGTGGACGGTGATCACCGGCCAGACATCCACGCCCATGCGCTGCATCGGGAACACGGCCGCGGAGTTGCCGGCGTGGCCGTAGGCGACGCTGGACTGGATCGAGAGGACTGTAGGCACGGATCCGATTGTGCAGTGCCGGGCCGGGGTCGCGGGCGGCCGTCACGATGCGGGCGCCGGGAGCCCGCGGAGGACGGGGTCGGCGGGCCGCCGGGCCGAGGGCTGGGATCTCTTGGCGCGGGAGTCTAGGATCGGTCCATGGCACAGAGCACCGCGTCCTTGCAGTCCGGGATATCGGGTGCGCTCAGCATGGACACCGTGGCTGTCCTCCGGCCCGCCGACGCGGATCCGCAGCCCGCCGCCGCGACCGAACCTGCCGAAGTGACCGAACCGACCGAGCACCCCACCGAACAGCCCGACCGCTGGCGCTGGCGCGCGAAACTGCGCGCCCACCCGCACACCCGGCTCTGGTACCGGGTCGGCGTGGCGGTGGTCGGCGGACTGCTGCTCATCCTGGCGGCGGTCACCGGTCCCCTGCCCGGCCCGGGCGGCATCCCGCTGGCCCTGGCCGGCCTCGCGGTCTGGGCCAGCGAATTCCACTGGGCCCACCGGATCACCCGCTGGTTCCATGCCGCGGTGAACTGGTACCACTCGTGGCCCACTGCGGTCCGGGCGCTTTTCTGGATCGGGCTGGTCCTGGCAATTCTGGCGATCTGGTACGTCGCCCTGCTCACCACCGGCGTCCCCACCTGGGTCCCTGCCCCGGCCGCCGGGGTGCTCGCGATGCTGCCGGGGGTTACCGCTTCGTGACCCGGGTTCGCGCCTGACCCGACTATCGTGAGCGCTGTGAAGTCGTTGCCGCGGGTTGCCGCCGACTATCCCTACTTCGACGGTGGATTCATCGCCCTGGCCCATCGCGGCGGTGCCGAACTGCCCCGCAACCTGGGCCGGGAGAACTCCGTCCACGCCTTCGCCGAGGCGGCCCGGCTGGGCTACCGGTGGTTCGAGACCGATGTGCACGTCACCGCCGACGGGACCCTGATCGCCTTTCATGACTCGGTCCTGGATCGGGTCACCGATGCCACCGGACGGGTGGACGAGCTCACCTGGAACGAGGTGAAGCAGGCCCGGATCGGCGGTCATGATCCGATCCCCACCATGGACGAGCTGTTCGAGACCTTTCCCGACGCCCGCTTCAACATCGACATCAAGGCTGCCGGTGCGGTGTCGGCCCTGGCCCGAGCGATCAACCGGCACAAGGCCCACAAGCGGGTCTGCGTCGGCTCCTTCGGTCAGGAGCGGCTGGCCGCCTTCCGCCGGCTGATGGGACGCCAGGTCGCCACCTCAGTCAGCCCGCTGGGGGTGGTGGTCGGGGCGTACCTGCCGGTGGGTCGCCTGATCGCCGATCCCGGGGTCGCCTTCCAGATCCCGACCGAGACGACTGTCCGTGGGCGCCGGATCCGGGTGCTCAGCCCCGGCCTGATCGAGCGCGCGCACAGTGTCGGCAAGCAGGTCCACGTGTGGACCATCAACGACCCGGTGGAGATGGAGAAGCTGATCGACATGGGTGTCGACGGACTGGTCTCCGACCGGATCGACCTGCTCAAACAGGTCCTGGTCGGCCGCGGGATGTGGCACTAGACCCCGCCCCGGTCAGGTGCGGAAAGCGGGCAACCCGGGGCCTGCTTGTCAAATCCGGATCGGGTATTCTCGACAGACGGGAACATCGCGCCGAGGCCGCGCGTTGATGACTCAGAGGCGTGAGTCACCAGCGGGTTGGTCTGGTGTTCACACAATGGGAGGTTGTCATGGCTGATCGTTCCTTGCGCGGCTCGGGATTGGGCGCAAAGTCCTTCGAGGACGAGTCCGGAATCGAGTTCGCACCCCGTCAGGAGATCGGGTTCGACTGTCCGCAGGGCCACCACTTCACGCGGATCTTCGCTGAGGAGGCCGAGTTGCCGACCAGCTGGACCTGCCCCAAGTGCGGCCACGAGTCCGTCCGGTCCGATGGCGTTCCGATGGAGGAGCGCGAGGTCAAGCCGGTGCGTACGCACTGGGACATGCTGCGCGAACGTCGCAGCATCGCGGAGTTGGAGGATCTGCTCGCCGAGCGGTTGGATCTGCTCCGCTCCCGGCACTGATCGGGCCCACCCGGCCGGATCAATCGTCGGACCCACACATCGGCGCCGCCGTACGCATTGCGTGCGGCGGCGCTGTTCTGTCCTGGCCCGGCCTGCCCGGGGCGATCCCGGCGCCTGCGGGCGACGGGTCAGCGTTCGATCTCGCCCTCGATGATTCCGCCGTCGTCCTCGCCACCGGGACGATCGCGCCGCTGGCGATAGGGATCGTCCCCGTACGGCTGGTCCTCCACGACCTCCCCGGGGATCACACTCCCCCGCCCACGCACGGTGAAGCCGGTGGCAGTGGTCGGGTCGAACCCGATCCGGTCCATCGGGTCACCCACCACGACCATGATCCGGCGCCGGACGACGCGGCGGATCGGCGGTACCAACAGCCCCACCGCGGCAAGGTCGGTGAGGAAGCCGGGGATCACCAGCAGAATGCCCGCCAGCATCAGCAGCGCGGCATCGGCCAGTTCGGCGTTGGGGGCGGCACCCGGCCGGAACATGTCCCGCAGGGCCGCCCAGGCCTTGCTCCCCTCCCGGCGGATCAGCAGGGCGCCGACGACCGCGATCACCAGCAGGATGAACAGCAGCCACAGCGCCCCGATCTGGTTGCCGACCAGGATCAGCAGCAGGATCTCCAGCACCGGCAGCACGATCACCCCGGCCACCACCGGCACCACCCAGCGGCGGGACTGCTTCGGGGCGGGAGATCGCTGCTGCCCGGACATCACTGCCCCTTTCCGGAATCCTGCCCCGAGCGGCCGGGCCGCAGGGCGGATCGGAGCTGTTGGCCGCGATGGGCCAGGCCCATCTTCGTGGTCGACATGATCGCCTCGACGAACACGTCCTTGCCCAGCTTCGAGTTGCCCCGCTCGCGCTCCTTGAACTCGATCGGCACTTCCACGATCTTCATCCCACGCTGATGGGTGGCCCAGGTCAGATCGCGCTGGATGCCGTACCCCTTGGAATCGAGGTCGCCGAGGATCGCCCGCAGCGTACTGGCTCGGAAGGCATTGAATCCGCCGGTGACGTCCTTGATCGGCATCCCCAGCATCAGCCGGGTCCACAGTCCGCCGCCGCGGGAGAGCACTTCCCGGGACTTGGGCCAGTTGACCACCGAGCCGCCGGGGACCCAGCGCGAACCCTTCACCATGTCCGCCCCGCGCAGCGCCTCCAGCAGGCGCGGCAACTGCTCGGGTTGGTGGGAGCCGTCGGCGTCGTGCTCGACCAGCACGTCGTAGCCTTGGTCCAGCCCCCAGCGGAAGCTGGCCAGGTACGCCGCACTCAGACCTTCCTTGCCCTGGCGGTGCAGCACATGGATGTGATCGTCGTGGGCGGCCATGTCGTCGGCGATGGCACCGGTACCGTCCGGGGAGTTGTCATCGGTGACCAGGACGTGCGCCTCCGGTACCGCCTCGCGCAGCCGGGTGACGATCATGCCGATGTTGTCGGCCTCGTTGTAGGTGGGGATGATCACCAGGATCTTCCCCAGATCGTCAAAGCGGTCGGGGCTGACGGGCTGTTCGGTCATGCTCACTTCCAGGGGTCGGCGGGAGACATCCATTCTGTCCTATCCGGCATTGTTTCCCATCACACCGGCGTCCACAGTGGCGGAACCGCCGGTGCCGGCCGACTTTCGCCGCCGACGGCTGACCAGCAGGGCCGCCACCACCGACCCGAGGCCGATGGCGAACAGGGCGGCATCCAACCAGCCGCCGATCCGGGTCGCCGGGGTGAGGGCGGTACGCAGGGGGACCTGGTAGGTGTTGGAGAAGGCCACCATGTCCGGGGTCTGCTGCACCACCTGCCCGTTCCGGTCGATGTAGCCCGAGATCGACGTGGTGGTCGACACGACGATTTCGCGGCGGGCTTCCATCGCCCGCACCCGGGTGATCGCGAACTGCTGCTCGATCTGCGGGGTCTGCCGGAAGGCGTTGTTGTTGGACTGGACGACCAGCACGTTCGACCCGGTCACCGCTTCCCGCATGGTGTCGTCGTAGGCGACCTCATAGCAGATCGCCGTCCCGATGGTCACCGGCCGACCGGCGACGGTGACCGCCAGCCGGCCCGGCTCGGTGCCCGGGACACCCTGTTCGCCGGTCAGCGCGAGCAGCGGGATCATCGGGAGCAGCACCTCCCGCAGCGGGATGTACTCCCCGAACGGCACCAGATCCTGCTTGTCGTAGCGGGCGGTGATCCGGTCGCCGGGCTCCCACCACAGGCTGCTGGTCTGCCGCTCGTCGGGCCCCGGTCCGGACATGATGGCGCCGACCAGAATGGGCACCCCGGCACCGCGGACCGCTCCGCTGATGATCCGTTCGGTGCCGTAGTCCCGGGTCGGATCCATGTCGGTGGAGTTCTCCGGCCACAGGATGAAGTCCGGGACGGCGACCTCACCGGCCCGGGCCCGCTCCATCAGCCGGCCGGTCTCGGCGGCATGATTCGCGGTGACCGAGCGGGCCGGCCCGAGATAGCCCCGGGGCGCGTCGATGTTGCCCTGCACCATGCCGACCGCGATCGTGCCCGAGCCGGCCGCGGACTCCACCTGGAAGCCGCGCAGCCCGATCCCGGCCACCCCGAGCAGGACCAATCCGACGGCCAGCAGCGCGCTGTGGCGCACGATCAGCCGCTTGGCCGCGGGGGCCGGCAGCAGCCGGCGGCGCTCGCCCACCGTCAGGACCAGCCAGGCCAGCCCCGCACCCATCAGCGCCGTCAGCCAGCTGACCCCACCGGCGCCGAGCAGCGGGAAGAATCCGTTCAGCGGGCTGTCCACCATCGCGTACGCCGCCCGCACCCAGCCGAACCCGCCGACCGGGAACCGGGCCAGCCCGATCTCGGCGACCAGCCACAGGCAGGCCACCCAGACCGGCCAGCCGGGCAGACGCCGGACCAGGCGTACGCCGATCGCCAGCAACCCGAAATACAGCGCCTGGATCGCCACCACCGCCGCTGCCACGAGCGGCGCGGCCGGCCCGACCGGCAACACCGACAGCCACCACACGGTGATCCCGAGCAGCCCGAACCCGAAGCTGTAGCCGATCCCGAAGGCCCGACGATTCCGCAGCACCGCGACCAGCACCACGAACGCGGCGATCCCCAGCGGCATCAACGGCCACAGCGCCAACGGTTCGAACGCGAGTCCGGTGAGCAGCCCGCAGATCAGCGAAACGCCGAGGGGGACGAAACGGGGCGGGTTCCAATGCACTCCGAAAGGTTACGTCACTCGCGCCGGGGTTCCGGATCTGCGCACGGTGGTGAGCGGGTCCCCAACGCGCAGGCCGTAACCCGAGGCAGGCGTTCCCGCTCGTGGTATAACCAGTTATACTCGCCCTATGAAGACGGCAATTTCAATCCCGGACGGTGACTTCGAGCACTTCGAGCGGGTCGCTGCCCGGCACGGCATGAACCGGTCGGAGTTCTTTCGGCGCGCAGGTCTCCGCTTTGTGGAGGAGCTGGAAGGCAAAGCCGAACTGACGGCTCAGGCCGATGCCGTGATTGCTCGCCTCGGGCAGCCGTCGCAGGAGGGCCTCTTTGTCGCGGAGTCCGAGCGAATCATCCTGGCGTCGACGCAGTGGTGATCTCCCACGGGGATGTGGTGTGGGTGGATTTCGGTTCGCCGCGGGAGTCGGAGCCTGCGAAGCGTCGACCCGCGGTCGTACTGCAGGAGGACTGGTTGCTCGCCACTCGCATCGCCACCGTCCTGGTCGTGCCGTTGACCTCGAATGTTGCGCTCGAAGCGTTTCCGGGCAACGTACTGGTCCCGGTCGATGCATCCGGCCTGGGCAAGGATTCGGTAGCGGTGGTGTCCCAGGTGGGGCCGGTCAGCCGCGAATTCCTTGATCCGTACCCGGTCGGACACGTTCCCAGCTTCATCCTGGTGAAGATCGCAGCGGGCGTGCGCCTGGTGATGGGGATCTGATTGCCTTCGAGCGCGCTCTCCGCTGCCCGCTGTCGGCGCGCGGTCCCGGACCGGCCGAGTCGGCAGCTGCGCCACCTGCGACCATGGTGGGCATGCCGGAATCGCGCCTGATGCTGCTGGACACCGCCTCGCTGTACTTCCGCGCCTTCTACGGGATGCCGTCGACGTTGACCACCCCGGCCGGGCAACCCAACAATGCGGTACGCGGGCTGCTCGACTTCATCGCCCGGCTGATCACCGACTACTCCCCCACCCACCTGGCCTGCTGCTGGGACAACGACTGGCGCCCCGCCTGGCGGGTGGAACTGCTGCCCAGCTACAAGACCCACCGGGTCGCCGACCCGGCGGCCTCGGCCGACGACGGCCACAAGCCCGCTCCGGGGGCCGGTGGTGCACCCGCGGCCGAGGCCGCGCCGGCCGAACTCGGCGTCCAGGTCCCCTGGATCGAAGCCGTCCTGGCCGCGCTCGGGCTGGCCGTGGTCGGCGCGGATCACCACGAGGCCGACGACGTGATCGGTTCGCTGGCCACCCAGGTCAGCGTCCCGGTGGATGTGGTCACCGGGGACCGGGACCTGTTCCAACTGGTCACCGACCGGATCCGGGTGCTCTACACCGCGCGCGGGATGTCCAACCTGCAGATCGTCACCCCCGACTGGATCCGGGAGAAGTACGCCATCGAATCCACCCAGTACGCCGACTTCGCCACCCTGCGCGGAGACACCTCCGACGGCATCCCCGGGGTGGCCGGGATCGGGGAGAAGACCGCGGCGACCCTGTTGGGGACCTTCGGTGACCTCACCACCCTGCAGGCGGCGGCCGAGTCCGGCGGGACCGGGCTGACCAAGGGGCAGCGGACCAAGATGCTGGCCGGGGCGGACTATCTGACGGTGGGGCCGCGGGTGGTCCAAGTGGTCCGGGATCTGCCGGTGCCGGACCTGGCCGAGCTGGTGCTGCCAGCCACCCCGGCTGACCCGGAGCGGTTCGGCGTACTGACTCGTGAACTGGGCCTGGGCACCTCCGCCGACCGGATCCTGACCGCGCTGGCGCGGGCGCCCCGGGACGAGGCCTGAGGCCCGGGGCACCTGTTGGGGAAGAATTCAGTTGCCGTTTTCCCGCCGATCACTACCCTGTTTCCAGGAACGCAATCATGGGACGCATAACTGAGGACGGTCCGCAGAGAGGAGGCGCCCGATGACCGAACAGCTGACGACGGGGTCGAACCCGTCGCACCCGTCGGCGAGCCCGCGCGGCGCCCTGCTGCGGTGTAGCTCCCCGCTGTCCACCGGCTGCCTCCACCCCGGGGCCGACCGCGGTGAGGCCGACCCGCGTCCGCGGGTGTGGCCGCCGCTACGTCGGCGAACGATCGACGGGTGTGCGATGCCCTCTCCTGCCCCCGTGGCGGGTCTCCGAGTCAGCCGTTCCGCGCTTTGCGCGGGACGGTTTTTTGTTGCCCGGCGCACGGTCCGGGCGGTTTCACCCAGGACTCACCGGGTCCAGCTGTCCAGGAAGGAGCGGCTATGAGCGGTGTGCTTGTGCTGAACTCCGACAACACCGCCCTGCACACGGTGTCGATCAAGCACGCGATCGGAATGTTGGTCCGTGAGGTCGCCATCGTGGAGGAGGCCCGCGAGGGCCACGCGATCGGCCCCTACCCGTGGCCGGTGGTGCTGCGCCTGATCCGCTACGTGAAGACGGCCTTCCTGTACGCCCGGGCCCCCGGCTGGACCAAGCGCGGGGTCCTCAAGCGGGATCGGCACACCTGCGCCTACTGTGGCGGGTACGCCAGCACCGTGGACCACCTGATTCCGCAATCGCGCGGTGGACCGAACTCCTGGCTGAACACCATCGCGGCCTGTGGGCCGTGCAACCTGAGCAAGGCCGACCGCACCCCGGACGAGGCCGGGATGCGCCTGCGGTTCACCCCGTACGCCCCCAGCCGGGCCGAACTCGCGCTCAGCCGCTGACCCCGGACCCGCCGGAGTCCCGGACGGGGCCGAGGATCAGTGGGCGCGCGTCCGCGACCAGTCCCGGGTGGGGTCGGCGGTGAGCACGTAGATGGCCGAGCCGGCGAACAGGTTCGGGTTGCGTCGGGTCAGCCCGAGCGGTTCGCCGTCGGAGTTCAGGGGGATCCGCTCGTCGATCCGGAATCCGCTGGTGTCGAAGAAGGTCTCCAGGTCCTTCAGCGTGGTGTAGCGCACGTTGGGCGAGTCGTACCACTGCCACGGCAGGTCCCGGGAGATCGGCATGTGCCCGGAGATCAGGGCCAGCCGGTTGCGCCACTGCCCGAAGTTCGGCACCGACACGATGCAGCGTGACGCGATCCGGCCCATGTGCTGCAGCACCTGGGCCGGGTAGCGGATCGCCTGCAGGGTCCGCGACAGCACGACCGTGTCGTAGGAGTCGTCGGCGAACTCGCCGAGTTGGGTGTTCAGGTCCAGCTCGATCACCGACACCCCGGCCCGGATGGCGGCCACCACCTTCGCATCGTCGATCTCCACGCCGGTGCCCTGGCAGCCGCGCTGATGAATCAGATAGTGCAGCAGGGATCCGGAGCCGCAGCCCAGATCCAGCACCCGGGAGCCCGGAGTAATGTGCTCGGCAACCAGGGTCAGGTCGGTACGCAACTCGGTGGTCCGCCGGGCGGTCATCGGGCCTCCTCGGCGGCGCGATCCAGGAACGCCTCGATCGTGGCGTGATAAATGGGATCGGCCAGCAGGAAGGAGTCGTGTCCCCAGGCCGAGGAGATTTCCCGGAAGCTGACCGCGCAGCCGGCGCGCTCCAGCGTACGCACGATCTGCCGGGAATGTTCGGTGTTGAACCGCCAGTCGGAGTCGAAGCTCATCACCAGGAAGCGGCTGTCGGAGCGGGCCACCGCGGCCGTGGCCGCCGGGTCGGCGAAGGGATCGAAGTAGTCCATCACGCGGGTCAGATAGAGATAACTGAGTGCATCGAAGCGATTGAGGAACTTCTCGCCCTGATGGTCCAGGTAACTCTCCACAGCGAAATCGACCCCGAAGCCGTGCCGCGGGATCTCGGCATCCTGGAGCCGACGGCCGAACTTCTCCGACATCGCCTCCTCCGACAGGTAGGTGATGTGCGCCATCATCCGGGCGATCCGCAGCCCGGTCTCCGGCAGCGTGCCCTCCTCGAGGTAGCGGCCGCCATGGAACCCCTGGTCCCGGATGATCGCCTGTCGCGCGACCGCGGAGAACGCGATGTTCTGCGCGGTCAGCCGCGAGGACGCCGCGACGATCACCGCATTGCGCACCTGCTCGGGGGCCGACAGCGCCCACTGCAGAACCTGCATGCCACCCAGGGACCCGCCCACCGCGGCGAGCAGCCGGTCGATGCCCAGGTGGGCCAGCAGCGCCCGGTGCACGGTCACGAAGTCGGCCATCTGCAGCAGCGGGAAGTCCAGCCCGTAGCTGACCCCGGTCTCCGGGTTGCGCGAGGCCGGCCCGGTGGTGCCCTGACAGCCACCCAGCAGATTCGGACAGATCACGAAGAACCGGTCGGTGTCCACCGGCTTGCCGGGCCCGATCAGGTTGTCCCACCAGCCGGGTTTCGAGTCGCCCGCGTGATAGCCGGCCGCATGGGCGTCCCCGGTCAGCGCATGGCAGATGAACACGGCATTGTCCCGCGTCGCGTTCAGGGTGCCGTACGTCTCGTAGGCGACGGTGACCTCGGTGAGGGTGTTGCCGCTGGCGAGCCCCAGCGGGTGCGTTGCGTCGAACAACTGCACCTGCTGGGTCGTGACCAGGCCCACCGAGCCGGGGGCCTCCCCGGTGGTTTCCCGCCGATCGGATTCGTCCGGTACGGCGTCGGCTGCTGTGAAACCGGTGACTGGTGTGGAATCGGGCATGATGCCGTCGCTCGTACCCCCGTCAGCCCGCGACGCCGGCCAGACCCTTGTCCAGGGCGGCGATGATGTCGTCGACGTGCTCGATGCCGATCGACAGGCGGACCAGGTCGCCGGGTACGCCGGCGGCCTCCAGTTCCTGATCGTCGAGCTGGGAGTGGGTGGTGGTGGCCGGGTGGATCGCCAGGGACTTGGCGTCCCCGATGTTGGCCACGTGCGAGAACAGCTCCAACGATTCGACCAGCTTGCCGGCCGCGTCCTTGCCGGCCTTCAGGCCGAAGGCGAGCAGGCCGGAGTAGCCCTTGCCGGTGAAGACCCGGTCGGCGATCGGCTTGTACGGCGAATCGGGCAGGCCCGGGTAGGTGACCCAGCTGACCGCGGGATGGCTGCTCAGGTGTTCGGCGACGGTCAGCGCGTTGCTGCTGTGCCGCTCCATCCGCAGCGGGAGGGTCTCCAGGCCCTGATTCAGCAGCCACGCATTCATCGGGGCGATGGTCGCGCCGGTGTTGCGCAGCAGCACCGTCCGGGCCCGGGTGATGTACGCCGCCGGGCCCGCGGCATCGGTCCACACCACGCCGTGGTACGCCCCATCGGGGCCGGTCATCCGCGGGTAGCGCTCGGCATGGGCGGCCCAGTCGAAGTTGCCGGAGTCGATGATCACGCCTCCGAGCGTGGTGCCGTGGCCGCCGATGTACTTGGTCGCCGAATGCACCACGATGTCGACGCCGTGCTGGATCGGCTGGGCCAGCACCGGGGTGGCGACGGTGTTGTCCACGACGAACGGCAGGCCCGCCGCATGCGCGGCGGCCGACCAGGCAGCCAGGTCGATAACGTTGAGCGCCGGGTTGCACAGCGACTCCCCGAAGACCAGCTTGGTGCGTTCGTCGACGTGCGCGGCCAGGTCCTCCGGCTTGGTCGGGTCGACGAAGCGAGCCTCGATCCCGAACTGCTGCAGGGTGTGCGCGAACAGCGCGAAGGTCCCGCCGTACAGGGTGGACAGCGCGACGATGTTGTCCCCGGCTCCGGCCAGGGTCAGCACCGAGTAGGTGACCGCTGCCGCGCCCGAGGAGGTGGCCAGCGCCCCGACGCCGCCCTCCAGGGCGTTTATCCGGACCTCGAAGTGATCCTCGGTCGGGTTCATGATGCGGGAGTAGATGTTGCCCGGCTTGCGCAGCGCGAACAGATCGGCGGCGTGCTCGGCGGAATCGAAGGCGTAGGACGTCGTCTGGTAGATCGGCTGAGCGAGCGCGTTCGTGGTCGGATCGGGTTGGTGGCCGGCGTGGATGGCCAGGGTCTCGATCTTCGGCTGCGCGGCGGAGTGCTGGTCGGCGGACATGGGGCCACGCTAGTCCCCCGGCCGGTACCGGCGTACGCGGGTCTCAGGGTACGGCCGGGCCCGGCGCGTCGGCGGTGAACCGGAACCGCTCCAGCACCACGTGCCGGGGGCCGCCGGTGGGGCCCTGCCGCAGGTAGGACTCGAGGAGGACCAGTTCGGCGGCCCGGAAGGTCCAGCCCGGGAACGACCCCAGGACGGTCAGCCATTTGGTGGCCTCGAAGGGTCGCTTGGCCCGGGCGAGGGTCAGGTGCGGATGGAACCGGGAGCCGTCGGGGACGATTCCGGCGTGGCTGGCGGCTGCCCGCGCGGTCCGGCTCAGGTGGCCCAGTTGGGCCACCCCGGTGGTGATGTCGAGGCCCAGGACGCGGGCCTCGTACGGATTGGGGAAGGCCAGCGAGCCGGCGATCCGCACGTCGAAGGGAGCGGTCCGTTCGGCCAGTGCCGCCAGGCCCTCGATCAGCGGATCGAGGCTGCGCTCGGGAACGGAGTCGGCGAACAAGGTGGTGATGTGCCAGTTGCCCGGCCCCGACCAGCGCAGCCGGTCATCGGCCTGGCGACGCGGATCGACGTAGGCGGCCAGGTCCTCGATGACCTCGGCGGGCGGATAGACGGCAGCGAACATGCGAGTACCCATAAGAGACCCAGTGTAGATGGACCTGCCGGGGCCGGGACCTCGGGGTCGGGGTGACCGAGCGGGCTGAGCGGGATGCCCCCGGCGCCGCCACGAGACCGTGCAGATCACACAGTGGCAACCTCCGGAAACCACGTGCCGCCGCGGGAAGCGGCTGGTTACGCTCAGGTGAACGGCGGGGGCACAGGGGCCGCTCGCGATGTGAGAGGTGGCGACATGACCGATCAGGTGGCTGTGGAAGCCCGAGTGAAGCCGATCATCGAGGTGGACGGACTGCAATTCCGGGATCTGGACGGCGACGGGCAACTGACCCCCTACGAGGACTGGCGCCGCGAGCCCGGTGAACGGGCGGCCGACCTGGTCGCCCGGATGTCGCCGGAGGAGAAGATCGGCCTGATGGTGATCAACTCCCGCTCGATGGGCATCTCTCAGCACGACCCGGCGCAGACCAGCCATGACGGCCTGCTCGACGAGCAGTATCACCGGATCAAGAACGACCCGCACAACTCCGCCGGGCTGCCCTATGAGGGCACCACCCAGCAGATCACCGAAATGCACATGCGGCACTTCATCATGCGCGAGACGCCGACCGGATCCCGGATCGCGAACTGGGTGAACGCGATGAACGAGGTGGCCGAGGGCACCCGCTGGGGGATCCCGGTCGTGGTCGCGGCGAACTCGAAGAACGAGTACGGCGGGTTCAAGATGGGCGCCTCGGCCGAGGACAAGGACTTCACCCAGTGGCCGGGCACCCTTGGCCTGGCGGCGTCCGGTGACCTGGATCTGATCGGTCGGTTCGCGGACTGCTCCCGGCAGGAGTGGGTGGCCAGCGGGTTGCGCAAGGGCTACATGTACATGGCCGACACCGTCACCGATCCGCGCTGGTTCCGCAGCTACGGCACCTTCGGGGAGAATCCGCAGTTCATCGCCGAGGCCACCCGAACGGTGATCCGGGGCTTCCAGGGGGCCGAAGGGCTGGGCCGCGAGGGGGTCGCGCTGACCACCAAACACTTCCCCGGCGGCGGGGCCCGGGAGAACGGGATGGATCCGCATTACCGGGAGGGGCGGTTCAACATCTACCCGACCGAGGGCTCCTTCGAGGCGTACCACCTGCCGCCGTTCCAGGCCGCCGTCGATGCCGGGACCTCCAGCATCATGCCGTACTACGCGGCCCCGTCGAAGGAGAAGTCGCACGTGCCGCAGGGGCGCCTGGTCGAGTTCGAGGAGGTCGGCTTCGCGTTCAACCGGGAGGTGCAGGATCTGCTGCGTTCGATGGGGTTCACCGGGTACGTCAACTCCGACTCCGGGATTCTGTCGAAGATGGCCTGGGGCGTGGAGGACCTGTCCACCGTGGAGCGGGCCGGGGTGGCGATCTCGGTGGGGACCGACATCATCGCCGACACCAACGATGTCGCCTCGATCCGGGAGGCGTACGTGCGCGGCCTGTTCCCCGAGGACCGGCTGAACGAGGCCGCCACCCGGCTGCTGACCGACATGTTCGCCCTCGGCCTGTTCGACAATCCGTACGTCGATCCGGAGCAGGCTGATGCCGTGGTCGCGAACGCCGACTTCGAGGCGCAGGCGCTGGAGGCCCATCGGCGTTCGATCGTGCTGCTCAAGAACGGCCCGCGGGTCGACGCGGCGGAGGGTCCCCTGCTGCCGTTGACCGCCGCCAAGCTGGCCGGCAGCAAGGTCTACGTCGAGTTGTTCCAGCAGGATCTGCTGGTCGCTGAACTGGACGCCTTCCGCGACCTGGTGGCCCAGCAGCATCCGGAACTCACCTTCACCACCGACTACCGGGATGCGGACGCGGCCATTCTGATCGTGAAGCCGTTCACCGGGGCGTACTTCGAGTTCACCGGGCTGAACGATCTGACCATCGACGAGCACTCCCATGTGAACCTGGCCAAGATCCGGGCGATCCGCGAGCAGGTGGGCACGGTCGCGGTGGCGCTGAACCTGGTGATGGCGTGGTTGCCGGGGACGATCGAGCCGCTGGCCGACGGCCTGATCGCCGGCTTCGACACCCGGGCGGAGGTGCTGTTCGACACGTTGGTGGGTGGCAACTCCCCCACCGGCAGCCTGCCGCTGACCCTGCCGATCAACCAGGCGGCGCTCGCGGTCGACGAGAACGGGCGGTGTGCGTCCCCGAACGATGTGCCCGGCTTCGACAAGGAGAAGTACATGGACGGTCGCCCGTACGTGTATGTCGACGCGGCCGGGAACCGGTACGTCAGCGGGTTCGGGTTGCGCTACGACGCCTGAGCGGGTTCGGTCGCTCGCGGGGTACGCGGGGGCCTTCCCGCGATGGATGGTTCGGGCACCGGCGTTCCCGCGATACGTACGCCCATCCCGCAGGCCGTAACGCTTCCCGCATCTGCTGCACCAGCAGCGGGAAGGAAGTGGCATCGCTGAGCCGCGGTAGTCATCGCGGGAAGCCGGGGCGCAGCTGTTGCTGTCGCGGAAGTACACCTTGTGTCGCGGGGAAACCGGAAGTATCGCTGGCCGCGATCTCAGGTCCGGGCACCGTCGTTCTCGCGACGGAGAGTTCCGGCACCGGCGTTCCCGCGACAGTCAAGTCCATCCCGCGGACCGTAGGGCTCCCGCACCTGCTGCACCAGCAGCGGGGAGGAAGTGACCTCGCAGGGCAGCGGCCACCGGGCCAACGCAGCGTCACCCAAGGCCACCTAGCTTCACGGCGCCCAGAAGCTGGGTTGCCCGCTGTGACGCTGGGTGCCCGGAGCGACGCCGGGTGAGCCTCCGCCTGGGGCACGAACTCCCAGCAGCCCGCTGTTCGGCCCGCTGCAACCCTCGCCTCGGCGTCCGGGGCCTGGATCATCGGGTCCACGGCCCCGGGCCATGGAATCGGGCTGCACCCGGCTGGTACCGCTGATGCCCAGGATCGGGCCATGCGCTGAGCCGCTGTTGCTGTCGCGGGAAGCCCCGGCGCCCGTGTTGCTGTCGCAGTCGGGGCGCCGCCGTCGCTGTCGCGGGAAGCCCGATCGCCACCACCACGTGGTCGCGGGAACCCGGGGCCGGCACAACCGTCGCCGAATCCGAGCAACAGCCACGGCTGAACCGATCGCTGCTTAGGCTGACGCCCATGCAGCCCGACGACCCGCCGCGACGCTCGGCCGGACCGGTTCCGCTGCCAGCGCTCGGGGTACGCGGCCGGTTGCTCGGCTGGGTGATCGTGGCCGGCGTGGCGCTGGTGCTGCTCGCCGTGATCACCGCCGCGGGAGGGTTCCGACGGGCCTCGGCGTACCCGGGACCGATCGTGGCGCCGGGGCAACTCATCCGGACCAAGGGCTGGGACATCCGCATCGGCTCGGCGTACGTCCGCTCCCAGGCCGGGACCCCGGTGGACCTGGTGGTGCTGGCCACGATCACCAGCAAACTGACCGCATCGCACCCGTCGCTGACTCCGCAGGTGATGATCGTCCGGATGCCGGGCGGACGCGCCCTCGGGATCAGCACCTGCGGGCACGTCCGGGCCCCGCTGGAGGCAGCGAAGTTCGACCCGGACGTCGCGACCAACGCCGGGTGCGTGTTCAAGTTCGCCGCGAACGACTATGTCCCCGACGGCCGGGGCCCGTACGCGATCGACGTGCTGGTCCTCGATCAGCGCAAACCGGACGACGACTTCGCGCGCCTCGGTGAGTTGAAAGCGCAACTCCCCCCGAAGGCCCGGGTCCCGCTGACCGCGCAGGTGCGCCGATGAAGCGGCTGGGTGGGTTCGTCGTCCTGGCGCTGTGCCTGGTCCTGGCCGGGTGGATCGCGACACTGCGCCCGGAGGGTACCGAAATCGACCGGCCGGCCGGGCCCGGGGCCGACGGCATCGCACGGACCCCACGGCTGGATGCCCGGCTGCTCCAAGTGGTCGCCGCGACCGAGGTGGGCACTCCGAGCGGGGCCACCCAGCAGTCCTGGGAGCCGTTCCTGGTGGTCACCTATTGGGTGCAGCCGCACCAGCGCCTGCTGACCGGGCTGCCCCGGATCACCACCGCCGAGGGGAAGCGCTACGACCCGGTGACCCGGATCGGGCTGCCGGCCGGATCGGTGCAGGTGCCGGTCGCCCAGGCCGCCGTGGCGCAGGCGGTGTTCGAGGTACCCGCCGCGAAACTGCGCGGGGCGCGGTTCAGCGTACGCTCGAACGCGGCGGGCGGCATCGTGCCGGTCCGCGATGCCCCGACCTTCGTGCTGCCCGACCCGGTGCCCCCGGCGGCCGGCCCGGTTACGATCGAGGAACCGACGTACGAAGCGGGGCGCTGAGCCCGGCGAGGAGGCGCGCGATGCGGTCCGGACCGATGTATTCGGCGGTGCTGGCCGCGCTGCTGCTGACCGGGTGGGCCGACACCGCCCAGCCCGCCGCGGGGCCGCAGTTGCCCGGCACCTCCTGGGAGTTGACCGAGTTGCACCAGGCTCCCCCGGTGGCCGGAACCAGCATCACCGCGGCGTTCACCACCGAGCAGATCTCCGGGTCGGCCGGCTGCAACCGGTACTTCGGCCCGGTGGCCCTGGGCGTGGGCACGATCTCGGTGTCGGACGCGCTGGCGACCACCCTGATGGCCTGTGACGGCCCGGTGATGGACCAGGAGTACGCCTATCTGGCCGCCGTGCGGGACGCCCGCGCGTACCGCCTCGACGGGGACCGGCTCACCCTGCTGGACGGGTCCGGCCACGCGCTGGCTGCCTTCGTCGCCACCGCCTGACCGCAGCCCCGGACAGGCCCGGAAGCCGGAGCAACCGCCCCAGGCCCAGGACGAGGCCCAGCCACCCCACCACCGCCACCGCGACGAGCAGATACTCCGCCGGGCCGGGCAGGAATTGGACCGACCAGAAGAACCGCGCGGTGACCGACAGCGGCAGCAGGGTGCCGAGCACCGCCAGGGCGACCGTCATGATCACCGGACGCCACTGCGCCCGAACACCGGCCCGGTGCGGGGGATGAATCAGCACCGAGAGCAGCAGCCCGCAGTACAGCAGCGTGTACATCACCGCCGACTGGGCCACTGACCGGTCGCCGGACCACCGATAGCCGAGCAGATACACCACCGTCGCGACCAGGGCCAGACTCACCCCCGTGGGGAGCACGAAACGAGTCAGATCCCGCAGATGCCGGTCCCGGTCGACCGCCCCGGGCGGTGTCCACAGCGGCAGCAGGATCGACGGGATGGTGACCGCCAGCAGGGAGATCACCGTCCCCTGGCCGGACCGGTACGGGAACCCGATATCGAGCAGCCGGACCGCCAGAATGAGCAGCGCGGAGCAGACCACCAGGGTCAGATTCAGTTTCAGGATGTCGAGCAGCCCGCGCACCATCGCCTGCCCCTTGCGTTGCACCGTGAGCAGCGCGGCCGGGGAATCGCTGAGCAGCACGATGTCGGCGGCCCCGAGCGCGGCCTGCGTACTGGCCGGCTGGGTCACCGCGAGATCGGCCTGCTGCAGGGCGGGCAGATCGGTCAGCCCGTCGCCGACCACGGTGACGTGGCGGCCGGCCTTCCGCAGGGTCCGGACCACCTCGGCGACCTGGTCGGGGCGGAACCCGCCGAACAATCGGTGCCGGGCGACCGCCTCGGCCCGCTGCTCCGGCGGCAGCGCCTCGTACGCCGCGCGGGACAGGCCGCCCTCGGCAAGCAGGTCGGCCTCGGCAGCCGGGGACAGTCCTGCTTCCCGCAATGTCGCCAGCACCTGGTCCGGTTCCCCGGCGGCGAAGACCTTGATCCGGACGCCGGTGGCGACCCAGTCGGCGATCACCTCGAGCGCGTCGGGATGGATCCGGCGCCGGATCTCCACCGCACAGATCGGGAGCAGGCCGGTCGGGAGCGTCGGCGTACCGTCCGGCCCGGTGAGCCGCGCCGACCAGTCGGGGTCACCGGCTGCGGCGCGCGCCACTGCCAGCACCAACCGGTCGGCCGCCGCAACACCGGCCGGATCCGGGGAATCATCGGCGATCCGGGCCGCCTCGGCATCGGAGAGCAGGGGTTCCAGGACGCTGCGCCGGGCCAGCACGTACAGGTCGGGATCGCTCTCCCCCGCGTACGCCAGCGCCGTCCAGCCGTCCCGGAGCAGCGCACCGGCGGAGAAGCGTACCGGCCGGGAGACACCGTCGAACGCGTCGGCGATCATGGTGGCCAGCGGCGTCGGCTCGGGCAGGTTCCGGGCCAGGTCACCGACCAGCCGCCGCTGCTGCGAACTCGAGGGCCAGTCCGGATCATTGTCGTGCCCGGGAACCGGCACGATCTCCGCGGCGGTCCCGGCCAGCATCCCGACATCGGTGAAGCACACGACGTTCGACTCGGCCAGGGACTCCACCGAACGGGCGCTGCGGACCAGGGCGCCGGACCGGGCCAGCTCCGCGGTCCCGGTCGTGTAGGTGTGAATGATCATCAGGTACAGCCCGGTCGGCAGCAGGCTGAACACCACCGGGGCGGCATCGACCAGTGCGTCCCCCGGGGTACCCACGTCCAGCCGGAAGAACTTGGCCAGCAGGATCGCGACGTAGCCCACGACCACCAGCAGCAGCACGAACAGGATCCGGGCCACCAGGTGCTCCAGCGGGGTCGGTTGCCGGGTCGGCGCGGGGCGACGGGCACCGCGGGCGTGGGTCGATCGGTGCGCCCCCACCCGCTCGGCGCGCATGGTGCCGCGTCCGGCCAGGCAGGTGCTCCCGGCCAGCAGCAGATCGCCGGGCTGGGCCCGGTGCGGTGCGCGCTCCCCGGTCACCGCGGAACTGTCGATGACCAGGGGGCCGCCGGCCAGCACCGGGCCGTCCACCTGGAGCTGGTCGCCGGGTCCGATCACGACCAGGTCGCCGAGCACGATGCGGTCGGCGTCGATATTGCTCTCTCGGTTGTCGCGGATGACGGTGGCCCGTGGACGCATGCGTTGCTCGAGGAGATCCACGCGGCGCTGGGCGTACTCCTCCTTGCCGACGCGGATCCCGATGCTCACCAACGCCAGGACGAGCGTGATCAGGGCACCGATCGGAGCGCCCAGCAGGAGCTGGATGCCGACCAGGCCGAGCAGGTTCAGCTGGAAGATCGTGAAGATGCTCCGCAGCCGGGGCCGCTCGACCTGCTGCTTCAGCTCCGTGGTATTGCCGTCGCCGGCGGCCAACCTGGCCGCGGCCTCGGCCGCGGTCAGGCCGGGCACCTGGGTCAGCTCGGTTCGGTGGCAGTCGCGGCGTTGTCGTGGACGCCGAGCATCTGCTGCAGTTCCTTCTCGTCGGCCTCGGACAGCGAGGTCTTCAGCACCTGACCACCGAACTCGGCGATCCCGGCATTGAACTTGTCCTCGGTGAGTTTGGTGGCCATCAGCACCAGCGCGGCTTTGCCGTTGCCGAGCATGCCGGTGACCCGTTCGCTGAAGGCTCGATCGATCCCGGACTTGCCGATCCTGCCCAGCAGCGCGCCCCAGAGCCCGCCCAGGAGCAGGCCCACCCCCGGGGTGAGGAAGATCAGCCCGAACAGCAGGCCCCAGGTGGCACCGGAGGCGGCCGAGACCCCGACCAGGCTGCCGGGAGTGTCGACATGCCGCTTGCCGTCCTCGTCGACGCGGACCACGGCCAGGCCGGACAGTTCGACGACGAAGTCGTGCTGGAGTTGCTGGACCCGGTGGTACGCCTTTTCGGCGGTCTCGTGGTCGTCGTAGCCGATGATGATGAGTTCTGACACAGTGATCCCCCGATCTTCCAGTTGCCCCTGCAACTGAGGGCTTCAGCCTAGCCACCCCGGGCGCGGCAGCTGGCGCAGGTGACCCTCAGTGCAGGAGGCTGGGGGAGGACAATGGACCGAGCGCGCCGTGCGGTCGGCGCACCTTCGGAGAGGCAGTCATGAGCAGGTCGAAGACCGAGGAGAATCGCAGTATCGTCAAGGCCCTGCTGACCAGCCCACGCTTCTGGATCGGACTCGTCATCGCAGTGCTGGCGATCGCGTTCATCGCCCAGAACCGGCAGCCGGCCACCTTCCACATCGTCGCGGCGACCTTTACCGCCCCGCACTGGATCATGCTGACCGCGGTGTTCCTGGCCGGGCTGCTGACCGGGTTCGCGCTGCGCCGCCGCAAGTGAGCCGGTCGCGGCGCCCTTGGCTGGTTGCCGGGGCACTGCTGCTGGTGGCGATCCTGCTCGCAGTCGGGATGGGTGCGGTGGCCGGTGGACGCTGGCAGCAGGAACGGGTGATCGGAACCAGTCGGGTCGGGGAATGGGCCGACCTGAGTGCCTACGGATTCCGGCTGCGGGTGGACGGGGTCGCGGTGTCCGACGAGTTGCCCGGCATCGGTGGGGCGCCGGTCCGCGGGATCGACGGGCTGCGCCTGGCCCGGGTGCAGCTGACCCTCGAGCCGACGCGATCCATCGCGGCGGACAACTATGCCGACATCCTGTCCTGTGACGTGGCGGTACGCAATGGGCGCGACGAGCAGATCGGCCCGTCGGCGGTGGGGCTGCAACTCCCGGACGGGAGTGTCGGCGGGTGCACCGCGGTGGTGCGCCCGATCGAGGCCGGCCGGCAGTACGCGCTCACCCAGGTCTACGAGATCCGGCCCAGCGATGAGGCCGGACTGAGCGTCGAGGTCGTGGTGACCGAGGGGCAGCGTCCGGTGAGCCGGTCCTGGCGGTTCACGACCTAGCGGGTCGGGCGGCCGGGGCTCGGGTCAGCGCGGGTTCGGGGTCGCTGGGTGCCTCGGCGGGTTCGGCGGCGAGGTGATTCAGGCCCCGGTCGAGGGTCGTGACCAGCAGCGCCGGCAGCAGGGTCTGGCAGAGGAGTTCGGACGGCAGCTGGGCCCACTGCATGAACGCGACGAAGCGGTCGGTCTCCCCGGGGCCGAACCACGCCACGGTCAGTTGGTGCAGCAGGCTCTGCCCGGTGGTGAGCACGGCGTACCAGACGATGAAGGCACCCAGCAGGATCGGCCCGGCGCGCCGGATCAGACTCAGCGCGTGCAGGACCGGGACGTACTTGTCGCGCAGGTCGGCGCCGAGGACGCTGCCGACCCGGAGCAACGAGCGGCCCGCCGTGGAGGTCGGGGTGAAGCGGTCGATCCGTTCGGACAGCCGACCGGTCACCACGTCGCGTACGCGGAAATGGCGCCAGCCGAGCACGGTCGCGGCCAGGGCCAGCCACGCCAGCGGCAGGGCGAAACTGTTCCAGACCGCCGGGAGCAGCGTTTCCCAGATCCAGCCGGTTGCTTCGGCGACCGCGGCGGGAAGCGTCAGCCCGAACGGGAGCGTGAGATCCGGCAACCGGTCCAGGAAGCCCTGCCAGCCGACCTGGAGCCAGCGGGTCACCGCGCGGGTCTGCAGCCAGGTCTTCAACTGGTCGACCCCGATCAGCGTGATCAGGAACAGGCAGAACGCCCACAGGCTCTCCAGCACCACCAGCGGCAGGCGGATCCAGGGGTTGCGGCGGCCGCGGGTGAGGAATTGGTAGGCGATCCGCAGGATGAAGGCGCTGCCTCCGATCGCGAGGAACAGCGGCAGTTGACCGGCGTCGGTGGAGATGGACCAGGCATCCTGGGCGCGCAGGTCGGGTTTGAGTGCGATATTCCACAGGAACAGGTCGCTGACCCAGGCGTCGATCAGCTTCCAGACCGCGTACACCGCGAGGAACGGTCCGATCGAGAGCAGGAGGACGTCGACGAGCGGCTCGGTCCGCAGGGCCTCAGCGGGTACGCCGGGGCGCCGCTCCCCCGCCGTGAGCCGGTCCATTCGTAGCCCGGGCTTGAGCAGTCGGATCATCGCGATCATCGCGAGGACCTGGGCCACCACACCGACCACGTACAGCAGGGTGGCCAGGACCCGGTTGGCCTGCCCGATGGTGACAGCGGCGTTGGTGCCGAGCGTACGGATGATCCAGCCGATCAGGAAGATCGACACCAGTTGGGGCAGGTAGGACAGCCACAGCCGTACGGTCCGCACCGGCAGAACGGCGAATTCCTGGAGCCTGCGCACCGGGGAACGATAACCCGGTGCGGGGTTCAGTGCGCCGAGGTGGCTACCGAGTGGGCGGCGTCCTTCCGTGCGCGGGTCTCGGCCTGCTGCTCGCGGCGCAACTCATTGAGTTGTTCCATCAGCTCGGGGTCCTCGCGGACCAGCCAGACCAACCCGCAGTCCTCGGGACCGCTCGCTCCGGGGTAACACAGGCTGCACGATTCGCCGAGGCGAATGGGGCACTTGGGTTCCGGGCGCTTCATGTCCCAATTCTAGATCCGGGTGGCCGGATCCCCCGAGCCGGGAGGGCGCTGGCTGACTGTGAGATGGGTCAATCGGGCCGATCCTGCTGGCTGATGAGCATGGCCAGGGGCGGGCCGGGTGGTCCGATGCCGCAGCCCCCGGACCGAGCTTCACCGCATCCACCCAACGTCAGTTTCGGTGAACCAGCGTCACGGCGCACCGAAGCTGCGTACCCAACGGTGACGCTGCCTGACCGAACCGAAGCTCGATCCTCCCGAACAGCTCCGGAAGTCACTCCAGCGGGCACGTTGAGATGAGGCAACGAAGCGCTCCACGCGGGCATCCTGGATGAGTCAACGCGTCGATGTGCGCCGGTGGCCGTGATCGTGTAGAGTCTCCGGGTGGCCAGAGATGGCCATGGCGGGCTGTAGCGCAGCTTGGTAGCGCACTTGACTGGGGGTCAAGGGGTCGCAGGTTCAAATCCTGTCAGCCCGACCAAAATCCGTTGGTTGACCAGCGGAGACGCGGTCACCGACGTGGTGAGAGAGGTCCCGACCGGACCGATGTGACCGCAAGTTCAGCAGCAGGCCCCGACACCACACGGTGTCGGGCCCGGACCAGTGTGCTCATGCGCGTGCGGGCTTGTGCAAGCTCCCTCAAGACACGCCGTCCTGGAAGAGTTTCGTCACGGATCGAGGGCAGCTACCAGGGTCGGCTGCCGCGCTTGATCCGGAGAGCGATTTCGGGGATCTCGTCGAGTTTCCCCGTTGAGACCGCCATCACCAGCTCGTAGGCCTGATCGTTGGTCAGGGTGAGCCTGCGCCCATTGACACCCAGAAATGCAATCGTCCCCGCCAGAGCGAGTCGCTTGTCCCCATCTACCAGGGCACGGTTGCGCGCAAGGGAGTGCAGGAACGCCGCCGCCTTGTCCTCCAAGGTGCTGTAGGCATCTGCTCCGAAGGCGGTGGTCTGCGGACGCGCCAGCGCTGACTGCAACAAGCCTGGATCTCTCACCGGCACCTCGGGGCCCAGCATCCGGTGAGCGACATGCATCAACTCGGACAGGTCAGGTAGATCACTGGCCGAGTCGCTCCAGCGCTTCGGCATAGCGCGGCAACTCCTGGTCCAGCACCTGATCAAGCAGATCGGCCCGGCTGTGGTTCTCGATGTACTCGCGGACTGCCTGCCGCGCGACATCTTGCATGGAGCGGGATACGTCGGACGGATCCACGCCTTCTCCCGCCCTAGGCAGTGCCCTCGTCGTGCGCTTTCGGGTTGTGCACAGTCTCGTCCCGGACGATCTCGGCCAGTCCGTCCCTGGTCACGTCGTGCCGCGGCTCGACCAGAATCTGCCGGGCCACGTTGTAGTAGCCGAACTGGTCCAACAGGATCGCGGCCTGCTCATTCGACATGCCGTGGGCATGGGCGAGCATCCGGACCTGCTCGGTGTACATGGCGTGCAGCTTGCTCACGCCGTTGAGAAAATCGAGTTGCTCAGCCATCGGTGCTCCTTTGCACGGGTACAGACCACGCTACCCCGGGGAGGCGGGCACGGGCCACGGATCGAACCTGCCTCCGTTCTCGTCGTCCCATGACGCCGGGGGTCACTCTCCGTGCCGCGCCGGTCGAAATCGGCGGGCGTCTCCACCCGGAGGCCGATCGCGCGCACCAGGGCATGGGCCTGTGACCGCAGTGCCCTCCCCATCGGCGGCCGCTGAAACCCGGGCTCCGGCACCGGGCCGGCCGGCTGGGCGGATGCACCAAGATGGTGGAGGCCCGCACGACATCCAGCGGAAACCGTAATGGCCTGGGCCGAATATGCCGAATAGGCCGAATATCTATTGCACTGTTGCCCGTGATCGGCGCCGAGCGTAGGCTCACTGTTGCGCGGATCGCCAGCTTGACGGCGGGCGGGAAACGCTGACAAATCGGCGTGAGCGAGCCTCGGGGGATCCATGACCGATCAGCAGATCCACATCAATCCACACCAATCGGTTCCGCCAGAGGTGGCGGAAACATTCGCCCGGATCGAGGCGGAACGCACGGCCGCGATCACTGAGACCCAGGAGTTGACCAGGCTCACCCGGCCCACTGAAGGTGATCGAGATATCCAGTTCCAGATCTTCACCCGATCGGATTCTGATGCGCGTGAACTGAGGGAAAGGGCTGCCCGACTCAGGCGGGCGGAGATGCAGCGGATACGGACCCATAAGGCCTCCGAGTTCATCCCCTCCTTTCATCGATTCCCGCTTGACTTCGGCCCTCCGGCACCGGTGGACACCACCTTCTGGTTTGCGTCCTACACCACATCCTGCACCTCTCCTTATGGCGTAAGCGAACAGGCGGACGGCCTTCACTACACCGGTAAGAAGACATCCGACAGCGGCTCTTTGCAGTTTTTTCATTACGGCGTGAAAAGCCTCTACAGTATTTCCCACGACCGGATTCCACCCAGTTCCACCGGGCGATGGGTGTCCGCCCCCCACGTCGAGCTATTCGGACGGCTCGGGGGTTACACCGGTGACTCTGGTGTGTTCGATGGTGACTACTGGAGCAAATGTTGGATGATTCGTAGGCAGACACTGGTCCAGAACGCTTTTGGGTCCCCGGGTCCGGTACCGACCGTTATCGGGGAGGCGACCGACGTTCAACCGGTTTTCAATGAGGAGAATTCGCATCGTTTCGTGGAATTCACGTTGCCGGGCTTTCAAGCCATGCCGGCGGTCGTGCTTCCCAGCATCCTCGGGGGCCTTCCCATCTGGGCCGAGTTGGAAGTGCGGTTCGACGTGCAACTCGAAGGCACAGCCTTCCACTGGATACATCCCTTCGATCTCCTGGTGCGGCTGTTCCAGTGGCCCCTGCTGCCCAATGCATGACGGGGCATCAGGCTTTTTGTGCACTTCCATTTCCGGATAGAGGCGTCCATCTTCCGGAGAGGAGCCGTCAGGCGCACCGCTGACCCGGGCCCCGCAATCTGTGGTGGTCAAAGCTGCCGCAGCGACCCACACGAAGGGCTGCGCTCCACCCGCGCTGCCTCCACCGCCTCCGCCCGAGCTACGCGCCACGCGTCACTCTCGGCCCGGGCTGCACCAGGACCGGCCAGCAGCCCGGCATACCCAGGTTCTCGCAGTCGATCCAGTCGTCCAGGCGCACCTGCCGCCGGCTCGCCGGCCGGTGGGACGTGGACCGGTCGGTGGCCACCCGCTCCCCCGCCGGAGTGTCCCCAGGATCTGTGCCAGCCGCAGGGTGCTCAGGCCCATGACGAGCCGGATCTCGCGGACCTCCCGGGAGGATCAGGGCCGGGATCGGGGCAGGCACGGCCATCTGGGGTCCGCCGCCATCGAAACGTGATATACCCCTAAGGGGTATGCTCTTAGCGAAAGAACCGCCCTCACCGATTCATCAAGGAGACCACCTATGACGAACACCACGCGCACACTGCTACCGATGGCTACCGGAGGCTGCGCCTGCTGCACCCCCGATCGCGCCACCGGTCTGCAGGAAATCCGAAGCACCACCACGCCCGCGACCGGCACCACGACGTACCGGGTGGGAGGGCTGACCTGCGGGCACTGTGTTGCCTCGGTGACGAAGCAGGTAGCGGCCGTACACGGGGCCACGGCGGTGGAGGTCGACCTGACCTCCGGCGGCGTCTCCACGGTCACCGTGACCGGTCCGGTGGATCCCGACGAGGTCCGTGCCGCCATCACGAAG